>DASXYI010000001.1:0-2117 GCA_036502605.1 Steroidobacteraceae bacterium
CGGCGTCGTACTCTCGACCCTGCGCCATGCCGCCGATGCGGACTACCGGCTGCTGGTCGTCGGCGATTGCTGTTCTGACGGCGACGAGGAAACGCACCGGGTGCTGCTGGAGAAGGTCTTTCCGCGGCAGGCCGCCATCACGACGGCCGCGGGATTGGCACAGGCCATCGGGGCTGTGCGGTAGGCGCCCGACGCGAAAAACTGGTTGCCGCATGCGTGGAAAGAAAAGAACAAAGTCATGACTAGTCGATACGAAACCAACCCAGATACAAGCTTTACGGACGTCGAAGAAATCGATGGCGGTGCCGAGGACAAGATTCGTCATCTGACGCGCCCTGCGCCGGAGTCCAGGGGTTCGAACCCGGGCGGGGTGGTCAGGCCGACAGCGAAAGTCCAGCCGGACGATCATAAACCCGCAGCGAGACCGCCGTCTGAACCGCCTCTCGCCGCCCCGGCGGCGAGTTCGGTAACCCCGAAGAAATCGTTGCGCCGCCCGCTGCTGTTCGCATTGCTGCCGGTGGCGCTTGTGGTCGGCGGCTACTTTTATGTGACCGGCGGCGCCGTCATGTCGACGGATAATGCGTACGTCCAGGCCGATATGGTCGGATTGTCGACCGATGTCGCCGGTATCGTCACGCAAGTCCTGGTTCACGACAACCAAAAGGTCGCAAAGGGCGACATCCTGTTCAAGCTGGACCCCTTGCAGTTTCAACTGGCGCTGGATCGCGCCGAGGCTCAGATCGGAAATACGCGAAATGATCTCGTTGCGCTGCAGGCGAGCTACCGCAACATGCAGGCCCAGGTCGAACAGGCGCAGAAAGATGTCGACTTCAACATGGTCAACTTCAAGCGCCAGGAACAATTGCTCGCCACCAACTTTACGCCAAAGGCCACCTTCGATGCCGCCCGCAACACCTTGCAGGGGTCGCAGCAAAAGCTCGCCTCGCTGCAACAACAGCAGACCGGCATCGCCGCCAACCTGAATGGCGATCCCGATGCGCCCATCGAAAACCATCCAAGATACAAGGATGCCGTGGCCACGCGTGACGAGGCTGCGCGCCAGCTTGCCCACACAGTGGTGCACGCGCCGTTCGCAGGCATCGTCACCAACGTGCCCTCATTGCAGCCCGGCCAGTATCTCGCCGCGGCGGCAACCGCTTTCAACATCGTCTCGACCGATCATGTCTGGGTTCAAGCGAGCCCGAAGGAGACCGAACTGACCTATGTCAGGCCCGAACAGAAAGTCACGGTCGACGTCGATACCTATCCGGGCGAGCAATGGGCCGGAACGGTCGACAGCATAAGTCCGGCATCCGCCTCGAGCTTCTCGTTGCTGCCGGCGGAGAATACCAGCGGGAACTGGGTCAAGGTCGTCCAGCGCATTCCGATGCGCATCCTCGTCAACAATGCACCCGGCAAGCCACCGCTGCGCGTCGGCATGAGCGTGGAGGTGAATGTCGACACCGGACATGCCCGCGGATTTCCCGGTTTCATGACCGGCCTCTTTGGATCGAAGAGCTGAACATGGCTGATGCCTCCGCGAATCGGCAGCCGATCAACCGGCCCGCGGTTACTCTGTGCGTCATCCTCGCCGTCATCATGCAGGCGCTGGATACGACGATCGCCAACGTCGCGCTGCCCTATATGCAGGGCAGCGTGTCGGCGAGCGCGGATCAGATCAACTGGGTGCTGACCTCCTATATCGTGGCCGCGGCCATCATGACTCCGCCATCGGGGTTTCTTGCCAACAGATTCGGCCGCAAGCGCGTGTTGATCGTGGCTGTCGTCGGCTTCGTAGCAGCCTCCGTGCTGTGCGGCATTGCGCAATCGCTGGTTCAGATCGTGGCTTTCCGATTGCTACAGGGATTCTTCGGCGCAGCGCTCGTTCCGCTTGGCCAGTCCGTCCTGCTCGACATCTATACGGCCGAAGAACGCGGGTCCGCCATGGCCGTATTCGGCGTATCGGTGATGGTCGGGCCGGTGCTGGGGCCGGTGATCGGCGGCTGGCTGACCGATCACTACAGCTGGCGATGGGTATTCTATATCAACGTCCCCCTGGGAGTGCTCGCATTCGCCGGCATATCGTTCTTTCTGACGGAGACGAAGACCAGCGCGGC
>DASXYI010000002.1:0-110693 GCA_036502605.1 Steroidobacteraceae bacterium
ACACGACAAAGCAGTGAAGCAACCAGGGACTCGGGCGATGGAGATGCGAGGGCGAGTCATGACGGGCTACGTCTACGTGGACCCCCCACCGACCGACGCGCGCACCGTCCATTCCTGGGTGCAGAGCGCGTTACGCCACAATCGAAGCATGCCTCCGAAGAAGACCGAGCCCACACGCAAGGCAACTCCGAAGAAGCAAAAGACAACCAAAAGGAGAACCCGTCGATGAGCAAACGCTATTCCCTCGCCATCCTTGCGTATCTGGTGCCAACCTTTGCGCTGGGTTTTATCTGGCACTTGGTTGTGTTCAAGGACTACTACGAGTTACTCGCCATTTACCGCGCCGACATCATCATCCCGCTCGGGTTTGCGTCCATGCTGGTCCAGTCCGTGCTCTTTGCATGGATTTACGACGGCATGTTTGCTACTGCGCCCTCATCGATGGGAGCGCTGATTTTTAAATACGCAGTCTTGGGGGCGATGATTTCCTGGAGTTTCACAACGCTCGCCGTGGGTGCCAAGAACATCATGAGTTCCGTGCCGAGGTTTATGCTCATTGAATCGGCCTTCACGATCGTGCAGTGGCTAATGGTTGCCCCGCTTACGAGTCTGGCGTTTCGCGGTGGTCGACGGTCGGCGGCGGCGGTCTCAGGAGTTCCCACAAGCAGGTAGCTGAACCGCTTACGGTTCTGGGCGATCAAAGGTCACCGGCACCGCGACTTAGTAATCGGCGCTTGAGCATATCCCGTACCGCGGGTGACGGAGCGGAACCTATTGCCGCGTGCCGATAGCGCGTACTTAGGCATGTGTTCTCCTGAAACGTTAATCGTCGTGCCAACGCAGTATGACGCACAAGTTCTCTGATATTGGACATCGCTACGGGCGGGTCGGCAAGTGTCCGTTCACCGATAAATTTTCCTCATGAGGATTAATCACTGCATAGCTGAGCGGAATTTGATCTTTGTCTCACTCACACCCCCGCGCTACCGAGGGTCCCCGCGAGCTTGTCTAGGATTATCGCCCCCTGAGCTTTCCTGTGCCCCGGCCGGCACTCTAACCCGTGGCTTTCTTTCTCGCCGACCGGCGTCCGAGCGTGCGGTCGAGCTTATCGAGCAGCGCTAGGCCCACCTCTGGTCGACCCCGTGTGGCGCGCAGCCGATAATGGTTCTCGGCATCAAGCTGTGCGAGCGCTACGGTGGCCCACTCCTCTACCAGTTTGTTCAGACTTACACCGCGTGCCCGCGCGAAGTCCTTGAGCCGCTGATGCTTGGTAGCAGGCAAACGGATGGTCAGTGTCGACATGGTTCTACTCCTTCAAAGGTGCTAGCGACTTCAGCCACGCTCCCGGCGTCTGGACGATGATCCCCGGAAAACGCAGTTCACCACTCCGGAAATCCCGCCGATTAAACGTCACAATCGGCGCATCGCCCGCCGCAACGGCCAACTCCAGTACGTGATTGTCACCTTCGTCTGGCAAGTTCGGTCGCCAACGGTAATACACCTCGACGAGCCGCGTCCGGGACAAAAAAGCATCGAGCAGTTGGGTTTGCTCCATCGCAGTTAACGGACAGCGCCGCTGTGTCTCGGGCCGACCGAGCACCGCCTCGTACTCGGCAAACAGCGGCAGCGAGATCAACGCTTCAGCCTCGCCGTTGAGCACACGGCGTAGCACCTGCCGCGAAGCGCCCTCCGCGCTCGTGAAAGCGGACACCAGTACGTTGCTATCCACAATAACCCGCGAAATATCCACGGCGTAATGATAGCATATATGCTGTCACTATCAATCCAACATATCAGGATTCTCAGCCCTGCGGAACGGGTCATACACGACGCCATGCGTGCGGAAAACTGAGGCGCGCAGCTCCGGGCATTCATTTTTTCGTGCAATACCCTGCAGCACCGTTTTCTCAAATGGACCTAGGAGCCGCCACGGGTCGGCGCTGCTGAAGGAAGCGCTACCGCGACGCACGCATCGGGCGGATACCATGGGTGTCCGTGCACTGCTTGTGCATCCTAAGGACGACGGTGTCATCTGGCGTAAGTAAATAAAATGGTCTTTCCGGCGGCATCTCCGGCTTCCCAATGCGCTCAATTTCGCGCAGTTTCGCTAGATCGTCTTCGGTAATGCCATCCGGGATCGTAATCAGAAGGTAGTTCCGGCACCCAGGATTCAATCCGGTCGAAAAGGTTTTGCGTCTTCACGGGATCCCGATACAGTTCGCGATCCCCGACACCGCCGGTCACATAGAATATTTGCCCGTACAAATTCGCCGGACCGGAGAATGCCTCCGCTAAGCGGGGGCCTCTCAGCCCAGTTCTAGCTCAAAGCGAAAATTCATTGCCGGCTGCGAGACTGCCCTAATTCGCTGATTTCGACCAAAACAGTCAGTCAGGCTCCTAAAGGAGGAATTTGAAGGCAATTCGGCGTCAAGATCGCGGTGGGTATAGTGTTGACTATGCCAGTATCGGTAGGTATTATACCCACCATGAACAGCAGGGACCTTGTTCGGGTGCTCAAGGATGCGGGCTGGTACGAGGATCGTGTGGCAGGCAGCCATCACATTTTCAAGCATGCAACGAAACCAGGTCATCTATCGGTACCCCACCCGAAAAAGGACTTAGGCACAGGTTTGGTAGAGAAGATACTCAAGCAGGCAGGTTTAAAATGAAATTCACAATTGCAATCGAGGCAGGAACGAAGAAGACAGCGTTCGGCGTCGTAGTTCCGGATCTTCCGGGCTGCTTTAGCGCCGGCGACACGGTCGAGGAAGCCTTCGACAACGCGCGCGAGGCCATCAAAGTTCACTGTGAAATCTTGGCTGAAGAGAAAAAGGATCTGCCTGTGGCAAAAGCCATGAGTGAATGGCAGGCGGATGAGGAATACCAAGGTTGGACATGGGGCATTGTCGATGTCGAGGTCGAGCGTTTCTTTGGACCCGCCGAGAAAATCAACATCACGGTGCCGGCGCTCACGTTGCGACGCATTGACGCCTATGTTGCCAGTCATCACGTCGATTCACGTTCGGCTTTCTTAGTGAAAGCGGCCGAGGAGACCATGCGCCGCGAGACAGCCGAAGCCGCTGCGGCGTGAGCATGGTGATCACACGGCTCACGCCTGCAGCGCCACCATCATGATGGCCGGCGGCGCCATGATCATCATGGTGGTGGTGATCTCGGCGCCGCCGCCCTGATCGCCGCACCGACCGCCGGGCACGAGCTTGAATTTCCTTCGGCTTTTCGTCAATCGCGCCGCAATGGCATACCATGCGGCATCGTCTGGGTGTGCGCGAGACGCAGGTTTCTCGCGATGAGCGAAGCGAATATTTCGGCATCACGCTCGAGCGTGCGGCCAAGATTAGACGCGCTCAACGTACGGCTGCGGACCCGCGTGGCGACCGAACCGCTGCTGCCCTCCCCCGTCGCGCAGGCATCATGACGGCGAGTTCAAGGCCGTTAGCATGAGTTGAACGCTTTTGGTGGCGCGAGTCGGACTCGAACCAACGGCCATTTTCGGCCCAAGCGAAGTCGTTCTGACAGCCATTCTCCCGAGATATTCGATCACTTTGGGGGCCTCGCTTTTGGGTTTTTTCAAAAGGCCCCGATTAGGCCCCGTTTAGGGGTGGCTGTCCAGGAGCAGTTCAGGACGTCTGCGGACGATCAAAACGCTGCTTTTCCATTAGTTTCCCCGGAGTTGCTTGCTTTTCTTCGGGTTTCCCGGACGTCGGCGGACGTCCCGGGAAGTCTGCGGAAGTGGGACGGCTGGCCACCGAACCCGCAGTCTAAGTATCTATTTTCACAGCAATTCTATCTCTCAGTTTCTGCAGATGCCCCCACAGGTGCCCCTCAAACGGTTGGCTGCCACCGGAAGTCGTTGGAGGTCAAGTACGCCCTAGCAATTTCTCTTGGCCTTCGCGTCACGCGGCCGCCGGGGAACGTAGATGCAGGAAGACCTCCTCGAAAAACTTCCACAAGCATGGCAGTCCCCTTACCCAGTGACTAAGTATTACCCCGGATCACGTCAAACGTCTCGGTGCATCCGACAGAGCCGGAGGCGGACCCATTAACGACTGGCTCGTGTCGCTCAATGCCCTCCAGCACCGTGTCCCGGACGATGTGCTTGTATTGCCCGCGCATAACGGCCCGTTCAAAGGTCTGCATGCGCGAATCGATCAATTGGTCAGCGGGCATCATCGAGGCTTGGAGCGATTGATTGAGAATCTCGCCGAGCCTAGGCGCGCAGTGGATCTCTTCGGTTTTCTGTTCACCCGTCTCATAACGGGTGAGTTGCTTGGCATGGCGACGGGCGAAACTATGGCTCATCTCGAGTTCGGGTTCCTCGGCGCGTCCGCGCGGCAGCGGTGCCTGATCACGATCGTCGAGGAGGTGATCGTCGAAATCCAGCCGAAGGTTCAGTCCAAGGTCCTGCTCAGGCCGACGGCGATGCCACGGCGCGCCGAGGTCCACGGGATCCGCGCCGCGGCAATGCAAAGCAAGCCGGCCAGAGCCGCTGCCCCGGCAGACAACCAGAGCGAGCGACTGTAGTTGCCGGTCAGGTCGGTGACCCATCCGAAAATTGTCGTGCCGAAGAAGCCGCCAAGCCCGGCGACGGAATTGATCAACGCGAAGCCGACAGCCGCCGAAGTCCCCGTCAGATATTTCTGCGGAAGGGCCCAGAACAAGGGCACGAACGCGGAGACGCCGCAGGCGCACACCGTCAACGTCGCCACGGCCCACGGCGAGGTGCCAAGGATGGCCGTTCCAGCGAAACCGAGGCCCGCCATGCCGCTCGCCAGGGGTGCCATGATATCGTGGGCGCTATAGCGCTTCGACAAACCCCCAACAATCCAGACCGCGATGGCGCCGGAGAGGTAAGGAATGGTCGCCAGAAAACTCGACGCCGTCGCGATGGCGCCGGTTGCCTTGATGATCTGGGGAAGAAAGGCGAACGTCACGGCAATGCAGGCGGCCACCAACATATTGGCAAGGCAAAGCAGGATGACACGCATATTCAGTAGCGCTTGCACGAGTGAGCTGCCGCCGATCCGTTCCGCCTCGCGATTGTCCCGTTCGACGGCTTCCGTCAGTGTGGTGCACTCTTCCTTTGTGAGCCACTTCGCGTCCGCCGGCCGGCTTGGGAAGAGCCAGAGGAAGATGAAGCCCAATACAACGGTCGGCAATCCCTCGAGAAAGAACAGCCATTGCCAGCCCTTGAATCCCATGGCGCCATCGAGCTCGAGAATGAAGCCGGAGATCGGAGCTGTAATCACTCCCGCAATCGACGGCGCGAGAAAGACAAATGACATCGTTTGGGCCCGATATTTCTGCGGGAACCATATATTGCAGAAGACAAGGATGCCCGGCGCGTAGCCCGCTTCCGCCATCCCGAGAGCGAAACGCGCGATATTCAACTCAAGTGCATTCGAGACCAGCGCGGTAGCACTTGATATCAAACCCCAGGTGATCATGATCCGGGCGAACCAGATGCGACTTCCGAAACGCTGCAACATCAGGTTGCTCGGAATCCCGAAGATCAAGTAGGCAAGGAAGAACAGGCCCGCCGCAAAGCCATAGACCGTCTGGCTGAAACCAAGGTCGCGGTTCATTGTATTGGCCGCAAAGCTCAGGTTGGCGCGATCCACGAAATTAAAGAATACCCCGATCACCATGAGCGGCATTACTCGCCACGCGACTTTGTAGACGACGCTTTCGATTTGGCCTTCAGAATGGCTTCCGGCTTGCATGAGAAGTTCCCCTCGTCTCAATTCAAGTATCCGATCGCTGAAGCCGCGTTGCGGTTAGCGGCCATCCCTGATGAGGAAAGCCGACATCACCGTGCCACCATTTTGATTTTGCTTCTCGACACAACTCGTAGCGATCTGCTGCGTCCTTAGCGAGGGCGAAGGCTCGCGTCTCCAGCTCGCTCGAAGATACGATGTCGTTCACGAGACCGATTCGAACCGCGTCGTCAGCGCTCACGGTGCTCGCCGTCTCCACCAACCAGTTAAGGTGGATGGAGGAAACTTGCATGCGCAACGCACTGGCCGCGGCGATTCCACCGGCAATTCCGGTCAGGGTGTCCGGGAAGCCGAATCGCGCGTCCGGCGTACACAACCGAACATCCGAGTGGAGGCCCATTATGGCGAACCCAAATCCAAGGCAAGCTCCACTTATAGCCGCGATCGACGGCTTGCTTGGACGTCCGCTGAACAAAGTCGGAAATGCCGAAAGATAGGTAGGATGGCTGATGGCGGTTGCACCGATTGCTTCATCGACGAACGGAGTTACTGCGGCGATCGCACGCTTCATCTCCACGACTGCGGCATCGTCAAAGCCAGCGCAAAAGGCCTCGGGCCCACCCGACAGAACGATGCTCCGCACCGCGTCGCTTCTCTCCGCCTCGCGTAAATCAGCATAGAGCGATAAGCATCCGCCTGGAGTGAGGCGATTCTCCGGGCCCTTACCGGAAATGCGGACGATCGCCACGTCACCTCGCAACTCGATTGTCATTGTGAGCCCTCAAAGTCGCCTGCGGGCAGTTGTTCAGTCTCGCTGTCCAGACAGGCGAGCGCCATCATGATCCGGGCCTGCGCCGCGGTGGCCCATTGCGGAACGGTAGGAGGCACGGCCAACAGCGGGCGCTTCTCGGCGGCAAGCGCAATGCGGGGATTCCTTGCGATCAGCTGCGCTACGGCAATGGCGCGGTTCAGCGTTTCAGCAGCAGGCGCGACTTCGTTGACGAAACCAGCGCGAAGCGCGGCCCCGGCATCCAAAAATTCGCCGGCGGCAAGCCAAGCCTCCGTCGTCGCCGCTACTTGGCGCGCGAACTGCCCGGTCCCGCCAATTCCGAAGTGCGGTCCAACAGAACAAATCAGACAGTCGTCGCCGGCGATACGGATGGACGTGTGACAACATAACACCAGGAGTGCGCCGCCAAGGCACACGCCATTGATCGCAGCCACCACGGGAGTTTTGGTGCCAAAGCCCGCGGCCAACCGCATACGAATGCTCAAGGGTGCGGTGTCGCGCGGAAACCAGTAGTCTCTCCTCTCCAGCCGTTTGCCATCTGCTTCGTTGTAGACAGCGAACTGGCCCCCCGTTCGCTCCTTGGCGTGCTGTCTATTAAGTTCATCGGCTCCCTCTTTTAGGTCACCGCCGGCGCTGAAATGCGCGCCGCCGCCTCCCGTAAGCACGGCGGCGTGAAGGTCGGATCGCGCGTCGAGGGTGCGAAACATGTCATGCAAGTCGGTTATCATCGGGTCACTCAGGGGATTGTATTGGTTAATTCCCTCGATCGTTATAATGGCGATCTGGTCTCGCTCGACCCAACTGATGCTACCCGGCATTGTTCGAACTCCGTAATTTTGGCCGACGGCGGCGCGCGACGGCCTGAGTTTCCTCGTACGGGAAAACATGATGTGCACATAGGACATAGGCACCGAAGCCATAGGCGATGAGCGGATTGCCGTTGATGAACTCGCTGAGTGCTTGGGCTTCTTTTCCCAGGACAGGCGCGCGCGGCAAGATCTCTGTCAGACGGGCGGCAAGTTCAAAGGCCCGTGTCTCGAGCAGAGGGTCCTCGATCACTTCATTGATGATATTCCAGCCGAGCGCAGTGTGTGCCGTAAGCAGGCTATGCGTCATGAAAAGAGCTGACCAAACTGCGTAGGGCAACATGCCTGGCGCCGGGTCATGAGACCTGATGTCGGCGCTGCCAAATGATGCGTTTGAAGAGGCGACCCGCATTCCGCTGATCGATAGAAGCGCTCCGAGCGAGGAGCCACTTTGGAGTCCTCGCAACGCCATGATCACCGGCTTGCGTGGCCTGTAGCGTTCCCGCGGGATGACCTCACCATCGCGAGCAGTGGCGCCCTCCTCGGAAACAACGATCGCGACCCGCGCCTCCGGCGCGTTGTCGAAATCCTCAAGGGCCTGATAAAAATCGCGCAGAGATGAACCGAGCCGGACCGTGATACATCTGTGCGGCGTGTTCTGCCATTCGAACATCGATGACTCCATATTGCGCAGTCAAGTAAGCGCGCGAGATGTTTCCAGGACTTGGCGCTGACGGGTCGAACTGTGGCGGTTCAGATCAGCGGCGCCATTGGACACCAGTGGCGATGAGGCCTTGGCTCCTGGCATTAAACGTTGACGACGCCGGTGGCGACGAGACCGTCGATGCGATCATCGCTCCATCCGAGCTCGCGTAGGACATCACGCGAATGCTCACCGAGTCTCGGCGCCGGACGCCGGAACGTGGCGGGCGTCTCTGACAATCGCACCGGCGGCGCCGGCATCAGAATCGCGCCGGTCTCCTCGTCGTCGACCTCGACGATCACCCCGCGCTCGATGATATGCGGGTCGGCGAGCAGCATGGCCACGTCATTTACCGGCCCTACGGTGACCTGCCATTCCTCGAAATGAGCCAGGTTCTCCGCCAGCGTGCGTTCCAGCGTGAATGCCTCGATCATTTGGTCGACCTCGTCGACATGCCGCACCCGCGCGTCATTGTCGCTGTAGCGGGGATTGTCGATCAGCTCCGCTCGGCCGATCGCGGCAAAAATCTTCTTGGCCATCGTCTGCGTCGAGCCCGCCAGCGCGATGAAGTGACCGTCGCGCGTGGGGTAAAGGTTGCGCGGCACTGCGATGGTGCTGCGACTGCCGAGGCGTTCCGGCAATTGGCCGGTGAGGACGTACGCCGCTGGATCTTTGCCAAGGACCGCGACCATGGTGTCCAGGATCGACAGGTCGATGACCTGACCGCGGCCGCCCTCGCGCTCCGCCTCGCGCAGCGCCACCATGGTCGCGATGCCGCCGGTCAGCCCGCAAATGGTATCGGCCAAACCTAAGGATGGCAGCAGCGGCGGACCGCCCGCAACGCCGCTCTTTGCGGCGAAACCGGAAAACGCCTCGATCAAAGTGCCGAAGCCGAGCTTCTGGCGATAGGGTCCGGTGGCGCCCCAGCCGGAAATTCGTACGACAACCAGCTTCGGATTGATCCGATGCAGCACGTCGGGCCCCAGGCCGAATTTTTCCAGATCGCCCGGCCGAAAGTTCTCCACCAGGATGTCGGCGTCACGGACCAGCTCGAGCAGCGCGGCGACGCCGTCCTTGTGCTTTAAGTCGATCGCAAGACTTCGCTTGTTCCGCGACGAAATCTTCCAAGAGACGGCGTAGCCGCCATCCCTGAGAGCACGGGTCGAGTCGCCGACGTCAGTCTGTTCGATTTTCAGCACATCGGCGCCGAAATCGGCGAGATGGTGAGTGATCAGGTTGCCGACGTAGAGGCGGCTAAGGTCGAGCACCCGCACGCCGTCGAGCGGCCCGCGCGCATTTTCTGAGAACTTGATTTTCTGCACAGTTGCGTCCCTCGTTTACCGACTAGTCAACCAGCGCTTCGGCGAGTTGGGGCCGTGCCGATATCAAAGCGCGCTTCGGTCGCCAGCGTCGTTGCGCAACGTTATGCCACCCGCCGTCGTTGTTGGTCATCACAAAGTGACAGGGGGGGGCCACCGAACCGATATGCCGCGGCGGACCAGTCGTCCTGTTATATGGACGTCGCTTGAAGCCTAAGCCAGTGGATGGGGGAGACTAAGTTGGCAAGTCAGACGCAAAGCATAGTCACGCCATTTCCCGGCTCTGTTGGGCTGCGCCCACACAAAAATGAAACAAAGGGGGATGCGCTATGATTTTTCGATCGATGTTATTTGCCTGCGCCGCGATTTGCGCGGGACCTGCGTACGCGCAACAGATCCCGCCAAAGGCCGAGGCAGATCTTGCCGCCGACCAAGCAAGTCTTAGCGAGGTCGTCGTCACAGCTCGCAAAACTAGTGAGCCGCTTCAAAAAGTTCCGTTGGCTATCTCCGCGTTCAACGGAGCGGAGCTCAAGGAACAATCCGTCAAGACCCTCGTAGACGTCATGGGGCAAGTCCCAAGCTTGTTTTTGCAGCCCGCGGTCGATGACCCTCAGTCGCTATCGATCAATATGCGCGGACGCGTACAGAGGGACGTAACTTTAGCGGTTGATGCGTCGGTGGGCGTGTATATCGACGGCGTCTACAACCCCCGCACGATCGGCATGGAAGGAGCCCTGGTGGACCTTGACCGGATTGAGGTGTTGCGGGGCCCGCAGGGGACGCTCTACGGCCGTAACACGACTGCCGGAGCAATGAGCATTTTTTCAAAGAATCCGACCCAAGAGTCCGGTGGCTCCGTCGATGTGACCGGCGGAAACTATGGCGCCTGGAACGTTGTCGCCATCCAGAACGTGCCCATTTCTGAGAGTTCCGCCTTCCGCTTCGTTATCCAGCGGGGCGGCAGTGACGGGTACGGACACAATGGCGTCGGCCAGCGGCTTGAGTCTGAAGACAGCCAGTATTATCGTGCAAAATTCCGTACACAATTCGGCAATGACCTGGAAGCAGTGCTATCGGCGCACTACGAGAAAAATGACTCAGGAGGAGCTATTGTCAAGTTGATTGGCCTGTCGGCAGCTGGCGGAGGTCTTCCGGAGGGAGGAGTCCTTCCTTTGGAAGTCCGGGCAGAAACGAGGCTCACCATTCCCCAATCCGTCGCGTATTTAAAAGATGCTATTCAACGATCTTCGACAGACTTTTACAATAACACCGGAACCGAACCAAGTGGTTCCAGTGTGGAAAAATGGGATACCTCGCTCAATATCACCGCCAAGCTTCCTTTCGATTTGCAGTTCCGATCCATCACCGGTGTGCAAGGATTCCGCCGATCGTCGGCGTTTAGCAGCCCCATTTCAGTGCCGTTCTTCACTGACGACCTCACGGCCAACGACACATACTACAGCCAGGAGTTTCAGATCCTGGGCTCTTCTTCGACGTTTAACTGGGTTGGAGGAGTGTATGGCGGCCAGGAGGACGGTAGCGATGTTGAAGTCATAACCATCCTCCCGACGCTCAATCCAGGCACCGCCACCGGGCCATCGGCAGGAATTCACAATACGAGCCTGGCTGCTTTCGCGCAGGGGACCTGGGAGTTTCTGCCTGGTTTGCGCCTTACCGGCGGTGCCCGAGACTCTTACGATGCTCGTGAGGCCAATGATAATGTGTACACCACCAATGGGGCCGGAGTCGTCACGTGCGCGACGCCCGCCCCAGGTGTTGTGTCAACCGACCTGGGAGCCGCTCAGTGTCCGCGGAAGTTTCGTGACACGTTTTCCGAGCCTTCTTGGTTGGTCTCGTTGGACTATCAATTTGCTCCCGATATTCTGGGTTATGCGAAAATATCGCAGGGATATAGAAGTGGGGGCGAGAATATCGGTGGCGCCGTGGAAGCGGAGACATTTGCGCCCTTTAAGCCAGAAACCAACATAGAGTACGAGACCGGCGTTAAATCAGAGCTTTTCAATCACCGCCTTCGGTTGAACTTGTCGGGATACTATGATTCCTACTCGAATCTTCAAGTTACGACCGGCTTTGTTGCGGCCGACGGAAATGTTGGCTCAGCCGTTACGAATGCGGCCTCAGCGACGATCAAAGGCCTCGAATTCGAAAGCGCCCTTGTCGTTGGCGACGCTCTAACATTGAGGGGTTCTGCGGCGTTAACGGATGCGCACTATGAGCATTTTGTCGACTTTACCGGTGACCGGTCGAATGAACCATTCGCGGTGCCCAAGTGGATGTGGAGTCTTAGCGCCCACTACAAAGTACCGACTAAGTTTGGCGAAGCATCGGCGCAACTAGACTACGATTGGAAAGGAAAAACGGTATTGAGTCCTGAAGCTATCAATCGAGATAACGTTACTCAGGGGGCGTACGGGTTGCTGAATGCTCGCGTCGAATTGCACTTGGACAGTTGGGATACTGATATCGCGTTGTTTGGTAAGAACATCACGTCTGAAAAATATTACGCCCAAGTCTCCGCCCACGACAGCAGCCCGTTGGGGGTTAATTTTGGCTACGCCGGCGCGCCCGCGGTGTATGGTGTGGAGATCACGAAAAAATTTGGAAGACCATAGACGCCGTAGCGATGCCGGCAGCGCAGTTCGGCAGCGTGGCCAATGTGCCACCAAAGGACGGCGCGACGTAATCAGCCCCACGGCCGGGTGCAATGAGTCCACGCAAGTCGCTCGGTGCGTTGCGGGTCGCTAATCAGCTCCGGTGGGACGCCAAAGCACATTGTGCTTCGACGCGTAGTCTCGTACGGCGTCCACACGGGGCTAAGGGCATGATGAGGTCGGCCCGTATGCGCGAAAGCTGTCCAGGCGCCGCTCATCTGCTGCGAAAGGAAGAAGCGATCGGCGCCGCTGCCGAGGTATGCGCTGTCATAATGGCGGAAGACCAGCGGAATATCTAAGGCGTGTGGTGACCGGAATTTTCCGCCAAGCACGTCGGTGTGGTAGTTCAGCTTGTACATGTAGACCGACGCTCCATTTTGCTCGCTTTTCATCTCAGCGAGCCGGATAGATTTCATTCGCATCATAAAGTCCGAGATGACGGCAAAGAAGAGATCGCTTGGCGTTGCGCCCGGTTGCGCCGACTCATAATGAGCGAGCACGCTCTCGCAGTCGTCACCAACGATCTGACTGAGGCGCTGGATAAGGAGTGGTCGGCTCAGCTCGAAAACCTGCGGGATGCTGCAAGTCATAAACGTCGCTTCGGTGGCGGTAGTGCCAACCATCAGCGGCACTGCACTACCAATCGGCGATGCCACCGGATGGAAAGGGCTCGCAGGTAGCGTAGCGCCATCGACAACCGGCTCAAAGTTAGCAAGTCCGTGTTTGTCCCAGGGCTTTCGGATCCGCTTCAGCAGTTTTTTTGAGCGGCCACCAGACACTCGGAGGAAATTCGCGCGAGCTTATCGACGTCGTTAGGTGACAAGCCCAACTCCGCCAGTAGAGCGGTCGCCGTCTCGGTTGCTTCCTCCCGAGACGGCGACCGCAAGTGGGGCCCGCTCTGTATTATCGCCTTGTGAAAAAGGCCTTTCGCCTCGGGCATGGCCATAAGGACTGAAACCTTGCCCCCGCCGCCGGATTCACCGAAAATCGTGACGTTGTCCGGATCACCGCCAAATCGTTCGATGTTATTCCGCACCCAACGAAGCGCATCGACCAGATCGAGCATCCCGATGTTGCCGGAGTCCTCATAAGCCACGGCTCCGGGGAGATCTGCCAGGTGTAGATAGCCAAGTGTCCCGAGACGATGGCGGACTGTAACGACCACAACTTGGCCGTCCCTCGCGAGGTTCTCGCCATCGAACCACCAGACCGGCGGGCATTCTCCGTAGTAACCTCCCCCATGGCACCAGAACATTACCGGATGTTTGGTGTTCCGTTCTAGGCTCGAACTCCAGACATTTAACGTGAGACAATCTTCACTTTGCACCTTCCAGTGGTCATTTTCGGGCTCACCGAGAAGTAACAGCTCCTCAAGCTCGTCGGACGTTATTCCGATGTCGCGATGCTCGACTTGGATCGCTCGGGGCCCGTACGCACGCGTGTCGCGAACTCCCGACCAGCTCGAGACTGGCTTTGCGCGGCGCCACCTTCCGGCGCCGTCAACCCCGGAGCCGTAGGGGATCCCTTTGAAGTTGGCGACGCCTTGGTTCACAGCGCCTCGAATTCTCCCGGGCTCGATTTCCAAAACGACATCTTCAGACATGATGCAGACTCCTGGACACGGTTGCGCGCAATACACGGCGGTCGCTCCGCTTGTACCGGGTGAGCGAAGTGCCGCCTTGGTCTGCGATCCCTCCATATAACAGGACGACTGGTCCGCCGCCGCATATCGGTTCGGCGCCTCCCCCCCGTCATTTTATGATGACCGACAATGACGGGCCGTGGCATAACGTTGCGCAACAGCGACGCTGGCGACCGACGCGCCTTTTGATGTCGGCACGGCCGGCCGCTCCAAACGCCGCGGTAAAAAGGTCACGCGCCTCGGCAAGTTCAACCAGGAAGCTCTGGCCGGCGGCGGTCACCCGAGAAAAGCGAGGTTAGCCATGCGCAAGGTTCAGGCTGAGGCGGTCGAGTCGATCAGCGACTATCGAGTTGTCGACGCTGAAGTTCCGCGGCCGGGGCCGGACGAGGTCTTGGTGAAGGTGGCTGCTTGTGGGGTGGGCTATGTGGACGCGCTTGTCGCACTAGGACGGTACCAGGTGAAGCCGTCGTTGCCACACACCCCTGGGCAGGACGTGAGTGGCTGGGTCGAGGATGGGGGCGATGGCGTCGCCGACTTGGCTGTGGGCGACCGTGTCATGACCACCGTTCGCGGCGGCTTCGCCGAATTCGTGATCGCGCCCGCCACATCCGTCGTCAAGATTCCAAGCCGGATGCAGTTCGGCGAGGCCGCTGCGTTCCGCATGAACTACGTTACTGCGCTGCATGGCCTCCGCGACCGCGGCGACGTCAAGTCTGGCGAGACGGTGGTGGTGCTCGGCGCGGCAGGCGGGTTCGGAGCGGCGGCCATTCAGGTCGCAAAGGTCGGCGGCGCACGCGTGATCGCCGTCGCTTCAGCCGAGGAGAAGCGGGCGTTCTGCAAGAGCCTTGGCGCAGACGAGACGCTGAGTACGGCCCCCGAGGGATGGCGCGACCGACTGAAGGCCGCCTGTGGCGGCGCGGGGCCAGATGTGGTTTTCGACCCGGTATGCGGCCCTCTGTTCGAACCCGCATTCCGCGCCCTTGCATGGGGCGGGCGCCATCTCATCCTGGGATTCGTTGGCGGTCCGATTCCGGCCCTGCCGGCCAATCTGCCTCTCATGAACGTGATGCTGCTGGCGGTGGAGGCCGGCCTCGACACCTGTCCGCAAGAGTTCTGGGCGCGCTATCCGCTGTCCGTGGCGAAGGCCGTCAGCCTTCCCGAGGACCACATGGTCTTCTCCGGCATGGCGCTGGGCTACCGCGACCCGGAAGATCCCATCAACGGCTGGCGCGCCACCCGCGACCCGGTGGACGTCTGGTGCGAGCTCAAAGGCTTCTCGTGACCGACCCTCGTACGCCCGTTCTGATCGGTGTCGGCCAGGCGGTCAGTCACTGGGACGGCGCAGAGGCCGTCCAGGCGCCCAGTCCCGCGAGCGTCAGGTTGGCCGCGGCGGAGGCCGCGCTACAGGACACCGGCGCAGCCGAGCGCGTCGTCGCCGCCCTGGACGTGGTGGTGATCGTGCGGACAATCCTCGATTCCGTCTCCGGCCAGACCGCACCCTTCCCGTCGGAGAGCAACCCGCCGCGCGCCTTGGCCACGGACCTGGGCGTCAAGGTTCGCCGTGCTCTCTATTCGGGGATTGGCGGCCACCAACCACAGGCCCTCGTGAACGAGTTCGCCGAGGCCATTTTCGCCGGTGAAGCAAGAGCCGTCCTACTCGCCGGCGCGGAGGCGATGGGCGCGATGAAGGCAGCTGCCCGCCGTCACCTCAAACTCGACTGGAGCCGAGCGGTCGATGGTGAGATGGAAGACCGCGGCCTCGGGCCCGCCATGCTGTCGCCCTACGAAATCGCGAACGGCCTGGGCTATCCAACGCAGACCTATCCCTTGTTCGAGCACGCTCTGCGCGCCCGCCTCGGACGTGGCCGCGACGATTACCGCCGCATCATGTCCGAACTGTTGGCGGGCTTTTCGAAAGTGGCGGCCGCCAACCCGTTCGCACAGTTCCCTGTGGAACGGAGCCCATCTTTCCTGGAGACCCCGTCGGCGGAAAACTATCCGGTGGCGGACCCCTACCTGAAATGGCACGTCGCGCAGGACGCGGTGAACCAGGGCGCGGCGGTGGTGCTGACCTCGCTCGCCGAGGCTCGCAGTCTGGGTGTTCCCGAAGACCGGCTCGTCTATCTGCACGGCTATGCGGAGGTCGCGGACCGGTTCGTGTCGGAACGACCCGACCTGTCGAAATCCAGGGCAATGGAGGGGGTGCTGGCCCGCGCCCTTGAGAACGCCGGGGTCTCGGCCAGCGAGATCGCGCACATCGACCTCTATAGCTGCTTCCCCTGCGCCGTCTTCATCGCGGCCGAAGCCCTCGGCCTCGACTGGCGCGAACGAAGCCTCACCGTGACGGGCGGCCTGCCCTTCTTCGGCGGACCGGGAAACAACTATTCGATGCACGCCATCGCCAGCCTTGCGGGGCGTCTTCGACAGGACCGCGGGGCCTTCGGCCTCGTGCTGGCGAACGGCGGCTTCCTGTCGAAGGAGGCCGCCGGCGTCTATTCGACCAAGCCTGTCAATGCGTGGCGACCCGCATCGAGCGCCGACCTGCAGGCGGCTCTCGATGCACAACCCGCCCCGCAGCTCGCCTCCGAGACCACCGAGGCGACAATCGAAACCTTCACCGTCACCTATGCCAAGGGTTCGCCACACCGCGGCACAGTGGTGGCGAAGGCCGGCAACCGGCGGATCCTGGCGCGGGCCCGTAGCGGGCACCGCGCCACATTGCATGCCTTGGCCAAGGACGATCCCATCGGCCAGACGGTGCGCATTCAAAACGAAGGCTTGAACTACATCTGTGCTTCCGACGCCGTCGGGACGCCAAGCGCCGGACGCTTCCTGGATCGCGAGTTCAAGTACGTCCGGGCGGAACGCGGGGGTCATGTCCTCGAAGTCACGCTTGACCGCCCCGACCAGATGAACGCGCTGCACAGCGCCGCTCACTTCGAATTGCACGAGATTTTCGACGAGTTCGAGCGGGATCGGGAACTCTGGATCGCCATCATCAGCGGCGCTGGGGAGCGTGCGTTCTGCAGCGGCAACGACCTCAAGGTCACAGCGGCGGGCGGGGACATGACCATCCCCGGCTCAGGATTCGGCGGCCTCTGCAGTCGCTTCGGCCGCGAGAAGCCGGTCATCGCAGCGGTCAATGGGGTGGCGATGGGCGGTGGGCTGGAGATCGTGCTGGCATGCGACCTGGCGGTCGCCGATGAGGCCGCGAGGTTCGCCCTCCCCGAGGTTCGCGTCGGGCTCTTCGCCGCCGCGGGCGGGGTGCAGCGGCTCACCCGCCAGGTTGGCCGCAAGGCCGCGATGGAGCTGATCCTCACGGGCCGCGCGTTTTCCGCCGAACGCGCGCTGCAGCTCGGGATCATCAACGCCTTGGCGCCGAGCGGCCGCAGCCTGCAGGCAGCCCGTGACCTGGCGGACGCTGTCATCGCCAACTCCCCGTCCGCCGTGCGCGCCTCGAAGGCGGCTCTCAACAAGCTCGAGGAGATCGAGTCGCTCAAGGCGGCCATGGACGCGAACGGTCCGATCTTCGGCCGCCTCCTGCGCACCCAGGATTTCAAGGAAGGCGTTACCGCCTTTGTCGAGAAGCGGCCGCCGCACTGGAGCAACCGTTGAGCCTGTCCAGCCCAGCGCCCATGCTTGAGGGCGTACGCGTGGTCGACCTGACCAGCGTGGTCTTCGGTCCCTATTGCACCCAGATCCTCGCCGATCTCGGGGCTGAGGTGACCAAGATCGAACCGCCGACAGGCGATCAGTACCGCTATTCCGGCAAGTCGGCGAAGACGCCCGGAATGAGCCCGGGGCACATGAACGTCAACCGCGGGAAACGCTCAGTGGTGCTCGATCTGAAGCAGCCTTCGGATCTAGAGCGCATGCGGGGGCTGATCGCGGATGCGGACGTCTTCATCCACAACGTGCGCCTAAAGGGCATCGAGCGCCTCGGGCTGGATTTCGCCGCGGTAAGGGCGCTCAAGCCCGACATCATCTATGTGCATTGCGTCGGCTTCGGCTCCGACGGGCCTTACCGGGACCTGCAGGCCTATGACGACGTCATCCAGGCCGCGAGCGGCACGGCGACGCTAGTCTCGCGCGTGGATGGCGACCCCCGCCCCCGCTACATCCCGTCCCTGATCGCCGACAAGGTGGCCGGGCTCCATGCCGCCTACGCGGTCATGGCCGCCGCCGTCCACCGCCTGCGGACCGGGCAGGGACAGTTCGCCGAAGTGCCGATGTTCGAAACCTTTACGCACTTCATGCTAATGGAGCATCTGGCGGGGCAGACCTTCGACCCCCCGGTGGGGTCGGTGGGCTACGGACGGCAGCTCGATCCTCACCGCCAGCCCTTCCCGACAGCCGATGGGCACATCTGCATCGTGCCCTACACCGATGAGTCCTGGGCTCGCATCTTTGCCATCCTGGGCGCTCCGGAGGTCCTCGAGCAGGAACGCTTCGCCACTCAGGGCCTGAGGGGGCGCAACGTGACGGCGCTCTACCAGGAGATCGCCGCTCTGACGCCGCGGCGGACAACGGAGGCATGGCTCGCAAGCTTGCATGCCGCATCCATCGCCGCAATGCCGGTGCGCGACATCGCGGCGATCCGCGACGATCCGCACCTCCAGGCGGTGGGATTCTTCATGCCCCAGGAGCACCCGACGGAAGGTCGCTACGTGCAGATGAAAGCGCCAGTGACCTTCAGCGCGGCCCACTCACGCCGCCTCGAGCATGCCCCCGCCCTCGGAGAGCATAATGACTTCGTCGCGCGGAAGCCCCGAGCGTGAGCGCTGGCCACTAAAACCCCGCTCGGGACGGCCAGCGCCGGGGCGGCAGCCCGGCCACCTCGGCTTGGTAGCGCCAGCGTTTGACGAGCGTTCGGGCTGATACTTGGCTAGGCTGGGCGCTTGGCCGAGCGGCTATGTTGCCGCAAGGTTCCGGTCAGAGAGCCAAGCATGGTCGATCCCAAGACTCTGGATATCAAACACCTTCGCTATTTTGTCGGCGTAGTCGACGCCGGCAGCCTGACACGCGCGGCCGCCGCCTTGCATGTGGCCCAGCCGGCTCTGAGCAGCCGGATTGCGCGGATGGAGGACGCTTTTGGCGTGAAGCTGTTGGTGCGAAGCGCACAGGGGGTTCATCCGACCGAGGAAGGCAGAATACTCTACGTCACCGCCGCCCGGTTGCTGCGTGACCTCGAGAATGTCGCGGCCACCGTTCGCAGCCTGGGACGCAGTCCCGCCGGCCGCGTCACGGTCGGCTGTATACAGAGTGCCGCCAATATGATCGCGGTGCCGTTGATAACGGCGGTGTTGGAGCAACTGCCGCAGGTTGAGCTTTCGGTCGTGAGCGGCCAAAGCGTCGAGATTTATCGTCGGCTGATGTCAGGAGAGCTCGACCTCGCGGTCATCATCAGGACCAGCAACGTGCACGGCATCAGCAGCCGCAAGCTCCTGACCGAAGACCTGTTGTTGGCCGTGTCGGCTAGAAATGATCCCCTGCCGGGGCTCGATACTGTGACGGCGGCCGAATTGACCAAGCTCAGTTTCGTCCTTCCTAGGCCAACCGTCTTTTCAGTTCACGAAATGATTCAACGCGCCCTCAAGGAACGTGAGGTGGACTTCACGGTCCTTGCTGAGACCATCACGGTCCTTGCCGAGACCAATTCCGTCGATGCGCTCAGGACGCTCGTCGCGGAAGGACGCGGAGCGAGCGTGCTGCCGTGGTCGGTGATCTCTCCGAGCGTTTTAGCGGGCGATGTCAAGCTCAAGAAAATCGTCGGAATGGACTTTCGACTCCCCCATGAGCTTTGCCGTCCGGTCGGACTTCGATCGAGCAGCGCGATCGACGCGGTGGAAAGCCTGATCGTGACAATCGTCAGGCGGCTGATCGCGGACGGGACGTGGCGCTACGCAACGCTCCACGAGGAGTCGACGATAAGGAGCAAGGACGGAGTGTCCCAGGTGTGCAGTCCCAGATTCTGATGGTGCATCGTCGATCCTGAGTCGTCAGGAGGAGGATGTCCTCTGGGAAGTGTTCTTCACGGCTTCGCCCTTATGACGCCGCGTATTCGAGCGAGCTCCAAGCTTCGCAAGAAAGTGGCCGGGCCCCTGCCTCCCCGCTACGACCTAGTATCCCAGAGCGGCAGTGAACATTCACTATGAAGCGGAACTCGTCGTCGTCATGGAATTCCCAATCCTCCACAGCCTGACGCCTTTGTGCGCGTGAACGTTGCGATCAAGAATCGCAATCGGCCACGCTGCTAATGCATGTGCCGGCCGCCATTAATTGCGATATTAGCCCCGGTTACAAACGCTGCCTCGTCACTCGCCAAATACGCCGCCAGCCCGGCCACTTCTTCGGGCTTCCCAAGTCGACCTATGGGCATTTCGAAATGATCTATCGAATCGAGGCGTGAGCTTGGCTCACTTCCAAAATGACCCTCCCGCTTTCTCTCGGTAAAGATGGCGGGTGATTCGCCACGAGCGGGGATATCCCTTCGAGGGGGATCAGCGATGAGTCACCGCGGTAAATATGCCCTGGATCCTCTGGGTGATTTCGCCCCTCAGCCCCCAAAGAGGGCCCACGCAGAACGCGGGCGAACTATGCGTACGGCCCACGCTCATTCGGACGTGATCGAAAGATGGCAAGAAGCACCGTTTCGTTTCCGAACGTGAAATCCGAGTTCGCTCGATTTACCGTATGAACCGATCGACGTAATCGCGGCCAAGGCCGACCCTCTCGTAGTATTGTTGGGCGTGGGCTATTTTGGTAAACACATCCTCGACGCCCTCCGGCTTACCCAGCGGGTCCACATACACATACGCTCCCGTCACGTGGAACAACGTAATCATTTCCGGAACATCATCGGGTACGATCAGGGTGTGCGTTTCGCCGGGCGGTTCCATGACATACGAGCCTTCTTCGGCTACCCAATCATGCTCAAGGTAATACCATCGGCCCTTTAATACGTAAGCGTGTACCGGACTTGCATGGTAGTGCCTCGACAAGACGCCGCTCTTGCGAACCCGCAGTAAGTTTACAAAGTAGCCTTGTGAAGTGCTAAAGCATAGGGGTCGAAAGGCAACGCCCTCGGACTGCGGCACCCATTCTGATTCGGCGCAACGGGAAATATTTGGCCACAGAATTTCCGGGCGGGCATGAGGAGGAAATGGGTTCTGATAGGGAATAGGGTTTGACGAAACAGCTGCAGGTCCGGCATCGCGGGGCGCCGGATTCAAGGGTGCGCGCATGGAACTGTCTCCATTTAGGTGTTCAGCGACATCGCCGTGCCCAATTTATTCGGGGCTTGTCGGTCATATGGACCCGACTCAAACGCGGGCGCTTGCGAGATCCCACGCGCTCTTGGCAAAAATCGGCAGCGCATCGATGAGGTCCTTGGCGTTGTTGGATGCGGCGGTTCCCCGCTTGGCGCGGCCTTTGATGCCGTGAATGATCCCAGCAAAGCGAAACATGTTGAACGCAAGATAAAAATCGAGATCAGGTATATCTACGCGGCCGGTCCTGCGGCAATAAGCCGCAACATAATCAGTCTCGCTGGGAATATTCAGCGCCTCGAGGTCTGAGCCCACGAGCCCGGCGATGACCAGCGGCGGCATTCTATACATCATCAGATGCTAGGCGAAGTCCGCCAGCGGGTGACCTAGCGTCGAAAGTTCCCAATCGAGCACCGCGATAACTCTCGGTTCGACGGCGTGGAAGATCACGTTGTCGCAGCGAAAGTCCCCGTGCACGATGCTGGTTTCCTCGTCCGGCGGAATTTGGTGCGGCAACCAATCGATCATGCGGTCCATGTTCGGGTCACGCCCGGCGTCCTCGTCATCGAGGTACTGCTTCGACCAACGCGCGATCTGGCGCTGAAAATAGTTCCCCGCACGCCCGTAATCAGACAGGCCGATGGCGGCGAAATCGATCATATGAAGCCGCGCAAGCGTAGCGTTCATCGCGTCGAAATAGAGCGGCCGTTGTTCACGGCTGACATCGGGAAAAGTCGCATCCCAGAAAATGCGACCCTCAACCATGTCCATCACGTAGAACCACGTGCCAATGACAGCGTCGTCGGTGCACAGGCCGCGGATGGTCGGCACGGGGAAGCCGTTCTTCCCCAACGCCGTCAGCACCCTGGCCTCGCGCTCGACGGCGTGCGCACCTTTCAATAGCTGCCCGGGCGGTTTGCGCCGGAGCACGCTGCTTCGGGGTAGAAACCTTGTACGTGGGATTGGACTGTCCCCCCTTGAACTGCTCGACGACCAGTGGCCCTGCGAACCCGGCAATGTGCGTACGCATCCATTCCGCCAGCGCAATCTCGTCGAAGCGATGGATTTCTCGAACGGGGATGATTGAGGTGTCGCGGCGATCATGGGCGCTCATCGCATCTGCCCGCCGAGAAAGTCGCGCTTGATCTTCTTGGCCAACGACCATTTATGTACCTCGGTCGGACCGTCATAGATTCGGAATGCGCGGATTTCGCGGAATACCTGCTCGACGATGGTATCGCGGCTGACGCCGCGGCCGCCCATGACTTGCACGCAGCGATCGGCGACCCGGAACAAGGCGTCGGACACGGCGACTTTGGTCATGGAACTTTCGACCGTGCCCAGCGAGCCTGCATCGAGTACATCGGCGCACCAGTCGATCATCAACTCAGCCTGTTTAAGCTCGATGAGATTCTCGGCGAGCAGAAAGCCCACTCCTTCGTGATCGATCAACAGCTTGCCGAATGCCTTGCGCTCGCAGACGTAGGCGGTCGCAA
The DNA here is from genome assembly GCA_036502605.1 of Steroidobacteraceae bacterium. Classification (GTDB taxonomy): domain Bacteria; phylum Pseudomonadota; class Gammaproteobacteria; order Steroidobacterales; family Steroidobacteraceae; genus Bog-1198. Next base: position 22,432 of record DASXYI010000002.1, read on the forward strand.
TCTCCTGCGCTCGCGTACAAGCGCCATGCCAGCGCATGCAGTGCGACAAGCGAGCGGGCGACAAACGTACCTGGGCGTATTTGAAGCCCTCTCCGCTCTTGCCAAGCATCTGGTGCGCAGGCACCCGCAGATGGGTAATCGTAACCAACGCGTGACCTCCGGGCATCGAACTGTCGATGGTGTCGATGACGCGCTCGATACGGATCGCGGGATCGGGCAGGTCGATCAAGAACATGCACGCCCCATCAGAAGATTTCGCCATGACGATGCCCACGGTCGCACCCGCTGCGCCGGTGATGAACGCCTTGCGGCCGTCGATCACCCAATGATCACCATCCAAGAGGGCGGTGGTCAACATCATCGACGGGTCGGAGCCCGCGCCACCGTCTTCGGCCGGTTCGGTCATGAAGAACGCCGAACGCGCCGTCCCGGACACCAGCGGTTTAAGAAAATGTTCCTGCTGCTGCGGGCTTCCCACTTTCCCCAGTAAATACATATTGCCCTCGTCGGGCGCCGCCGTATTCACCGCCAGCGGCCCCAGGGGTGACAATCCCGACTTCTTGAGTACCGCCGCCGTCTCGCGCTGCGAAAGATGCCGGCCATCCGGTAAAATGTGCGGCGTCAGTACGCCGGCGGCACGAGCCTTGTCGCGCATTTCATTGACGAGTTCGTCGCTCGGCCCGTGACTGGTGAGCCGCGGGTCTCTCTCGTACGGTATCACGACGTCGCGCACGAATTTTTCGACGCTTGCGGCGATCTGCCCCGTCCGTTCCATGCCCACGCCGCTCACGCCGCCCGCCTGGCGATATAGGACGCCTCGGTAGTTTGTCGAACTCTATCCTCAGAAATCCCGGGTGCGCATTCGATCAACTCGAACGGCGACTGGCGATTCCGGCGTTCGAATACCGCAAGGTCGGTGATGATCATATCGACGACGTTCATGCCGGTCAGGGGCAGCGTGCAGGCGCGGCGAAACTTCGCAGATCCATCCTTGGCGACATGATCCATCAAGACGATGATCCGTCGGACTCCCGCCACCAGATCCATCGCACCGCCGGGCCCTTTCACCATCTTTCCGGGCACCATCCAATTGGCCAGATCACCCTTCTCGGAAACCTCCATCGCGCCCAATACCGAAAGGTTGATGTGCCCGCCGCGAATCATGCCGAAGCTATCGGCCGATGAGACGTAGCTGGTGCGGTCGAGTTCAGTAATCGTTTGCTTGCCGGCGTTGATCACGTCGGGGTCGACCTGCTCCTCCGTGGGAAAGGGCCCGAGTCCCAAGATGCCGTTCTCGGACTGCAGGGTAACGTCAACTCCCGGCAATATGTGGCTTGCAACGAGCGTCGGGATCCCTATCCCCAAATTGACATAGAATCCGTCGCGCAATTCTTGCGCCGCTCGCGCCGCCATCTCATCTCGCGTCCAGGGCATATCAGGGGATCTCTCTGCGAACGATGCGCTGCTCGATGCGCTTTTCGTTATGCGAAGCGAAAATCAGACGCTGCACGAATATACCGGGTGTGTGGATATGATCGGGTTCGAGTTCGCCCGGTCCAACCAGATGTTCGACCTCCGCAACCGTCACCCGCCCACACGTCGCCGCCATCGGATTGAAATTGCGGGCCGACTTCCGATAAACAAGGTTACCGTAGGGATCGCCTTTCCATGCCTTTACGATGGCGAGATCGGCAACGAGCCCAGTCTCCATCACAAAACTCTCGCCATTGAACTCGCGCACTTCCTTGCCCCGGACGATTTGCGTACCCACACCGGTCTTCGTGTAGAACGCCGCGATGCCTGCACCTCCCGCGCGCATCCTTTCAGCGAGGGTGCCCTGCGGATTGAACTCGATCTGCAACTCGCCTGCCAGATACTGGCGTTCGAACTCCTTGTTCTCGCCGACGTACGACGAAATCATCTTCGCGACCTGGCGCCCTTTCAGCAAAAGGCCCAGACCGAAATCATCCACACCGGCATTGTTCGAGATCGCCGTGAGTCCCTTCACGCCGCTGTCTCGGATCGCGGCAATCAGGGTTTCCGGTATTCCGCACAGGCCGAATCCGCCCGCCGCGATAGTCATGCCGTCGAACAGCAGACCCGCCAGCGCAGAACCCGAATCTGGATGGATCTTTTGCACCATTGTCTGAATTTCTGCTCAACGTCCCTTGAATGCCGGCGGTCTTTTCTGCGCGAAGGCATCGACCCCTTCCGTGAAATCCTCGGAGCGCAATAGCAAAGACTGTGTATCCGCCTCCCAAGCGAGCATGCTGTCGAGTGTCAGCGGCTGCCGGGAGAGTATGGCTTTGGTCGTCGCTATCGTGGCCGGTGCGGCGGCTGCGAGACGGTGAGCCAGTTCCAACGCGGTATCGAGTACCCTGCCCTTTTCACTCAGGCGGTCAACGAGTCCCCAGTCCTTCGCCTCGAGGCCTGGAATCGGTTCGCAAAGCATCACGATCTCACGCGCTAGACCGATACCAACGCGCTGCGTCAGACTCCACAGTAGCCCATAGTCCGGTTGCAGGCCAACGCGGCCGAACGCCGCGCAAAAGGTCGTCGCCTTGTCGGCGACCACGAAGTCGCAAGCGAGAGCCATCGAGAAACCGGCGCCGTAGGCATTGCCCTCCACCGCCGCAACCGCCGGCAGGCGACCGCCCGCCAGTTCGCGGATGATGCCCTGACCCGTCTGCATGGACCGGCGCATCGCCAACACGGGTGCATTCAAGTCCGCCAAGTCGCCGCCGGCGCAAAAATGCTTGCCGCCAAAGAGCACCAGAGCGCGAATGGTCGGCTCGTCCTGCAGTTTGCGAAGGGTCCCCGCCAATTCGGCGGAGAACTCTGCGTTCAAAGCGTTGCGCTTGGAGGGACGGTTCATCGTGAGAACGGCAACCGTGCCGTGATGCTCGATCGACACCGCCTCAGTCATACCTCTCCCCGCGAAACGTGTTGTTGACAAAAGTGCGTGCCGATTATAACTTGCTTGACGCTAGCAAGTAAATGAATCGTGCCACTATGACCGAAACCGCCTTTCCCCGCGTGCGCCGCCGCCAACAGGATCGCACTGCACAGTCGGACGAGCGCATGACGAGGGCCGCCATCCATCTGCTCGTCAACAAGGGAGTCGCCGGAACTACTCTCGCCGCGATCGGAGCGAGCGCAGGCTACTCGCGCGGCTTGGTGACGCATCGCTTCGGCTCGAAATCCGGCCTGCTTGCCCACGTCGTCGGGTACCTTAGCGCGGAGTGGCGGCAGCGCTTGCACGCGGCCGTCGCCGAACGCAAAGGCCTTGCCGCCATACATTCGGCGATCGAGGCTCTCGCGGTCTTTATGGTCGAGGAGCCAAACGACCTTCGCGTCATGTACCTGCTCTGGTACCACAGTCTTGATCCGGGCGCCGAATTCCGCGCGAACGTTGCCGCTGTGCACGAGGCTCAACGGCGAGACCTTGCGGAATGGGTGCGTCAAGGTCAGGCGACCGGCGACATTCACGCGGCTGTCGATCCGAAGCGGGCCGCAATGATGCTGGGGGCGTCGATTGCCGGTCTGGTGTTTCACTGGTTCGTTACCCCCACGTTGCCGGTCGCTGACTTGCATCGACAACTCAATAAAGACATGACGCACTTGCTGGGAGTGCGGCGCAAACGGTAGGACCGTTGCCCTCGCTTACAACGGAGCCATCTCTTGCAGAACGCTTATATCTACGATCATGTGCGTACGCCGCGCGGCAAAGGGCGTCCCGACGGCAAGTTGCACGAGATCACGCCGATTCAGCTCGCGACACAAACGTTGGCGGCATTGCGCAACCGGAACCGTCTGGATACGCACTTGGTCGACGACGTGATTCTCGGCTGCGTCATGCCGGTCGGAGAGCAAGGCTGCAACATTGCTCGGGTTGCCGCCCTCAATGCCGACTACGCGGTCACCGTCGCGGGGCAACAGCTCAATCGCTTTTGCGCATCCGGACTCGAGGCCGTCAATCTTGCAGCCGCTTTGGTCGATTCCCGCCAGGCGGACGGAATCGTCGCCGGTGGTATCGAGTCCATGTCCCGCGTACCGATCGGGTCGGACGGCGGCGCCTGTTACACCGACCCGTCCGTGAATTGGCATACCTACTACACACCCCAGGGCATCGGGGCTGATCTCATCGCGACGCAGGATGGCTACACGCGGGAAGACGTCGATGCGTTCGCATTGGAATCGCAACGGCGAGCCGCGGCGGCGTGGGACGAGGGCCGATTCCAGCGGTCCGTCGTCCCGGTCAAAGATGTGATCGGCGAGGTGGTTCTCGATCGCGACGAGCACATGCGGCCGGCGGCCACCATGGTCGATCTTTCCAGGCTCAAGCCCGCATTCGCCGACATGGGAGAGCGCAATGGCTACGATGCCGTGGCTCAATACCGCTATCCGGAGATCGAATCCATCTGCCACGTGCATACCGGAGGCAACTCGAGCGGTATCGTCGACGGCGCTGCCGCAGTATTGGTGGGCAACAAGTCATTCGGCAGGCAGGCCGGGCTGCTCGCGCGGGCGCGGATACGCGGATTTACATCCATAGGCAGCGAACCGGCGATCATGTTGACCGGCCCGGCCAGCTGTACCGAGAAACTCTTGAAACGCTGCCGGATGTCCATCAAAGACATCGACTTGTTCGAAGTCAACGAAGCCTTCGCCTCCGTCGTCATGCGCTTCATGCGCCACTTCGACATTCCCCACGACAGGGTCAACGTCAATGGTGGTTCGATCGCCATGGGACATCCACTCGGTGCTACCGGAGCAATGATTCTCGGGACCGTGCTGGATGAGATGGCCCGCCGCGATGTGAATACCGGCCTGATTACGCTGTGTGCCGCCGCCGGCATGGCGACCGCCACCATCATCGAGCGAGTCTAGAGATGAATACAATCACGATTGAAGTCGGCGAAGAGGGCGTGGCGCTGCTCACAATCGACGTTCCAGGCAGTGCGATGAACGTGCTCACGCCGGAGTTCGAAAGCGAGCTTTCAGCCGCAATCGAACGGATTCGCGGCGAGGACGCGATCAAGGGCGCCGTAATCACTTCCGGCAAGCGCGGTGCATTCATTGCCGGCGCTGACCTGAAGGACTTGGAGACGGCCTATGGCCGCGAAACGCTGCGGCAGACTTACGCGCGCAGTCAACGGCTGTCGGGTCTGTATCGGCGTTTGGAGAGCTGCGGCAAGCCGGTGGCCGCCGCGATCAATGGTCCGGCGCTCGGCGGAGGCCTCGAGCTATGCTTGGCCTGTCACTATCGAGCGCTATCGAACAATCCTAAGGCCGTGCTGGGATTGCCGGAGGTCAAAGTGGGTTTGCTGCCCGGCGCGGGCGGAACTCAGCGACTCCCACGGATGATCGGTATCGCACGCGCCCTACCATTGCTTCTCGACGGCAACGCGGTTGCGCCGGATGAGGCACTGCGGCTTGGCATCGTCGATGCCGTGCGGCCGCCCGATCAGTTGGTGGCGAAGGCGCGAGAATGGGTGAGCGCGAATCGCGACGCCGTCCAGCCTTGGGATCTGAAGGGTTACCGTGTGCCGGGAGGAGTCGGCTGCCTCGCGCCGCATGCGGTTGAGTCGTTTCAGGCAGGCACTTCCCGGCTGGCAAAATCGAGCATGCGCAATTATCCGGCACTGCCGGCCATCTCGGCAGCGGTATTCGAAGGCACAATCGTACCGCTCGATTTGGGTCTGCGCATCGAATCGAAATATTTCGCCACCTTGCTCGTCGGTCCGGTCGCGCGCAATCTCATGCGCACGATGATCATCAGCAAGGGCGCCGCCGACCGATTGGTGCGGCGGCCCGCGGCTGTTGCCAAGTGCCCGGTCGGCAAGCTGGGCGTGCTCGGGGCCGGCATGATGGGCGCCGGCATCGCCTACTCCGCCGCCGCCGCCGGCATTCAGGTGGTGCTGATCGACACCACCCAGGAACTGGCCGACAAGGGCAAGGCTTATAGCGCCAACCTGCTGCACAAGGCGATCGAGAAGGGCCGTGAGACACGCGAGAGAGCCGATGCCCTTCTGGCGCGCATCACGGCGACCACCGACTACGCGGCGCTTGCGGCCAGTGATTTGGTCGTCGAGGCGGTGTTCGAAAGCCGGGACGTCAAGCGGGACGTCACCGTCAAAGCGGCGGCCGTCCTGCCGGATACAGCAATTTTCGCGAGCAATACCTCGACCCTGCCCATCAGCGGCTTGAGCCAGGCGTTTTCTCGTCCGGGGCAGTTCGTCGGCATCCATTTCTTTTCGCCGGTTGAGCGCATGCCTCTGGTCGAGATCATCAAGGGCGAACTCACCGGCGATGCGGCTCTCGCCAAGGCGCTCGATTTCGTGGAACAGCTGCGCAAAACATCGATCGTCGTCAATGACTCCCCTGGTTTTTTCACGAGCCGCGTGTTCGGCACGTTCGTCGACGAAGGCATGGCGATGCTGGCGGAGGGCGTGGAGCCCGCGCTCATCGAGAATGCGGCAAGGATGGCGGGCATGCCGGTAGGACCGCTCGCCGTCAGCGATGAAGTGACGATCGAGTTGCAGCTCAAGGTCCACGAGCAGGCGCTCGCCGACGCGCTGCCCAAGGCATTTCAGCGCCTGACCGCCATCGACGTGGTCAAAAAGATGGTGGGATTGGGGCGCATCGGCCGACGCGGCGGCGCAGGCTTCTACGAGTATCCGCCCCACGGCAAGAAGCGGCTATGGGCCGGACTCCGCGATCTCTTTCCCACCGTTGCCAAGCAACCCGAAGTCGAGGAACTGAGACGGCGCTTCCTATACATCCAGGCGCTGGAAACCGTTCGCTGCCTGGAGGAAGGCGTCATCGACCATCCTGCCGATGCCGATCTGGGATCCATTTTGGGCATAGGCTACCCGTCCTGGACAGGCGGGGCTCTATCGTTCGTAGAAACGATCGGCTTGACGGAGTTTGTCCGGTGTTCCCACACGCTTGCAAGCCGGCACGGCGCACGCTTCGAGCCCACCCCGGGATTGATCGATCGCGCAGCGGACGATCGATCCTTCTATGGAGCATCGACCGGCCGCGGCATTCGCGCCGCATGAAACCAAGAGCAGCCAATGAGTAATGCAATGCCGAGCCAGGCGATCCAGCCGCCCATGAAAACACGCGTGACCGAGTTGCTCGGGACCCGCTACCCCATCATTCAAGGCGGCATGATGTGGGTCGGCCGCGCGGAACTTGCAGCAGCGGTTTCCAACGCGGGGGGGCTCGGAATTCTGACGGCGTTGACCCAACCGACCCCGGACGCCTTGGCAAACGAAATCGAGCGCTGCCGCGCCATGACGGACCAACCCTTCGGCATCAATCTCACGATACTGCCGTCAGCCGCGCCGCCGCCTTATGGTGGATACCTCGACGTGGTGATCGACAGCGGGATCAAGGTCCTCGAGACCGCCGGCAACAGCCCCCGCGAGTTCATCGCCAAAGCGAAGCAAGCAGGCGTGAAGATCGTGCATAAATGCACATCGGTCCGTCATGCCCTGTCGGCCGAACGCAATGGGGTTGACGCCATTTCCATCGACGGCTTCGAATGCGCCGGGCACCCCGGCGAAGATGATGTGGGTGGTCTCATCCTGTTTGCGGTCGCGGCAGCGAAAGTCAAAGTTCCGTTGATCGCTTCCGGCGGCATCGGTGACGGGCGCGGCATGGCGGCCGCGTTTGTGTTGGGTGCGGAGGGCATCAACATGGGCACGCGTTTTTGTGCGACGGTCGAGGCGCCCATCCACGACAGCATCAAGCAGATGATCGTGAACAAAAGCGAACGCGACACGCATCTAATTTTCCGCACCCTGCACAACACCGGCTGCGTGCTCAAGAACGCCATCTCCGACGAAGTCATCGCGAAGGAGCGACGGCCGGGCGGCGTTGAATTTGCGGAGATCCATCCACTGGTCGCCGGCGCACGCGGCCGTCAGGCACTCGAGTCCGGAGACACTGAGGCGGGATTGGTATGGGCCGGTCAAGTGAGCGGCCTGATCCACGATGTGCCGAAGTGTGCGGATCTGCTCCAGCGCATCGTCGGCGACTGCCGCGAGCGACTCGCGGCTGCGCAGGCTTATTTTTCTTGAGATCGAACGCCGAAGCGTTCGTCACCCACCGCAGAAGGAAACCCGAATCATGAGCAGCAGAGTCCTGGTCGCCGGCGTCGGCATGATTCCGTTCGTGAAGCCCAGTGCCGCCGAGCCCTACACCATCATGGGACCGAAGGCAGTTCGGCTTGCGCTGCTCGATGCGGGTGTCGGCTACGAAGAGATCCAACAGGTCGTCGCCGGCTATGTGTACGGAGATTCGACCTGCGGACAGCGCGTGGTCTACGACGTCGGGATGACCGGCATCCCCGTGATCAACGTCAACAACAACTGTTCGACCGGCTCAACCGCCCTGTTTCTGGCGAGACAGGCGATCGAAAGCGGCGCCATCGATTGCGCGCTGGCAGTCGGATTCGAGCAAATGGCGCCGGGGGCGCTCGCCAACGTGTTCAGCGATCGGCCGCCGCCGCTGGGCCGGTGGGTGGAACAATCGCAAGCCTTGCAGCCTTCGGCCGGCGCTCCCTCGGCGCCGCATTTGTTCGGCGGCGCCGGCGTGGAGTATCAGCAGAAGTACGGCACCAAGAACGAGACATTCGCCAAAATCTCCGAGAAAGCCCGCAAACACGCCTTTCACAACGACAAGGCCATATTCCGTGAGTTGGTCAGTGTGGAGCAAGTACTCGCAACGCCGCAGATCTATGGCGTGCTCACGAGGTTGCAGTGTTGTCCGCCGACCTGCGGCGCCGCCGCGGCCGTGTTGGTCTCGGAATCCTTCGCCAAGAAGCACGGTCTGGAGCCGCCGGTGGCCATTTTGGGGCAGGCGATGGCCACGGATTTTCCCTCGACCTTCGGCGCTCGCTCCATGGTCAAGGCGGTCGGCTATGACATGTCGAAGAGCGCAGCGGAATCGGCCTATGCGCAAGCCGGAGTCGGCCCCGAAGATATCGACGTCTGCGAACTGCACGACTGCTTCACGGCCAACGAATTGCTCAGCTATGAGGCGTTGGACTTTACTCCGGAAGGCACGGCTGAAAAATTCATCTGGGATGGCGACAACACCTACGGCGGCAAAGTTGTAACCAATCCCTCGGGCGGACTCTTGTCAAAAGGACATCCGCTGGGTGCGACCGGTCTTGCGCAATGCTGTGAACTCGTCGAACAACTGCGCGGCAACTGCGGACCGCGCCAGGTGGCAGGTGCTCGATTGGCGCTTCAGCATAACATCGGCATTGGTGGAGCGTGCGTCGTGACCCTGTACGGCCACGCGTGAGCATGCTCGCGCGACTTGCGCGCTGTCGCAGAGAATCGGCTTCCCTGGGCGGTGCGACGGCACTCTACGCCTCCGGGAACTCTGCAGCTGCGCACTCCCTGGCCAGCATGCTCGTGATGGTCGATGTGGTGCCACGCGCGGCGTGGCCAAGATCGGTGCTTTCATGCGGGCACGGGCCGACGGGTTCGCCTCGCTGGAAGAAGCCGCGAATGCGGTAGCCGCGTGGACACGACGAGGAAACTCTATGTATAGCGGTCAATCGATCCAGCTGATCAGGCTTTCGGAGGGCATCGCGGAGGTGCGTTTCGATCGCGGGCAAGAGGCCATCAACAAGCTCGACATGCGAACGGTCGAGGAACTTCAGGCAGCGACCGTGGCAATCCGCGGCGACTCGTCTGTCACGGGTGTGCTGGTCGCCAGCGCCAAGGACGTGTTCATCGTCGGCGCCGATATCTTCGAATTCTCCGCGTTGTTCGCGAAGAGCGTGGACGCGATCGCGGTGTTCAATGCCGGGCAGTCTGCGGCGTTCACGGCATTCGAAGATCTGCCGGTACCCATCGTCACCGCGATCAGCGGTCTGGCGCTGGGCGGCGGATTCGAGATGGCGCTCGCCTCGGACTACCGGGTCATGGCGGCCGGTGCGCAGGTCGGTCTGCCCGAAGTATCATTGGGGCTGTTTCCGGGTTTCGGCGGCACCGTGCGCCTGCCTCGTCTCATCGGCGCCGCGCCGGCGCTGGAATGGATCAGTTTCGGAAAGCCGCAGAACGCCGCCGCCGCGCTGGCCGCCGGGGCGGTTGACGCGGTGGTGCCGCCTGCGCAACTACGCGAGGCCGCTTTGGTCCTGCTGAAGTCTGCGATCGCCGGTCGCGCTTGGAAGGCGCGGCGCGACGCGCGCGCCGGGGCCGTCGCGGCATTCGACGGGGCTGCCGTTGCCACGATCAGGGACGGCGCTACCAAGGTCGCCCGCCATTATCCGGCCGCGCTCGCGGCGGTCGAGCTGATTGAATCGTCCGCGCCCGCCTCGCGCGACGCCGCGCTGGCGCTGGAAGCGCAGGCCTTCGCTCGAATCGCCAAGACGCCGACCGCCGCTGCGTTGATTCAATTGTTCATCAACGACCAGTTGATGAAAAAGAAAGCCAAGGGCTACGCACGCATTGCACGCAAGGTCAATCGCGCCGCGGTGCTCGGCGCCGGCATTATGGGCGGCGGCATCGCCTACACCAGCGCCGTCAGAGGCACGCCCGTGCTTATGAAAGACATCGCCCAGGCAGCGTTGGATCTCGGCAAGAGCGAAGCCAGGAAATTGCTCGACAAGCAAGTGGAATCCGGCCGCATGCAGGCCGAGAAGGCCGTAGCCATCGACGCGGCGATCACGCCCACCCTCGATTATTCCGGTTTCGCCGCGGTCGATGCGGTGATCGAGGCAGTGGCGGAGAACATCAACGTCAAGAAGATCGTGCTCGCCGAGGTTGAGGCGGCCGTACCGGACGGCACGGTAATCGCATCGAACACATCGTCGCTGTCGATCACGGGCATGGCGACGGCCCTGCGGCGCCCGGAGAATTTCGCCGGCATGCATTTCTTCAACCCGGTTCCGGTGATGCCCCTCGTGGAGGTCATTCGCGGCACGAAGACCAGCGAGACAGCGGCAGCCACGGTGGCCGGCTACGCCAGCGCGATGGGCAAGATGCCGATCATCGTCAAGGATTGTCCGGGTTTCCTCGTCAATCGCATTTTGACTGCGTATGTAGTCGGATTTCTACGATTGATTCGAGACGGGGCGGATTTCGAACCGGTCGACCGGGCAATGGAAGAATTTGGCTGGCCGATGGGGCCGGCGTATCTTCAGGACGTCATCGGCATGGATACCAGCAGCCATGTATTCGATGTCATCGTCGCCGGCTACCCGCAGCGCATGTGTCTGGATTTCAAGGACGCGGTGCACTTAATGTCGGAGAATGGACGTCTGGGTCAAAAGAGCGGGCTCGGATTCTATCGTTATGAGACCAATACCAAGGGCCGGCCGATCAAAATGCACGCGGCCGAGGCGCATTCGCTCATAGAAACAGTGCAGCCGCACGGCCGCAAAACGTTCTCGGATGAAGAAATAGTCGATCGCCTGATGCTGCCCATGATCTTGGAGGCGGCGGTGTGCCTCGAAGAAGGCGTCGCCGGCAGCGTCGCGGAAATCGACACCAGCCTGATTCTCGGCGTCGGCTTTCCACGCCACCTCGGCGGCCCCCTCAAATACGCCGACCCTGCTCGGCCTCGACAACCTGGTGCGCAAGTGCGAGCGCTATGCTGCGCTGGGGGTGGGCTACCAGGCATCGACGGCACTTCAAGCGGCCGCGCGGGCCGGGTCACGCTTTCACGGATAGCGCGGCCTCATATCGGACCGGCATCGACTTCAAGCCGCTGACGAGGCTCGCCTCCATCCAGGACGGCGCACCGGTCAGCCGTACGTTGTCGATCCGCTTCAGCAACTCCTCAAGAAACACCGACGCTTCGAGCCGCGCTAAGGGTTGGCCGAGACATTGGTGCGGCCCAAACCCGAATGCGACGTGCCGGTTCGGAGTACGGTCGATCCGGAAAATCTCCGGGGCATCGAAGACGGCCTCGTCGAAATTAGCAGACGGGTAGCACATCATCAGGCTATCGCCCTCCTTTATCAGCCGACCGCGCAGTTCGTAATCGCGCGTAGCCGTGCGGAAGAAGTGCTTGACCGGGGACACCCAGCGAAATATTTCTTCCACGGCGACCTTCATCAATTCCGGTTCCGAGCGGAGGCGCTCCATTTCCTTCGGGTGCTGGATCAGCGCCAGCAGTCCGCCGGAAATCGATGAACTGGTGGTGTCATGCCCGGCCGAAGCGACGATGACATAGTAGGAAAGTGCCTCGAATCGCCCGATCTGTTGCCCGCCGATGGTGCCGTTGGCGATCACGCTGGCGAGATCGTCCTTTGTGCTGGCTCGGCGGTCTTCCAAAACGGTCGTGAAATACGCAAAGAACTCCCGCATCGCCCGAAATCGTGTGGCCATCGCCGTGTCCTTCGCGATATCCGGATCGGCGAATCCGAAGGATTCCATGGCCATTTGCAGAATCTGAGGCTCATCAGCGGCGGGCACTCCTAGGATTTTGGTGATGACGCGCAAAGGAAACCATTTCGCTACATCCTTGACGAAGTCGCACGAGTTGCCGCGAGCGATCATCTTGTCGATATAGTCCCGTGCAATGTCGCGAATACCCTCTTCCAATTTCCCGACATTCTTCGGCAAGAACCAGTCGCGGGTCAGGCCTCGGTATTGCTTGTGATCTTCGCCGTCCATGCTGACGATCGTGTCGACCATCAAACGGCTGCCTCCCTGCTGCTCCTTGATTCGATCTGTATCCGCTATCGATTGCAGCATGCCCCGGGGGCGATTGATAAAAATGGCCGCCTGCCTCTCGATCTCCATGATATCCGCGTGCTTGCTGACGATCCAAAACGGAACGTACCCTTCCGGTTGTGCCCAGAGGACCGGCTCTTCGCGCCGGATCCGCGCGAATAGCGCGTGGTAAGCCTCATTGTCCGCGTACAGTTTCGGATCCGCGATTCGCTGGTTGACAATTTCCATGGTGAGTCCGCTCCTCGCTAAATGCCTCGATCGGAGGCTCGCCGGAGCCAAGCAGCGATCAGTTGAGTGGGCGCGCCGAAGTGATGTCGTACACGCGTCACTCAATAATAGTATACTGTTTAAATCCGCAAAGGAAGTTTCGTCTCGGTGAGCGTGTTCGGCGTAGTGTGCGAATCGGCATCTTGAATTTCTCTGCCGCGCGCGTAAGTCATATCTTCCATCACCCGGTCTGAGAAGATCGAAACCGGATCGGGAGGGTCTTTAGTCCGCTGACGAAGCTCGCCTCGACGGCCGACGGTTTGCCCGCCAGCTCGATGTCGTCAAACCGCTCCAGCAGTTCCTCGAAAAAAACCTTCACCTCTAGGCGCGCCAGTGGCTGACCCAGACAATGGTGAGCACCGGTTCCGAACGCCAAATGTCGGTTCGGAGAGCGGTCGGCCCTGAATGACGCAGGTCGTTCGAAGACATCCTCGTCAAAGTTCGCCGATGGATAGCACATCATCAGGGCTTCGCCCGCTTTGATCGATTTTCCGCGCAATTCATAGTCGCGGGTCGCGGTGCGAAAGAAGTGCTTCACGGGCGAAACCCAGCGGAACATCTCTTCGATGGCGACATTAATCAGTTTCGGATTCGCACGAAGCCTTTGCATTTCTTCGGGATTCTGGATCAAGGCTAACAAGCCGCCGGCAATCGAGGAACTGGTGGTATCGTGGCCGGCCGAGGCGATAATGACGTAATAGGACAATGTCTTGAACCGCTCAATCGGTTCGCCACGGATGGTCCCGTTGGCAATGACGCTGGCCAGGTCGTCACGCGGGCATTTGCGACGATCCTCCGTTACACCGCCAAAGTATTCGAAGAATTGTTGCATCGCGCCCAAACGGGTCTTCATGGCGTCAACTTTTGCGATGTCCGGGTCGCTGAAGCCGAACGATTGCTGCGCGAGCTGCAAAATGCGCGGCTCATCGGCCGGCGGAATGCCGAGAATCATGGTAATGACACGCAGCGGGAACCACTTAGCTACGTCGTTCACGAAATCGCAGGACGTGCCTGCGGCCGCCATGATGTCGAGGTAGTCCCGGGCGATCGCGCGGACCTGTTCCTCCAACCGCCTCACATTAGCCGGCAGGAACCAATCTCGCGTCAGGCCCCGGTACAGTTTGTGATCTTCTCCGTCCATGCTGACGATCGTATCCGCCAAGAGGCGATTGCCACCCTGGGCCGCCTTGATGCGCTCAGTGTCGGCAATACTCTGAATCATCCCGCGCGGCCGATTGATGAAAATATCGGCCTTAAGCTCGACCTCGTTCACGTCGGCATGCTTGGTAACGGCCCAGAAAGGATCGAAGCCTTCCGCCTCCACCCAATGCACCGGATCGTCGCGCCGCAGCGCCGCGAAGAGCGCTCCTGAGACTTGATCGTCGGCATAGGTCTTCGGATCAACGATCTGCTGATCGAAACTTGGATGCGACATTCTCGGCTCCTTGGGACGGGATGCTTTCGTCAGGCGAGTTCGGAATCGCTATTCCGCCAGTACGCTTCGCGCGCCCGGCGCCGATACAGCTTCCCGTTGGGCCCGCGCGGCACCTCTGCTACGAAGTCGATCGACCGCGGACACTTGAAATGGGCGATTTGTTCGCGACAGTGAGCGATGAGCAGCTGAGCCGTTACAGGATTCGCCGTTTGCGGGTCATTGAGCACGATCAGAGCCTTCACTTCCTCCCCAAATTCGGCGTTGGGGACGCCGATTACCGCGACGTCGGAGACCAGGGGATGGAGCGCGAGGGCATCTTCGGCATCGCGCGGGTAAATATTGACTCCGCCGCTGATGATCATGTCATTTGAGCGATCGGCCAGATATAGAAATCCGTCCTTGTCGAGATAGCCGCGGTCGCCGACCCGCGCCCATCCGCGCTCGTTATAGGCCTCACGGGTCTTGTCCACATCACCGTGATATTTGAAGGGAAGGCCGCCCCTAAAATAAATGTCGCCGATGACATTCGGCGGCGCCTCGGTTCCATCTTCGGCCACGATATGCGGCTCGCCAAAAATGGGCTTTCCCACCGACCCCGGGTGCGACATCCACTCCTCGGAATTCAGCATCGTCGCGCCGTGGCCTTCGCTGGCGCCGTAGAACTCCCAGATAATCGGCCCCCACCACTCGATCATTGCGCGCTTCACCGACGCCGGGCACGGGGCAGCGGAGTGAATCACTGCGCGCAAGCTTCCGAGATTGAAACTCGACCGCACGGCCTCCGGAAGCTGCAGCATCCGAGTGAACATGGTCGGCACGAATTGCGCATGCGTGACGCGGCAACCTGCGATCAGCTGAAGCGCCCGCGTCGCGTCGAACTGCGTCATCAACACCAAAGTCGCTCCTACACGATGAGTGCTCATCGACCAGGCACTCGGTGCTGCGTGATAGAGGGGCGCGGGCGTCATATAGACGCTGTTCTCATCCATACTGAGCCGCTCGAACATTGAGCGCAGCGGAAACGGCGGGCTGATTTCGACCCGGGGACGGGGAATGACAATGCCTTTGGGTCTGCCTGTCGTTCCCGAGGAATACAGCATGACTCCGCCATCCAGGTTTTCCTCGAGGGGTGCCCCCGAAAAATGCTCAATGACGCTGTAAGGGATGCAGCCGGGGGCGTCTCCACCCACTACAATTACCGTTTTCAACGCAGGCGCGTCTTTGAAGAAACGCGCCGGATCGCCGAGCTGCAACGAGGTAAACAGCACGGTCGCGGCGCAGTCGGCGAGAATATAAGAGATCTCTGGCACCAGGAGATGGTGATTCAGCGTGGCGTAATAGCAGCCGAGACGGTGTGCGCCCCACGCCGCTTCGAGGAATTCAACCCCGTTCGGCAAAAGAATCGCTACACGATCGCCGTAGCCGATCCCCAAGGACTCGAGATACCGGGACACCTGATTGGCTCTTGCATCCAAGTCCCCGTAGGTGACCCTTCGCCCCTCATCGGTGACAATGGCAGCGTGGCTGGGGTTAGTCTTTGCAAACGTTCCAGGGTGCATTCAACTATTCTTCTTGCTGCGCCCGCCGCCGACGGCGATCATCGAAATGATCGGCGCACGGCTCATCGCGCGGCACCTAGGATGGCCTCGAGCTTGCCCGCGAACGGTGGCCGGGTGATTCCTTCCATGGGGCTGTTCTGGGACGATTGCAGGTAAACGCTGCGAGTGTGGGAGAAGGCCAGAAAACTATACTTGCCATGATAGCTACCGTGACCGCTGGGGCCTGCGCCGCCGAACGGCAAGGTCGGCTCGGTGACGTGGCGGATGACATCATTTACTGTGGCGCCGCCGGACGACGTACGCGTCAACACTTTATCGACGAACGCGGAGTCCTCGCTGAAGACATATAGCGCCAGCGGTTTCTCGCGGTCGTTCACTTGGTCGAGCACGTCCTCGAGGTCGTCATAAGCGATGACAGGCATGATGGGACCGAAGATCTCCTCCTGCATGATCCCAGCATCTGCGGGAACATCGACCACGATAGTCGGCGCCAGTCTCCGCTCCCCGACGAGGTGCCCCCCCTGAACGACCTTGGCACCGCGCGCCGTGGCGTCGCTGATGAGACCGGTGAGGCGCTTAAGATTTCGATCGTCGACGATCTGCGCAAGATCGCCGGTGTTGAATTGGCCGTCCTTGTAGTAGGCATCGTTAAGATAGGCGCGAACCTCGGCCACGAACGCGTCGCGAAGACCTTTCGGCACGTACACATGGTCGGGCGATAGACACACCTGCCCGGCGTTGGCGAACTTGCCCCAGGCGATGCGCCGCGCGATCTTGGGCAGGTCAACCTTGCTGTCGACTATCGCGGGGGATTTGCCTCCCAGTTCCAGCGTGACTGACGACAGGTGGGTCGCGGCCGCCGCCATTACCAGCTTACCGACCTTGGTCGAACCGGTGAAAAAGATATGATCGAAAGGATGCTGCAGCAGCAGCTGCGCAACCTCCGGGCCACCTTCAAAAATCGCCACCTCTTCCTCGGGAAACAGCTCGCGGACAATTTTCAGGCTGAGTGCGCTGGTTGCCGGCGTCAGCTCCGATGGCTTGAGCATGCAAACGTTTCCGGCCGCTATGGCGCCAACGAGGGGTTGGAAAAGCAGACCCGACGGGAAATTCCAGGGACCGAAGATGAGCACCTGGCCCTTTGGTTCTTGAACGATCTGTCCGCGGGCGCCCGGCAAGGAATTGGGACCCAGTACGACCTCGTCCGGCTTCATCCACTCTTCGAGGAACGGACAGACATCGTTCAGTTCCCCCAGTGGACCGGTCAATTCAATGAAGGCTTCGAGCGGTGGTTTGCCGGTGTCCCGGCCCAACGCTGCCATCAAGTCCTGGGCGTGAGTCTTGAGGCTGTCCCTCAGACGTTCGAGCTTGGCGACCCGTTCCGCAGCCGTCGTGCGTCTGACAATGTGCTTATGCCGGCGTTGAAGGTCGAAGACCCGGGCGATGTCCCTTGCGATCTCACTCATGCGACTGTACTCCCCTCGATTCCGACGCAACGCGCAGAACGGGCTTGATGGCAATGCCTTGCTCCGCTTCGTGCGCGGCGTGATTGATGTCGTCGAAGCTGTAGAAGCGGATCAAGCGGTCGACCGGAAACCGGCCGGCGCGAAAATGATCGACCAGGAGCGGGATGAACTCCCGCGGCACAGCCGCGCCCTCGGTCACCATACGGATCGACGCGCCGGTCAGCAGCAAGGACATATCCAGGCTGATCTGCCGACCCGGCGTGCCGGCGACGAGAACTACCGCGCCGCGGCGCTCGACCGAGGCGAGTGCTTCGGCGATGACGTCGGGAACTCCCGTGGTGTCCAGTACGAAGTCCGCACCGCCGGGAAGCACGGCGCGGATTCTGCTTCGCAATCCACCCTCGCGCGAATCAATCCGATGCGTCGCCCCGAGTTCCATCGCGAGCTCGAGCCGGCTCGGGTGGACATCGACCGCTATGATGGTCGCACAGCCCGCGAGTCTCGCCGCCATCACGGCGGAGAGTCCGACGGCGCCAGCTCCAAAGACTGCGATACTGCTGCCGGCGCGCGCCTTCATATAATTCAGCACCGTACCGGCGCCGGTGATCACACCACAACCAAACGGAGCCAGCAGTTCGAGCGGCACATCTCGCGGAACGCGCACCGCGTGCCGGGCCTTGACGATCGAGCGCGTTGCGAATGAGGATTGGTTGAAGAATTCGCTGTTGACCGGCGCCGCCTCTCCATGACAGTGCATACGGCCCTCGCCGCCCAAAAAATTGGCGGCGTAGAACCGGTCGCAGTCCGCTGGACGATTGTCGGCGCAATGCCGGCACGATCCGCAGAAAGCGAACGACAGGGCCACGTGGTCGCCCGGAGTCAGATCCTCCACGTCGGCGCCGACCTCTTCGACGATACCCGCGCCCTCGTGTCCGAGTACGGACGGCATGGGCACCCCCGGCAGCTTACCGTCGCGAGCCAACAGGTCGGTGTGGCACATGCCCACGGCAACGATTCTGACCCTGACTTCGTCGGTCTTGATACGCGGCAGCGTGACAGGGACAACCTCGAAGCTGCTTCCTGCGTGGCGAACGAGCGCAGCAAAGTCGCCCGCTTCAGTCGCTGGTGGCGTCACGCTGCGCTCTCAGAAGAATCCTTGCTCAACATAGGTGTAACCGTCGTTGAATCGAGTTAGGCCACGCGCGCCGAACCATGCGTCTAGAAAGCGTAGCTCGCGGACCGCGAGAGGCCCTCGTCGACCGCCAGCAGCGTGACATCGGCTTGGGTCGGCAGATAACTGCCGCGGCCCGGATTTACCCCGATTTCCATGTCGCAAAAACCGGTGAGACCCTCGTAAGTCACTCGAGAGATATTGTCGGCAATCCACGGCGTGGAGGCTTCCGGCACCGGGGTCACGAACCCCTGCACGGTTTCGCAAGTGAATCGAAGCTTCTCTCCGCCCTTCAACGTCAGGATGACTCTCGAGCCGGTGGTGGTTATATTGTCGCGGTCGACCGTCATGAATACGCGCTGATCGACGACTTCGGACTCGACGCCATTGCGAACGACGAATCCTGACTGCATCAGTCCCGCCCCTTCGATATCCATATGGAACGTTGCGAAGCTCATGGCCGGCCCGCAACTCCCCGTGAACATGCGGTAGCGATGCATCTGCGCCCGGCTGTTATCGCGATATCCCCACGAGCGGTCCCGGTGCGCCATGGCATCGATCCGGTAGGTTGTTTGTCCGATCCTCATCTCGCCGCGCAGTCGCCCGCCAACCTCAAGGTGCCCTTCCGGATTGAGATTGCTCATCCAGCCCTCGGCCTTCCCCGGCCAGCCGCGAGGCACGTAGTAATTGTCCGAAAATACCAGATCGGCCGCGCAGGCGGCTTGATCCCATTTGAAATATTGTCGCGCGTCTCCCAGCGACCCCGCCTCGTAACCTGCGACGCGATGACCGGCCGCCCACCGATCATCTGAACCGATCGGATAACCGCCGCCATGCGCCTTCGGGTTACGTGCCCGGCCGGTGTGGACGAAACGCTCGCCGTCTTTGGCGAATGCAAAACAAGTGACTTGCCCGGTCTTTTCGTTCGGCCTCTGGCCAAGTCGGTAGAACCCACCGACGCCGGTGTCGTCATCGTAATACCAGAGGCAATCGCTTTCCTGCCAAAACCGATCCTGGCCAGGCGTGTGGGGATTGTCCCAACTGACTTCATACGGCATGCGTAATTTCCCTCAATGACCAGCCCGCAATGGAGTTACCCGCTCATAACCAGCCGGGAACGCAGTCCCGGCCAATCCGCCTTGTCTCGCGAGTCCGCGCGCCCTCAAGGCAGCGCACGGCGTCCATTTTAGTATACTGTATGTCAGTTGAGCAATAGCCAACCGCACTACCCGGCGCCTTGTCGAAATACGTGCAGGGAAGCAATTTGCTCGATTGAAAGTTTCACGAATCGATCTTCGTAAAGTCGCGTCAGCAGCGACTTTCGGAATATTTCGATCATCAGATCGTTTCGCATACCAGCTGTCACTTTGCTGAAAATCTGATGGGAAGGCGCCTAGGTCAGCGTCCGCGCTCTCACGTCGGAAGAGATTTTGGCGTGACTGGCACCGGTATTTCGAGAACCTTCGCCTCGGTCAATCGAACAGTCTCCTCGATTGAGAGTCCCAGCCGCGTTCGAACAATCTCTACCGAATGCTCGCCCGCCAACGGAGCGGGGCGTTGAGGCGGATCGAGCAACCTCTCGGAACGGACTGGGCCGCCTTCCAAAAGGAACGACGCCTGAATCCATGGGTGGCTGGCCTCGCGGAAAAACCCGCGCTCGCGGAAATAGGCGAATTGCGGAAGCTCAGAGACGCGCAACATCGGACCCGCCGGGACACCTGCCTCCTGGAGCAACTTGGCAGCATCGTAAGGCCTTCGGGCAGCGAGCCAGTCGCCGAGTGCGCGATCGATGCGCGCGCGTTGGCCGTCCCTGCCGGCACAATCGGCAATCTCGGGGTCAGAACCGAGATCAGGCCTCTCGATGATACGGCATAAGGCCTGCCAGTCGGCATCGCCACGTACCGTCACGACGCACCAGTCGTCGTCGCCGGCGCATGCGTACACCCCCCACGGGGCATCGGTGATCGAGTGAGAATCGAGCGACCCGCCTTGCCGTACCACCGCGCGCGCGGCGATCTGCGCCGACATGTGGCTGAACATGACTTCCGCTTGGCTTACGCTCACGGTGCCCCCGTGCTTCGTGCGGGACCGACGGATCAGCAGCGCAAGAACGCCGATGGCGCCGACGCGACCGGCAACGTGGTCCGGATACACGGTAATCGCATCACTGAAGCTGCCGGGCTCGTCTGGGTAGCTCCACATGTCGGTTAGACCCGCCGAAGCACGAACCAACGGGCCATAGCCCAGGCGACGGCTCCACGGACCGCTGGAGCCGAAGGCGGAGCTGTCGGCCATGATGATCCCGGGATTGATCCGGCTCAATACGGCATAATCAAGGCCCAGCGATTCGAGCGTGCCTGGTTTGAAATTGGACAGAATGACATCGGTCTGCTCGACCATCCTCAAAAAAAGCGCCTTGCCTTCAGGATCTCGCAGATTGAGTCCAAGTCCCAGCTTGTTGCGATTGCCCGCGGCAAAGGTCACCGACATTGGTTTTCCATCGCGCGACTGCCGGCTGCCGTCGGGGTATGCCGAATTTTCCAGCTTGACGACGTTGGCGCCTTGGTCGGCAAGCAACCTGCCCAGCTCGGCGCCAACCACGATCACTCCCATGTCAATCACTCTGCAGCCCGCGAGCGGCCGTTCGCCCGAGCCGGCGTTGGGAGCAGATACCGCCTTCGGTTGGGCCCAATCGGCCAGCACCGCCGTCTGATGCTCGCCGACCAAAGGAGCCGGCCCCCGAACACCGGCGCGCTTTCCGTCGAGTTCCATCAAGCCATCGGGCATGGGAACGGAAATGCCGGGTGCCGCCTCGACCGCGATGAAGGCATTCCGCGCTTTCATCTGATCGCTTTCCAGCGCCTCCTCCAGCGTCAACAGGGCGGCAATCGGCACGCCATATTTCTGACCCGCCCGCTCCAGATCGATTCTCGCCTTGTCGGCGAAGAAGCGCGCAATCGCCGGAATGAGAGTGATAGAACGATAGCGGTTCTGAAGCAGATTAAAGGAAGCATCGGCGAACTCGTCCGGTCGGCCCATCCACTCGAACATGCCCTGCCACTGGCGGGGCGCCAAAAGGCAAATTCTCACATGACCGTCGGCGCACGTGATGATGGGATATAGGAACCTCGCTTCCGGGCGGCCCCGCGGCAGCTTGCTGGCGGGCACACCCGCCGCGGCGCTTCCGCCGATGCCATAGCCCGGATCCATCGACTGAGTCGCTGCATCCAGCAGCGAGAGATCCAGCCAGTCGCCCTCGCCGGTCTGCAATCTATTTAAATAGCCCAGCAAGACGACAAAAGCGGCTTGAACTGCCGCACATTCGACCGCAAGATCACCGGGAGGCAACAGCGGTCTTCGACCCGGAATGCCCGACCGCGATAATTCCCCCGAGAGCGCATGCAATACGGGCCCCGTGGCCTGCCACTCGCGGAATGCTCCGGAGGCGCCGAATGGGCTGACGGAAAGGATGACGAGCGTCGGATGCTTGCGTCTCAACTCGTGGACATTGATCGCAGCCGTTATGCCTGGCTCGCCCATTTCAATCAAAATATCGGCAACGTCGACTAACCCGCCAAAAAAATCATGATCGGCGGCATTGCCGAGATCCAACGCCACGCCTCGCTTGCCAACATTGGCGGCCGCAAAGCTCAGGCTCATGCCTTGCGCCAGCGGCGCAGACCGTCTGCCCGCGCCGCCGTCGCGCGGCTCGACGAGAACAACATCCGCTCCGAGTTCGGCAAGCTGGCGGCCGATGGCACCCAGCGGACCGCTGGTCAGATCGAGAACTCGCACGCCCGTCAGGGGCAATTGATCAATACAACCGTCGGTCGATGCAAGTGTCATCATCATCCTGCTGCTGGTCCGCTGGCCGGGAATAACTCAAATGGTATACTTAATGCGATCTTTTGGGCTAGCGCAGTCATGAGATCGGCGGGCTGGTGGTCAGGACTCTCCCGTAACTACCCAACCCCGAGATCGGCTGAACAGATTCGTCATGATGTGCCGCGCGCCCACCGCATCGTGAATCTGGATGGCCTCCACCAAGGTTTCATGTATCCGTAACAACAAAGGCAGGCTCGCCTCCCAAACCGGTGGCAGGGTGCCGAGCCCGTAGCGCAGCAAAATCCTTATGAACAAGGACAGTACCCGGTTCCCCGTGCGGTCGGCGATCTCGGCATGGAGCGGCGATGAAAGTTGCAAGTAATTCGCAGCCGTCGCCGACTTCATGCGGTCCAGATGGGACTTGAGCGCCTCGATATCCGCAGGCGTGGAGCGCATCGCCAGCCGTTCGGCGGCAAAGATTTCCAGGTTCGACTGCGTCTCCCACAGATGGATCATCGAGATGGTGGTCGAACGCAAGTATGTGCAGACAATCTTCTCCGTGTACGCTGAATCGACCTTTCCGATGTAAAGACCGCCTTGTATGCCGCTTTTGATGTTCGCGATGCCGTGTAATTCGAGCTGTCGAATCGCTTCGCGTAGTACAGCGCGGCTGACCGAGAGCCGCTTTTGCAAAGCCGCTTCATTTCCGAGATTGCGGTTCTCTTCCCAGCCCATTTTTTCGATTTCATCGACGATTGCAAATGCCACCTTCTCGCTCAGCTTCAAACCCTCGGCTTCGGTCTCTCGCCTCCGGAAATAATCGATCATCCCTTTGCGGGCACCGGAATTGGTAAGTCTCGAGGTCATTGCGAGCAAGCGGCGTCCGACATCTTGTCGAACCAAGGACTCCGCCCGGGCGGCATTCTTGGCAATCATCGCCTCGATGAGCTCCTGTCGGAAACGAGCGGAAAGTTCACGATCGCGTTCCACCGCCAATGCGTCGATCCTGAGAACCTTCAGGATCTCGCGCAGAACGCCATTCAGCGTTTCGATGAACAAGGGCAGCGAGGGATTTAGGGTCGCCTTTGCGATCGCGACTTGCAGGTTCACGGTCGCCGTCACGCTCGCGTCGATTTCGAGCGGAGTGCGTAGCAGCTCTGCGATGGCCACCAACTCGGCCGCCCCGCCCGGCGTCATTCGCTCGCTTGCCAGCCGCACGGCGACCACCTCGAGTTGCTCGCGCGCCTCGTGCTGCTCCGCGAATTCGATTCGGGTCAATTCAAAGAAAGTGATCATGGCGCGCACTGCCGCGCCTCTGGGCGGCGAACTGACGACCAACCCGCCGCGCGAACCGCGACGCATCCTTGCAGCCCCATGCCGTTCTACTTGCCGGACAGCCTCCCGGAACGTCGAGCGCGATACGTTGTAGCGGGCGAGCAGTTCCGGCTCGGTTCCCAGCACGTCTCCCGTCTTCCATCCAAGTGAAATGATGTCGCCAATGATTTGCTGCGCCACCTGTTCGCAGAGCTTTTGCTTGCGGGCGAACGCAGTTCTCTTTTCGACTTGTATCGCTGCTGGCATACCTTCCGTGGTCAAAAGCAGGGGCACACGCAGGGCGGCGCTATTGCGCTATTGCACTTTTTCGAGAATGTGCACGGCGGCGACGGTGCCCAGGCCGACCACGTGCGCGAGACCGAAGCGCGCGTTTTCAACCTGCCGCCGGCCGGCGTTGCCGCGTAGTTGAGTCGTAATTTCGTAGAGGTTGGCGATACCCGTGGCGGCGATTGGATGCCCCTTCGATAGAAGTCCGCCCGAGACATTGACCGGAATTCGACCCCCCAACCGTGTCTCGCCGGTGTCGATCATTCGGCCGGCTTCTCCCTTGCCGCAGAGCCGGAGATTTTCGTAGTGCAGGAGCTCGGCTGTGGCAAAACAGTCATGCAACTCCACGAGGTCGATCTCATCCGGCCCGAAGCCCGCCTGTTCGTACGCGGCGTCCGCCGCCAGGCGCGTCACCGTGTTGATGTCCCACATCGCCTGATTTCGCGGGGTGAAAGGATCGGACGCCAGGGCCGATGCGCGCACCTTGACCGCCTGCCGCATGAGGCCGTGCCTCTTGACCGCGTCTTCGCTCATCAGCACGGAAGCGGCTGCGCCATCGACGTTGACGGAGCACATGAGCTTGGTGTTTGGATACGCAATCATCTCCGCGCCCATGACCTCTTCGAGCGGAATCTCCTTTTGGTACATCGCCTTTGGGTTCATCGTCGAATGCCAGTGGTTCTTCACCGAGACCCGGGCGAACTGGGCAAAGGTCGTACCATATTCGTGGGCATACGATTGACCCGCTTCAGCGAATACACAGGGCATCGAGGCCGAACCGAGCAATCCCTCGGTCGAAATGCCGGCGGGCGGCTGGCCGCCGCCGAGAAGGCCGCGCGGCATCACTTCACAGCCGACCGCAAGCGTGATGTCCCCGGCGCCGGCCTTGATGAAAAACATGGCTTCACGGAACGCCGTCGCTCCGGTTGCGCAGGCGTTCTTGACGTTCGCGGCGGGAATGCCGGTCTGACCAATCTGCTTCTGAATATCCTGCGCAATCATCCCGATCGGATCGAACTGATTGCCGCAATAAAGTGCTTGTATGTCCTGGATCGCGATGCCCGCTTCATCCATGGCGAGCAAAGCCGCCTCGGCGCCAAGTTCGCCAGGCGTGCGCGAAAAGCGCCCGAACTTCAGCATGTCGATCCCGACGATGTACACGTCTCTCATGTGAATAGTTCCCGGCCGTTACGCCGCCTCGAAGAAATAGCTGATATAGGAATTGCCTTGAGCGTCCTTACGACCGGCGTCGTCGAGCACCAGCCGCAGCGGCATGCCGAAAGTCAGCGCCTCCGGCTTAGGGTCGACGCCCCGCAGATTGCCTTTAAGCACCGTCCCGTCCGCCATGTCGGCCACGGCGGAAATGAACGGCACATGCACGCCGGGAAATGACCGGTACACTATCGACCAGCAGTGCAACCGGCCGCGGTCTGCGACCTGGAATTCGTTCAACGCGCCCCGCTTACCGCACGACGGACACGCCATCGACGGCGCGGTTACGATCGCCTTACACGAGAAACAGCGCAGCGCCCGAACATGCGCCTCACCGGCCTCCCTTGGCACCACCGCCCAGACTGCTCCACGAACTTCTGACATTGTCACCTCCGTGATGCGAACCGCCGCCGCTACGCGCTCACTTGCGAAGAGTACGAGGTGAACCCTTGTCGGAGACGCGGCGCCGTTGATGAGCGACTGGTCGAAAAGTTGCCCGCCACACATCTAGCAAATAGTATACTGAAAAAAGCACCCCGGTAGAAATTTGCAGCATCCCGGGCAACTTGGATGGAGCCGCTGCTCCAAGACGGTTACGGGCCTCGAGCACTAACATGGCAATGGATTTTGACTTATCGGAGAATCAGCGCGCGTTCCAGGAGAGCGTGGGCGCCTACTTGGCGGACGCCTGCCCGCGAGGGCCCATCCTCGCTGCGTTCGAGGACGCAGCGATCGGCCTGGCGGTCTGGCGGGGTCTGGCGGAGATGGGGGTGCCCGGACTGATGACGCCGGCGGAGTTCGGCGGATCGGGTCTGGAGCTCCTCGATCTCGCCGTGGTGGCCGAAGTGTTGGGCCGATATGGCGCGCCCGGGCCGTTCGCGGAACATCTCGTGGCCACGGCTTGCATCGGCTGGTGCGGCAATGACGGCCTCAAAAAACGATGGCTTCCGGATCTGGCGTCCTGCGAATTGCGCGCCACCGTGGCCTTCGCGGACAGCGGCGAGCGCTGGATGCCCGCGAACTGGACGCTATCCGGTGCCGGCGTGTTGACCGGGCGGCGGCGCTTCGTCCCGTGGGCCGACGGTGCCGATCTCATGATCGTCGGTCTCGAAGGCGGCAAGCTCGGCGTGGTGGAACTGTCCGCCCCGGGCGTCGCCGTGGAGGCGCAACACACCTTCGATGCGACCCGCCGCCTCTATGAGGTTACCTTGGATGGCGCAGCGTATGAGCTGATCGACAGTCCCGGACTGGGCGAACGGCTGATCGACATGTGGTTGGTTTTGCTGGCGGCCGACGCGTGCGGCGGCGCTGCGCAATGCATCGAGGCAACCACGGCGTATGTGAAGGAACGCGTCCAGTTCGACGTGCCCATAGGACGGTTTCAAGCCGTGAAGCATCAACTCGCAGATCTAGCGCTTCTTACGGAACCTCTCGCAGGACTTTACTGGTACGCCGCCCATGCCTTCGATCATGAGCCGCGACGCGCGTCTCTGGCGGCCTCCCTTGCCAAGTCGCACACGGCCGACGCCTATGTATCGGCCGCCCGCCGTGCGATCGAATTGCATGGCGGCATCGGCTACACATGGGAACAAGGCTCGCACGTTTGGCTCCGGCGCGCCCTCTTCGACCGCCAGTTCCTGGGCACCCCGCCCCGTCACCGGGCACGCGTCGCGCAGCTCTCTGGCTGGTGACCGCCGCCGTCGCCGCGATACCGGCGCTTGATCAGACGTATATGTTCTTGGCCTTTGCCCACGCCGCCATCAATGCATCTTCATGATATTTCCAGACTTGGTCGAAGGAAGGCACGACCGAGCCCAGGCAGACATAGACGCACATGACCTTGACGAGAATGAAGACTTGAAAAAACTCCATGGCCTGCAAGGGCGAGCCGCTTTCGGATTCGAAGGCCGACATATACTCTTCGTCGGTCGGAACTCCATCGACGCGCCTGTCCATTTCCTGAAGGCTTCGCGATTGCCAGCAAAGAAATGCGAAATCCGTCTCCACGTGCCCCAGGTAGGATAGTTCCCAATCTAGAACAGCGGCTATCTCCCCGCGGTCGAACATGACGTTCGCTATCTGCGAATCTCCGTGTACGACTATCGGTTCGTAAAGTTTTGGTTGATGATCCACCAGCCATGTGGCAGCCTTCTCGAGCAGCCTGCGGCGCGGATTGTCCGAATCGCCGGCAAGCTGAGCCTCTTTCAACCACCAAGAAAGCTCGCGTTCGATCGCGGTCGAGCCCGTTCCCCGTTTGATCAGGTGAGGTGCGTCGCGGCCGCTGATGGCCGTTTTGCGGAGCCGGCCGTGAAACCCGGCTGCCTTGAGCATCATTGCCTTGCGTTCTGCGGGAGAGGCCTTTGCGATCGGTCCCTCAGAAAACAGGGCGGCCGCCGGGGCCTCGCCCTTCACGCGCTCCATCAAGAAAGCCGGCCGGCCAACCTGCGAGCCATCCGCATCCAGCCAGTAGACGCGCGGCACGGGGAGCCTGCGGGTGCTCGCGACGCGCAAGGTGAGAAATTCATCGGCGAAGCTCTTTTGCTTGAACAATGTGGGGCCGGGAGAGTATCGCAGCACGAAATCCTTTTCGGTCCGCCCCTCTCCGCAATCGAGTTCCATCCGCACAAAAGCAATTCCATTCGTGACGCCCGCGCCTTCCGTCAGATACCGCGTGCTCAGGAGCGTTACCGGCCCGCGAATCTCTTGCTGAGCCTCTATGAAAGCCTTGAGGCGGTTCTCATCGATCCTTTCGAACTGGGCTTTGGATCGCCGGGTTTGCTCGGCGACGATACTGGTTTTTGGCATTTCATTCATCATGGAATTCCCACAAGGCCTGATTCGCATCCGAGCAGCCTTCCCCGCGTGTAAGTTGGGTGGCATTTAAAGAGTATACTGGTTACGGATTCTCGTAAAGTTTCGAACGCTCGCACCCTGCGCCGTTTTGCGTTGGTTCAGCCGCCGTCGCGCGGAAGGCCAAGGCCGCGTTCGGCAATGATGTTCCGCTGGATATTCGACGATCCGCCGGCGATCGCGGTGGCCAGGGAATTCATGTACTGCAGCGTCCATCGTTCGTCGCCGCGGCGGCCTTCGCCGGGCGCGAGAAGCGCGTCGGACTCGAGGATCTCGATCGCAAGCATGGCAACGTCCCGGGCAAACTCCGACATCGCCAGCTTGTTCAACAACTGCAGCAGTCCGACCGGACGACCCTTCGACTCGCGGGTAGCCTGGGTGTAGCTCGAAAATCGCTGCGCCTCGGCGAAGCCCAGCAGCTGCGCCAGACGGTCCCGGATAGCCGGGTCCTGGATGGCGGGGGCCCCGTCCCGGGTGCGCCGCTTCGCGAGCTTCACCAGGCTCGCCAGCAGGTTGGCCAGATTGTCGGCGCCCCCGAGCATGTTGCGTTCATGTTTGAGCAGCGACCGCGAGACCATCCATCCGCCGCCCCTCGGCCCGACGATCCAGGATGCGGGCGTCCGCACATCGGTCAGAAATACCTCATTGAAGTCCTCGGCGCCGGTGATCTGCTTGAGCGGCCTGATGTCGATCCCCGGCTGCTTCATATCGATCAGCAAATAGGAGATTCCGTCGCGCTTTGGCGCGTCGGGCTCGGTCCGCACCAGTGCAAACATGTAGTCTGCTGTCAGAGCGTAGGACGTCCAGACTTTCTGGCCGTTGATCACCCACTCGTCGCCTACCAGCTCGGCGCGGGCTTGTAACGAGGCCAGATCGCTTCCCGCGCCGGGCTCGCTGTAGCCCTGGCACCAGCTGAAGTCGCCAGCTAGCGTGGGAGAGATAAAGCGTTCTTTTTGCCAGTTCTCGCCGCGCTCGAGGAGGGTCGGAGCGAGCATCTGGGTTCCGACGCCCCTGACCTCGCGCGGCGCGCCGGCCGCATCGAATTCCTCCGCAATGATCTGGCTTTCGACCGCGTCGGACTCGCGCTCAGAGCCGCCATATACCTTGGGAAACGACCGGTACAAGTAGCCTGCGTCGACCGCGTCGAGCCGGAAGCGCTTGGGGTTCTTCTCGGCATCGTCGAGCCAGGCGCGCTTGAGAAAATCACGCAGCTGACCGCGAAACTCATCGTATCCAGAGGTGAAATTCAGATCCATGCCGCTCTCATTGCGTCATTGCCGCCAGAAGACTTTCTGGAACGGCGATGGGAAAGTCCAAAAGCATCTGCGCGAAGCCTTTCACCAGCCGGTCCAATCTCCGCCCGCGGCGGCGCACCTCCGCCTCATTCGGCCTTGTGAGCCTCGCCGCCGAAACTGTAGCGCACGTTGAAACCGAACATCCTCGGCGGTCCATAAACGCTGGCGACGAATCCCAAGGCATTCACGACATCGGCGGCGCCCACTCTATATATTTCATTGGTCACATTGGTCATGAAAAACGACACGTCGGCGTGGCTATTGAATATGCTTTTCCAGGAGGCATCCAAATTAAGAATGTGGTACGGCGCCTCAAGACCACCGAACTCACCCGCCGGCGTCGGGAACACCGTGTAATTTCCATCTGCCAAGGCGACGGTTGATTGGTAGTACCACCGTCCCCCAACAACAAGCTCTCCCGCGTCAGCGGGCATTTTGAACTCGTAATGGGCATCGACCGAGGCTTGGTTCCGAGGCGTCGCCGTAAATTGATTGAGGGGACAAAAGCCGCCGAAGACGCCCGGCTGGCAGTATGCGAGCTGGGTCGGGTCGTCCTTGCCGTTGAAGTATGCGTCCGTATAAGCCCAGTTCAGGCCGACGGTCAGACCCGCAAACGGCTTGAACAGCGCCTCGAGTTCGAAACCTTGGACAACGGCGCTCGGCGCATTCGTGACCACCGAATAAGGAATGCCGCCCGGACCCACGGCATTGATCAGTCTCTGAATGTCGGTGTAATTGCCCCGGTACACCGCCAAATTGACCCGCGTCGGCATTTTCACGATATCGAATTGGGACTTGGCGCCGAATTCCCAGTCTGTGATGTATTCGGGGCGAAAACCGAGATGATCCGTCGGACCACCGAAGTAGCTGGTAAAACCGCCGCTCTTGTAGCCTTTGCGGTGTGCCACATAAAGGAGCGTGTCCGGCGTCACTTGATAGTCCAAATCGACATCGTGGGTTAAGCCGTGGAAATTCGCGCTCCTATCGAGCGGGCAGCCCGCCGCGATCGAACAAACGGGCGGAGGGCCGCCGATCGACCCTATATAATTGGCGAGCACCGAATGATCGCCGTCCTCGGTGTAACGCGTGCCCGCCGTGAGTTTGAGCCCATCCACGAACGATGAAAAATCGTAAGTGCCTTGTACGAATGCAGCCTTGCTCCGAAGATAATTGAATTGTTCAGTTACGCTATTGACCACAAAAAATTCATGTTCAGTAGTGGCCTCGGGCCCACCGGGTTCCTGATAGTCCGCGTATAGCCCGGCTATCCAGGCAAGCTTATGTTGGAAAGAATTTCCCTGAAGCTGAAATTCGTCGCTGTACTGTTTTGTCCATAGGTATGGCACGGCTGCTACCGAGTCTATGAGAACCGAGCTTGTGCCATCAATGTCGCTCGCATAGTTTTCCTTCAGATTGGAGTAGCCGAAGATATTTTTCACGAGCAGATCATCGTTCAGATGATAGGTCGTGGTATTCGACACGATGTAGTCGCGTTCACTTGCCAAGGGCGGTGCCATCGAAAGGTTCGTCTTACGTACGCCTAGTTGCTGCTGCTGCGCCAAGGCGGCCGAGAATATCTGCGCGATAACGGGGGTTCCGAGAGCTGCGGTTGTCACCGCCGGAATCACCTCGGTGATGAACTGACCCGATCCGTGAGAGTAATCGTAGTGGTAGTTGAACGTAGCGAGATTCTGAAAAGAATCCGTTGGCTTGAGCAGAACGCTCAATCGCGCAGACTTCCAGTTCAGATTGTCGTAATCCACCCCCGTGGTTTGGTCGATCGTGTATCCGTCGCGATGCTTGTACATCACGGCCAAACGAATACTCGCGATGTCGCTCAATGGCAGGTTGAGGGCGCCTTGCATGGATGCTAAACCATAATTACCGGCGCCAATCTCCCCGTACCCGCCGAATGTGTCGCCCGGCGTGTTCGGCTGAAGCAAGATCGCTCCGCCCGTGGTATTTCGGCCAAAGAGCGTGCCTTGGGGCCCGCGAAGCACTTGGGTGTTTTGAAGATCGTAAAACTGGCCCGCGTTCAGCCGTGGGACCGGAACCTCCGATACGTAGGTCACGACGCCGGGGTACGTTGTGGTAAAGGTGTAGCCTTGGCCACGGATGAAGATAAATACGTCATTGCGATTCCCGGTCTGCGAATCGGAATTGAGGCCGGGAACGATCTGCGTCAGCTCGCTAACGGTAAAAGTACCGAAATTCTGGATAGTCCCCTGCTGCACCGCAGTGACTGCTACGGGCACCTTTTCGATGCTCTCGGCGCGGCGCCGCGCGGTCACTATGACCTCTTGCAACTGGTCACCGCCGCCAGCCGATACAGCTTCCCCTGCAGGAGTCGTGGCCGAATCTGCTGTCGCTCCAACGATGGGGGACAATAGAGACAAGAGAAGTGTCGTAACCGCCGATGCGGTCTTGAGAACGGATAATTTCACCATAACCCCCTTACGATTGCTTTTGTTTCAAGTGTTCAGAATCGCAATCAAAAATCACGCAACATCACGCCGCCCGAAACGATGTTTGCAAGTTCCAGATCGAATAGTCTATTTAGTGTACTAGTATACTCACTCTAGAAGTATGTCACAACAGCGTGGAAGCTCGCTGATACCGAGAGGCTGCAGACTTCGCCCTTTTATGCCTCGCGGGAATTGCCTCCAAAGGGTGCGGGCCCACGTTGGCGGCTGATATCCACGGGCGCCGGAGCCCCAACAGGTAGATATGGGGCTCTTCACAGCTCTATGATTGCGACGGCCCCTCGCCACATCTATCGGTACGCGCCTGAAACGGTTATCTTATTTAGTATACTGTCATATTCAGTATACCACCCGAGCCGGGCGCCGGCCCGGTGCCGTCAGCGTAAGCGGATGCCCAAGGCCGCGGCGCGCGCCGCGAGCTTTGCCGTCATCGCATCGACATACGTATCGAACGACGCCCTGAACTCCGATGGGAAAGGCCCTTGGCCAGATCGAGAATGACCGCCCCTCGATAGTAGGCGAAGAGGGTTAGTACTCGAGATGCTGCAGCCGCCGGCCACTTGCGCGTTCATACTTGCCGCGGTGCGCCTCCGTACCGATTCGATGTACGCCCCCGATTCCCCGGTTAGGATCACGCCACGCGAGAAACACGCTCTCCTGTCATGCCTCGTCCGCAGATGCCTGATGTACGAATTCCTTGTTTTCAACCATATCGACAGCTCCCCGGTTAGGCGAGCAACGGATTTCTATATCAAGACAGATAGTCAGCGCGCCCGTTATTGAGCGCGACGACGTCGCGCTCGGCGACCTTGACGCGAAAAGCTGCGCGATGCCCTTCCTCGAGCCAGATCTCGGTCACCAGCGTCTCGCCCGGATAGACCGGCGTCGAGAATCGCACATCGAGTCGGCGCAGCCGCTGCGGGTCGCCGCCGCAAAGCGCTTTGATGATGGCGCGGCCGGCGATGCCGTAGGTGCATAGGCCATGCAGAATCGGCCGCTCGAATCCGGCCTGCCGGGCAACCGCTGGGTCGACGTGCAGAGGATTGAAGTCCCCCGACATTCGGTAAATAAGCGCCTGATCCAACCGAGTTGCGATGGAAAGCGATGTGTCAGGCGGCCGGTCGGGAATTAAATGCGGCAAAGCCTGGCCGTCGCTTGAACCTCCAAACCCGCCGTCAGCGCGCAGAAAAGCGCTGGAGCGCACGGTCGCCAACAGCATGCCGGTATCTGCATCACGCAACTCGCGCTTCAACGCGAGGACGGCGCCCTTTGGCCCCTTATCGTACAGCCCTTCGATGGAGGTCTGTCCTGTCAGCACTCCTTGCGCAGGCAACGGGCGGTGGATTTCGAGCCGTTGTTCCCCATGAAGAACATGGGTAAAAGTGATTCCCAACGCCGGATCGGTCATCCAAGGCCCGTCCGTCGCGAGCACGACCGCCATCATCGGCAGCGCCTTCAAATCACGTTCGTATACGAGCGGCAGGTCGGCCTCGTTCCCGTCCCCGCCCGCGCCCACACCGAGCGCATAGAGAATCGTCCGCGTCGCGTCGTAGCTTTCCGTGACTGGCTTGAACTGCCAGTTAAGCAAGAGGTCTCTACTGACTGGCATTTGTTGCTCGATGCGGTTGCATTTTCGATCTTATTTTCCCGTCCAAGCCGGCGGCCGCTTTTCCAAGAAGGCACGAGGACCCTCCTTTGCGTCCTGAGTGGCCATCACTCTCCTGCCAGCATCGGAATTGCGGCGCCACATTTCTGTCTCCGGATGTTCGTGTGCGGCACGCCCCAATGCCAACGATTCACGGACCGACACCGGCGCATTGCCGGCGATGGCTCCGGCGAGCGCCAGCGTTGCCGCGAAAAGCTCCCGGACGTCAACCACGCGATTGACGAGGCCCAAAACAAATGCACGCTCCGCATGTATCGGATCGCCGGTGGCCAGCATCTCGAGCGCGACG
The DNA here is from genome assembly GCA_036502605.1 of Steroidobacteraceae bacterium. GTDB lineage: Bacteria > Pseudomonadota > Gammaproteobacteria > Steroidobacterales > Steroidobacteraceae > Bog-1198. The sequence continues at coordinate 56,259 of DASXYI010000002.1, forward strand.
GCCCGGGGAATGGCAAGCGGCAAACGGAAGGCGCCCCCGGCTCCTGCGAAAATCCCGCGTTTCACCTCGGGCAGTCCGAACCGCGCGGAACGCGCCGCGACGACCATGTCGCACGCCAGACACAATTCGAGACCACCGCCCAAGGCATTCGAATTCACCATGGCGATCCATGGCTTCCTTCGTGGCGCGCGCACAAAGCCTGCGAAGCCTCCGCGCTCGGTCGAGAGCTCCGCGCCCCGCCCAGCGCCAACCGCAGCAAGGTCCGCACCGGCGCAAAAGCTCTTGTCTCCGGCCGCCGCGAGGATGACAACGCGCACGTCATCATCCGATTCGGCTGCGTCGACCGCCGCCTCAAGCCCGCGCGCCATATCCCCATTCACGGCATTGCGAACATCCGGCCGATTCAGCGTCGCGCGCATCACGTGGCCACTGGGCCGGTCGACCAATACGGCTTCATTTGTATTATCTTCGGACATTGCTAGCCTTCCTCGAGAAATGCCGATACACGTTCAGCGCTTTGCGCTCAGCCGCCAATGTCGCGCCATTGCTTTGAGCGCCCGCTCCGCAAGATCCGGCGGGACCTCCGGATATGCTACCGGCCTTCCTTCGTCCGGCAGCGCAATCACCGCTGTCGCGTGGACGGTCTCGTCACCTCGCTGGTTGGTGAACCGCACGGCTACATCCACCAGATTGCGTCCACCCTCCTGCCGCTTGCCGGTGACTTCGCCCGTGATGAACTGCACATCGCCGATGTAGTTGAATTTTCGAATCTCATCGCGGAGATGCAGCATGAGGCCATCGTCGCCGCACCAGTCGGTGAGGTAGTGATAAAGATAATTCTCGCGCATCACGCCGTAGTCGTATGCCATGGGATTGCCGATTGCCTGGGCCCATTTCGGATCCCAATGAAGCCGTTGCGCCACGTCGGGAATTCCCTGCTCGTTCTTGATGTAGAAAGGCGCGATGCGCTGGCGGTTCTTATAGGCCAGCCGTCCAACGCACGGGGTGTACGGAACGAAGCCGTAGCCCCCGGCGTGAAAACAAATCACGTCGGTGACCGTGAGCGGACCTTTGGCCATTTTTCCGAGAGTGTCGCCCACGTGCACGCTGGCATAGTTGCGCGGCTCTGCACCGCACACCTGCTCGGCTTCATACACGGCGTCGATGGCGGCGATCTGCTCGTCGGAGTAGGTGGCCGCCTCGATCGCGCTGTACTTGCCCTTCTTTGCCGCGGACTTTCGCTCCGTCAAAACCTGGAGGATTTTGTAAACCGCCACAACCTCTGCGCGTTGATTCACCTTTACGTCGCGCAATACTTGAATCACGGAGCGGCCCGAGAATTCGGACGCTTTGAGCTCCAAACCTTCCTGACCGCGAAAACTGTAGAGGGTGTCCCCAGGGTAGATTGGACGATACCAATCCCAAGTCGAGCCGGATACAAACACATGGATGCCGCGAAACAGACTCTTGCGAGCGGCCTTCACCCAATCGGGCGGCGCGTCGCCCTTCATCGGCGCATTGATTATTCCGGCCATCATGCCAGGCGCAATGACGCCACCCCAACGCGTTCCCCCTGCGTATTCGGGATCGCAATGCAACGGATTGTCGTTTCCGGCACCGTGTGCGAAATTACGGATGCTGTCGATCGTGGCGGTTTGCAAATATTCCCGTTCACGCGATGCTTGGTCGTAGCCGGTCAACGACTGCGCGCGCGCCACATCTTCATCGGAGATCGTGTAGCCAGTGGCCTTCTCCCACTCCTCGCTCTCGGCCACATTGACCGGCTCTTTGCTGGCTGACATGAGTCAACTTCCTCCTATGCGTTTCCGAATGATCTGAATAGTATACTTCTTTATCGAGTGCTCACAAATCGACCATCTGGCCCGAACGCATGAAGACCGGGGCGTGGCAACAGCCACAAGCCCTAGCGAACTCGCGGTAAACCAAGCAGCCGCTCGCCGATGATGTTGCGGCGAATCTCAGACGTGCCGCCGGCGATCGTTTGCATGATCGAGCGCAAATAGTCCGTCGTCCAGTGTGCGGGTCCCGCGTCCAGATCCAGCATCTCGGGACCCATCAAATCCATGGCAGCTCGGTATACCGCCTGGAGCGTCTCTGTGTTGTAGAGCGCGATCAATGCGCCTTCGGGGCCGGGCGTGAAGTCGCGCTGTGCGCGACTGATTGCTGCGTAGCTCATTGCCCTGAGCGCCGCAACCTCTGCTCGCAAGGTGGCCAATTTTGATGCAAGTTCGTCATCTTTTATCGCCGGGCGAACACCGTCCGGTCCGGGCCGAGTCCGGGCGATCTCTATCAACTCCTCGACCAAGCGGCTCATTTCGATCTGTTCGCCGAGCGCGGCCGTTCCCCGCTCGAAGCCCAGCGTGGCCATCGCGACATTCCAACCATCGTTGATGCCGCCGACGACGTTCTTGAGCGGTATACGGACGTCGTCGTAGAAAATCTCGCAGAAATCGGCGGAACCGTGCATGCATTGAATCGGGCGGATGGTCACACCGGGCAGTTCCATGTCACCGATCACCCAAGTGATGCCTTTGTACCGGGAATCCGGGTCGGTACGAACCAGCAACTCCTGATATTTCGACCAATTTGCACCACTGCTCCAAATCTTCTGTCCATTGACCACCATATCGTCGCCGTCGACAACCCCGCGGGTGCGCAGCGACGCGAGGTCGGACCCTGAACCCGGTTCTGAAAACCCCTGGCACCAGGTGGTTTCGCCCGACATTATTTTGGGCAGATAGAACGCCTTTTGGGCATCGGTACCCCTCGCGATCAGGGTCGGGCCGGCATGGCTCAGCGCGACGAAGAACCAACCGAGATACGGTCCCCGCGCCAGCGCGTATTCCTCGAACCAGATGAGCTGCTGCATCAACGACAGGCCGGCGCCGCCATATTCCTTGGGCCAGCTGATGCCGGCCCATCCCGCATCAAATTGCTTTTTCTGCCACGCTTTGTCGAAAGCGATGACGTCCGGACCGTCTGCCGGGCGGCGCTCCTTGGGTACATTCGATCGCAGCCAGTCGCGCACCTCGGACCGAAACGCCTGCTCTTCGGGACTAAAGTCGAGATTCATCCCGCGTGCTCCGCGGCAGGCGCGGCCTCAGCGAGCAATAGCTGCTGTTGCCGGCGCGAAGACCCGGCAATGTGATCGTATACATGTGCCCTTTTGAGCAGATGATGCGCGTCGCATTCAACCGTAAAGCCGATGGCGCCATGCACCTGAATGGTTTCCTTCGCCCCGAGCAGCGCCGATCGGCCGCTGAGCAATTTCGCGGCGGTCGCTTGGAAGTTCGCGTCCTCGCGTCTCGCCGCCACGCAAATTGAAGCGAAACTTACCAGCGCGCCCGCCGCCTCGGCGCGCAACGCCATATCGGCGCATTTGTGCTTGATGGCCTGAAACCCGCCTATGGGCTGGCCGAATTGATGACGAACCTTGGCATAATCCGTGGCCATATCGCGGGCGCTTTCGCAAATTCCGACCAGCATGGCGGCGGCAAGTAGACGCAGTACGATATGAGCCCCGAATTCCTTGCCCGTAGTAGTCAAGGCAGGCACGGCATCGATGATTGCCGTATCAATGGTCATACCGTCGACGGCTGAAATGCCGCGATCGACGCGATCCAGAGCAGCGCGTTCTATCAGCGCGGCATCCCCCGCTTCGGTCACCACCAGCACCCACAACGCTGCCTCGGCATCAAACAAATGAAACCGGCCCGTGACACGCTTATGCAGTGTCGGAATGGACAATGAGTTGGCAAGGGTTACGCGCTCGCTGCCGCTGGCAATGGCGTACGCGATCTTCGCGGCGCCCGCCGCGGATGCGACCCTGGCCCCAATCAAGGATGCGAGCGCATTCGGCGAAAATAAATGACGGCCTAGTTGACGAAAGACCAGGGCCTCCTCCACCACGCTCATACCCCCGCCGCCCTCATCTTCGGGCAGTCCCAGCATGAACCAGCCGAGTTTGCCCATAGTCGGCCAAAGGTCCGCGTCGCACCGAATCTTTGATCCGGGGCGCAATCGCGCCAACGGTGCTTGAGCGGAAAGGTACTCGCTGACCGAGTCAACAATTTGCCTCTGCTCGGGTGAAAAGACGAGATCGACCATTACAGCCCCAGAACGCTGGTTACGCGAAACACTCAGTCAATGAGTATACTGATAAGCGTTGGCAGGACAACCTGCGGCACGGCAATTTTCTGCGCCGATTCCGGCTCAAACTGCGGCTGCTGGAAGCGCCGCCCAGCGGTTCATCTCTCCCTCGCGAAGGATTTGACCGCGAGTGCCCACCGGTTCGGCTGCGCCGGAAGTCAGAAATGTTATGGTCGCAGTATCTTCAGCCGGTACGCGCGCAATGACGCGCTGGCCCGCTGCCGCGCGTCCGACGACCACACCAAGGCGGACGCTGCCATGCCGATCGTAGATGACCGTATAAGTCTCAATCGTGGCGATGCCCTCGAAATTCTCATGGAAGGCAGGCTCATCGCCGCGAATCGCGTCGGCGGCCGATTGAAAATCGAAGCTCTGGGGAAAGGTGCCGGCGGGCTGCGGAGTCCTCGTCAGGAGAATGGTGTGATTGTGGGTTGCAAATCCACCGTTGGCGAACAGGAGCCCATTTTTACCCGATCGCCGAAGCTTCAACGCCATGCACGCAGCAGCATGAGTCATATAGTTACCGATAGGGCCGCCGCCGAACGTTAGGCCGCCGAAAACGGTCGCCGGCTTTTCGAGCGGCCAGCCGATGATACGTCTCGCCATTTTGGGGACGCAAGGGAAGCAGGAGTACAGTTCGATATGATCAATCTGCCCGACTGATAGATCATTCGCTTGGAGGGCGGCCTCCAGCGAGATCTTCATGCTTGCCGACGTCGCAAAATCTGGGCGAAGCAGCGGATTTTCGTCTTCGTGGGCGGCTGCACCTTTGCCGATGTAGATAATTTGCGTTTCGGGAATGCCAGTGGTTTTGGCGATCGCGAGACTGGTCACAATCACAGCCGCACCCTGGTTGACCGAGGCATTGGCGACCATCAACTTGTTGTAAGGGAAAGCAAGCGGCCGGTTATCGGCGCTGGGCTCGACGATCTGTTCGGGCGTGCGAGTTTGGCGGAGCCACGCGGCCTCATTGACTGCGGCAATTTTCGAGAATAATGACCAAATCAGACCCGTTTCGGCTTGTCCTTCCGCCAGACTCTGACCATAGGCCGCCCGGCCCGCATTTTCAAAGAGTGGATAGACTTCGGTCGGCGTCCGCAATCCATATCGATGACGGGTTTCGATCACATGCAGCTTTCGCCTGGGTAACGGTCCGCCTTGAGCCGCGCGCTGGCCGGCGAGAGCGGCGGCCTCTGCCGCGCGCTTGCTCGCCGTACGCAGAGCCTCGCCGCCGGCGATCAGTGCGACCTGAGCCTCGCCGCGTCCGATTGCATTTGCGGCCTGATTGATGAGCAGCACAGGGCTGTCTCCCGTCGGCAGGGGCGTCTCGTGTGCATAGCGTGGCTGAATTTGCAGCGCGGCGGACAAACGGTCGACGAGTTTTCCTGACAAATCGGGAAAGGATATCTGGCTGACCACGCCCAGCCAGTCGGTACGCGACAGCACACCGTCGCCCGCGTCCGCAGCGGCCTTGCGTGCGGCGGCAATCATGAGGCCGAGCGAGTCAACTCCTGCCGCGCCGGACACCGCGCGATCGTTGACCTGTCCTACGCCGATCAGCACCGGGATTAGCCGCTCGTCATTCTCTGTCATGCACAGCCATCCTCAGTCTAATCGCCGACGCCCGCGAAAGGCGGCACGGCGCACGCCGCCAAATACTCGTTCTTCAGACGCGAGACCAACGCGGCGACACTCGGTACATCGTCTATGAGTTCTATGCCCTGGCCTGCGCTCCATAAATTCCGCCAGGGCTTCGCCGCCGAGGGCAGATGCTTATAGCCCATTTTTGCCGATGGATCGGGCAAATTATCAGGCTCGAGGCCGACGCGACGCATGGATTCGATCAACCAATTCGCCGGCACACCTGAGATCCGCGAGGTGTACATCAGTCCCTCGGCGCTTTCCGACACCAGGAGGGATTTATATTCCGGGGAAGCGCCCGATTCGGCGGTTGCAATGAATCGCGTGCCGAGATAGGCAAGGTCGGCGCCCAACGTTTCTGCAGCTCGGATTGCCGAGCCGTTCGAAACCGCACCGGCGAGAATGATGGTGCCGCTGAATATTGCGCGCAACTTGGGTATCAGCGCCAGATGGGAAATTGCGCCCGAATGGCCGCCGCCGCCGCCGCCGACTGCCGTGATCCCGTCCACACCGGCGGCGATTGCTTTCTCTGCGAATCGCAAGTTGACGGCGTCCGCATAGACAAGCAGGCCTACGTCGTGTGCGCGCTTGGTAAGTTCCGTCGGATTGCCCATCGCGCTGACGATGATTTCGACCCCATATCGGACGCAGAGCGCCAGGTTGGCCTCCATTTCCTCCGGCGCGAGACCTGAATCGAGGTTGACCGCAAGTATCCCGGATCGTCGCCCATCCGCCTCAGCGCGCGCACGGGCTTCGTGAAGCAAACCGAGCCAACTCTCAAACAATTCGATCGTGCGCGCATTCTGACGCGGCAGGCCACCGATGATTCCGGAAAGACAAGCCTCCCTTACCAGATCCGGAGTCGATACCAGGAACATGGGCGCGCAAAAAGCCGGAATGACCAGCTTCATGCGTATTCGATCGGGGAGACTCACAGCATGGTCTCCGTCAGCATGCGCACGTCACGTATCCGTATCGCGGGTTCATTCAAGAAGGCCAGGCGAACGCAGCCAACGCCGCCGCTTGATTGCGAGCTCCCGCAAGTTCGCCTTGCAGCCAGCGCATGCGGAACGTCCAGAAGTGAAGGTCATGCTCGAGCGTCATACCGAGCGCGCCGTTGAACTGATGTGCGTCGTAATTGACGGAGGTGAGAGACTCCTGGGCATACAACGCCGCCGTCGCGGCGTCGGCCTCGCCGCCGGTCCATGCCGCCTTGAGGGCGAGCCAGTACGCGGCGCGTGCTTTATGGGCGTCGATCGAGAGACGGTGCTGCACCGCCTGGAATGATCCGACCGGGCGGCCGAACACGTGCCGCTCCTTGACGTAGGCAGCGGTGAAGTCAACCGCCGCCTGCATGGCTGCGGCGGCTTCAACTGCCAGGCTGGTGCGCCACAATTTTCGCAGAGTTGAGACAGCGCCTGCACCGAGGAGCCGGCCTTTGGCGACGTCCACTCCTTTTCTCACCCGCCCAAGCGGATAGGCGTACATGGAGTGGATAGATTCCACATCGAGATGATCCACCGGCACCACCATCACATCGCTCTCGAGATCGATGATTATTGTCTTGGCGCGGTCCAGGAAACGGACTCCCCGGGGCAAGTCCTCGAGCCGAGCGACGGCGACCGGCCGCGCCAGCGGCCGCCCGCACAGCAGCGCACCGATCAGCGCCGATCCCGCCGCCTCGACGACGAATGGCGAGCGGCCCGTCTCGTAAACCAGCAGCGCCGCTTCCAGGGCACCGTAGCATGGACTCAACGCAAGGGAGAAGAACTCGCCGGCCTCTAGTTCTCGTTCCAACGCATCTGCATATATCCATTGAGAAGGCTTGAGGGCAGCCCGATCGCGCGGTGGGTACGCGTGGCGTGAAACCATCCGGACGATCGCTTCGTGCACCGCCCGCTGATCTTCATTGAGCTCGAGATCCATCGTTCACGCACCACGCGGTAAGTCGAGATGGCGGCCCGAGATCATATTGAGTTGCACCTCTGCCGCGCCGGCGGCGATACCCGCGGTGATCGCCGAAGTAAAATGAGCGCGTAGCATGCCATCCCCATCCTGTGTCAGAAGATCGCGCAAATAGGTGGAGCTCAAATTCGCCACCGCATGGTCTGCTTGGATCATCGCGTACCGTGCCAAATAAGTATCGGCGCTGGGCGGGTGATTTTTCGCGCGCCCGTCGATCACCACATATGTCAGCAGGCGCGCAGCTTCCACCATCGCCAAGGCCGACGCGCACTGCGCGCGTATGACGGCATCTTCGAACAGGCCACGCTCTTTCAGCAACGAGACGATGTGGTCGAGAGTCCGACGTGAGAATTCATAACGCGCCGCGCCTATGCGCTCGTAGTGCAGGATGGTCGTGACGATGTCCCATCCGCGACCCTCTTCCCCCAGCAGCGAGTCGGCAGGCACGTTGACATCGGTAAAGAACACTTCATTGAAATCATGCTCGCTGTGAATTGCCGGGATTGGGCGCACGACCACGCCGGGTGTATTCACCGGCAATATGAAGCAGCTGATGCCGCCCTTGCCGCCGCCGCCGCCGACGCGCGCGAGCAGAAACATGACGTCGGCACGTGCGGCGTAGGAGGTCCAGACTTTCGAGCCGTTGATGACATAAGCGTCGCCGTCGGGAACCGCCCGCGTGCGCATATTGGCGAGGTCCGTGCCTGCCTCAGGCTCGGAAAATCCCTGGCACCAAAGCAGCTTGCCCGCGGCGATGGGCCGCAAGTAGCGCTGTTTCTGAGCTTCCGTTCCAAATTTCATGATCGCGGGGCCCGCCCAATTTGCCCCGAGATAGAGCGATGAGCGCGGCTCGCCGTTGCTCCACATCTCCTCGCTGATGATGATCTGCTTCCATGCGCTCGCGCCCTTGCCGCCGTACTCCTCGGGCCAGTGCCTGACAATCAGATCTTTAGCAGCGAGTTTCTGATTGAATTCGCGCGCATACGCCATCAGTTCGGGGCCCGCGGGGCCGTCAAACGCAAAGCCATTCCACCAGTTGTCCGGCAACTCGCCGGACAGAAAAGCGACGAGTTCGGCGCGGTACGCGTTGTCGCTCTCGTCCCATGAAAAGTCCATGCGGCCCGCCTTACATTCAGTATCCTATATAGATTACAGGATTGTTACGAATAGCCAAGTTCAAAAACAGGACGCCACAGTGCCTCATGTGGCGGAGATGGAAACTCAAACTTTACGTAGTCTCTGAAACAGTATACTCTTTCCACACATACTGGCACCGCAGGGGTATGTTGTGTTCAGGTCGCAATTGAGCCGTCTCGATTCGAACCCACCTTAAACATCTGTGCGCGGCGCCTGGCGTCGACTGAGAAAGCGGGAGTTTTCACATGAGCGAAACGCACTCGAGCTACTGCCGTCTCTGCCTTCATTCCTGTGCTGTTCTCGTCGACGTGGAAGACGGCCGCATCGTCAAAATTCGCGGCGACAAGCACGATCCAATTTATCGCGGCTTCGTCTGTACCAAGGGCGTCAATCAGACGGCGTTCATCAATGGGCCGACGCGGCTGCTCCACTCGCATAAGCGGCAACCCGATGGGACCTATCAGCCGATCGGCAGTGAACTGGCCCTCGACGAGATCGCGGACAAGCTGCGTGGAATCATTGATCGGCACGGGCCGAACGCCGTGCTCAACTATATGAGCACGAGCGGAATTTATGTGAACTCAATCAATGCGGTGTTCAGCATGGCCTTTTGCGAGGCGCTTAAGACGAAGTGGCACATTACCGCCATGACCATCGACCAAGCCGGCAAGATGACGGCCGAGGCGTTTCACGGTAGTTGGCAGGCGCATCAGCAAACGGGTACCGGGGCGGATGCCGCAGTGTTGATCGGAATCAATCCCTTGGTCAGCATGACTGGATTTCCGGTCGGAAATCCGGGCAAGTGGCTCGGCGAGTCCCTTGATCGGGGCATGAAGCTGGTGGTGATAGATCCGCGGCGGACGGATACGGCCAAGCGCGCCACCCTTCATATTCAACCCAAGCCCGCCAGCGATATTCCAATTCTGGCCGCGCTGATTCACGTGATCATAGAAGAAGGGTTGCATGACCGGGAATTCGTAGCGGCCGAGGTCGATGGCTTCGACTTGTTGCGGACAACCGTTGCCCCGTTCGCGCCGTCCGTCGTGGCAGAATTGGCGGGCGTCTCGGCCGAAGATTTGGTGCGCGCGGCGCGAATTTATGCCGGGGCAAAGCAGGCCTATGTTACCGCCGGAACCGGCGCCAACATGGCGCAGTACGGCACTCTGGTCGAGTATCTGATTCTCTGCATGACCTCCCTGTGTGGGCGATATTCGCGAGCCAACGAGATCGTTGCGAATCCCGGAACGCTGTCGCCCAGCGCGCCGTTCCGCGCCCAAGCCCGCCCGCCCTGGCCCATCCGCGACGTCGAAAAACGCCTCAGGGTCAAGGGATTTACGAGTACCTGTGCCGGCTTTCCCTTGATGGCGGTCCCGGACGAGATACTCATGGAAGGAGAAGGCCAAATTCGCGCGATGATCAGCCATGGCGGCAACCCCGCCGTGGCCTGGCCCGATCAAAAAAAGACGCTGCGCGCGCTCGCAACGCTCGACCTGCTGGTGCAGATCGACCCCTTCATGTCGCAAACCTCAAAGATGGCCGACTATGTCATCGCCCCGCGCATGAGCTTTGAAACACCGAGCGCGCTCTGGCACCTCGATCAGCGGGCAACACTCGTGCATCTCGGCCTTCCCCAAGCTTACGGGAATTACACACCCGCTATCGTCGATCCTCCGGCCGGAAGCGACGTCATCGCGGATTGGGAGGTCTATTATGGCCTGGCGCAGCGGCTCGGCCTGCAGCTCCAGCTCAAGTCCATCAATCTCCAGGATATCAGCAGCCAGATGGGCGAGGGAGCCTCGAAAGATGGGGTGACGCTCATCGACATGAAGCTGAAGCCCACGTCGGATGACCTTATTGAGATCATGAGCAGGGGCTCCCGAGTTCCCTTGGCCGATGTGAAGAAGCGGAAAGCCGCCGCACTTTATCCCGACCCGCAAGTGCGGGTGCTTGCAAAAGAGCCGGGATTTGCGGGCCGCTTGCAGATCGGTCATCCGGAAATGATGGGCGAGCTCAGTCAGCGGCTCAATAAGCCGGCGATCGACCCTGCCGCGGGCTTCGATTTCCGTCTCATCAGCCGCCGCATGATGCATGTTCACAATTCGACTTATAACGTTAAAGCGATGAAGAACCGGCAGGACTTCAATCCTCTCTTCACTCATCCGGCCGATCTCGAGCAGCTTGGGATATCCGACGGTGAAACGGTCCGAATTACGTCTCAACATGGCGAAGTGACGGCGGTTGCGCGCGCCGATGTGTCGATGAGGCGGGGGGTCGTCTCGATCACTCATAACTTCGGCAGCGCTCCGGGCGAAGAGGAAAAGATTCGGTCCTGCGGCACCAGTGTGCAAAGGCTGATCTCGGTCGAGGTTGATTACGATCCCTATACCGGCATGCCGAAAATGAGCGCCATCCCCGTGCGCATCGAGCCGGAGCGCCGGCAACGTGCTTTGGGAGAGGCGAATGGAGTTGCCTGAAGGGTTGCTCTACGAGATCGACGCGGATGGCATCGCGCTCATCACGCTCAATCGCCCGCATGAGGGCAACGCCCTGACATGGGAGATCCATCAGGGCCTGCGCGCGGTTTGGACCGATGTAAAGGAAAACGACGCCGCGCGCGTGGCGATCATCACTGGCGCCGGGGAACGGCATTTCTGCACGGGTGCGTCCGTCGCCAGCCTCAAAACCGGCGATGGAGCGGCGCTGGGTCATGGAACATTCCAGGAAATGAACCATCTTTCGCCTTATCAAAACAAGGTTTGGAAGCCGGTGATCTGCTGCGTCAACGGATTGGTAGCCGGCGGCGGTTTGCATTTCGTCGTCGACAGCGACGTCATCGTCGCCTCACAGAAGGCTCAATTCATGGATACGCATACGAGCGTGGGCCAGGTCGGAGCACTGGAGAACATAGGCCTGGCACGCCGTACGACCTTGGGAACGGCGCTGCTGCTGACTCTCGCAGGCCGCGGCTACCGGATGAGTGCGGAGCGTGCCCACCAGGTGGGCCTGATTGATCTTCTGGAACCCGATGCCGCCCAGGCGCTGGCCAAGGCCCGGGAACTCGCCAAGCTGATGGCGGCCAATTCACCGAGTGCGCTGATGCTGTCCAAACAGGCTATTTGGGGCTCGGTCGAAAGCGGGTACGAGCGCGCACTTGAGAGGGGCTGGGGCTTGTTGATGCTGCAATGGGGCCATCCCGATTTCGAGGAAGGGCCGAAGGCGTTTGGCGAGAAACGCCCGCCCGTTTGGAATCCAGATCGTAATGCGCGGCGGTAACGCGCGGAACAAGGTTGATCAAATATGGGGTTATTGAGCGGAAAAGTTGCAATCATCACCGGCGCAGGCGGAGGCTTGGGCCGCGAGTACGCGCTGCTCTTCGCAAAAGAAGGCGCCAAAATTGTCGTCAATGACTTTGGCGGTGCGCCCGATGGACGGGGCGCCGGGTCAGCCGCCGCACAGGGCGTCGTGGCGGAGATTCAGGCCGCGGGAGGTGAAGCCGTCGCGAATGGCGCAGACGTCGGCTCCGCCGCATCGGGCGCGACGATCCTCGCCTCGGCGCTCGAGGCCTTTGGACGCGCGGACATCCTCGTCAACAACGCCGGGATTCTACGCGACAAGTCGTTCGTCAAAACCGAGGAAGAGGACTGGGACGCCGTACTTCGCGTCCATCTCAAGGGCACGTACGCCGTCACACGGCCGATTTTCGGCTGGATGAAGGATCATGGCGGCGGCGTGATCGTCAATACGAGCTCCTCGTCAGGCCTCATTGGAAATTTCGGTCAGGGAAATTACGCCGCCGCAAAGGCAGGCATATGGGGTTTGAGCCATGTGCTGGCGATCGAAGGAGCAAGGTCCGGCATTCGTGTTTGGACCCTCGCGCCTTCCGCGACGACCCGGCTGACAGAGGGTCTACTCCCCGCCGACCTTGCCGCCAAGTGGAAACCTGAGCGCGTGGCTCCCGCCGTACTCTACATGGTGAGCGACATTTCCAAGCCGCTGACCGGCAAAACCCTGGCGGTGTCCGGATCCAAGATCCAAGAGCTAAGACTTGTGGCGGCCGCGGGTTATCGGCTCGGCGATGGAATTCCGACGGTCGAGGATATCGCCGTCAACTTCGACAAAATCTTTTTGCCCGAGACGCCGCCGATCGAGTTCGTATGAATGCCGATCGCGTGGCGGCTGATCCCAGCGACGGGCATCAAGGATACATCGAGCCGAAGCTGGCTACGCTTCAAGTCGATGGGCGGGTGGCGACGCTCACGCTCAACCGACCTGCGAAACTGAATGCTCTATCCCCGGCGCTTTTGGCCGACGCCGTCGCAGAAATCGAGTTGCTTCGCGAGACTGGAACGGGTGTGCTCATCGTTGCCGGCGCCGGTCGCGCGTTCAGCACGGGCGCGGATCTGGACGCGTTGTCGGGGCCCGCCTTTTCACGCGAAGATGGACGTCGATTCCAAGCGTTGGCCGTGCAGCTGATGCATCTGCTTGAAACAATTCCGCAGATCACGATTGCCAAAGTCCATGGGCTGTGCCTCACGGGCGGGCTCGAACTGGCGCTCGCTTGCGATCTGATCGTCGCCGCCGAAGAGGCCGAATTTGCCGATACTCATGCCCAGATCGGCTTTCGTCCGATGTGGGGGCTCACCCAACGGTTGCCGCGGCGGATCGGGATCATGCGCGCGCGTGAGTTGTCGTTCACCGGACGTCGGGTCAAAGGGACGGAGGCCGCAGCTCTGGGCCTCGCGCTCGAAGCCGTCCCCGCCATGTCGCTGGATGCCCGGGTGGACGCGCTCGCCGCCGCTATCATCGACAATAATCTCGATTCACTTGCTGCCTACAAAGCCCTCTATCATCAAAGCCAAAATTTGATGCTGGATGAAGGGCTGCGATACGAAGCCGCGGCACGATTCCGCATCGCGCGCCGCTGATCAAGAGCCGGAGACGAAATGGATTTGGGCATCGCCGGAAAGATCGCTGTAGTAACTGGGGCGAGCAAGGGCATTGGCCGCGCCATCGCCGAGGTGTTGGCGCGGGAAGGAGCACGAGTGGTCATCGCAGCGCGAAACCAAATCGCGCTCGACACCGCCGCCCAGTCGATTCGAGCTGCGGGAGGTGAGGTCGAGCCGATTACCTACGACGCTATGGCCTCCGAGGACGCCGATCGATTGGGTGCGTTCGTCCGAACTCGCTTCGGACTGCTCGACATCCTGGTGAACAATGCAGGCGGCACGAGTCAATATGAAACTTTCGGCGCATTGAGCGACAATGATTGGCGACGGACATATGAATTGAATGTCCTCTCGGCCGTGCGGCTCGTCAGAGTGTTCCGCCCCTTGATGGCCCGCCGATCGGCGCGTGTGATCAATATCGCATCGGAAAACGGCATTCAGCCCGAGCGTGTCTGTCCCGATTACAACGCCGCGAAGGCGGCGCTCATCGCATTCACCAAATCCTTGTCCATCGAACTCGGGCCCGATGGCGCGACCGTCAACTGCGTTTCGCCGGGACTCGTCCGCACCGAGGGTGTTCTGGAGGGCTGGAAAGCCGGTGCGGCCGAAAAGGGCATCACGGCCGGGGAAATGGAGCGCCTTTTCGTGCGCGCCCGCCGCTCCGGCATCGTTCGGGGCGCGCCGGGAGAGGCCGAGGAAGTCGCTTCGGTGGTGGCATTTCTCTGTTCCGCGCATGCCTCCTTTGTCACTGGCGCGAATTTCAGAGTCGACGGCGGCCAAGTGAGAGCCTGTTAGACAATGAAACTCTTTGCGGGAAAAACGGTGCTGGTTACCGGGGGTAGCCGGGGCATCGGCTTGGCCATCGCTCTTCGCCTGGCACGCGACGGCGCCAACATCGCCATCGCGGCAAAGACAAGCAAGCCGAACGCCAAATTGCCGGGAACGATCTACACGGCGGCCGCCGAGGTGGATGCCGCCGGCGGCAACGCACTCCCAATCCAGATGGACCTGCGGAACGAAGACGAGATTGCAGCCGCCGTCGCACAGACTGTTGAACGGTTCGGCGGCCTCGACATCCTCATCAACAACGCAGGTGCGATGTGGCGGGAGCCGACGCTCGAGACGACTGCCAAACGGTTTGATCTGCTGAATGCCGTCAACGTGCGTGGCCCGTTTCTGATCACGCAAAAATCCATACCCTACCTCAGACGCGCAAGCAATCCTCATGTCTTGATGATCGCGCCGATTCCGGAGCTGCCTCACATTTCCCAAACGGAATTTCCGGCCTACCTCATTTCCAAATATTCGATGAGTCTTTTTACGTTAGCGTTCGCCAACGAATTCCGCGCTGATGGCATCGCCTTCAATGCACTATGGCCGAGGACCGCCATATGGACCGCTGCCGGCGCTGCCATCCGCGGCGAAGAGGGACGACGCTACGCCCGCAAGGCCTCCGTGATGGGAGACGCCGCCTGGCATATTCTCGCGCAAGACTCGCGATCGTTCACCGGCCGCTTTACGTTGGATGATGATGTCCTGCGCGACGCCGGAGTGACGGATTTCTCGCCATACATGGAGGAAGGATCGGACGCCGCAAAACTCCGCCTGTCTCTTCCAGTGACGCACGGGTTGAGGCGGGAGTAAGCTGCGGGCCTATGGAACCGCTGTTGACGCATGTCGAAGGTCATGTGGGTGTAATCACCTTCAATCGACCCGCGCGCCACAACGCGCTGAGCGATGAGCTGACGAAGCGCTACGCGGAGGCTCTCCGGGAGTTTATCGCGCGCGACGAGATCCGGTGCATTTTGCTGCGGGGGGAAGGCCGGTCGTTTTGTTCCGGGCGGGACGTGGCCGAACTGGGACAACGCGCCGCTGGCGAGAGCGACTTCCTTTTCGTGCGCCGCCATCAACGCCAGCTGCTCGAGCTCATCGACTCCCACAAGCCGATCGTCGCGGCCCTGAAAGGCGCCGTGCTGGGCGGCGGCTGCGAGATTGCTCTCGCGGCCGACATACGCATAGCCTCGAGCGACCTCAAGCTGGGCCTGCCGGAAATAAACTATGGCTTGCTTCCCGATACCGGCGGCACGCAATTGCTCGCTGCTTTGATCGGTGCATCGAGGACAAAGTATATGGTGTTGTCCGGAGAGCCAGTCGATGCCGACACCGCGCTGGCCTGGGGCGCGGTGGATTTCGTCGTCGGCGCCGACCTCCTGGACCAACGCGCACTCGACATCGCGCAGATGATCGCAGCCAAGCCCCCTCTCGCACTGGCAATGGGCAAGCAGATGATCGATCAAATTCATGGCCCCCAGCTGCGCAGCGGTATGGGGCAGGAATTATTGGCTCAGACTGCGCTGTTTCTGACCGAGGACTACAAGGAAGCGCGCGCGGCGCTGCGCGAGAAGCGCAAACCGCTTTACAGAGGCCGTTAGCATTCAAGGGATATGCCGTATATGCCGCCTGACGATTGCCCTCATGCGATTGGGGAAAACCCTTTATTACAAGAGAGCGACTGTTGTGCAACTCCAAAACGGGGCTTTCGGAAAGGCCGGCTTTATATCCCCTCACGGGGCTCACGACTGAGCATGCGCGCGGCGGTCTTCAAAGTACGCGGGAATGCTTCTCCATCGAAACCCGACCGGACCCTACGCCCCTTGCGGGGGAATTGCTGATTCGAGTGAGCCGGTGCGGCATTTGTGCAACCTCATCGACACCACGATTTCGCTGCTCGAACTGCCCGAAACGCTTGAAAAACTCCGCGAGGGCGTGCTCGGAGCGAAGGTGCACGTCGACCCGTGGGCCGCTCCGAATCGACGGCCGCCAACCGCGCTTGTTTCGTCAGCTCAGTGATGGCCCCGCAGTTCTAATCGTTCTGAAGGCTGTACGAACTTCCTGGATGAAAACCTGCGGCTCGGTCAGCGCTGCAAAATGACCACCGACGGGAACTTCGCTCCACATGTGCAGAGGATGGACGCGCTCGACCCAACTCCGCGGCGGATCGGCGATCCGCGGACTGGCAAAATTCGTGAATGCCGTGGGTACTTCGATCCGTTCTCCAGGCTGCATACGTCCCAGACGTTCAAGCCAGGACGAGCGGTACAAGTCGTTTGCGGTGCCAATCGAGTTGGTGAACCAATAAAGCGACAAAGTTTCCAACAGCGCATCCCAGCCGTAGCGCGAAATGGTATCTGCCCCCGGATCGGGGCCCGCGCGATCGCCCCAGCCATGGTATTTTTCGAGCAGCCAAGCCGCGAGACCGAGAGGCGACTCGCTGAGCCCGTAGCTCAATGTCAGAGGTTTCGTCCTTTGAATTTCGGCGTACGCGCCTTCTTGGAGCCGCCACTTCTTGACGGCATCGATATAGGCTATCTCATCGGGCCGGATCGGCGCCTGCCCGGGCTCATGCAGATTCGGCGTGAGCCCAGGCATGGTGAGGTGAATCGCCGCGACGCTTTTTGCATGACGCCGCGCAAGCTGAGCGGTGACCAAACTACCCCAATCGCCGCCATGGGCGACGATGCGCCGGTAACCTAAGACGCGCGTCATAAGGTCATGCCAAAGATCCGCCATCGCGGCGGGACCGATGGGTTCGGCCGGCGAACGCGACAGCCCGAACCCCGGCAGGGCCGCAACAACTACATCGAAGGCATCCGCAGGATCTGCGCCATGACGCTCGGGATGGGCCAAACCATCGACGACACCCAGGAATTCGCGATGGGTCGACGGCCAGCCATGCGTGAGAATGAGCGGCATGGGCGCCGCGCCCGATCCGCGCTCATGTGTGAAGTAGACCGGCGTCCCCGGCGACCCCACCTCCGCAACGAACCCAGGGAAGCGATTGAGCCGCTCCTCCGCAGCGCGCCAGTCGAACATGCGCCATTGCTCGGCAACCTTCTGAAGAAAAGCACGCCCGACCCCCCGACTCCAATCTCGATTGGAGGAAGGCTCCGCGGGCCAGCGCGGGGCTTCCAGCCGTCGGCGGAGGTCTGTCACAGCGGATTCAGGCACACAAATCCGCGCTCGTCGCGCGGGACCCGATCCCTCGATCACAAGACATTCGCTTACGCCGCCGGCTGTGCCTCGATCCTTATCCGCCATGATTGCGTTTTCCCAGTGTCGCCAGTCGCGTCCCGTCCAACCACCTAGATCCCGGCGTCATGTTTTCTTCCCCGGCCGCGCCAGAAACGGAGCGCTGACGGGCTCGAACTGCGGCCTACGGCCCTCCCGCTGCGCGGCCATGGCCTCCTTGAAATCGGAGCCCTTCAAGGTCTCGAAGGTCAGACGCGCCGAGTCAGTCTCCGCAGCCTCAAAATCCTGCGTCAGCGCGGAATACACCTGCCGCTTAATCGTAAGCAACGCACCAGGAGCACCTGCGGCTGCCATGGCCGCTGCATACGAGATGGCCTCGGACAGGAAGCTGCCGCTCGGATAAACACGCGTGACCAGCCCTATCGAGAGAGCCTCGTCCGCGCCTATCCTGCGTGCAGCCATCAGCAAGTCCAGGGCATTTCCCGTACCAATTAATCGCGGCAGGAGCCAACCCAGACCCACTTCGGCGGTCAGACCGAGCTGTACAAAGGGGGTAAGGAAGAAAGCGCTATCGGAGGCCAGACGGATGTCGGAACAACAAGCGAGCGCGACGCCGACACCCGCACACGGCCCGTTCACCGCGGCGATGACGGGCTTGGGCAACGCCATCAGCTCGCCATATCGAAGCCTGCCAGAACCCGAATTGGGCGCGGCAGGATCGGCCGCATATTCGTTCAACACCTTGGAATCCGCACCTGCGCAAAAGGCTTTTCCGGCACCCGTGATAAGAATGACGCGGACGTCGCGCGACTGCGACGCGGCTTCGAGGGCAAGGTTGAGCGCACGCGAGAGTTCGCCATTGACGGCATTCAGCCGCTCGGGGCGATTGAGCGTGAGGATTGCGACGCCGTCGCGGATTTCGGTCAGGACCGCACCGCCGGCTGACGTGTCGGCGCTCATGGACTTCTCACCACCCGGCGAGATCCGCCGCGCGCATCCGGTGACGCGAGGGCTGCCCAAGCCACGCAAAGTCGAACATCGCGCGCTTCAGATAGATGTGCGCATCGTGCTCCCAAGTAAAGCCGATACCACCATGCGCCTCGACCGTGTCGCGCGCCGCCTGGACGAAAGCATCGCAAATATGTGCCTTGGCCTGCGCAGCCGCATGCGCCGCCCTCTCCGGAAGCTTGTCAAACGCATACGCCGCGTACCAATAAAGACCGCGCCCCGGCTCCACCTCCAGCGCCATATTTGCGAGCTGATGCTTTAGGGCCTGAAAGCTGCCGATCGGGACGCCGAATTGTTCCCGAATTTTGCTGTAGTCGGAAGACATGCTTACACATCTTGACGCACCGCCGAAGGCGTCGGCAGCCAACAAAATAGCCGCGGCATCGATCAGACGCGGCGCTGCGGTCGGGGCCGCCTCGAGCGGCTCGGCCGGCGTGTCGGCAAACGTCACGTGATCCAGAGGCCGCGTGCGATCAACGGCTTCGATCCGCGCCGAGGTGATCGTGCTCGATCTCTCGGCCACAGCAAGACCGCCGCCCTCGATACCAACCACGAGAAGGTCCGCTTCGCGGGCGTTTGGAACCAATTTCTTCACGCCGCCGAGCTTTTCCCCACAAGCCAATTTCCATTCCTCCGGCAACCAGTGCGCATCGGCTTCGCCGAGAGCGACGCTCGCGAGTTTCGCGCCCGAGGCGAGATCGGGGAGCCAGCGCTCGCGTTGTGCCTCACTGCCGCCAAGGAAAATCGCTAGGCCCGCGAGTGCATGGCCGAGAAAAGGGCTCGGCGCAGCGAATTCTCCGAGGATTTCGGCGACGCAAGCCAGATCGATCAATTCCAATCCGAGTCCGCCATAGCGCTGCGGCAGAACCATGCCGGGAACACCATATTCGACGAGCCGAGCCCAAAGCGCCGCGTCGAATCCCCGATCTTGGTTTATCACCTCGTGCACGCGCCGCGCGGGGCTCACGTCGGCGAGCAACTCCCGCAGAGCGTCCATGAGCATGTTCTGTTCGCTCGACAGCAAGAAATTCATATTATCTCGTTGGCAGCACGCCATGACCGGCCTCTGCCGGTAAGTCTGATGCTCATCGCGCTACGCCGCCGGCCTCGAATAGCGCGCGGACACCCTCGACGCTGACCTTCATCGACGGCGTGCGCGGCAATTCCGCCACCGCCAGAAATCTCTCTGGAATCTGGTAGGGAGATAGGTGCTTGCGCAAAAAATCACGCAATTCTTCAGTGTCGGGAGTCTCAGCGCCCGCTTTCACGATATAGGCGGCCACGGGCACCTCACCCAAGCGTGCATCGCGAAGGCCCGCGACCGCAGCCTCGCGGACCGCCGGGTGCTTCTCGAGAATCTTGACAACATCATCCGGCAGAATCTTGAATCCGCCGCGGATTATCGAATTGTCATAGCGGCCCTTGATCCACAAAAATCCGTCCGCATCGAGCACGGCGCGATCGGTCGTCTCAACCCAGTCCTTTCCGTTGCCAAGATGAACGGCACGCAACGAAAGCATGCCTTCCGTCCCGCGCGGCAACACTTCCTTCGTCTCCGGATCCAGCACGCGGCCTTCTATGCCTGGATTGAGCTGACCGACGGAGCCGCGTTTGTCGCGACCACGAAGTTTAAAATCTTCCAACGTCCAGCCCGCAACGCCGCCCGCGAACTCGGTGGCGCCATACACCTGCAGGACAGGAATGCCATAGCGCTCGAGAAACAAATCGGCAATATCAGGATCCAGCGGCGCCGTCGAGGTCCGCCACGCAACGATGCTTGCGAGATCCTCCTTGGCGACCTGCGCGTCGAGCACCATGCGTAATATCGCCGGCGGTGTGGACACGGCGCGCGGCCGGTGCCGCCGCATGGCCGCGACAAAGGGCTCGACTGCGAAACGGTCGATCAAGAACGCCTGCCGTCCGCTCACCAGCGTGTTCATGATATTCCACATTCCCCCCATGTGCGCAAAGGGAATCATCACGAAGTTGACCCCCTTTCGCAATTTGGGACGGTCATCGCCCTGCCGATCGCGCTCATAGATGGTCGCGTCATTCAGCATCTTTTCGAACAGGCTCGCTTTCAATGGAATGCGCTTCGGCGCTCCCGTGGTGCCGCTCGTCAGCATCTCGATCGCAATTCCGGGCGCATCGCGCACCATCTTCGAGGCGCATCGCTCAAGCCCGTGAATTCTTCGAACGGCGCCTTGCGGCGCATCGGGAAGTTCGATCCCAAGCACGCCCGCGTCGGCTGCCGCTTGACGCAGAGCCGGCCGCGCCCAATCGCCGCTGGAACCAATGATGGCGGGGAGCGCCAATGTACGAATTTCATTCGCGAGCTTGTCATCCGGGATCACGGGATTGAGCGTCACGACGCAGCGGGCGCTCGACACGATCGAGGCCAGCGCCGCAACGTGAGCCGGTTTATTACGCAGCAGCGCGCCCAGGCGGACTCCATGACCGAGCCCCTCCTCGTCCAAAATGGCCTCCAACGCCTGTTTGACGCGCGCGAGGTCCGCCCAGCGCCACCAAACGCCATCGCAATCGATCGCGTTGGCCGCGGGGTCAATAGCAAACACGCCCTCAATGGTTCCACCCAGGCCGGCCACGGTCTCTCCTTGCAATTAGTATACTACTCTGCGGGCAAGCGAGGGCCCGCGCAAGTAATTGTGCGCGGCGCCCGCTCTCGATCACTTCGGCGGATCGGATTGGAGGCGCCCCGGGCGTTGCCGCGGCTCCAAGAAAAGCGTCTGGTGCGTCCGTCCGACCGTCCCCCGTCGGTCCGCGATTTTTCCGCTAACAACCGCGACTCCGTTGCCCGCGCTGAACGAGGCGGCGTCGAGCTTCAGCCAAGCTCCTTCCGGCATTCGCAGAAGGTGCAAAGTGACATCGAGATTGGCGAAGCTCCACTCGCGCCAATCGACGAAGGATGACACGCCGCTGCCCATGTCAGCCACCATCATCGCTTGCACAAATGGGGTGATCGGAGCGCCGCGGACGATTTCGCCGTCGAATGCACACCACATCGATCCAGGGCCCTCGTGTGCAAGTCCGCCGGACACCAGTCGCGTATCGGCAATGCGCGCGAGCTGCGAACGGTCAGAAAAGAAGGGCGGGGCCTCGGGCGGGTCTTCCGGCCAATCCATGCCGGCTGTCCCGGGAGATTCCGCGGTTCGACTTCGTAGCACTGATGCGCGCACCGTGACGATCCGGTCCGCGCATAAGCTCGCCTCGAGCATTTGTACCTTGCGCCCGTCGCGGACAACGCGGATGTGGGCTTCTAAGGGCTGAACCGGCGTCGGCCGAAGGATATCCACGGTCATGCGCGCCGCCAGCATGGGCGCGGGCGCGGGCGCGGTTTCGATCAGATGGGCAAGCAGGCCTGCCAGCTGCATACCGCCTTGATGTTCGGGATTCCACGGTCCTCTAGCCAACGGCGTGGGATGGAACAACGAGCCTTGTTTTTCATACAAGTGCCGCACCGGCGGATATACAGCATCGTTCATCTGACCGGACTGTGTATGCCGGGCTCCCTAGATTCGCTTTTCGCGGGGCAGATCGAGTCCGCGTTCCGCAATGATGTTACGTTGAATGTTGGATGTGCCGCCGGCAATCGACATCGACAGCGAGATAAGAAAGCGTTCGATCCATTTCCGGTTCACTCCTCCCATGTCGAGCAGCTGATCGTCGAGGATCAATGAGGCCAGCCTCGCCATGCGCTGCGCGAGATTCGTGCTTGCGATCTTCGGCATGTGCGAGAACAATCCCGGATCTTGGTCATGGCCGACCATGGACGTCGCGCGGTAGGTCGAATAAGTAAGCGCCATCGAGGCGGCCTGAATCGCTGCCAGCTCCTCGCGAATCCTTGGCTGCATAATGGCCGGACGACCGTCGCGCGGCGTGTCGCAAGCCAGTCGGATCAATCCCCTGAGCATGGAATCGGTCCACGACAAACCCGTTAGCGACGAACGCTCATGCTTGAGAGTCGAGCGCGACACATGCCATCCTTGCCCGTGTCTCCCGACAATCCAATCGGCCGGTGTCCGTACGTCATTCAGGAACACCTCGCAAAATTCCGAATGACCCGTCATCTGCTTCAAGGGTCGGACGGTGACTCCCGGCTGACGCAGATCCAGCAGCATGTAGGTAATGCCATCATGCTTCGCCGCGTCGGCTTCGGTGCGAACCAAAGCAAACATGAATTGGCATCTGTGGGCTTGGGTGCTCCAGATCTTGTGCCCGTTGATGACCCACTCGCTCCCGACGAGTTCGGCGCGCGTCCGCAGCGATGCAAGATCCGAACCTGCTCCCGGCTCTGAAAATCCCTGCGCCCAGAGGATCTCTCCCGTGATCGTCCCGGGAATGAAGCGCAGACACTGCGCCTCCGTACCCCATTCGAGAAGCGTCGGAACCAGCATGTTGGTGCCGTTGTTGCGCAGTTCGGGCGGGGCGCCCGCGCGCTTGACTTCCTCGCGAATGATTTCGGCCTTCACGATATCGGGTGCCTGCTCCGAGCCGCCGTAGCGCCGTGGAACCGACCGCGCGTAATAACCCTTCTCGATTGCCGCGGCGCGAAAAAGACGCTCCAGGCGCTCGGAGGACTCGTTCTTTGCACCGGGCTGCAGCCAGTGCACGGCGATGAATTCGCGAACCTCGCCGCGAAAGGCGCCGAATTGCGGCGCAAAACCTAGATCCATGCAATCCCTCTCTCTCACTCTCCGGTGAACGTGGGCGACTCTTTCGTGCCGAAGACTCTCATTGCTGCAACATTGTCTTTGGTGCGCGACGTCCTGGCCACCGCCCGCACCTCCGCCTCCATCGCAGTGTCGATCTCCAGCCGCAGCCCGTCGTTAATGAGGCCGCGCATCTCGCCAAGCGCCAGCGTAGGGCCGTTGGCAAATTCTTCGGCCACGGTACGGGCGCGCGCCTGGAATTGTTCGACGGGCGCGATCTCGTTGACCAGCCCCCACTCGAGTGCGGTTTCCGCGCTGAGCCGCTCCCCCCGAAGGATCATTTGGCGCGCCCGCTGCAGGCCGACGACGCGGGGAAGAAGCCAGGTAAGAGCCGAATCCGGGGCGGAAGCGAGTCTTCGAAAAGGCACGAGAAAATAAGCCGCATGGGAGGCGATGATGTAATCCGCGGTCAGCGCCAATCCGAGCCCAAAGCCCACACACGCTCCGCCGACTGCGGCGACCACGGGAATTGGCAATGCGTGAAATTTGCGCAAAAGTGGATGAAAAAGCGTCTGCACAGCATCGAGAACGGGACGCTCGCCAGAGCTTTTCTGGTCCAGCTGCTTCGCCGTCCCGAGGAGATTAGCGCCGGCGCAAAAGCCCCTACCGGCGCCCGTCAGTAGAAGACACCGTATGCGCCGCCGCGGCTTCGAAACTTCCGCGAGGCTCGCCAAGATGCCGTTCGCCATGCTCTCGTCAATGGCATTCAAACGATCCGGGTCGTTGAGGGTCAGTGTGGCAAGGGAATTTTCCACCGCAAGGTGCGCGGTACCGTAGTCCATCGTTTCCATCGATTTCCCCGTTTGTGCCACTGTCCCAATCCGAATCCCAGCGCCGGCAACATCGTTCTGGATATTGGGAACGCCGCAGAGGATTGGTATACTAGTTCTACGAACTTGGCAAGGGCTCGCCCGGCCACGCGAAAGGCCGATGTCCGTACAGTGCGGCGGCTCCCGGCGACCTCGCCCGTCAAGATAAAGGAGTTCGGCCGCGTGCGCATCGGATTTGTGATTCAGAATCAGGGAAACGGGGCGCTCGAACAGGTCAGAGAGCTCGCGCCAATTGTGGAGAGCCTCGGTTTTCACTCCGTGTGGCTGACGGATCACGTCGTGGGTGTGCGCGCCTTTGCGCAGTGGGGCTATGGTCCCTATTGGCTGGAATGTCTGACGGGACTGGCCTACATGGCCGCGCAAACCAAGACGATCAGGATCGGAACGAGCATTCTCGTCGCTCCGGTGCGCGACCCAGTCTATGCCGCGAAGGTTCTTTCCACGCTCGACAATCTCTCGAATGGGCGGCTCAATGTCGGAATCGGCACCGGCTGGTCCAAAGCCGAATTTCACGCGCTCGGACGCGGGGCGCTCCATGAGAAGCGGGGCGCCGTTACCGACGAGACGCTCGAGCTCATTCTGCGCTGTTGGCAGGGCGGAAGCTTCGATTGGACGAGCGATCATTTCAATTTCCGCCAGATGGAATTCGCGCCCACGCCCGTTCAGACGCCTCATCCTCCCCTGCTGATCGGAGGCCCCGCGATCCCGGCGGTGGCCAAACGGATCGCCCGCTTCGGCGATGCGTGGCATCCGGCCATGACTGACTGGCGGGAGCTTGAGCAACAAATGAAATTGCTGAATGAGCTGGCCGGTCGGCCGGTGCCGGTCGTCAATCGCCTCATCATCGTCCCCTCCGCCTCGAGCGAAGAGATCCATAATCTTCTTGCGGCATTCAAAGCGATCGGCTGTGTCGAGACAGTTGTTGATTTTCGTCCCGCCGATCGAGTGAGCGCCCATCATGCCGCGGAGCGCGCCATGCGGGCCTACGGTCGGATTAGCCAACCCAGCCGACACCGCTGACGGCAGCGCACGCAGCAAGAGAACGTATGACCTGGACTGATGAAGACTTGGTAAATATCGGCTTGCAGGCTTGTCCGCAGCGAATCCCGATCCCGTTCGGCGGTCCGCAGGACGTCGCCAGCGTCCTCGACAAAGCCCTTGCCGCCACCCCTGACGCCGAAGCGCTCGTCGGCCGGCATTCGCGCTTTACCTTTCGCATGCTTGACCACGCCATCAATGCCGCCGCGGCGGGCATGCGGACTCTTGACGTCAATCCTGGCGACCGCGTGCCCGGATCGATGGGCAACCATCCCGAACTCGTGATCGCCTTTCTGGCGACCCAGCGTTTGGGAGCCATCTGGGTTGGAATCAACACGGCCTTGGCGCCGCCCGAAAAGGCCGCGCTCCTAAGCGACAGCGGCGCCAGTCTTCTGGTGGCCGATCGGTGCGTGAGCGAGCAGATTCGCGCCCTTCCGCGGTCGGAGCTTCGGCATATCGTGACCGCTGAACCCGGAGATGAGAGCTGCGGGTGGGCGCTTTCAATGACCCGCCATCGAGGCTCGCCGCGGCCGGTGGTCAGGATCGATCCTTTCGCGCCCGCGGCCATCGCCTATACGAGCGGGACCACCGGCACACCGAAGGGTGCCGTCCACAGCCAGCACAACTTAGCCCTGGTCGGCCATGCGCGGCATCTGCAACGGCCCGCGAGCGTTGGCATGATAGACGGCGTGTCCCTACCTCTTTCCATCCTCAATGTGATGACCCTGGGGCCGCTCACATCGTTCCAATATGGCGGCAAGTCGGTGTGCATCGACGGCAATCACGCCGTCGCAATTGCAGATTGGGTCTCCAGGGAAAAGATCGATGCGCTGCTGTTGGTCTCGCCGACCATGATTGACCTGCTGACCAATCCTGCAATTTCGCGCCAATCTCTGGCCTCGCTCATGAAGCCGGGCGTGGGAGGCTCGCAGGTTCCGGATACTTTCCGCACCCTTTACCGTGAGACATTCGGACAGGAAATCCTGTTCGGCTATGGCTTGACCGAGGCACCCACGGCGGCGACGCAAACCATCGCGGCCGAGCCCTATGTACCGGGCTCGAGCGGCGTGTGTTTCGACCAAGTGCGGGTCGTCATCGTCGACGGCGCCGACAATGAACTACCCCAAGGCGCCGATGGCGAGGTCTGCATCGCACCCGTTACGGCGGGGCCATGGAAGGGCGTCTACACGCCCATGCTCGGCTATTGGAACAAGCCCGAAGCCACAGTGGAGACGCTGCGCAACGGCCTCCTCCACACCGGTGATATCGGCTCCGTGGATGCGCATGGCCATCTCTACATCAAGGACCGTGCTAAGGACGTCATTATCCGCGGCGGCGCGAATATCTATCCCGCGGAAATAGAGCGCGTCCTTCTGAGCGACCATCGCGTCGCCGCCTGCGCGGTGCTGGCCAAAAAGGATGTCAGATTGGGTGAGATCGTCGTAGCAGCGGTTCAGGCGGCACCCGGAGCAGCGGATCCTGGGCGTTTGCGGGAGGAACTGACGGCGCTATGCCTCGAACAGCTCGCCAAATACAAGTTGCCTGCGGAATGGCATTTCGTTCGGGATATGCCCCGTAACGCCATGCGCAAGATCGTCAAGAGCAAGCTTGCGAAGATGCTGTTCGAAGAGAAGTCTCCACCGGGGCAATAGTCACCAGTTGAACAGCGCTCCCACGAGCCGGTGGCAGCCCAGTCACCAGCTCTATAGCATGGTGTGTCTTGAGGGAGCCTCGATGCCACAGTCCGGCTCAGCAAGGAATTCTCTTTGTAGATATTAAATCCAAGCAAATCATTGTATTGTTGCCACCGGAGCCCTGATTTAGAAGATTTGACCTGTTGCCATACTTTTCAGCCAATGATTTTCGACCAGAATTAGAAGAGCCCTCCGGTGAGGACCATCCGTCTCTGCACAGTTCCGTAAATATCGACCAATGCCCAGCGCCGCGAATTTTATTGCACTGAAGTCAAGAGTGTCGTCTCTAAACAGCGAACCGCGGCGAAAGCCGAAGCTCGCGCAGATCGTTGCCGCCCAAATTCTCGATGAGATCATCCGCCGGGGATGGCCGACGGGCAAATCGCTGGGAACGGAAAAGGAACTCATCGAACGTCATGCGGTAAGCAGAGCCACCATAAGGGAGGCGGTCCGGCAGATCGAGCGACAGGGGGCTGCCAACATGAGGCGGGGTTATGCCGGAGGCTTGATCGTATCTGAGCCGCCGCGTTCTACCACGGTTCGCGCCCTCGCTACATATTTCGATCTTGCGGATATTACCTTCGAAGAACAGAGTGCACTTCGCCTCAACCTCGAAATAATGGCGGCACGCTATGCCGCCGAACGCCTCAACGATGAGGGGATTCGACGTCTCCGGACCATGGTCGATGAGCTCGAGCGAATAACGGACTTCGTCGCGGGTGTGCAACAGCATTTCGCCATCCGGACTGCCATAGCGGAATCCACCGGCAATCCGGCACTACCGTTGTTCATACAAGCGCTCGACAGCGTGATCTTGAAGATCTTTGAGGTGGCCCATAGGGACAAAGGGTTTCTCGAGCGGGATCGACTGCGGTCGCTGAAGCACAAGCGCGACCTCGTCGGTGCGATCGTCGCGCATGACGGTGCCCGCGCGGAAATGCTCGTGCGCCAAGATGTCAAATTCCGCGAGACACGCATTCGAGGCGATTTGAAACGCGTAACGGGAGCCGGCGGACGGCAACACGATGCCTTGAATTTTTGGAATTCTCTGAAGCTTGGAGACATGATTGCGCGGCGCATCGTCGAAGACATCAGGAAGGACGGCGGAAAAGAGGGGAGAAACATAGGGCCGGAGCCGCTCCTTCAGGCGCGTTTTGGAGTGAGCAGAGAAACGCTCCGAGAGGGTATTCGTCTGCTCGAACTGCACGGCCTCGTTGAAACCAGAAGCGGCTTGCAAGGCGGCCTCCTGGTTGGCAGAGCAAATCCCCACCATACGGTAGAAACGGTAAAGATCTATTTGCGATGCATGAACATGCGCATGTCGCACCTTTGGGAGGTGCAGTCGGCGCTCGAGATCAATGCCGCCGAGGTGCTTGCATCTCGAATCACCAGTTCCGATATTCTGGAGTTCGATGATGCGTTGGCCGAATTGATGAATGCCAATTCGCGCAACGCATTGGCTGTAAGCGCCAAAATTCACATGCTGATCGCGGAAAAAACCTGCAACAGAGCCCTGTCGCTGTTCGTGCGCATCCTGCTCGAATTCGGAGTTGAAACGCTGCCCGCGCTCGAACCCGCGCGTCTCAAGTGGCTGCAAAAAATCACGGCCGCCTTGGTGGCAGCGTTGAAGACAAAGGATGCGGGCTTGGCGCGCCGGCGAATGATCGAGCTTTTCACCGGCGGGGCCAAATGGATCGGGACTGTAGGCGATGCACCCGATTTTCTGCCCAAGGAGCTTCAATTCTGAACTGCGGCACTACCACAAGCCAATCTCCCTACCCGCCGTATCAATATCTGTTTTCTTGACCTCAAAGACAATGCCCGTCAGATGGGCCATGTTGCTCAATTTGTCGTAACTATCGGGCCCAGCGGGCATGAGGCGATTTACGTTGACGCCCGGGAACGCATTTGCCCGCGAAATACCAGGAGCCTGCTGGTGACCGTACCCATGACTAAGCGCGACAACCCCAGGCCGCAACGTAGCATCCATTACTATTTGAACGGATATACTGCCATGGTCATGCGAAATATCGGCAAAATCGCCCTCAGCAAGCCCGCGTCGATCGGCGTCTTTGAGGATTGATGTGCAATGGATTTAAAGCATATCTGTGCCGTTTGAGCGACTTCATGTTTGATAACGAACTGTTATGCATATAGTTCGTTCGCAGCGAAATAAGCTTGAGCTGATTTTGCGGTCCTTTTCCAGCTCATGGAATATCCGGCGAGAGCGGCTCATTGCCTCTGCGAATACCTCAGGACGGCAATCGACACGCCCGTCTGCATGCCGAATAACCGCACCAAAAAAGCTTCGCGATCCGGCTGCGGGAGAATAGCGGTCTGGTGAGGCATCGCGGCGAGTGCCGCGCGACGGGCGCCTTCCCTGATGAATAAGCGTACATCAGCTTCTCCAAGTCCCTTCGCGCCCCCAGTTATAATGGCTATTTTGCCCTTGAGACGACCCATATGGTCCCCTGTTGTTTGGTAGGCAGTTGACAAATGCCACTCCAACGCAGACCACTCGGACTCGAGCAAGAAGCGGTTTACTTATCCTAGAGCCTGTAGCGGGAGGTCGGCGCCCCCAAGTTGAGCGGTTGGATGGGAGACCGTCAGCACTCGTCCCGGCTTTGCATTAGTGCATTCATTGTGATCGAAAATAACCTCGCCATTGACGATGACGCTGTCGATACCTCGAGCTCTGATGATGCGGCGCCATTCGTTGCCGGGCACGTCATTCAACACTTCCTGGCGGTCGGTGTTGAAGCCGAGCTTCTCGTAGTCATAAATGTAAAGATCCGCGGCATAGCCCTGCAGCAATGCGCCCCGCTTGTCGAAGCCCAGCACCCGCGCCGGCAGCCAGCTCAGCTTGTAATGGAGTTCCTCCAAGCTCATGAGCCCTTCCTCGCGGGCCATTTGAACGATGTTGTCGGTGGGGTATTGTCCGCCGGACAAAAAGTGCAGGTGAGCCCCTCCATCAGAGGTCCCCGGAAGCACGCGCTTGTGCTTCAAAATGGCCGAGATTTTTTGGGGATCTTCGGACGTCACCGCCATGGACTTGAAGTCCGCAAGCGCTCCCGATTCCGCGACGAGATCGAGGTAAACGTCGATTCCCGCGCAACCTTCCGCTTCTGCGATCCGCCCCACGGTCTGGCCTTCGTATTTGGCAAATCTCTTGGCGTCGTTCGCGCGCTGCAACGTAAGCGATTCGACCGAGCCGCCGAGGCCCGCCATGGCTACAGGATCATAGGATTTGCGCGCGCGGGCTCTGAACTCCGGATCCGTTGCCTTCTTCGCGCGCGCGCGGCCATCGCCTGAATTGATCAGCTCGCCGAAAGGCTCGACCATGTTCCAATCGTTGAAGTCCGACGGGTTGAACTCTATCCAGAACCGGTAGGCCAATGCCTGACTATAAATCTCATATCCCTTGGCTTCCATTTCATCGAGCCATCTGAGGAGCGAGAGGTGATTATCTGGCAGGGCGTCGAACGCCATGATCACATTGTGAAGAATGGGCCGGCGGGAAATGCGCGCCAACTCTTCGACAACATGACGCTTCGACACCGTTGCCATATCGACGAACGCTTGAATTGCGCCCTGATCGCGCTCTCGCAGCACTTCACCCAGATTATAGATGTCGTCTTCCGACATGATGTCGGTCGGCATCGGGGTGCCGTCGCAATCCTTGTGCGAGTTCTTATTAGCAAGGTGGGAGAAGCCGAACCCGATCGCGCCGGCGTCCATCGCCTCGTTCAATAAATCGCGCATCCGCTGCCGCTCCTGCCGCGTGGCCGGCCGCTTCTTGGCTTCGTCGGCGCCCATTACGTAAATTAGAAGGGAATTCAGCGGCATATACGCGGCGATATTGACCCCCTTGGGCACACGCTTCATATGCTCCATCCAGCTTGGAAACGATTCCCAGTCCCAGCTCAGCACCTTGCGCATCGTCGAGAGCGAAACCTGCTCGGTATTTTCCATCATCCGCATATAACGCTCGCGGTCTTCCGGCTTGCAGGGCATGAAGCCGAATCCGCAGTTGCCAACCACGACGGAGGTTGCGCCGTGCCAGCTCGAATTTGCGCAGTACGGATCCCAATGGATCTGCGCGTCATAATGCGTGTGGGGGTCAATTACTCCCGGCGCGACGATCTTGCCGGTCGCGTCGATGACCTTGCGGCCGTGTGACGCCGACACTTCGGCCCCGATCTTTTGGATTACGCCGTCTGCAATGCAGATGTCGGCAACTTTTCGCGGCGCACCTGTCCCGTCGACCAGTGTGCCCCCCTTAATGATCAGATCGTAGAGCGCCATTGTTCCTCCGTTCATTCGTTTGCCACGGTCCCAATACAGTATACTAAATCGTCGTCCAAAGCGCGACCGGACGTCGTTCTTCAGCAAGGGGGTTCACGACTTGACCCGCCCGCCATTCTCGGCATTGCCCAAGTCCCACGCATACGTCTTGACGCCAACACCGAAGGGCTTCAAGTGTTTGCGAAAGGTTTGATCGAACGCCGCCGCAATATCATTCTCGGTCCACCCCTCACGAGATTCGGATGGGGGCACATCCATGGGGTGAGCCAAGATGCTGATCTGATTCCAGGCCATCCTGACGATCTGACCGGTAATTCCCTGCGATAGATCCGATATCAGGTAGTTGGCCAACGGAGCGATCGACTCCGGAGAAGGAGTGTCGCCGACCGGCCTTTTTAAGTGACCGAATCTCTTCTGATCCTCAATGGATGCTTCGGTCATTGGGGTCAGGGCGACCGGCGACAACGCGTTCACGCGAACGTTGTATGGCATCGCCTCCCCGGCCCAGCCGTAGGTCAACGATGCGACGGCGCCTTTGGACGCCCCGTACGTCGACCGAAGCTCCATACCCAGATGCGCGCCCGACGTGACATTGACGATGGAACCGCGCCGCTGTGCAATCATGGCTTTGAGGGCATGGAGCCCGCAGTAAATCGTTCCAAGCACATTGACTTCTATCAACTGGCGGATTTGAGCCGCATTCTCTTCCCAAGGAAACTCGATGTAATGCATCGCCGCATTGTTGATGACTCCATCGATGGCGCCGAACTCGCTGATGCACGTCCGAGTGAGGCTTTCAGCCACCGCCCAATCGGCCACCGAGCCCACCACCGAGACCGCCCTTCCGCCCTTGCCCTTGATGAGTTGCACGACGTCGGCTGCAAACTTCCCGTCGATGTCGTTGACGATGACGCTGGCGCCCTGCTCCGCGGCACGAATGGCGTAAGCGCGCCCCAAACCCTGGCCTGCCCCGGTGATCACAACCGACTTTCCTTTAAGGATTGTCAAAGTCTCTCTCCTTCCGCCGTTCATTGATCAAATCGTTCAGCAGAAATGCCTGCGACTCCCCGTTTGGTACCACACCCCGCGAATTACGATGAATACGCCGAAGTCCGTTTGACCGCCAAGGCGGCATCGGGATTCCAGACATACGCATCCCTGCCATATGCAAAAGGCTTCAGATGAGCGCGCAAGGTCTCATCGAACGCCTTCGCGATTTCTTGTTCAGTCCAAGATTCTCGTTGTTCATGCGGCGGTGAATCCGCAGGGTGGGTGACGACACTGATCTCATTCCAAGCCATCCTGAAATGCTGCCCCGTTATGCCTTGCGCCAGATCGGAAAGCAGATAGCCCACGATCGGTGCGACAGTGTCGGGGCCAGGAATAGTCAGCACCTGATTCTCGACACGTGAAAAACGCAGCTCATCCTTCTTCGAGGCGTCCATCATCGGAGTATTGGCGCCCGGGGACAAGGCGTTGACGCGAACATTATAGGGCATCGCCTCTCCCGCCCAGCCATAGGTCAGAGACGCCGCAGCACCCTTCGAGGCGCCGTACGTCGCTCTCAATTCCATGCCGAACTGCGCGCTCGAGCTCACGTTGACGATCGATCCGCGACGCTGGCCGATCATTGCCCTCAGAGCATGCACGCCGCAGTAAATCGTTCCCATCACGTTTACCTCGATCAAGGAGCGGATCTGGCTTTCGGTTTCGTCCCAGGGCAGCTCCAGATGATGCAGAGCGGCGTTGTTCACGAGCCCATCGATCGCTCCAAATGAACGGACACACTGCTGTATGAGCGCTTCAGCGACATCCCAATCAGCGACGGATCCGACAACCGGAATCGCCCTGCCGCCTGAACTATCGATGGCCTGAGCAACGCTTTCGGCGTTGGCTTTGTCGAGGTCGTTGACCACAACGCACGCGCCCAGGTCGGCGGCGCGGAGCGCATAGGAGCGGCCGAGGCCCTGACCCGCGCCGGTGATCACGATTGCCTTTCCCTCGAGACTACGCTTCATTCCGTGCATTGCCCTGCCGCCTCGTGGCGAGGCTTGAATTTCCGAAAACACATTGTAATGGTATACTGGTTACGTAGGACTGGGAAGATAGAGGACGACTCATGAGCAATGGCGTCGAAAATTTGGGGCGGCGGATGGTGGAGCTGTCCCGCAACGCTCGTTTGGGCAACATTACGCTGCCGGAATGGAGTGCTAGGCTTGGAGCGTTGATCCAGGCTCAGCCGGACGTCGTCGGCGAAGTCTCCGTCAGCAGTGTCAGACCCGTCACTTCGGGAGCGGGAACCTCGAGCGGTACGTTGTTGTTCGAGGTGCAATATGGCACTGACGGAAGTCCGGTTACGCGCAATTGTGTCTTGCGGTTCGAGCCCATCCGCCCGCTGTTTCATGTCTATGACATGCGCGCGCAAGTCCGCATCCAACAAGCTCTCGCCGACTCTGCCATCCCAGTACCGGCTCAATATTGGGACGACCTTGAAGGCTGCTATTTGAAGGTGTCCGGATATGTGATGGAACGGATTGACGGCAAGACACCGCCGCAAGCTTGGATGAAAGAGGGCGTGCTCGCCGAGGCTTCGCCGGCGGAGCGCCGGCAGATGATCTTGAGCTTCATTCGGAAACTGGCGGCGCTTCACAAGGTCGATTGGCGGGCCAAGAGTCTCGGGTTTCTACAAAATCGAGGTCAAGGCGACAAAGTCATCGACCGCGAGGTGAACTGGTACTGGGACGCCCTGAGGTGGCTTGGCGCACACGAACCGCTCAATCGCTTTGCGCCTATTCGCGATTGGCTCATTGCAAACGAGCCGCCGGTCCCGTCGCCTTGCCTTTGCCACGGCGACGCAAACCTGACGAACAATCTCTTTCGGGATGGAGAGGTCGTTGCCGTGATCGATTGGGAGATGGCGTTCATCGGCGCTCCGGAGTGCGACATCGGGATGGTCGACTTGACGTTGACCTCGATGACGGCCGAGCTTCCCGACGGGTTCCCCAGTTTGGAGGAGATCCACCGGGAGTATGAGGAGCAAAGCGGTCATACCCTGCGCCACATGGACTATTACACCCTCTTCGCGCTGTTTCGCGGCTCGACGATCCTGACTATTGCGCGACCGCATTTTCCACAGGAATTTCTTCCGACCTTCGACGCTCATACAAACGCCGTGGTCTCTCGCATGGAGAAACTCGCTTCTAAACTCGGCGCGCTGTAGAACGACGCGAAGATTCATAAACCGGATTTCGAAGTACGCTAGCGACTCGAATGAGGAGATGAGACCGTGGCATTCGGCGATAGCCCTCATGATCAGGATCTTAGGCAGGCATGGCACGCTTTTTGTGACCGGCTGAAGTCCTCAGGAGACTTGGTTTTCAAGAACTCCAATCCCCCCAGTTCGCTGCAACGGGCGGACGGTTTCCGCTATCTGACGCAGAATTTGAGCCAGGCATTCGATCTGGCGCTCGAGACAAAAGACGCACGCTACCCGTCCATTCATGCGTTCTGTTCACCGGTGCGAAAGCTCGGCTCCGACAATGCCGACTGCATGTATCTGCAGGCATGGATTGACGGCCAGTCTTCTTACAAAGTCTCCGGAAGAAAAGGCACGGCCCGTTTCTGGAATATGACGATACAAGGCCCTCGCGTCGAGGGAGCCCTGCACGACCCATTTGGGGATACACCGGAAGCCAATCTTTTTGGCCATGAGCTCGTGGCCAATTGGGACGGATCGTTTGAGGTCTACGTCGGAGGGCCGCCCCAAGGCCAGAATTGGCTGCCGACGACCGCTGGGACTCGGAAGATCTACTTTCGTCAATACTTCGATCGTTGGGACGAAGTACCGGCATCCTACATCATCGAGCGGATCGATATGCACACCCCGAGGCCGGCGCCGGACCATCGCACCATGATCACGGCAATGCAGTGGGCCGCGGATTTTGTCTACAACGTGGTGGACTACTGGCCGGATCACTTGTGGAAGAAGGGCGAACTCATCGATCCGGCGGCCATCAACCGATTCAACGCGCGCAATCTGGTACGAACGCCGTGGTCCGCAGGCGAGGAAGAACAGGATGTCCGTCGCGGCCGCTTTTTCACCCAGATGCGTTGGTCGCTCGAAGAGGACCAAGCTTTGATCATCGAATTTCCTGCGAACGACGATTTCTGGATGCTCACCAATGAAGGTATGTTCGGTAACAGCATGGACTTCACGTATCGCCATGTGAGCTATACACCAAGTCGCACGGCCGTTGATGCCGATGGAAAGATACGTTTCGTCGTGGCTCAGGAGGATCCGGGCTATGCAAACTGGGTCGAAACGCAAGGATATGCCTCAGGGATTATTTCCTTCCGCAATGTATTGACGCGCAACGTGCCGGAACTCACGACGAAGCTGGTGAAGACCGCGGCGCTTTCTGGACTCATGCCGCCGGCCAGCAAGACCGTGACCTCTGAAGAGAGAATCCGGCTGTTGCGCGAGCGATTCCATGCAATAAAGCGCAGATATCCTGTTTGAACAAGGGGACTGAGCGAATGTCGGAGAAGCCACTTCGAAATAAAGTCGCGATCATAACGGGCGCAAGCCGTGGCATCGGCAAGGGAATCGCTTTGGCTTATGCCGATGCGGGGGCCGATCTGGTTCTCGCAGCGCGGTCCGTCGGCGATCTTGAAAAGACTGCCGAAGAGGCGGAACGACGCGGTGTGCGGGCAATGGTGGCGAAGATGGATGCCTATCACATCGACGAGGTCGAAAGTGTTATTGCGCAAACGCAATCACAATTCGGACGCATCGACGTCCTCGTCAATAACGCCGGCGGCAGCCGGAACGTCGAGGGCGGCTGGCTCGGATTTCTGGACACCAGCCATCGGGCACTCGAGGAACTCTTCCGCCTGAATGTCTTTTCCCCTTACGTGGCTGCACAGGCCGCCGCGCGCGTCATGAAAAATCAGGGCGGAGGCGTCATCATAAACATAACGTCTATTTTTGCGTTCTATCCGTCCGCCAAGGTTCAGCCTTACAGCGCCGCGAAAGGTGCTTTGCAGGAATTGACGAAGCTTTGGGCCGTCGAGCTTGGCCCCTTTCAAATTAGGGTCAACGCCATTGCGCCTGGGCCTGTCGAATCGGCGCAAATCGACAAAATCGCCACTACGCAGGAAATTCGCGCGGCTATTGCCGCCGCCGTGCCGCTCGGACGCATTGGCCGCCCCGAAGACATCGGGCATCTTGCCGTATTTCTTGCCTCCGACCAGGCAAGCTGGATAAGCGGCGCCGCGATTTTGGCCGGCGGCGGCGCCTATTACCAATAGCAGAGAACATGTTTTCATGGACACGCTGGATCTCTCGAAGCTGATGTCGGAGGCCGAGCACGAGGCTCGCGCGAGCGACTATGGCGACGACTCACTAAGGAACCGGCTGTCCACCCTCGTAGGGATTCTACAGAGCTCCGGCCTCACCGCGGACGGTTTGGTTGCCGCGCACCATGTCATTCGCGGACTTCTCGTCTCGCGATTGCGCCTGTTCGCGGACCGGGTACGTTATCCGGTCGCGGGCGAGAGAGTCGTGAGGCCGATCATTGCGACCGGCGAACCGCGCTCGGGGACGACATTGCTGCAAATGCTGCTCGGGCAGGAGGACAATTCCCGGCTGGTCAAATTCTGGGAAGTGATGCGCCCCTCCCCGCCTCCGTCGCTCGCGGGCGCGGACGATCAGCGCCGCGCACAGGCAGATTCGGATTGGCATGACATCCTGCAACGAATCCCGCGGTGGCTCGTCTGCCATCCGTATAACGACATGTTGGGCGCCGGACCGCCGGAGTGCGAGCGACTGTGGGCCATGGACTTTCGCAGCACGCCCCCCAGCGCGTGGTGGCGCGTCCCGCTCGCCCCGATAGGCGGGCTGCCTCAGGACCGGCCCGCACAATACCGCATTCACAAGATGATGCTGCAGCAGCTCCAGCTTGGAGTTCCGCTCCGGCGATGGGTGTTAAAAGGCGTGACCCACCATTATTATTTTTCCGAATTGCTCGAGACCTATCCCGATGCAATCATCATCTGGATTCATCGAGATCCCGTTCAGACGGTTGCCTCACGATTCGAACTGATCGCGCAGATCATTGAAGGAATTGCCGGTTCCTGCGATCGGATAGCCTTTGCCGAAGCCAGCCTTGAAGCCGCGCGTAGCAGTTTTGCTTCACTGGCAACTGCCAGGCAGGCGGATGACCCGCGGGTCAATCATGTTCTGTACAAGGATTTCACCAAGGATCCCGTCGCTCTCATACGTTCCATCTTTCACAAGCGTGATCTTCCGTTTTCGAGCGGCACCGAAATGCGGATGAAGGCGTGGATCAGTTCCAACCGCTCCGACAGATATGGGCGATTTTCTTATAGCCCGGATCTTTGCGGCCTATCGCTCGACGCGCTATCGAGCGAATTCCGCGCTTATCGCGAGAGGTTCGGCATTCCCGCCGAAGCAGCCTGATGATGCCAGGAATCTGCAACGCCCGTATTGAAGCGCAATGAGAATATCCATTTTTCTCAACCGGCTGCATCAGACCTTCGGTCAACGTCTGGCCGCCTACGTCGAAGTCGCGCGTATGATCGACGAGGCAGGCATTTACAGCGTGCATCTCGGCGACCATCTGGTGATGGGAGAAGCCCTTGACCGCTACCCTTACGGGACATTTCCCGTGGAGCGGGAGGCCGCGTGGATGGAACCTCTCACGACACTGGCTGCGATGTCCTCGGTAACTAAAACCCTTCGCTTGTCGACCGGGGTGGTGATCGTGCCATTGAGAACCGCCGTTCTCTTTGCAAAGACGGTCGCCACACTCGATGTGTTATCCGGGGGACGGATGGAACTCGGGGTGGGGACGGGTTGGCAGGCAGACGAATACGCGGCGGCCGGTGTGCCCTGGGCTCAACGCAATCAGATTCTGGACGATGCTATCAGAGCTTCCCGCCTTCTTTGGACAGGAGAGACCGTTTCCTTTGACTCGCCGTCGGTGTCCTTTGCAAGGATAGTCGCCCGCCCCGTTCCCATACAGCAACGAATTCCGATCTTGTTCGGCGTGTCCGGAACTGCGTCCAACGCGAAACGTATCGCCGAACTTGGCGACGGCTGGTGTCCCGTCGGCCTGACTGCGGAGCAGATGAGCGCAGGAGTCAGGGAACTCAGGTCCGCGTTCGAACACGCGGGGCGGAACGCCGACTCCCTCCAGGTTCGCGCTGCCTTGCCGCCAGTTTTCGGCGACCGCGGTCCGATCGACGTAAAAGCGACAATGGCCGATGCCGCGCGGTGGTTAGATGCGGGGGCCACCACGGTTTCGATCGGCCCGCCCGTCCACTTGCAGAGCTTGGATGAATATCGGCGTTTCGTGGACGAAGTTGCCGAATATGTGTCTGTTTAGGTGGATGGAGCACGTCGACTATGAGCGCTGAATTCAACAAAGTGGTCCTCGTCACCGGTGGGACACGCGGTATCGGCTTCGGCGCGGCACGTGTGCTGCTGAAGGCAGGATGGTCAGTCGCAGTCACTGGGACGTCGCACCAAAGCATCGAGCAGGCATGCCGGGAATTGGACAGCCTTGGCCGGGTCCATGGAGTTGCTTTCAGGGTTGAGGATCGGGAGGCATGGGCGCCAGCTCTCGATGAGATCGAGAAAACCCTGGGGCCGATCACGGCCTTGATGGCGAACGCCGGCGTCGCAATAAGGAATAAGGCAGGCCAATCGATCGCTATCATCGATGAAGAATTTGATGCAGCGTGGCAGATGACGATGGACATCAACGTCCTGGGAGCAGCCTTGGCGTTCAGCCACGTCGCTCGTCGCATTGTTGCGCGATCCTCCCGGGGAGCTTTCGTTGCCATCAGCTCGATTGCGGGACGGATAGGATCGAAACGCGCCTCATCGCAATATACAGCCTCGAAGGCGGCCCTGATCGGATTGGTCCGTCAGCAAGCACACGAACTCGGAGCGCGAGGCATTCGCGTCAATGCCATTTGCCCCGGAATGATACGGACGGATCAGACAAAGGGAGTCCAGCTCACCGCCGGCACCGGTCCGGAGATCGCTCTCGGCAGGATCGGAGAACCGGAGGAAATCGGTGAGGTCGTCAATTTTCTTTTGAGCGACAAGGCGTCCTATGTCAATGGCGCGATCGTCAATGTGGATGGGGGCTGGATGCCTGTATAGCGGCGGTAGCGTTCAGCTAACCCGACTCGCTCAGCCAAACCCCAATATCGAAGGAGACCAATCCAAGTGGCTATCGAACTTCCCAGCATCGTCGCCTATCTCGCGCGACGGGGAGCCGGTCAGACGGCAATCGAGCGCGAACTCCGCTGGTGGCTTACCGAGGCTCAGCTTGCCCGTCCCCCGGAAGACCCGCTGCGTCGTCTTGTGGAGCATGAGATTGGTTGGCTCATCGACCACCAGCCGACAATGTATGCTCCCATCCTCGTCCATGGCGATCCGCAAATCTCCAACATCATGTACCGCGACGGCAAATTAGCCGCGATGCTGGATTGGGAACGCTCCTATCTCGGGTCACACCGAAGCGGACGTGGCTTGCCTCTGTATGCAGAGAGAGACAATTCAGGCGATGGACAAGCGTGTGGAGGGTACCCCGAGCGATCAGGAGTATCTCACCCGCTATGAAGCAGCAAGCGGATCGCCGGTGCAGCACTGGGAGTTCTTTCAGATGTTCATCGTGGCGAAAGTGATGTGTGTGTACGTTTGCCTGGGTGACGTCGTTCCCTCTTTTGATCTAATCTGGAATTATCACCGGGAGCTCCTCGATGTCGCGAAGAGGCGAGCACAAGCGGCGGTCCGGCTGTGATCCGCGATCCCCTGGATTTTGTCCAGCCCACGCCTTTGCCGGAGGATACCGAGCTGCCTCACCTGCCGAGCGATGATCCCCAGTGGCAAGAGAGCGTGGTCCTTGGGTGGGCCGATCCCAGCAAGGCTATTGGTGGGTTTGTGCGCATCGGCCACCAACCGAATTTGGGGCTGACCAGATCGTGCTTCGGCGTCACAGCCCGCAGCGGCATGAACTACGCTCGAACGG
Source organism: Steroidobacteraceae bacterium (assembly GCA_036502605.1). Taxonomy (GTDB): domain Bacteria; phylum Pseudomonadota; class Gammaproteobacteria; order Steroidobacterales; family Steroidobacteraceae; genus Bog-1198. The sequence goes on from DASXYI010000002.1 coordinate 96,817, forward strand.
CACAGGACCTGCCCATGTCAATGAGCGATCGGTCCAGCAATGCCTTTGTCGCCGATGGCTTCCAGTCCGCCACGTTCGGAATCAGGAGCAGCCGCTGGCAGGCCGCCGATTCCCACGTGGATTTGGATCTGCAGGTCGACGACCTGCACGGTCCAGTGGACTTTTGGAAGCTGACCGGTATCCGGTCGGAAACAAGCCGGGTGATGTCAGCCAATCACGTGCAGGCCGCCGGTACCTTTGTCGGATCGTTGCGAATCGCAGATGAGCCGAAGATACCGATTTCCGGTTTTACCTATCGGGATCATAGCTGGGGTCCGCGCTACATGGAGAACCCCAATGCAGACATGTTCGCCGCTTGGTGGCTGGTCGGGTCGTTCGGACCGAATTTCTCCATTGGCGTCGGCGGCGGGCGGGTGAGATCGGGGATCGACAACGCGTTCGGGTACATGATGAAGGATGGCCTGTTCGATCGTGTCGTCATCGAAGACGCGTCGGTGTTGATGGCGTTCGACGGCGTTTCCAATCGGGGTGGAACGGTGTCGGTCCTGTCGAAGAGATTCGGCAGATTTACGTTCGAAGCCGAAGGATATGGCAACGTGGTTCTCGAGCTCGGCAAGAAGCACTTCGAGATGGCCATGCCCTGTACCCTCCGCTGCGGCGGGCAGGTGGGCGGAGGATTGATCGACACGATCTTCAATCCCAGAAATGGTGTGGAGCGGCCGATCTACCTCGCGTCGGGCGCGCTGCAGAACGGGCTCTACAGGTCGCGGGATGGGCTGAACGCCGAGTAAGTATCCGCCCTCGTCGGGCTTTACCTAGGGGGAGATGGCAATGGCTGACAATGAGCGGGAACACGTGCGCCAGCGGCTTGAAGATTGGCTTGCGAAAGAGCAGGCCGATTTACGGAGCGGCAAGCTCTCCGCGCTTCGCTACCCGGCTGGAACCGGCAACTCCGCGGAAACAAGCTTCGCCGATTTCACTTATGTCGCTGACGGCAGAACACAGAGCAAGACGTATGTCTTTCGTCGTCAACTGGATCAGAGCGACCTTTTTCTGAACGCCGATCTTCGGCTGCCTTACAACATGATGCGGGCCCTGGCCCATTATCCGCTCGTACCCACCGCGATCGCAGTCGGCATCGAGCGTGATAGATCGGTGATCGGCAGCCCCTTCCTCGTGATGGAAGGAGTGGACGGCCGCGTCGTCAATCAGGTGCCCAATTACAATGTCGAAGGTTGGGTCGCAGAGCTCTCTCCCGGTGACCGGCGCGCACTATGGTTCAATGCCATCAAAACTCTCGCGCAACTTCACAAGATTGACTGGCGTCAACACTTCCAATTCCTCGATGACCCGAAGCGCGGATTGGCTGGGCTGGATCAATATCTCGATTGGGTCAAGGACTGGTACATCTGGGCACGCGCGGACCGCCCCATGCCGGTCACCGATGCCGCGCTGAGATATCTCCTCGAGCGCAAGCCAACGGGCACGGAGGTGTCCGTCCTTTGGGGAGATGCGGCACCTGCGAACACGATGTTCAAGCCGGACCTTTCGATTGCGGCGATGCTGGACTTCGAGATGGCGGCACTTGGACCGGGAGAAGTGGATCTGGCTTGGTGGCTTGGCGGAGAAGAGCATTTTTCATCGCTGGTGGGGGTTCCGAGGCTCGAAGGTCTTCCGACGCGCGCGGAAACGATCGCTTTGTACGAGAGCGAAAGAGGCCGAACGGTCGAGAATATGGATTATTACTTCATGCTGGCGTATTTCCGTATGGCTACCGTCATCATCCGTTTCATCGATCGACTGATACAGAACGGCAAGATGCCCGCGGATACGGATGCCGTCACCAATAACCCAACCACTCGCCTGCTTGCGAGTCTGCTTGGCATGGAGTTGGCGCCGGCCAGCGGCGGATATTCGCTCATGGAGCGAGAACTGGCGGGTGCGTCGAAGGCTTAGACTGCGGTTCCCGTTTTTCCAACCCCCGGCGGCCCAGCAGAAGGAGAACAGTGATGACATCCGGTTCGGAGCAGGATGCGGATTTTTTTGAAAGTGTCAACAAGAATGCGAAGGCCGGATTCCAGCAGGTGGATCGCGCGAAGCTTGCTAGCTTTTTGCAGTCGCGCCCGGATGTGATCGGACCAGTACAGATCCTGGCGACCGATCTGCTCTCGGGCTCAGCGGGCGCAAGCAACGGGATCGCGCTGGTCAAGGCGGAGATGGACGTCGGCGACGGTCGCCGGCTTCACGAGTTCATTCTGCGCTATGCCGCGGGGGTAAAGCTCTTCAAACAGAAGCGGTTCGAGGACGAGTTCGATACGCTGAAAGCCGCGCACGCGGCAGGCATTCCGGTCCCCAAGCCGCTCTGGCTCGACGCCGAAGGCACACAGGTAGGTTATCCGAGCTTCGTCATGGAAAAGATCGACGGAGAGGCTGTCCCCGGAATGTGGTTTTCGAGAGGTCCGCTCGCGGCGGCATCGCCTGCCGAAAGAAACTCTCTCATGCTCGATGTCGCCGGCTTCCATGGCCTGTTGCGCCGCACGGCAATCCGGCCAGAAGCTGTGCCGCGCCTGACGAAACGGGGTCAAGGCCGCACCGCCATCGAACGCGAGCTGAACTGGATCTTTGAAGAAGCCAAGTTGATGGATCAGCCCGAAGATCCGTCGTTTCACTACGTCCAAAAACTTCATGTCTGGATGATCGATCACGAGCCGGCCACTCGCCTTGCGACGCTGGTACATGGAGATGCGCAGGTCGCCAACGCAATGTTCCGCAACGGTCGAGTCGTCGCGGGAATCGACTGGGAACTCGCTTACCTCGGACATGGTGAGGCGGATCTCGCCTGGCTGATCAGGAGCACAGAACTGCAACAGCTGTTCGGCGGACCGGCGAGCGGCGCACCAACGGCGCAGGAATACATCGTCCGCTTCGAGGCGGAGAGCGGTTCGCTGGTCGAACACTGGGAATATTTTCAGCTCTTCAACCGGTTCAAGATGCTTTGCGTCACCTTCATGCTTAAGAAGGCAATCCCTTCCTTCGACACCGTGTGGAAGCTGTATACGGACGAAGTCGAGGAGATCCGCAAGCGAATGCGCTGACGGTCTCATAGGAGAATGCGATGAAAGAAAGGTCTTCTCACTTCGGCCGGGAGACAAGAGCCATTGAGGCCGTTTCCGGGATCGACTTGTCCGGCAAGCGGGCGATCGTTACGGGTGCGTCCTCCGGGATCGAAATCGAGACGGCGCGTGCGCTGGCGGCGGCTGGATGCGAGGTGATCCTGGCCGTGAGGAACAGGGATGCAGGCGAGCGCAGCGCCAAAGCCATGATGGACGAGTTCGGTGGCGGTCCGCCGGCCGTGGCATCGCTCGATCTGTCCGATTTGAAGGCAATCGAGATCTTCGCGAGGTCGGAGTGCAGCAAGCCGCTCGACATCCTCATCTGCAACGCCGCGGTGATGGCCTGTCCGTTCGGTCGGACGAGAGACGGTTTCGAGCTGCAATTGGGCGTCAATCATGTCGGGCATGCCATTCTCGTCAAGCGGCTTTTGCCGGCGCTCAGACTGGCGGCGGCGGCGCGCGTCGTCATGGTTTCCTCCTCCGCGCATTGGTGGGCATCTTTCGACTTCGACGATCCCAACTGCGATCGCAAACCCTATGACAAGTTCAAGGCGTATGGCCAATCGAAGACCGCGAATATTCTTTATGCCATTGCATTCAACCAGCGTTTTTCTCTGCAGGGAATAACTGCGAATGCCTTGATGCCCGGTAATATCATGACGGCTCTGGGACGTCACCTCTCGAGCGAAGACTACAAGACGCTGGGCATTGATGGGAAGCATTCGCTTTTTGTGAAAAACGTGGAACAGGGCGCTGCAACGTCCGTGTGGGCGGCGGTGGCACCCGAACTCGAGGCGCGTGGCGGTCTTTATCTCGAGGACTGCCAAGTCGCGCCACCCGCTGCTCCGGAGCGTCCCGGGGTCGGCGCTGCTCCGTACGCCAGGGACCCGGGAAGCGCCGAGCATCTATGGGAATGGACCGAGTCTTTGGATGCCGCGCGCCGTAGCAATTGAATGCAATGAGCAGAACGAATCACCAGGCCGTCACTCCTGTCGCGGAAACAAGTCTCGGAGAACTTGCGGGGCAAATCGACGGCGGCGCCGTCGTGTTTCGCGGTGTGCCTTATGCGCTTCCGCCCGACGGAGAGCGGCGCTGGTGCAAGACATTGCCGCCGGCCTCATGGCGCGGCGTTCGTGATGCGACGCGATTCGCACCGATACCCCCGCAGCTGCTGGAGTTGCGGGCGGCGAGACCCGGCGTCGCAATGTCCGAGGACTGTCTCTATCTCAACATTTGGACCCCGGCGGTGGATGATCGCAGGAGGCCGGTGTTGGTCTACATTCACGGGGGCGGGTTACGCTCCGGAAGCGGATCTTCGCGCACCTATAACGGTGCCCGCCTGGCAGCGCGGGGCGACGTCGTCGTAGTAACTCTCAATTACAGGCTGGGTGGTTTGGCTAACATCTATCTACCCGAGCTCTTGGGGGCCGAGAACGTCAATCTCTTCCTTTATGATCAGGCGGCCGCCTTTTCATGGATCCGACGAGAGATCGCGGCCTTTGGCGGCGATCCGCAAAATATCACGGCAATCGGACACTCCTCCGGGGCGGTTGCGCTAGCCTGCTTGTCGGTTAGTCCGCTCTTTTGCCAACTGTTCGACAAGATGATTCTCCAGAGCGGCGGGCTTCGGAGAATCAACAGCCACGACGAGGCCCAGATCTCCGCGTCCCGCTTTTTGAACGCCTTGCCCGCGACCGGGAGCGCACTCCGGATGCTGCCTCTTTCGGCGATCCTGTCGGCACAAGGCGCGGTCATTTCGAATAGCTCGACAACCCCGCCCGGCTCGGATTTTCATCCGATCATGGGCGGCGTTTCTCTTCCGATGCCTCCAATCAACGCCGCCGAGCGCGGTTTGAGTGCAGCAATACCGCTTTTGGTTGGAACGACGATGGACGAGTGGAGTGCCTACGATGCACCGCTGCCGCCGCAGCATTTCTCGGAGGAACTGCTGCAAGTGCGGACCAAGGCATATTATCCCGACGTCCCGTCCAGCGAACTCCTGTCGCGGCAAATACAAGACAGACTGGAGGAAAGTGGCCGGGCGAGCGACCGAAAGTCAGTTGCCAGCGCGCTATTGACCGAGGCGCATTTCAGGGCTCCCAGCTACCAGTTTGCGTCTGCCCACGCTGCTACGGGCCACCGGACATTCCACTATATCCTCGACTGGGCAGACTCCGGGCGAGGATCGCCGCACGGCATTTGTCAACGGCTATTGTTTGGGAATTACCGACCCGACCGGGTTGCCGATCCAACCGGCGAGTCCGCCTCACTCTCACAGCAGGTGCAGAACGCATGGGTCAGTTTCGCGCGCCACGGCGATCCTTCCGGAAATGCCCTGGGGCACTGGCCAACCTTTCACCCCGGCGAGGCGTCGACCATGAGTCTGGGACCGGCCGCTGCGATCATACGTTCACCATGTCCGCTGCTGTAATTCGGCACGGCGGAGAACTGATTTCTGTTGTACGTTGGAGGCCGAAAGAAATAGTATACTAACACTCCCTCTCGGTACAGACGCGTATCGGTGACGCAAGTACATCAGAACCCGCCCGGAAAAGGTTGACCCTATGATTAAGCAAGAAGACGAAGGATTGCACGCGTCCGGTTCGGACACAGATTGGCAGGAGAGCGTTTTTCTCGCCTGGCGAGATCCGGTCGCCGGCATCGGCGGCGATCATCGAATAGGCAACGAGATCAATCTCGGCGTAGCCAATATGTGGTGCGGCGTATACACCGACTCTGGAAGCCGCTTTCGTCTCAACGCTGAAGGCATCCCCTTGGAGCGAGCCGAAAACGTCAAGGGCTTGCGGTGCGGCCCTCAGAGAATGTTTCATGACGGACGTTCGCTCAAGTTTCTTCTGGAGACGGACGAATGCAATATCGATCTGGACATAACAGACATGCCGTTGAGCGAGCATTGGCTCGAGAACACCGGGGTCATGCTGACTTCGCAATCGAACCACTATGACATCCATTGCACCGTCAAGGGCACGGCGCGCGTCGGCGATCAGACGGTCGAGATTTCCGGTCATGGCTGGCGGGATCATTCCTGGGGTGTTAGGAAATGGGGTCAAATCCTTCACCACCGGTGTTTTTCTGGAAATTTCGGTGAAGGGTATATTTTTGATTTCTTCTCCATGCTGTTTGCCAATGGAACCTTGGTGAAGGGCGGGAGGATCACTGAGAAGGGCAAACGCGAGTCATTCGACAGCTTCGATTTCGTCGTCGGAATGGCGGATGACTGTCTAACGTCCAGGTCCGCCACCGTCCGTGGTCGCAGACCTGGCGGTCAGGAATTCGAACTGAACTTCGATCTCGCCGATGGCGTCGTCGTCCAAACGCGCGAATATGTCGGCATAGAGGCGGTGGGAGCCGCGAGGATGGCGCCGGGCAAAGAGGGCTTCGGCTACTTTGCCCTGTCGAGCAATGCGAGGGCGGGCCGTGAATTTCCGGTCCTTGCTCTTCACAGCGTACTGAACAACGGCTTGAGCCGACGCTAGAGCGGATCCGAACCGTGTCCCTCAGTGTGGACCTTGGGCCAGAGGAAATCGCGTTGCAGGACTCGATGAGCCGCTTTTGCCAGCGGCGGCTTGGTGCGGATGTTCACACCCGGGCCGCTCTGCGGTTCACACGGCCATTGTGGCGCGACCTTGCCGAAACCGGTTTGCTGGAGGTCGCAGGCACACGCGAGCCGTCGTCAGTTTTGTTCGCCTGCCTTGGCCTGGAAGTACTCGGCTACTACGGATTTCCAGGTCCAATTCCCCACACGATTGCGCTTTCCCGCAGCCTGGATGAACGGGATTGGGGTTCTGTTTCGTCGGGCAAGACAATCGTGACCTTCGGCGCGGGAGATTTGATTGCGTGGGGTGCCGTCGCCGATATGATTGCGACTTGCGAGGGCGGACGCCTATTCGATGTACATTGTTCTCAGAAACGGCCGGTGGACACGCTGGGCCGGACCGAGGCCGCTGTGGCCGTGCGATCGTCGGCACATGACATGGGCGACGGCGCGCTGGCGCTGGCTATTTTTCACACGGGCATTGCCGCCTATTGCGGCGGGGCCGCCCGATTTCTCGTCACATCGGCGGCCGAGCACGCGCGATTGCGCAAGCAGTTCGGCAAGCCCATCGGGGAATTCCAGGCCGTCGCCTTTCCGCTTGCCGAGGCGTTGATGAAGCTCGATGCGGCACAGATCTTGATGCGTTTGTCCGCGCTCGCTATTGGGCGGGCCAGCGCCGAGGGGCCGGATCTGGCGGCAGCGGCGCGCATTTCGGCGACCCGCGCCTCGCTGTCGGCCGCCTTCGCCGTTCATCAAGCCTACGGGGCGTTCGGCGTGCTTGATGATGGTCCCGTCGGCTGGCTTTCGCGTCGTATCCAGGAGTATGCAACCCTGGAACCCTCGCTGAGGAGCTGCCAGAACGGTCTCCGACTCGGCGTCATCAATGCCCTCGAACCAAGCGCCGTCTCCGCTGCCGAGCGACCGTGATGGAGATTGCCTTCGAACCGCAGGAAGCCGCCTTCGTCCGGGAAGTGAGAACGTTTCTCGGGCCGTGGCGCGGTCTCGATCAATTCCTGATTTCGAATGACTACGCGAGGCTGCGGGCCTTTTATCGCGCGCTCGGCGAACGCAACTGGCTTGCACTGTCATGGCCTGTCGAAACAGGGGGGCTTGGGCACCCGGCTATTTACGAATTCATCCTCTGGGATGAAATGGCCGGCGCGCGAATCGCCCGCCCGCCCCTCTCGTCCGGTATCGTCGCGAAGACCATTATCCGCTCCGGCACGCCGGCACAGAGGGCGCGCTGGCTCGAGCCCATTCGCACGGGCCAGCTTATGTTCTCACTCGGTTACTCCGAGCCGGAGGCTGGATCGGATCTTGCCGGCCTGCGCACGACGGCCAGACGCGATGGCAATGACTATGTCGTCAATGGAACGAAGATTTGGAGCTCGGGCGCACACGACTCCGACTATCTCTGGCTTCTTTGCAGGACCGATGCGCAGAGCCGACGGGCCGACGGATTGTCGCTGCTGATCGTAGATTTGAAATCGTGCGGCCTGCGCATTCGGCTCATGGCCAAGATGAGCGGGAACGTCTTCACTGAACTCACATTTGACGACGTGCGTGTACCGGCCGAGCAGCGTATCGGCGCGGAAAACGGCGCTTGGCCGATCATGCAGATGTCACTCGCCGATGAACGCCATGTGCAGTTTCCGCCGAAAAGAGTTCGCGCCGATTTCGAAGCTGTCTGGTCGTGGATCGCGGGGCTTGGCCTCGACAAGGACCCCGTCGTACGCCACCGGTTGGCGGCACTCGCCGTCGACGTCTTGGAATGCCAGGCCTTGGCGCTGAAGGTGCTTTCTGCCGGCCAGGGCACGCCCGCCATCCTTGCAGCTGCGGAAAACAAACGAGCATCGACAGATGCGATTCAGCGGATTGCGCGCGCCGCCATGGAATTCGGGTGCCCGGAGGCCGTGCTCTATTCATCGATCACCGATTTGCTTTGGCGGCAGACAACCGAAGAATCGATCGGCGGCGGCACGTCGGAGATTATGACGGGCATCATCGCACGGCTGGGACTTGGCTTAAAAGCGTAGGAGCGTGGCACATGAAAAAGCAGGTGATCGATCTCGGCGATTTGACCGGATACACCTATCGTGTGTCGGACCATATCGCGGTCATTACGATCAACCGGCCGCAACGCGGCAACGCGCTGGACGTGCAGATGGAGCGGGAGATTGAAGCGATCTGGGAAGATGTCCGCGAAAATCCGGACATCCGAGTCGCGGTGATGACGGCGTCGGGCGAAAGGCATTTCTGCACGGGTGGAGATGTCGGCGGCATGGAAACCGACAGCGAAAATACAGCGCTCGTCAATCGGCCGCTCAGCGATGCCGTGCATTGGTCGCCGCACCAGAACCGGGTTTGGAAACCGGTCATTTGCGCTGTCAACGGGCTGGTCAACGGCGCGGGACTTCACTTCGTCGTCGACAGCGACATCATTGTGGCCTCCGAGAACGCAGTATTCATGGACAGCCACGTCAATATCGGTATGGTCGGTGCCATCGAGAATATCGGCTTGGCAAAGCGCCTGCCGCTTGGGTCCGCACTGCGCATGACCCTGCAAGGGCGGAAATATCGAATGCCCGCGTCGCGCGCCTATCAGCTGGGCTTGGTCGACGAGCTCGTGCCGAACGTCAAGGATCTCATGCCTAAAGCTATGGAAATTGCGGTCGACATCGCCGCGAATTCACCGCAAGCGATGGCTCTCTCAAAAGAGGCGATCTGGACTTCACTGGAGATCGGCTACTCGCAATCCCTCGAATATGGGTGGAGCCTTCTGCGGCTTCAGTGGAGTCATCCGGATTTTGACGAAGGCCCAAAAGCCTTCGCAGAAAAGCGCGCAGCCCAGTGGAATTCCAATCCGAACGCGCGCCGATAAGGGATTATGTCCGTGATCAGTATAGAAGATCGCACTGCCATTAGCGACGTGATCTCGTTGTACGGCATCGTCATCGATGAACGACAGTGGCCTTTAGTGACCGCTCTTTTTACGGACGACGCCGTTTACGATATTACCGATTTCAACGCGGACGTACTTAATGGCGCGGCGGAGATAAGGGCGTTCTGGGAGAGGACGAGACCCTTCATCCCCTCGCCCATCACGCAACAAATGTCCTCGTTCGTGGCGATCGGTATGGCAATGCCGTGGCCCTGTCAAAAGGTATCGGCGTCGGCCGGGGCGGCAAAGTGGGAAGCGTCACCTATTACGACGAATTCAGGCGTACCGATTTCAGTTGGCGGATCAGCAAACGCGTGGCGATCTTGCGGAAAGCCGATCGAAATGATGATTCCGGCCTGTTGTCCCGGTACCTAAGCGCTTAGGTTTTGCAGCCTGGTTGCGCCGGTGTCGAGGTCGCAGCTCATTGGAAAGGCATCTCCCGCCAACCGGGAAAGAGATCGGGTAGGTCGCTGGACACGCGGTCGGAAAACACCGGCTTGCGCTTTTCCAGGAAGGACGCGATGCCCTCCCTCGCATCCCCAGACTGACCGCGGTAGTAGATTCCCCGGCTGTCGGCGCGGTGTGCCAACATGGGATGTTCGGCGCATGACATCCGCCAAAGCAGCTGCCTCGTCAAGGCCACCGAGACCGGCGCGGCGTTGTCGACGATCTCTCGTGCAAGCGCGCGCGCGGCCGGCAAAAGATCGTCCGGAGCATGCACCGAGCGGACCAGGCCCCGCGTCAGCGCTTCATTCGCATCGAACACGCGGCCGGTGAAGCACCACTCCAAGGCCGTCGCCATGTCCACGGTCCGCGAGAGAAACCAGCTCGAGGCGGCTTCCGGTACGACACCGCGACGGGTGAACACGAACCCATATCGCGCGTTGCTCGATGCGAGACGAATATCCATCGGGAGCTGTATCGTAGCGCCGACTCCAACCGATGCGCCGTTGACAGCCGCGATGACGGGTTTGAGGCTGCGGAAAATGCGGAGCGTCACGATTCCGCCACCATCCCGTACGATGCCTCCTTCTCGCGCATCCTCCCCATCAGCGGTGAAATCCAGCGAGCCGGCACCGCCGGACAAGTCGGCGCCCGCACAGAACGCCCTACCGCTGCCGGTGACGATCACTGCCTTCACCTCATCGTCGCTATCAGTTGCATCGAACGCTGAAACGAGGTCCGTCGCCATCTGTGCGGTGAAGGCATTGAGATTCTCGGGGCGGTGCAGAATGACCGTCGCAATGCCCGCCTCGACCCCATACAACAAGGTCTCGAATCTAATAGATGCCATATTCAGCTCCTTGTAGAGACGCGATTTGCGCGGACATTCGATACCGCGGGAACTTCCCGCCGGAACTGCTAAGACGAAGGATCCGACACACGCTCGAACGTCCCACGGGCAATGACCTTGTTAGCGTACGCGGTGGTCGACGTAGGTCTGGGCCTCTTCCAACTCGGTACGCATCGAATCCTTCTTGACGCGCGTGTTTTGATGCTCGCTCAGTGCCTTCCCGAACAGTTTGCGGTGCTGCACGAACTCGGTGATCTCGTAAGCACCGCCCAAGTTGCTCGCTACCATAAGCACTTTGGGGGACAGCTCGTGGTCGTAATTAAAACAATCGCGACGCATGTAAGTCCTAGAGGTTTGACCGGCTTGCGCCCTCCGCGAGTCACAGAAACTGACCGTCATCGAGAGAGAATACGGAACCAGTAACGTATTCGGAGGCGTCGGACGCGAGATACAGCAGCGTCGCGTCCAGGGAGGAAGGCTCCATAAGCCTTTTCCGCGGCCATTTCTGAATCATTTTCTTGCCGCCCTCTGAACGAAACCAGTCCGAATTCAAGTCAGTCTCGATGTAACCGGGACACATGACATTGACGTTGATACCCTTGTTTATCCACTCGCACGCCATCACCTTTCCGAGTTGCAAGACCGCCGCTTTTGATGCGCTGTAAAGCCCGAGGCCAGGCACGACTGCAGTGGCCGTGATGGAAGAAATGATGACGACGCGTCCATGTCGACGTTCTGCGGAGCCCGCCGCGATCATACGACGAGCGCCCTCCCTCACCGTCAAGAGCACTCCGCGGACATTGACTCCTAAGAGGTCATCAACAGCCTTCGAATCAAGTTCCAGAACCGCCCCTCCGACGTTCATGCCAGCGTTCGCGACCACTCCATCCACGGCGCCGAACTCCTTTTCTGCCACATCGTAGGCGCGAATCGTGGACCGTTCATCGGTGACGTCCATCTCCACAGTGAGCGCTCGGCCACCATTGGTTTCAATCGCAGCGCGCAGTTGTTCAAGTCTGTCGATGCGGCGCGCCGCCAACACTACCTTGGCGCCGCTGGCTGCAAGAATGCTCGCAAAGTGCGCGCCCAGACCGGACGAGGCGCCTGTCACGAACAGTGTTCGGCCATGTAGATCGAAACTGAATCCGCTCATTATCAGTCTTTTATTTGCTGGTTCGAGGACAGTAACGTCGAAAGCATTCTGTGGGATAGTAAGGCCTGAACATAACACAATACCTCCATCATACTCACATAACAGTATACTCTTTAATAGCCATAATTTTACAGGGACTACTTCCGATACATCCGCTGCCACATCACCTAAAGTGCCGACGAGTGCCAATGAAATATATCCTGATGCTTGTGTCCGTTTCGCTGGTACCGTGGATCACCGGCCCGGCCGTTGCGGATACCGCAACTCCCGGCGTACGTGCACGTTGCCGCAGTGATCGACTTGCGCGCGCAAGACGAGCGCACGCAGTCTCCGAGCATATGGTTGACTCCCCCGCGCGACGTCCATGAATCGCCAAAGCAATCCTTGCGCCCGCGATGAGGACAACTCTCAAAGAGGCGCGCGATCTTTACCCGCGGTGCAATTAACGACAATAGGTACGTTGCCATTGGCCAATTGCAGAAAGGTATATCGGTATGCATGCCGGAGATCATAGGGTAGCGATTCGTAGGTCGACATCATGAACTGCCGCATGTCGTCGGGACTCGATTCCTGTAAGCGCAACACTCGTTGCAGATCCCCGGTAGCCTGGTCATGGTCGAAAAAGTCATACCGAAGGGAGTCGAGTTCAGGCAGCCTGCTGACGTGCGTACCGCGTTCGCTGCGGGACCGGAGATCGTACGCAAACCGAATTCCGGCCGAATTAAGTTGCTCAAGGTCCTCTTCGGTCAACTCATGGGTAGTTCCCGACCTGTACAACGTACGCCAACGAGTAGATCGGCCATCGTAAGTCGGGTAACCGTCCATATCTCGAAAGTTCAAGGCCCCTCTGAGGATTGGCGTTTGGTGCATTCGCATCGACTCTCAGGATACGATTATCGGTACTGGCAATCACAATCATTCGAAAATAAACGTCAATTCCCACCTGGACAACACTGAGGCCGCGCGACGGCTGAATTCCACTGCAAGCGGCGCGTGCGGCGGATACCATCGTCGCTGAGCCGACGGAAAAGTTTTGCCGTCCCTCCGCCATGCAAGGCTCGAGACGTGCGTGGCTCGGACCCGCAGCGGATCGAATTGCTTATCGAGACCACCTGTAGAGACCAAACGACGGTAGACAGATGCGGGCAAACCTTGATCGCGAGAGTACTGCTCAATTGGGGGTCCCAAGCGCGCGGATACCGAAAGGACTTCACTGAGAATGGGGTATAGGAAATTATGGGCAGCGCTCGATGCTGATTCGCTTGAGAAATCGTGCGTCGCACACCGAATCCCCGGGCTCGATTCCTCGGCGACACGCTTCTGCCGAATGGACAAGAGCAGGCGCAATTTTCTGACTTACCCGCTCCCAGCCCTTCAGGACATGATCGAGAGGGCCCTGACCGAGTCACCCATCAGCGACTTGGAGCCAGCAGGTGTTGAGTGGCCGTAGGGTTTGAGCGCGAACGCGTTGGCCACAACGTTCCCGCGGAAACGCATATTCACGATGGTTCTTAGAACCAGTTGTAAATAATTGATTTATAACGCAAAAGTGGGACGGCTGGCCACCACATTCGCACTCTAAGCGCTTGTTTGTGCGGAGAAAATATTTTCTTGTTCAATTCGAGGGCCCTAAACAGGGCCTGAAAAGATATGGATTTCTCTGAACATCTCTGGACGCACCCGGATCGAAGGCTCGGGATCATCGAGGGGTGATCGCGTCTCAAGCCACGGGGGATTATCCAGCAATTTATTGTGATTTTCGACATTTTCCGACCGCCCTTTGAGATGGTATAATGGCCCCGCGTGGAAGGCCATTTGGC
>DASXYI010000003.1:0-1540 GCA_036502605.1 Steroidobacteraceae bacterium
GCCGGCGCATGGGGTGGATTCCGCGGTGCTGTACCGGCGGCCCAACAGCGAGGCCGCCGACCGCATCATCAACGACATGCGCCGGGTCAATATGGGCGAGTTGATTCCGGCCGGCCGCGACGCGCCGTTCCGGCTCGCCGAAGCCCTGCAGCAAGGCAAGCATGTCGGCATGCTGGTCGATCAGTACCTGACCGGCGGCGTCGAGGTGACTTTCTTCGGGCGCAAAACCCGCGCCAATCCGATGCTGGCGCGGCTGCGGCGTCACGTCGACTGCCCGATTCACGGCGTGCGCATCATCCGCCTGCCGAACCATCGTTTCCGCGCCGAGATTTCCGAAGAGGTGCAGCCGGTGCGGAACGCCACCGGCGAAATCGACATCCAGGGCACCACGCAGGCGATCAATTCGGTGGTCGAGGGTTGGGTCCGGGAATATCCGGAACAATGGCTGTGGCTGCACAGGCGGTGGCGGTAGGGATCGTGTCATAGCAAACGCTCACACGGTAATCTTCTGATTCAACTTTCGAACGTCCATCCACATCGTCGTTGCGAGCATTAGCGAAGCAATCCAGGGGCCCCACATGGAGCACTGGATTTCTTCGTCGCTTCGCTCCTCGCAATGACGATCAAGCGCAACTCCGCATTCTCGCGACACGATGCGTCCGAGGTCTGCAAATAAAACTCCCTCCAAAAACAAAAGAGGGCGCAGCGCGACCTCTAAGAAGAGGCGCATGCGATCCTCCAAAGAGGACGCAGGGAATGCCGGGTGTCCGATGACACCCGTGGGTCGGGCGAAAGATGCCCGGGGTAGTCCACAGGTGTACCGGGTTCAACCGGCATTCCCTGCGCGATGGTCTTACGGTTTCCTTCGTGCTCTCCCCGGCAACCGGGCGTTTTTGTCACCGTCATCCCTGGGAAGCGTTAGCCTCTCAAGAACTTGACGCCAGCAACGGGGCGTCAGGACCACACGACTTCGCCGTACGCCTCAAGCGCCGTACGTCCACGCGAAGCAAATCGCGTGACGACGCCAAAGCGTCCACCGCATCCTGCCCCAACGTTCGTGACGACGGCCGACGCCCCTCTTCCGGAGCAGGACGACAGCTAAGAGCAACTGATTTGCCGAGGAAAGAAAGCGGAATTTTTCAGACTCGACGCTGACGCGCCGGATCAGCTTGAGTACGCTCAAGAACTTCAATTTTCGGCGCAACGGGCGCAACGATCGATATCGCGGATTAGACTTCTTCCTCAATCAAATAGATAAATCACTGAGAATCGCCGCCCTAGACCGAGGCCACCGTGACAAGCGACTCAACGCGTGCCTGATTACTGGTTCCGTAGAGTCAGGCGGTGCAGGACAGTGGGCCGCGCCAAATTGAGCCGCAATATCATCCAAGTTTCCCCCTACATTCCCGATGCATTGATTCTGACTGATTCGGCTGATGGTCTTAATCGTCGGGGACATTGGAGATGGCATTTTTCAAGCGAGAACTCAGCCCGGTCGAGCGATTCGAGGGTACACTCAGAAATAAGCATGCGGCGCGCC
>DASXYI010000004.1:0-71786 GCA_036502605.1 Steroidobacteraceae bacterium
AAGCGAACCGGGCACGGAACTGGTGGTGCGTTGGGGTGAACCGAACACGCGGCGATCGACGGTGGAAAAGAACGAGGTTCATGAAATCCGCGCCAAGGTTGCGCCGGCACCCTTCTATCAGAAGCTGATCAAGAAAGACTAGTGTCCTGGGTTAGAAGTTCGCTGAGCACCGAGAGCGACACTGCGCCCCGGCCGCAAGGCGCGACGACCGCGAATACCCGTAGGTATTTAAGGGAGGAGCAACGCCGCGGACGGGGCGCTCGAATGCCAGCGAATTTCTAACTCAGGACACTAGGCCGCGTTCCAATCCAAACGTTGGAAAAAAGCGCCGGAACAGGTGCTTCGGGGATGTGTGCGCCTTGGAATTGGTGTTCGACGGGGCGAATGAAGCGAGGGGAATCGCCAATGACAGGTATCCAATCGAGCGGCGCGATGGCGGGGCAGGGTGCGCCGCTCGCTTGCAATAAACTCGGCCCTGGAGTACGGTTACATAGAGATCGAAGTATATAACTTGCCGAATGCATTAGCTTCGGCGACCGGGATGACAGGGGGCCATGCAGCATCTTTATTCGTCGGCCGACCTGGGTCGCGACAAGGGCCGCCACTGGCAGGACCTCGTCAGCGAAGTATTTTGCCCGGTGAACGTGGACATTGGCGGCATTGACACCTCCCGGTTCCATGGTCAAATCGAGCGCATTGAGTGTGGGGACGTCGAGATTGCATCGGTTACCACCGATCCCGAATGGGCGCGTCGCGAAAGGAGTCACATAGGCAAGGATTCATCTTCCTATTATCTATTTGTGTTCGCGGTTTCAGGCGCCGTGAATTTCCGGCAGCTCCAGCGCGAGTGCGTCCTTCGGCCAAATTATGTCACGCTGCTTGACTCGAGCGAGCCTTATCGGTACTGGCACGACCAGAGGGTAAGCACGGTCAACCTGAGGATCCCTAGCGCTCTGCTCCGATCGCGCCTGGTCGACCCCAGTCGATATTGCGGAAACGCCTTTCCCGCCACCTCAGGAGTGGGGCGGATCGTTGCGGATCTCCTGACAACCCTCGCCCGTGAGGTCTCCGATTGCTCCGCAGCGACGGCGGCGATCATTGCAAACAATGTGTTGGATTTGATCGCCTCTCTTTTTGAAACCGACAGCGGAAACCCGATTTCGGCGCAAACGGCGCGCAGGGCGATTCTCAAACGATGTATGGCGTACATCAATTCCCACTTTGCGGATCCTGCTCTTTCCCCCCGCACTCTGGCGGATGCGATGGGAATTTCCGTGCGATATGTTCACAAGGTATTCGAAGGGTTCGACCGCTCCATTGGTGGATACCTGCTCGATGTACGACTCGAAAAATGCCGGGCGGGGTTGCTTCGATCAGATCGAAGCATGCTGTCGATAAAGCAGATAGCTTTGGGATGTGGTTTCCAAAACCAGAGTCATTTCTCGACGTCATTCAAGGCGAAATTCGGTGTTGCGCCGATGGAGTTGAGGCGCTCCGGGGCGATTGCGATCCAGACGTCCTAAAGTCGAACATGTCGAAGCGGTGCTACTTCGAGGACAATGTCTCGGTGAGAAATGATTGCATGGCGAGCCACGATCGCCGGTCGGCGCGTTCATCATGACCAAAGCCGGGCTTTCCAACGCTCGATGCGTTACGGTCCGTGAATCCATGGGGTGCCCCTCCATAAACGATCACTTCCCAGTCGGCTTTTGCGCGCGTCATTTCATTTTCGAAGGCTTGAACTTGCGCCTGTGGCACCAAAGGATCCGCGGAACCGGTGCACACAAGGATGCGAGACTCGATCACGCCGGGCGACGCCTCTATGGGCGTATGCAATATGCCATGAAAGCTGACCGCACCGGCCATCGGAGCGCCGCTGCGCGCAAGTTCGAGAGCGCTCGTGCCACCTGAGCAATACCCGATCGCGGCGAGGCTATGTGGATTGACTCCCGGTAGGGCAGCCAGCGTATCGAGTGCGTGTCTGACTCTTCGTCGATGCAGAATAGGGTCGGCTTGCAGCCCCCTCATGAGCGATAGCGCGCCTTCAAAGTCGGCGGCTACGACTCCATTGCCATAGAGATCGGCTGCGAGCGCCACGTAGCCGAGTTCCGCCAGCATGCGTGCTCTGAGTAATGCGTGGGCTCCGAGCCCCGGAGCTTCATGCAGGACCAAAATGCCCGCCCCGTTTCCACCGGCGGCGGGTCGCGCGAGGTACCCGACAAAGGTGCTATCCGCGTCGCGATACTCGTAGGGTTCAGACGTCACGGCAATATCTCCGGCAAGTGTCGAGAACTTCCACCATCGAGCCTACAGGCACCCAGCCTCCCGGTAATAGCGCTCGGCTCCAGGGTGAAGGGGAATCATCGTCCGGGCCATGGCGGCGGGATCGAGTGGGTAGGTAACGCTACTGCTCATTCGCGGGATGTGTCGGTAGCCTCGCTCGAAGTTCTCGCGGGATTGGACCATCGCAGACGCGATGAGATAGGCCACGTCGTCCGGCAGATCGGTGCGGCAAAAGACCAAAAAGTCGGAGAACTCGAGCGCACGGATCTCCTCGCTCCACCCCTCGAAATAGCCTGCGGGAATTGTTGCCGACGGCATGCCCTTCGCCGCCAGGCGTCGAAGCGCTTCGGGTTCAAACGAAAGGAACTGTACGTCGCCTTTCCGCGCCATCTGCTGCCAATCGGGCATCATGATGGCTTCCTGCAATACCGCATCCGCGTTTCCGTCAAACATGGCGGTTATGCAAGCGGGTGGCCGATCAAAATAGAGGATTTCGCCGCCCCATCGCCTAATGTCGTCGAGCGATATTCCGTGCGACTCGAGAACCTCGCGCGCTGCATAGCCGTAGTGCATTCGCCCGTCATCCTTGGATACGGCCAAACGCAACGGGGGCTTCATGTCCCTCAGTTCTGACATGGAGCGCACCCCGAACGACGTGCGAATGCCGAATATCAAGCGGTCGAATTGAGGAACGACGGCGAGTCCGCGCAGGTTGGAAACGCGCCTTGACTCATAGGGACCCAGGCCCTTGTGAGCCATGTCCACGTAACAGGTGGGGGTGGCCAGACCGATATCGACTTCCCCTTGCGCCACCGCCCGGACCGCATCGAAGCCGCCGACGCCGCTCCATATGGCGGTACGGGTCTCGGGTCTCGTTCGCATAATGAGCTCATACGAGATCCACCCTGCGACTCGGTGGAGATTGGCGTCACCCCAGTCTCCGATGAAACAAAGCGTAAGCGCCTGGTGCGGACCTGCAGTATTCATGGGCAGTCGACTCCAAAAGAGGATTCGTCAATAGACACTGACGATCTGATTATTTAACCCATTTGGTGCGTACGAACAGCGCGTTCCGCGATTGAACCAAAACGCAGTTTGTCGTACTCGATCAGCCAGTTCTCCAGCCACTCGAGGGCCATCTGTTCGGGCCGAATACCGCTGTTCCGATCGTGCTTCATACGCTCCCCGATTCGTTTTGCTCCAAGTTCGGCGAAGATATTGTCAAATCGCTGCCCGCCACCATTGAAGGTCCGAGAGAAATTCGCATCACCGAGCCCAATCACTCCGTAGAAAACATCGGAAAGATCGGGCCTCGCTTCCACAAGGGAGTGATAGAACGGCTTGCTGTTGTCGGGAACATCACCCCGACCATACGTCGATGTGCAGATTAGGAAATGCTTTCGGGTAGTGAACATCGGCAGCGCGGCTCGCTCCATGCGCACAATTCGATTGACAATGCTGTGCGCGGTCAATCGTTTGGATACCTCGTCCGCTACCACTTCCGCGGTTCCGCTCGTCGTACCAACTAACAGTATGAGTGGCATGGGGCTATTCACGGCGATAACTATAGAACAGGTATAAATAGAAGTCTATTTAAGAGCGCCTACCGACGGCCTGTATTGGCCGGCGGGCTTGCACCCGAGGAAACTGATCGGTTACCGAGCCTGTCTGACAACCGGGCGCTTGGTAGAGATTTGCTTTGCGGCGATACCGCCAGCCTCTACCGTTTGACGCAGAAATCGAGTGATAACCTCCAGTTCATCGCTCGTGTACCCGGCGCATATGTGGTCGATCGACGAATTCATCCCATGATAAAGACGCACCAATTGCATGACATGAGAAGCTAGAACGCGCACCCGAATGGCTCTTCTATCGCTGGGATCTGGCTCACGGACAATCCAGCCACCACTTTCGAGTCTATCCAAAATTCCCGTCAAGGTCGCAAGATGGACTCCGGTGCGCCGCGCCAAAGATCCGGCGCCGATGGGTCCGAATCGCGCGATGGCATTCAGGCAGTTGAAGTCCGCATGGCGTATTCCCGCATGGCTGCCGATACGGTTATTGAGGGAGGCGAGCTGAATACTGAGTTCGCGCAAAGTTTCCTTGACGGTCGCGCTCGCGGCGGACGCTTTCACGCGACTACCGGCTTGTGGTATTACGGAAACCATATTATATTGACCTCGAAGGAATGTTCAAACAGACTGAATCTCTACAGACCCCATACCAGAGGAAATGCTGCAATGATCTTGTTGACTGGCGCCACCGGAAAGATTGGTAGAGAGCTTATAAAGCATTTGCTCGATGCAGGAAAGAAGATCACAGCGGTCACGCGCGATCCGAAGTCGGCGCAATTGCCGACCGGGGTGCAAATAGTGGCCGAAGACCCTTCGAGAGCGGGAGCGCTGAAGGGGAAATTCAAAGGTGTAGAGGCGATCGTGCTTAACCCGGCCGCGATGGAGAACACGGTGTCAGAGGTCGTCTCGCTGGCCCGCGCAGAGGGGGTGCGAAGAGCGGTACTCATATCCGCAATAACAGTCGAGTACGGGGGAGGGTACCAGCGATTCGCACAGCGTTTCAAGGCGATCGAGGACACCGTCAAGGCCTCGGGACTTGAATGGACGTTCCTTAGAGCGGCGGATTTCGCGGCGAATTCGATGATTTGGGCGCCGCAGATTCGGGCGACAGGGGTTGTACGGGGCGCTTATGGAAAGGCCATGACCGCTCCTATTCACCACCGCGACATTGCGGCGATGGCGGCGCAATCACTGCTGCACGATGGACACGCCTTCAAAGCCTACGCGATTACGGGACCGCAATCGCTGAATCAATTTGACCGGGCTCGTATTATCGGCGAGGCCATCAAGAGCCCCATTCATTTCGAAGAGATATCTCCGGAGCAAGCGCGCGCGTCGATGCTTGCACAAGGTGCGCCGCCGGAAATTCCAGACCGTATGCTGGGCTACCTTTCCGCGTGCCTCGAGGCGCCGGGTCCCCTCACGCCGACGGTGCGAAACGTGCTCGGCCGCCCCCCGCTGGAATTTTCTCAGTGGGCTATCGAGAACCTCCACGCGTTTACCGCATAGCCACCGGGAGTTGCCGAGCTTCTCCGCGGATTGTTGCGATCCGGGGCGGGTGCCGGATGAATCTCGGTGTTTCAACTTTCATCAATGAGCGTAGCCTCGATTGCGTCGAGCCGATCTATCTCCACTCGGACGCAATCGCCCGCCCTCAGAAACTGAGGGGGTTTCATAAGGGCGCCTACGCCCCCGGGTGTTCCGGTGAACAACAAGTCGCCGGGTTCCAAAGTCATGGCCTGAGACAAGTGCGCAATCTGGTCCCATACGTTGAAAATAAGATGCCGTGTGTTTGAATCTTGCCGTTTTTCGCCGTTCACAAAACAACGAATGCCGAGGCAATGAGGGTCGCTGACTTCATCCGCTGTGACAATCCAAGGGCCGTAGGGGGCGTGCGTGTCGAATGACTTGCCGAGCATCCATTGAGGGGTCAAGACTTGCCAATCGCGCACGGAAACGTCGTTGCCGCAGCAGAAGCCAAAAACGAAATCCGCGGCGTCTGCGCGGGCGATATGCCGACCGCGCCTGCCGATGACGGCGACCAATTCCGCTTCGTAGTCCAAGCGTTTTGACACTTTGGGCACTTCGATGGGGTCGAAGGGTGCATTGACAGCGGTTGCATGTTTAGAGAACCAGACTTGGTGTTTCGGGGTGGCCAAGCCGCTTTCCTTAATGTGGTCGGCATAGTTCAGCCCAATGGCGAGGATCTTTCCCGGTCGGGCAATGGGCGGTAGCAGGCACGCCTGCTCGAGTGGCACAAAGGTCCGGGCGCTGCGCTCTACCTCGCCAACCTCGGCCTGCGCGGAGGGCCAATTGGCAATCAACGTCATCATGTCCGGCGCGGCGCGCGGCACAATTCGACTCAGCGGGATCAGGGCGGATCGCGAATAAAGCCCGACTTCGGGTCCGGATCCTGCGTCAAAAGTACATAGCTTCATGAGGTCTTCGCATTCCCGAGCAGCAATATATTAGTTAGAATGGGCAAGAACGCCCCATTGGGTTGATCGTAGTTCGTCTATCTCGGCTTTTCTCGGACTTTCCGCGCTGGTAAGTAAATCGCCGTCGGTCCAATGCTCAAGGCGCTGACCCCAAGGATCAAGCCAATAGGTAAACACCTGACTGCCCAGCAGGTGTCGGCCGATGCCCATGTCAACGGCATAGCCGCGGCTTCGCAAGTGGTCATGGCCAAGCATCAAATCGTCAATGTCGCGAACTTCGTAAGCCGAATGATGGTATCCGGGCGGTTCGCCCGTCTGCATGAGAGCCACGGTGTGGTGATCAGTCGGCGTCTGGCCTCGGTCGCAACGAAGGAAGGCCCCAAAAGTACGGCCGTCGGCAAGCTGGATGGCATCGGAGACAATCAAGCCGAGATGCTCCTTGTACCACGCCTCGGACCGGGAGAAATCCGTGACCCTCACGACGTAATGTCCAAGCCGCTCAACGTGCGCGGGCCCCCGAGCGAGTCGCTTGACGGTATCGACACGCCGACGCGCCGCTACGGAGTTCCACCCTATAACGTCCGGCTCATTTAGGCACTGCTCGCGTTGTTGACCGGCCACAACCTCGATCACGAATCCGTCTGGGTCCTGCAAGCGAAGGAAGTAGCCTCCGCCGGGGGCAGTGAGAGGCCCAATCACGCCGTTCACCGCGCGGCAGAGCGTCTCGAGATCCGCAATCGACGCCGCTCGAAATCCCACGCAGACAACACCCGCCTCTCCCTTCTCCGTCCAGTGTATAAATGGTGCGTCGCCGCGCCCTCGCATGAAGAGCGCATCTCGGCTCGATGCGGCTTCCATCATCCCGAAAATTGAAAGAAACTCACGCATGCGATCGAGGTCCGGAGCGCGATAACGTATGTATGTCACGTCCTCTATCTTGATAATGCTCATCGAAACTCCCCTGGAATTGACCGCCGCCCGGCGCGCATTCGTAGTCTTGCGGGTAACGCCGCGAGCGGCATCGAGCGTGATTCACGGCAATATTAGCGCTCAATGGTTGACTACAGAAGGCATTTTGCTACACTTATATAGACATCGATTTAATTGATTTCACTATATCGCTTTTCCGTAGTGACAGGCTAGCTAAATACGAAATTCACTGAGATTGACGGCCCATTTGGAACTCGCCGCAGCGCGGGAAAAGGAGATACGGCATGCACCAAGAGACTTCGGCCGACTTAAGCATTGACCCTCCGAATCCGCACAAACCGCCGCTACTGGCGAATGTCTTTCATGCGTCGCGGAGCGGCGTGAGCAGTCAGCTTCCAATGTTCCCCTACATGGACGACGGCGATATCACCGTGAGCACGACGGTGTTCGTGGGCGGGAAGGGCGAGAGCGGAGTGTTTTATCATTTCAATACCCGCGATGAGATTGCGGTCATCTTTGGCGCAAAGGGGGCGCCTATTCGGCCAGGCGACACATTCACTGGAGCTCGAGAACATAGTGTCGGAGGTTATCTCGAGCATCCGGAAGATCCGGACGGGGTTGTTCTTCTGACCGTGATCCAGAGGCAGAGCGAGCCGGGCGTAGAGCAGAGCGAAGCGATGAGCTGGCTATGCAGCGCATGCCAAGCCGTGCTGCAAAAGCAGAGTTACCCTGGCAAGCCGAGCATGGAGCGGCCGCCCGGCTTTTCTCCGCCACAGCAGTCTGTGCTCGAGGCCGCCAAAGTGATCGGCGCATTTAACGCGGATGCCGCCGAGCGGACCTGCAAAAGCTGCGGCCATTTGAATGAACCGTTCCCGGTTCATGTGTGGGGCTGGAACAACTACGCGGCAAATTACTTCTCGGCCGAGAGCGCGCGCAGACAATTTCTTGCGGCTGCGTCCAGGGAGGATCGCTAAATGCCGCGGCGGATGATGGCGCAAGCGTTTGACCACGCATTGCAACGAGGACCATACGATGACTATCCGGTTCTTACCGCGGGCATCGATCCTCAGATTTGCCTAAGCCGGAACGATCGTCCGCAGCCTTTCTATCTAATCTGCCAGAAAGATTGCGTACTCGTGCAAATGTCGGGCAAAGCGAGCATTCGCTTTCAAGGATCGAGCGTCAATTATTTCGATGCTGTCCCAGGCGATCATATCTATGTGCCGGCTGGCACGCCGCATCGAATTGTTCCCGTGCAAGAAGCGATTCAGTACCGCATCAAAGCGGAGCACAGCGGCCTGGAAGCCGCCGCTTGGTACTGTGAGAGCTGCAATACAGAGCTCTGGCGATTCACGTGGGATACCGCGCGGACGCTGCCGCAAGAGGGCTATTTGCTCGCGTGCGAGCGCTTTAATGCCGAAGATGCGAAGCGCCGCTGCAAGGCGTGCGGACACGAGCACGCGGCCGTGGACCTCACGGGATATCGTTGGCAAGAGGTCGCAAATGAATTGCGCGAAGCGCCGGAAGCCACTGAGGCATGGTAGACCACCGCCGCCGCGGCGATATATCAGTGCGGGGGTGGTTGAGGGTTTGAAGCGGGGACGGGTGTCGACTCGTTTCGCCGGCCCGGCTTGCGGCTCAGCCAAAACGACGCAACAACGATAGATAAGATGAACGCTTCGCGCGCCAGGAATATGAGATTGGCGCTGGATGCCGTATCGAGCCAAATGCCGACCAGCCGAAATATGACCGCGCAGAGAATCACGGTAGCGGCGGCGATTTGGCCGGCCAAAAGCAGTTCGCGTCGAATGGCGCAAAGCACGCAATAAAGACCGACACCGAGATGAAAACCGCCAAATGCGACTCGGACGTGTGACGTCGCAATGGTAGGACCGAGCGATACCAACGTCACCTCTTCGGGCTTGAATCCAAAATGCAGACCGATCACGGCGAGCACGACCCCGGCGAAGCACAGCATTGCACGCGACGCGAAGGGTCGAGCGCTAATCATGTTAGCCGTCCACCATCGAGCAGGACGAGTGGCTTCAAAGTGCACGACACTGCGACCCTCCCCCTCAGTAATAGTGGTATCCAAAGCGAATCCCGTACGTGACGGGCATGCCGGCCCGACGGTATTCCGTGTCCTGGACTGCAGAGGCATCAGTCCAATAGTAGGCGTTGGTCACGTTTCGTCCCCATAATTCCACAAACCACCTAGCGTCGGCTGAGCCAACGCCTGCCGTGAGGTCCAAGAGCCCGTAGCTTCGGATCCTTTCGAAATCCAGTTGCCCAAAGGCAAACTGCGTGCTCGTCCTATAAGAATAGTCGACACCGGCATATACGTTAAGACTCCCCGCCGTCTTCCAGTCATACCGCGCACCGGCGACTGCAGCCCATTTCGGCGTGAATGGAAATGGCTGGTTCTTGAAATTTATCGTTTGGCCCAGGGTATTGGTGTTTAAAAAATCCTTCGTCACGCGAGAGTCCAAATAGGTGGCGGCAGCGTTGAGTGTCAGTGCCGAGACGGGCCTCCATTTGGTCGACAGCTCGAAACCGTTCACCTCAGATGCCGGCACATTGATCAGAGCAAAGAGGACTCCAATGGGGGTGACCAGTGACCCGTTGATCTGCTTATTCTTGTAGTCATAGTGAAAATAGGCACCGTCCAACTGCAAGCTGGCGCCCAACCACGCAGTCTTGAATCCAGCCTCGGTGGCGAGAACGGATTCCTGGGTGACCGGAGTCAAGGCCGGGTCGAAAATTGCAGCTTGAGTGGGGAACGCGCCTGCCTTGTAACCCTTCGTCACACTGACGTACAGGAGCTCGCGCTCAGCGGGCTTCCAGTTCAACTCGGCGCGCCACGAACTGTCGTGCTCATTCAGATCGCTGTAAACGGTCGCTGGCGTAAGGGTTGCGCTGCTGAGAGTCGTGCATTGGCCCGGCAGGGCGGGTACGTAGGGGAGGGAGGAATTGGGCGGAAAGCTCTTCAAGAAGCTCTGAAGCGCATTGCTTCTGGCGGCGAACAGGCCATCTCCCGGGTCCCGGGTGCAGCCGTTGAACGAGTCGCGGGAGTCCGTATATCGTGCGCCAGCATGTACGGACACCTGATTGGTTAGATCAAATGACGAATTGACAAAAGCGGACTTCGTCTTGACATGGGAGGTCGACTGGTTCTCCACGCTGTCCCACCGCGGGCCGCCTGCAAAGGCGAACGCGTACGACGCGGTGGACTCTGGAACAGCTACGTGTTGAATATCAGTGCTCTTGTCCGACGCGTAGTTCAGGCCCGCGAGCCACTTCAATCGTGAGTCCAGCGCCTCACCGCTTAGCCGAAGCTCCTGATAAAACGAGTGAATGTTCCCATGCAACCGTAACGATTCGTTTTGTAAAGGCACCCCGCCGAAATCGTAGACCGATCCCGTGTGGTAGCCGGAGAACGCGGAAATGGACACCAATTGCATCGATGGCAATATCTCATAGTTGGCGCGGAGCGACGTCTGATAGAAGTGCTCGTCAGCCTTTGGATCGAGGCCCGGCACCCAATTGGCCGCACGGGCGTCGTGCGGCGCGAGGGGCGACGCCAGCAAAGCGGGCACCGTCGCGGCGATCATCCCGGGATTCACAAAGCCGGTAAGCTGTCCCGCTTGCGTGTCGGAACGGTCAATCCAGCCATTCACATTGAACTGCAAATGAAGTTTGTCGGTGGGCGTCCACTCACCGAGCAGGCGAATCTTCTGGACATTCCGATTTCCCAATGAGTCCGAGCGGGTGTAGTTCTCTTGCCAAGCGCCGCCCTCGTCCACATCGACGGCCGCGCGCACGCGGAAGGTCGATGTGACCGGACCGCTGATAAACGCGGCGACATTGGTGGCATTGAATCTGCCGTACGTGACACGCACGCCGGTTTCGAGAGACGAGGTAGGCTTGGCGGCGATGAAATTGATCGCGCCCCCGGTCGAGTTCTGGCCAAATAAGATGCCTTGGGGCCCCTTCAGGATCTCCACGCGATCAAGATCCATCAACACCCCGCGCGTCATGGACGAGTAAGCAAACGGAACTTCATCGGTGTATGCGGTCACCGCCGGTGGCGCGGCCAGCGCGAAATCATAGTACCCGATGCCTCGAATGGTAAATGTCGGCGTTCCCGACGAGGACTGTCCATACGTAAAGCTCGGTTCGATTTTGGAGAAGTCCTTTATCGCATCAATGCCGCGCGCGGCCAACTCGTCGCCTGTTTCGGCCGTTATGGACATGCCCACATCGCTCAGGCGTTCTTCGCGTTTCTGGGCCGTGACGACAATTTCCACCAGTGAATTTTCGGAGTCCAGCCGCGCAGGCGGCGGATCACTCTCGGAAAAGGCCGGCCGGTAGGTCCCGAGAAGCACGCACAAAGCGAAAACCGCCGTTGCAACGCGGCTCGATCGCGAAAACTCACGGGCATTTTGCCAACGCATGATAACTCCCCCTTAACGAATGCTCTTATATCGTCGAGCGCCGCGCGTACCGCTTCACCCGGCGCTCTCTCAGTCGCAGTACACCAGAAGCGCCGAACGCGTGGTATTGGTTCCATTCGTGCCGGCGGGCGCGAAATCTCACTTGCCGGCGGCGGACAGACGCTCAAGGTGGACAGTGCAAAATATATATAGCATTCTATTACATCAATATCTATGTTTATTTTTAAGGACGCCCGGACTATGAATCCAGATCATTCGGTCGACGGACAATCGATCCGGCATGCCATCGGCAAGATATGCAAGCGAACCTGATGGTGTTCAAGGCGGCGGCATTGTACGACGCAGGAAAGGACTGCGGCGCCGAGGCGAATTCCGCAAAGTATCTGGCCGCAGAAGCCGCGTTTTACGCCTGTGAACAGGCGGTCTTGACTCATGGGGGCATGGGATATGCCAAGGAGTACCACGTTGAGCGCTACCTGAGGGAGAGCTGGATTCCGCGTCTGGCCCCGGTCAGCATGCAGCTCATATGCTCGTATATCGCCGAGCGAATTCTCGAGCAGCCAAAATCCTACTAGGTCCGGCGAGCTCGATGTCCATTCAAATCGGCGTGGGAACTTGTTAAACAAGCTCGTACATACGGTACGCGAGGCCGTCCTTGGAATCCGCAGCGGATCGGTGGTCATGATCGGCGGCTTTGGCGCCGTAGGCCAACCGAACGCCCTTATCGAAGGCTTGATCGAAACCGGCTCGAATGAGCTGACCATCATTGCGAACAACGCCGGAAGCGGCCGAGAAGGTCTAGCACGGCTAATGGAGCTCGGCCGTATTCGGAAAATCATCTGCAGCTTTCCGCGGCAGCCGGGATCGTTTGTGTTCGAGGACCTTTACAAGCGCGGAGGAATCGAGCTCGAGATAGTCCCTCAGGGCACTCTGGCGGAGCGAATCCGTGCCGCCGGTGCGGGCATCGGCGCTTTTTATACGCCCACTTCCTACGGAACGGTCCTCGGCCAAGGAAAGGAAACACGCGACCTAAACGGTCGGATGCAGGTGTTGGAGTTCGCTCTTCACGCGGATTTTGCATTGATCGAGGCGTGGCAGGCGGACCGCTGGGGCAACCTCAGCTACCGGGGAAGCGGCCGGAACTTCAACCCCGTCATGGCGACTGCGGCAGGCACGTGCATTGCTCAAGCCCATCGCATCGCTGAACTCGGACAGATCAATCCCAATGAAATCGTGACCCCGGGAATTTATGTCGATCGGATTGTACAGAGGGACGCATGAGCAACAAGGAAACTCCGGATTTGCAGGGTTGGAGCCGGAACGAAATGGCGTCGCGTTTGGCGGAGGATATTCAGGAAGGCTGGTATGTAAACCTTGGAATCGGATTGCCAACTTTGGTAGCCGATCATATACCTTCGCACCGAGACGTCGTCATCCACTCCGAAAACGGCATATTAGGGGTCGGTCCAAGACCGCCGACGGCTGCAGCGGACCCATGGCTGATAAATGCCGGAAAGCAGCATGTGACGCTGCGACCGGGCGGCGCATTCTTCAATCAGGCGGAAAGCTTTGGAATGATTCGGGGCGGCCATCTGGATCTATGCGTACTGGGTGGATATCAAGTGGCGCAAAACGGCGATCTCGCCAACTGGTCCTTGGACTCGGACGCGGCGCCAGCCGTCGGCGGAGCGATGGACCTCGCGGTCGGCGCAAAGCGCGTCTGGGTCATCATGGATCACCTGGCAAAAGACGGGCTCCCGCGCCTCGTTACGCGCTGTTCCTATCCTGTTACAGCCCTTGGGGTTGTCGGGCGTGTCTATACCAATTTTGCGGTCTTCGACGTGGGGCCGCAGGGATTCTGCGTTCAGAGGATAAATCCTGGCTTAACACTGAAAGATCTGCAGAAACTTACGGGCGCACCATTCATCAGTGCTTGAGTGCGGCACCGACGTTATCTTCTATTTCAAAGATCGGCGTAACGGGCTTTCGTCAAATACGAGTACCCCCGCTCACCTCGATGATTTGGCCCGTTATCCATCGGGATTCATCGGATGCCAAAAAACGGATGACATCCACCACATCCCCGGGCTGACCGACGCGCGAGAGCACCGACGCCGCCTTGACCATTTCACGAGCGCCCGAGCTCGTCAACCAGGCGGCATTTATATCTGTTTCGATCAGCGCCGGAGCCACGCCGTTGACTGTGACGTTCTTGCGCCCCAGATCCGCAGCGAGGGCCAGCGTAAGAGTATTCAGGCCGCCCTTGGCTGCCGCATAGGCAGCGTGCTTCGGTGCCGCCAGCCGCGTGTACGCGGAGGACATATTGATGATCCGGCCGCCATTCGCGAATATAGGCAGAAGCTCCTTCACCAAAAAAAACGGCGCCTTGAGATTCACCGCAAGGAGCGCGTCGTAAGTCTGCTCGTCGGTCTCCTCCAGGGACTTGTGAGCATCGATCCCGGCATTGTTGAGCAGCACGTCGATCCGCGCTTCGCCGACATGCTTGCGCGCTCCTTCGCAGAAAAGCTCTGCAATCTTGCGCGCGCCCGCGGCGGGATTCACGCGTAAATCCGCTCTGATCGCCGCTGCCTTGGCGCCATAGCCCTCGATTTCCCGCACTGTGGTCAGCGCCGCCTCTTCGTTGCTCGAATAGTGCACGCCAACAAATGCGGCGCCGTCCTCCGCAAGCCCTAGCGCCGCTGCACGGCCGATTCCGCGGGAGCCTCCGGTAACCAGCACCGCGCGGCCTTTCTGTCGATTGGACATTCTCAATTCCTCCATCGCTGCATCGTTCCTAAGATTTCCATCTCATAAAGTACATCGAGATGGAATATAACGACTTCTATGCAGTAGTTCCAACATCCCTTATAATGCCGGGCAAGCGAACGTGCCCGGAATGCGGAGGAGGCGAAGTGGCGGACGAAATTGATCGGTCAGAGCTGGAACGCGCACTGGAAAACGCGGAGCGCGATTATCGCAATCTCAACCCCAAGAGCCTTGAGCACTGGCGATCGGCGTGTGTGCATCTGCCGCGCGGCAATACGCGCAGCATTCTGCATTTCGATCCCTTTCCCGTTGTCCTAGATCGCGGCCAAGGCGCGCGAGTATGGGACATAGACGGCAACGAGCGCCTAGACTTTCTGAACGAATATGGCGCAGGTCTGTATGGTCATTCTGACCGCGTAATATCGGCGGCACTCCGTACCGCGATCGCCGACGGCCTCACGCTTGGAGGGCTCAACAAGTACGAAACTGAACTGGCACGCTTGGTACGTGAGCGATTTCCGTCTTTCGAAAAGGTTCGCTTCTGCAACTCCGCCACGGAAGCTTCGCTTTACGCCATCGGTCTGGCTCGCGCGGCAACCGACCGGACGGATGTAATGGTCTTTGACGGCGCCTATCATGGTGGAAATCTTTCGTTCGCGACCAGAGCTTCCAGAACCAACGCACCGTATCCCTATCGGTTCGGTACCTACAATGATGTGGAGAAAACCTTCGCCGAGCTGAATCGCGATAGCGGGGATATAGCGGCCCTTATCATCGAACCTATGATGGCCGGAGGCGGCGGAATACCGGCCGAATCGACATTTCTTCGCGCGCTGCGCGAGGAAACCAAGCGGCTGGGCGTGATCCTGATCTTCGACGAAGCAATGACGTCGCGAATGTCGCCGGGCGGCCTTCAGGGCTATCACAAGATAACGCCAGATCTGACAGCGTGCGGGAAGTATCTCGGCGGGGGGCTGGCGAGCGGGGTGTTTGGCGGCCGTGCCGATATCATGGATTTGATCGACGGACAGCAGCCGAATGCGGTCATCCATTCGGGCACATTCAACAACAATGTATTGGCAATGGCCGCCGGCGCCGCGGGTCTGCGCGATGTGTTCTCTGCCGAAAGGGCCGCCGATCTACACGCGCGCGGCGACCGGCTGCGGCAAAAGCTGAACGACGCTGGACGGGGAAGCGGAGTACCGGTCAGCGTGACTGGAATAGGCTCGCTCATGGCGATCCATTTGCAGTCACGAGATATCCGAAGACCAGCGGATTTGGAAGTACCGGATGCGATGCGTAAACTGCTGCATCTCGAACTGCTCAACAGAGGATTCTACATTGCGCGCCGAGGATACATTACGCTCTCCTTGCCGTTGAGCGATCGCGATTGCGATCAATTCGTTTTGGCGTTCAAAGACGTGCTAAAGGGCATGGCGCGGATTTACGAGAGAGGCGTCGAGACAGTCACCTAACCCCTCCGATGACTCGTCGGTTGGCTCGATCGCTGGAAGGAGGGGCCGTAATATTCTGCGGAACCGGATAAAATGCGGAGGAAACAGGCAAGGGGTTGCGTTGATACATGGAAAGGACAAACGAAGTGAACAAGGTGCGTAAAGTGGCGACACGTCAGAAATCTCAGAGCCCAGTGAACGAAAGCATGGGGTACCTGGTGAGGCGGACCTACCGTAATATGACGCGCGGCCTGGAGGTGCGGTTGCAACAGCATGGGGTCACTCTCAGCATGTGGTTCTTTTTGCGTCTTTTATGGGAAGGCGATGGAAAGACGCAAAAGGAGTTGACGGAGGAGCTCGGCCTCCGGCAGCCGACGACGGTGTCCGCCATGGACACATTGGAAAAGCGCAGCCTGGTTCGCCGCGCTCCCAATCCCAATGATCGACGCAGTACCCTCATATTCCTGACAGATGCCGGGAGAAGCATCAAAGCAAAACTGTTGCCGTACGCCGACGAGGCAAACATGCTGGCGCTCAAGGACTTGAGCGCGGCGGAAATCGGGACCCTTCGCAAGTTGCTTCTCAAGATCAATGCGACTCTGGAGTCAAGCCGCTCCGATTGATTCCCTACCCGCAGCCGCGGCTGAGCGGCCTCGATTGCCGATAAAATCGCCCGATAATTGCATTGACACCTATTGAATCGAGGTCTATGCTCTTTTGGAAATTAAAGAGCATCAAGGTCGGGCGGCCCGTCGCGCCGGCGATGGGAGGAACCTTGCCGTCATTGACACGTCTTGAATACAGTCAGCTTGATCCAAATCTGGCCGCGAAACTCGAACCGCGTGTTCGACGCCTCGGCTATCTTGGCGAATTTTTCAAATGCGCAGGGCACCAGCCGGAAGCTCTGGCCGCGTTCATGGAGTTCACCGAGGCCAGCAAAAAGGGATTGACGGACAATTTGGTCGAGACCATTGCGTTGACCGCTGCCAATTGGATGGGCAACGCGTATGAGCGAAACCAGCATGAACGACTTGCCTTGCGTTTGGGCTTTGACCGCGAGTGGGTCGCGGCAATCAACAGGATGGCGCCCGATTCACAGCAGGGGCTGCCCCACGCGGAGCGTCTTATGCAGCGGCTTGTACTCGAGGTGCTGGACACGAAGGGGGTGGGCGCGGCGACGCTGCTTGAGCAGACCATCGATGAGCTAGGCGACGCGGCGGCGGTCGCTGCGTTGATGGTGCTCGGTAGGTATGTCGTGCATGGGCTTCTTGTGAACGCGCTGGGGTTAAAGCCCCCTGTGCCGTCCATATTCGAGGATCAATTCGCCGTATGAGCAACCGCGACCCAATCTGGATCAAAGAGCCGGAAGTAGTCGAGATGATGAACCTTTGCGAAGCGATCGAGGCGCTCGAAGCGGGTCTGCGGCTGCAGGCCGAAGGCAGCGCCCGAAATATGACCAAGGCGCACCTGCGCTGGGATGGCAGCAATACCCTTCACGCCGTCGGCGGGGTATTCGAGGATGCGCAAGTCGTCGGGACAAAGACGTGGGCCCACACGGCAAGCGGAGCCACGCCGCTTCTCGTGCTTTGGGATGCGGTCACCGGCGCGCTGCTTGCCGTCATTGAAGCCTTCGCCCTCGGCCAACTTCGCACGGGGGCGATGTCGGGCGTCGCGACGCGCTGGATGGCGGCGGACGACGCTAACGTCGTTGCAATTATCGGCACGGGACATCAAGCGTTGTCCCAGCTAGCGGCGGTCGCCTCAGTGCGCGACGTGCGCATTGTGAGAGTTTGGGGACGCAATCCTGAAGGGCGCCGAAAATTCGCCGCCGCGGCTGAAGCGCTGGGATACGGGTTTACCGTCGAGATTGCGGAGACTGTCCAAGAGGCCGCAAGCGAGGCCCAAATCGTCACGCTGGTTACGCGAGCAAACGAGCCGTTCTTTACCAGCGCCATGGCCGCGAAAGGCACGCATATCAACGCGGTGGGCGCAATCACGCCGGAGCGCCAGGAATTTACGCGAGACGTTCTCGAGCGCGCGGGACTCGTAGCTGCCGACGATCCCGCCGCTGCGCGAAAGCTCTCGGCGGAGTTCGGCAAATTCTACACGGACGATACTTGGACGCAGGTACGCGCCGTTTCCGATTTGGTGCGAGCCGGCGCCGGCCGTCCGCAAGACTGCGACCTGTCGGTGTTCAAAGCCATGGGCATGGGGCTTTCTGACTTGGCGCTCGGGATTCGACTCTACGGTCAAGCCGTGGATCGGGGCCTTGGTCGGCCGTTCAATCAACCGACCAGGAAGCAACCTCGCCTGGGTCCCCAGTTCTCAGGAGCATCAGTGTGAGTGAACTTCGCATAGACTTCGACGCCGCTTTCCCGACGTTCGTAGACCAAACGGGGGTGAGTTGCGCCGCCAATTCGCCATGGGCACCCGTGATCGTCACAAAGGAGCAAATCGATAGCGAGGTCGATCGGCTTGCAGCGCTTCCGAGGCCGGCTAATGGGCGCCGAAGCTCGCTAATCGTACACTCTGCGGCAATTACTCCGGCGCTCGCCCCGGGCATCCAGGTCGCATTGTCGGTCTTGAACCCCGGCGAGCGCACGACGCCTTTTAGGCACAACGCGACGGAAGTCAATTTCTGCATTCGAGGGAGCGGTCGCAGCCAGTGGGGGAATCGCAGCGTGGCCTTCGGCCAATTCGACGTGTGGAATACACCGTCCTACTCGACGTACTGGCGCGAAAACAGCGGCAGCGATTTGCAAGTGTGCCTTACCTACTCCAACGCGTCGCTGCTGCGGTACATGCAGGTTTATGTCGCGGAGGAAAATCCCGGCATCACGAAGATCGCGGAAGATGAACGCAATCTGATTCGCGGCAACGGCCAATCGAGCCCATACGGCGTATTCGAAATCGGCAGCGACGGGGCCATGTTAATGCCATACGAAACGGTGATAGATCCGCCGGCGATCGAATCAAAGGGTCTATTCTGGCCGTGGGAGACGGTCCACTCAGAATTGAAAAGGCTCGAGGCTCTGGGTTCTGACTACGTCGGTCGTCGGCTTTATCTTTTGTACAATCCGATGACGGGAAGAACCAACGGAACGACGCCGAACTTCTTTGCCACGATCACGATCCGGCCTCCCAATATCGTCGACCGACCGCATCGTCACGTGTCGGCCGCTATCAACTATTACTTCCGAGGACAAGGGCGCAGTTCTGTAGCAGGAAATCTGTATGAATGGAAAGCCGGCGACCTGATGTTGTCGGCGCCGGGATGGACCGTACACAATCACGCGTCCTACGAGGAAACCGTCTACGAGCTCACGATTCAAGATCAGCCGCTCAACATCGCCATGGAATCGCTTCTCTGGCAGGAGAATATGAAAAAGCCGCCGGCACTTTTGGGCGTGAAATCTGGAGTCGACGACAATTTTGGGCGTCTCTTGCGGACCCCGAGTTGATCGACTGTCCGCTAATGCACGGCGGCGGACGCGGCCTTCTTGGCTTTATGCCGATGCACACGCGCTTTGGCGCGTACTCGATCCGCGGTGGAGCTCCTACTGCAATCGTTCGAACACGGCTTTGGCCTCGGCGAGCTTGCCGAGTACCCGCTCCCGCTCCTGCAGGGAATTCCAATCCGGATAACGGGCGGTGCTGTCGGATAAGTGCTCGATCCACGCCGCGAAGAATCTAGCGTCTGCCGGGGAACGCGGCGCCGCGCCGCGCACAGTCACGTAGACGGGACTGGTTGTGGCGTACACGAAATTGTCCAGGACGGGATATTTCGCCTCGGCTGTGAACGCGCGCAGCACGCACCAACCGCTGGTATCCAAGGGTATTTTACCGCTGACTTCTGCGCTATTGCGCGCCGCGCCGAGCGGCAGCTCGCGCACCACCGCACCGTTGCAGACGATTTGCGCATGGTCCAGCGGTACGATGGAGCGCAACCGCGCCTTGAATGCCACACGCCGCGCACGCTCGAGCTGCAGGGTGCCGCCGATGAGATTCTCCTCCAGCGCAAAATCGAGCAGCGGTCCATTGGTCGCGAAGCTTCTACCGTGCCGCAAGGCCTCGAGCCAGGTCCCGCTGTTCAGCGCGCCGTTGGGCACGGACGCATAGACGCGATTCATGCCGACCGGACCGCGCAGCGACGCATAATTGGCCATCGCATCGGTGCCGCCCGCGGCGGGTATGCGAAATCCCAAATTCAGCAGGCGATACCAAACACCGGCGGTTGCTTGGTGATCGCTGAAACCGACGACTTCCATATAGTCGACCTTGCCCAGCGCGACGTCGACGGGCAACTCATCGGCGTCGGTGTGCGCTGGCTTGGTGAGCGGCGCCGGCTCTTCCTCGAACGGATGTACATAGCCCACCAGGGCGTCCTGGGCATGGGCGAGATCGGCGATGTCGGCGTTCATGGGGTACAGGCTTGCCGCCGCCGTGTTCGGATAGCCGGCGTAGCCGGGCAAGAGAACGTGCTCGTGCAGATTGAGCAATCCGAGGTGGCCCCAGTAACTGGTGTGAAACTCCTGACCGTGCACCACCAGCGCGTCGGACGTGGAGGCGGGATCGAGACCGCCGCCGCTGAACGCAATATCCGGGAAGCGTTGTTCCTTGTTGACGATGAGGTTCTCGACGATGCCGAGATCCTCGGCCTGCGCCTGCATCGCCAAATGCGCCGGCGTGTTGCGATAGTTGCCGCCGTAGTTCATGTGCACATGAACGTCGGCGCTGACCCAGGGTTTGCCTGAGCTATCGAGCCAGGGATTGGCGGCGAGCACGGTTTCGACTTGCACACTGCTGCCCGCCGCGACCGGTACGCTGCGTCGATCCGGCTTGCGCTCGAAACCCTTCATCACATCGACCTGGATGATACCTGCCGGCACGTCGATCACGTCCTCGCCGCGGGTATGAAAGTAGCGCGACTCGAACGGCTGCTCATTGCGGTCGAAAACGGCGGAGTGTGTCCACGCATCCGCGGGTGCGTAGAAGCGGCCCGCCGCATCGGTGACCGTTACGCGCGCCGGCGTGAGCATGCCGTGCTCGTCGCGCACGCTGACATGCAAGGTACCGCTCGGCCGCAGCCGCCGGTTCTCGCTCACCTGCAGGGCGCGCATGCCGGCTCCGGGCAGGCGCAGCAAATCGAGTTCCGTGCCGCCGTGGCGATTGGAAATGAACGCAATCTGCTGTCCGTCCGGCGACCAGCGGGGCGCCGTGTTATCCCAGTCGCCGTAGGTCAGTGGAAACGGTTCGCCGCCGGTTCCCGGCATGACCCAGAGCTGCAGCCAGTTGCGGCCCAAATAGGAGCTATAGACCAAGCGCTGTCCTTCCGGCGAGAACTCGGGTCGCGCGCGCCAGTTCGTCTCCTCGTAGTGCAATTCGGTGGGCTCGGACCCGGGTTCCGCCGCCATGCGCCAGAAACCACCTGTGCCGTGGATGCGGCCGCGATTCGAGATGAACACGATGGATTTACCATCGCGCGTCCATGTTGGATTGATTTCGTGATCGTAGGCGCTGTAGTAGTAGCGCGGCAGCGCACTCTTGTTTTCGCCCGTGAGCCGTACATTGTTGGTCAGTTGGCCGTTTTGCACGTCGGCCATGAACACATGGAAGCGGCGATGGTACGCCGTCGAGACATACACCAACCGGCGCCCGTCGGGCGACCAGCGCGGCTCCACGTTGACCGCACCGCCTTGCGTCAGCCCGTGGGCCTGGCCCGAACCCAAATCGAGCAGCCGCAGCTCGTTCGCGCCGCCATGTTCCGATGAATAGACCACCGAGCGTCCGTCGGGCGACCAGTCGGGCTGGTAGTCGTAGCCGGGTCCGTCGGTGAGCTGAATGGCGACCGTCGAGTCAATCGACTGGCGCCACAAGGAACCGGCGCGCGAATACACGACCTCGCGCGAATCCGGCGACCAGGCCACCGCGCTCGGGCCGCTGGTGAGCTGCGGCAGGTACATTTCCTCGAAGTAGTAGGGATGCGGTAAATCGATGCGCGGGACGTTGTCCGGCGGCGCACCACGCACGGCACCCGCGGTCGCGATCAACGACAGAAGGCCAATGGCGCTTGGCCGTGCAAACGCGCGCAAGTATGACGACCCGAACACGGTAGATACAGGAGGCCCGCGTATCTACAGTATCGGGTGCACGGGGCTGAAGACCGGAACGAACAGGTAGCGTCGCGCCAATTCGCCATAGCCCTTGTAGACAAAATGCGCATTGTTTTCCAAAAGTTCCACGCGGTTGTCACGGTAGAACCGCGGAATGTCGTACCACGCCATGGTCGGCTTCAAATGATGGGCGACATGCAAATTGTTGTACAAGTACAGCAGGCCGAACACGACGTTCGACTCGACCGAGGCGGTGCGCTGCTGCGAATCTTCCGCGGCTCGATGCTCGGTGAATGCACGCAGCAAGCCGAGGCTCAAACCGGGATACGCGACCAACAGGCAGTATTGCCACCACGGAAAGGCGCAAATTCCGGAGATAAACCAAAACAGCACTGCCAGCGCAACGACATGCACGGCCCAGTGCGGCAAATGGCTGTAGTCGCTCTGGCCCACACGCCGGGTTTCTCTATTGACCAGCAGCCACAAGCGCAGCGCCGGGCCAATGAGCAACCGCCCGGCCATGGTTTGATTGAACGTCAGCAGGGCGCGTTTAATGCGCCCCATGCGCTCCCATTCCGCCCGCAGCACGTAATACGACTCGGTGTCCACGCCGGGGACGGTGAGATGGATGTCGCGGTGATGGGTACTATGGCTCTTGCGGTACAGCGGGAATGGAAACCACAGCCCTAGAGGCGGAAATACCACGGCAAAGCGCAGCCACCCGGGGACTCCGCGGAAGGCGTGGATGGCTTCGTGTTGCAGCGAGAAATGCCATGCAAGGAGGTATGCGCCCACCGGCATGATGACCCACCAGGGAAGGAGTGCATTGAACCAGATGAGAAGAAACCAAGCAGAATACAGCACCGCCGCCACCACCCAGGTGGGGCCGTCGAATCGGCGAAATGCCTGTAGAAAACTATTCATAGCCGTATTCTATTAATACTCCGGTGATGAAAGGTCAAGCCGCGCCCGTCATCATGTCGCGTCCCTCGTCACATCTCGAACGCAGGGTGGGTGGCGGCGGCGAATCGATGCGAGCCCCAATACTCCCGCGCCGCCTCGAAGCGTTCCCGCAACACGACGTAGGACGAAGGATCCGGCCGCGTGAAGCGCTGCAGCAACAATTTATGCATTATGGTCTTTATCGAAGCGCTTCGGTGCGCTCCAAGAAATGCCGCTTGCAGCGCGTCCAGACCCTCCTTGTCGAGACCTTTCTGGGATGCCACCAGCGGCGGGATGGGCGTGGGGACCGTCTGACCGACCGTGCGCACCCGGGAGGCCAAATCCGGGCGGTATTCTCGCAATAGCTCTAAGGCATACGAATCAATGGGCGCGATGTCGGCTGTACCCGTGATGACGGCGGTGAGTGCGCCCAGGGGCGTGATCGTCGGCGCGATGACTTCTCCGAACAGCGGCGGCTCGGCGTGCGCCGCCATGAAGTAGGTCAGCGCTGCGAGGCAGCCGGATTGAGAGCCTGGCACCGTGAGGGCGATTCGCTTGCCGAAGGTATCGGGGACGGTTCGAAAGGCACTGTCCTCGCGGACCACGAAATCGCTCCAGTACCGCTCCTCACCTCCAAATTCGGGCGGCGAGGGCACGGGTGTGGCAACCAGCAGCGGTTGTGGTTCCGCGCGTGAAAAGGGTAGCCCGCACATGAACACGGCGCCCATATCGCTCCGCTGCCACAGCTCCTCTATCGGCGCGGGCTC
This sequence comes from Steroidobacteraceae bacterium, assembly GCA_036502605.1. Classification (GTDB taxonomy): domain Bacteria; phylum Pseudomonadota; class Gammaproteobacteria; order Steroidobacterales; family Steroidobacteraceae; genus Bog-1198. The sequence goes on from DASXYI010000004.1 coordinate 23,722, forward strand.
CGCATGGTCGATCAACGTCACCGGCAGACCCGCCTGGGCGAAAAGCGCCGACAGCAGCGCACGCCACAGGGCGCCCACCTCGGCGCTCACGGAATACATGCGGGCATTGGCAATCATTGCGCGATGTGTCGGCGGGTGACCGCATCGGGCTCGCGATCGTTGCCGCTATAAAATCTCGCCGCGGGATTGTCGCGTATGAAAGATGCGGCGACTTCATGAATGGGCCGGTCGCGAATCGCGTCGTCCTTGAAGGGCAGCACTTGGCGGAACGCGTTCCACACCGCAGTGGGCGATGCGCCGAAGCTGCGCGACGAGTCCTGCTGCTTGCGCAGATCGAGCCAATGGGTGCCGGTGAGAAGATCTTCCGCCAACAAGTCCACGGTGTCGGCGACCGCGATACGCCCCCGCACGACCTTGAGCCGCGTCTGCGCCTGCAGATCTTCCACATTCTTGACCAGACCGCTGCCTTCCGGCGGAACCGGGTTGATGAGCCCTTGGATCTCTTGCATCAGCGCGCCGGAGGCGACCTCGCTGCCCTGGGTCACGCCGAATCGTCCGGGTTCGCCGGGAGTCGAACTGGATGGCGATAGGACGGTGAAAAACGTATTGGAAAAACGCAGCAGCCGCTGCGACACCGCCACATCCATGTTCGCGAGCGCAATGGTGAACGCTTCGATGTCATTCGCGAGGGGGTACGGATCCCAATTGGCGTTGGACAAAATAAAGCCATGCTGGCCGTGGCTGTGCGGGCCGCCCTTCACGTAGAACTGAGCAAGTTGCGGCGTGTTGAGTTCCCAGGAGTCGGACGGCGCGGCGCCGACGCGAACCGCCGGATTGTGATCGGACGAATTCATCTGAACGATCACGTCGTCGCGCAGCTGTGCCCACGCCTGCCAAGCCGAGGCTTGACGGATGGACGACGCGCGCAGACTTTCCGGGTCTTGAATGATGCGTTGCTCGTCGAGTTCGAACAGATAGCTGCCGCGGAGCATGTCGAGCACGCGCGCGGCATCCCAGTTGAGCCACTTGAAAGGCCTGTTCGCCTGCACTGGCGCCGCCAGCGGAGAGACGCTGCTGTTCATACCGTTCAGATCGACCGCGTAAATGAGGTCCGCCCACGACAGCGCTTCCCGCGCATCATGCACGAGGAGCGCCGCTTGGCCCGTGGCATAGCCGTCGCTGCTTTCCAATTCACTGTCGTCCGCCCCGAACGGCGCGAGCGGCGAGAGTCCCGCCTCTTGCAGTGCCTGCAGGGCCGGCATGCGTACGCCGCGGTAATAGGCCGTGCCCGCGCCCACCATGGTCGCGGCGACGTTGGCGAAAATAGCCAGATCGCCTTCGCCGACGGTGTTTCGCGACTGCACCACCGGCGTAATTCGGTCGTTCAGCAGATCGAGGAGCCGCTGCGTGAGCTGCGGACTTGCCGCCTCGAAACTCATGGTGTTGGCGCGAACGACCAGCATCGCGCGTACGATTTCTTCATCGCTGATCTCGGGACCTAAGCCGGCCAGTGCGCCGCGCCGGAATACCGCGAGCTGACGTGACTCGAGCAGCGCTTTGTTGTCGGGCGACAGCGGATCACCCGTAAATATGTTCGTCTGCCTTCCGGATCCCACGCCGCGGTTGAACCAGTACACCGGCATGCCTTCGGCCGCCGCTTCCAACAGCAGCCCGTACGCATCGGCTGAACGTTGCCGCGCCTCCGGCGTGAGCACAGCCTTGGCGCCGTAGCGGGCGACTTGCACGACTTGATCGATGGTCAAGTCATGGCCGCTCAAGACGACGGTCTTGTCCGCCATGGCCGGTGTGATTGCGTTGTAGGAAACCGAGTAGGGCGCTGAATAGGCAGGGGCTGCTGCGACACTCTGCAGTCCAAGGGCCAGCGAGCCAAGGGTCAGCGTGGCCGCGCCCAACGCCCCGCGGCATCGCGAGAATCCCCCTCGCGCCGCGTGACGAGGGGGGGCATGTCGCGAGGGGGCACTCAAAACTTGTAGCTGAATTTCACACCCGCCGTGCGCGGCCGGCTGATCGTTTCCGCGGTGATGAACTGGTTGCCGTTCTCGAACAGATTGGCGCGCACGTTGGTCAAATTCTGCCCGTACAGCTGTGCGGCCCACGCATCCTTGGCGAGTCCCATCGAGGCGTCGTAGGTCGAGAAACTGGCTTGATCGTAGGTCGTGATATTGCCTGTAGCCGAATAGGAATGCGCCTGATGCGTACCGCCGATCTGCCAAAACGCCTTGTAGTCGCCGACGGCGAATTCATAGCGCGCGCGCAGGCTGGCTTGGAACGGCGGCGATTGGGCCAGCGGGCTGCCCGTCTGTCCGAAGGCGCTGCCACCCACGGTGCCAACCTGTGGAATGATGATGGGCTGGCCAGTGGTCGACAGCAAAGATGGCGCGTTGGTCAAGTTGCTGCTGTTCCAGGACGCGGAACCCGTGACCGTCAGTTCGTGGGTCACCCGCGCGACGAATTCAGTCTCAACGCCGCGTACCCGGTAATTCGGGCCGTTGGTAACGAAGCTCAGATTGCCATAGCAGCACGACTGGAAAATCTGCACTTGAACATCTTTCCAGTCCTCTTGATAGACGGCGCCGTTGAACTCCAGACGCCGATCGAACCACTGCGTCTTCCAGCCGACCTCGTTGTTGACCAGGGTGTCGGGTGCATACGCAGACGGCGACTGGTAGACGTAGGAGGCACCGTTGACCGTGTTGACCGAATGGTCGGCGATGTGAGCCCCGCGATTGAATCCGCCCGGCCTGAAGCCTTGCGACCAGGTGTAATACAGCAGCACATCCTCCATGGGCTTCCAGCTGATGTTGCCGCGGCTCTTGAATCCCTTGTAGGTGATATCGAGATTCTGGGCACTGAGGTTGTTGCTGTAGCTCACATTGCCGGTGCAAGGGGGCGGGCCTCCGGCGTAGCAGCCGAAGCTGCTCACGGAACTGCCCACCGCCGTGGTGTTGATTTGATAGTAGCGAGTCCCGGCGGTGATGGTCAGGACCTTGGGAATGATGTCGAAGTCGATCGACCCGAACACCGCCTTCTGGGTGTAGCCGCGGGTGATGTCGTCGAAGAACGAGGTGTTGTCGTTGCGGATATTCGGGTTGCGAACATCGGCGCCGGGGGCGGGACCGACGTTGGTCAAGCAGCCTATGTCTGCGGCCGTCGTACAGGCCGGCAAGTTCTTGTACATCCAGTCGATATTTTCCTTGATCTTGTAGTCTTCCCAGAACAGCCCGCCGATGGCACGCATCCGCCAGTCATCCGGCGTGCTCAGGCGTAGCTCCTGGCTGTTGTGCGTCGCGGTGTCCGTCTCGCGCCAGCTCGCGCTAGGCGAATAGCATTTGCTGGTGGTGCCGGGTTCCGTCGCCGGGTTTGTGCACTGATAGTAGTCCGCGTACACGCCGCGCGCATAGTTCGTGTAGTCGCCGGCTTGGTCGATGTTACGCACCATGTAGCTGCCCGCATAAACGGTCTTGAGGTCGCCAATTCGGCCATTGATGGTCAGAGCGGTGTTCTCGAATTTATCGTTGTTGAACGATGGGTTATAGAGCTGCACGGCAAGGTCCGGCAAAACCTCTCCCGCGGAACTTTGAGGAGTCACGAAAAAGACGCCCTGTGATTCCATTTGCTGGTACGACTGAACCAGCAGCGCATTCCAGTCTTCATTGAATTTGTACAGCGCGGAGACGCGTATGCCCTTATAGGTCACTGGATTGATGGCATTGGCGACCAGGTTGTTGTTGTTGATCGACGGACTGCCCGGAGGTACACCGTAGGCCGTTGGTGTCGCGCCGCCCGAGCACGCTCCCGCTGCCAGAGTACTTCCGGTCGGGCAACCGGTCGCGTAGCCGCCATAATGAATACCGATATCCGTGGGAAGACGAGTGAACGTCCCGGGGACATTGTTGATATAGCCGCCGCGCGTGTCGCTGTAGATGACCCCGCGCACCGCCAAGGTGTCGGGTATCAACGGCAGGTTGATCATCGCGTCGGCGTTGCTGCTGTGATCGCCGCCGCTAGTATAGGCAAAGCCGGCATTGACGTTTCCCTCGCTGACGTCGAGCTTGGGTTTGTTGGTGATGTAACGCAGCACGCCGGCTTGCGCGCCGGCGCCGAACAATGTGCCCTGCGGTCCTTCGAGAACCTCGATACGCTCAATGTCGGCGGCGTATACGTCCAGATTGCGGCCCGGCAATTGACCGGATTGATCATCCAGATAAACCGCCACATTGGGAAAGCTGCCGATGCCGCTCGAACCCTGCGTCGCCAGCGTGGACGTTGCAAGACCGCGCATGAAAATGACCCCCTGACCGGGACCATTGCTGGCCGAAGAGACGTTGGGAAGATACTTCACGAAGTCATCGAACGTAGAGACGTTCAACTGCGTCAGCGTTTCGCCGGTGAGCGCTTGTATTTGGATCGGAACGTCCTGCATGTTTTCCGTGCGGCGCTGGGCAGTGACCGTGATTTCTTGAATCGAGTCGGAACTGCTTTCCGCTTCGGCTGCGGGCGCCGCCGCATAGCTGAGACCGGCTACGTTGCCGCTCAAGATCGCCGCTATGGCATATGTCAACCTTGGATTCGAATTCATGCTTCATCCCTCTAAATAGTAAAAATGTTCCGCATCATCGTTATATTTGTGTTGCATCGCGCTCGATCGCTTTGGGCCGGTCAGGCCAGTGAACCGAGCGCGTTCTTGAGAGGCCCGAGCCAGGGTTCAAAGTTGCGCCATCGGTCGATTCCTTCGCGATTGATCGGCTGACGCACCTGCTCGGAACTCGCGGTGTGCACCCGGCGTTCCGTCTTGTGAAAATCGACGCAGGCCGGTTCGAAGTCGAGATTGCAGAATTCCAGGATTCGGCGAACGTTTGCCTCGAGATCCTCGACGACGTTCTCGTGATGTATCCGCAGCGCCTTGCCGGGAAGCGCCTGATCCCAGTGCGCCATCAGATCCACATACATCCGGTAGTAGCGAGTGATGTCCTCGACACCGTAGGTGAACTGCTGACCGGAGGCAAACAGCTGCTTGTAGTTACCGAAGCAGCAGGCAACGGGGTCGCGGCGTGCGTCGATGATCTTGGCGTTCGGCAGGATCAGATGGATCAGCCCGATATGCCGGAAATTGTTCGGCATCTTGTCGATGAAAAAGGGCTTGCCCGTGCGATAGACGCGCGTGTCCGCAAGATACTTCTCCCCGAGGCGCTTGAAGTCGTCGGGTTTGAGTTCAGCGAGTATTCCAGGGTAGCGCGGAATCGAATCCTTGGTTTCGCGGCCTTGCAGGTCCTGGACCATGCGAAGGATATCGGCGAGTTCCATGGTCCCTTCGACCTTCGAGTGCGAAGCGAGAATTTGTTCGAGCAGGGTCGAGCCCGACCTCGGCAGGCCGACTATGAAGATCGGCGCCGGACTGTCGCAGCCCACTCCCTGCCTCGCGCTGAAGAAGTCCCGAGTGCAAACTTCCGCCTGCAGTCTGGCGTTACGCTCGAGCGGCTCGGGCCGGTAGCGGCATTCGCTTTTTTTCAACGCATTGCCGCGCGCGTAATATTCGAAGGATTCGGCATATTCGGCACGGTCCTCGAGGGCCTTGCCGAGGGCAAAACACAGATGATAGCGGTCCTCCAGCCCAATACGCGCCGCGGCTTCGTCCGCACGCATGCGTGCGATTTCCGCGTCCGTGAACCGGTAGGTCTTGAGGTTGGCAAGACTCCAATACGCGTCGCCAAAGCGCGGTCTCGCCGCCGCAGCCGCGCGATACGAATCGATGGCTTCTCGCGTGCGACCGACTGTTTTCAGAGCATGCGCAATCGACAAGTGCAATTCAGGGCGGTCGGGCGTTTCATCCAAAATCTCCCGATACAGGGGCAGCGCCTTGTCGTAGTCTCCGAAACCGGTGCATATGGTGGCATGCGTGGTCCGATAGTCTCGATTGCCGGGGTCTTTCTTGAGCAGTTTCTCCATTTCTTCCCGGGCCCGCACGTGCTTATGCCGCCGCAGCAGAATCAAGGCGTAGTCATACCGCAGAGCGTCATAATCGGGTGCGAGCGCCAACGCGTTCTCGAGCAGGATCTCGGCATCATCGTATACATCCATTCTGACGCCGATCTGGGCCAACAGGCGCATGCCTTCCACATGGTCGCCGTGGGTCAGCAGATAGCGGCGCAGGAGTTGTTCCGCGTCAGAGATTTCGTTGTCCGCGAACATGCTGAACGCGGTCACGATCTCGGGCGGCAACTTCGCGAGGTTTTCGACTTCGGCTGCCGCCTTTTGCGCGGCGCCGGCCTGTCCCGTCATTCGGTAGAGCACCTCGAGCGCCTTCCAGCTCGCAGGGAGCGCCGGACTCATTTTGACGGCCTGCTCGAAGGCTTCGATGGCGGGCGCAGCGGAGCGCAGCGCCACCTGGCAGTGGCCCCGTTCTTGATAGAGGCGCGGATAATCGGGATGAAGCTCTTCCAAGCGGTGCAGGGTTGCAAGGGCGTCCGGAAGCCGCTGCAAATAGCGCTGCGCTACCGCAATCATATACAACACATCGCGATTTTCCGGCGCTTCTGACAGCAGCGGCAGCGCAGCCTGCAATGCCGCAGCGAACTCACTGCATTCGAGAAGCGCACGCACGCGCCGAATTTCGGTCTCGATGCGCGCTGGCGGAGGATCGCTCACGGCTTGCATTCCGCATTCGGCCGCCACCTTTCAGCCTTTCTCTTGCGTAAGAATCAGCCTCAGAACTTATACCCGAACTTCACGCCCGCAACTCGCGGCCGCAGCACCGTCTGGGTCGTGATGAACTGATACGAATTGGTGAACGTGCTGGCGTTCTTGTCGCCCGCGTTCTGCACGAAGAACTGCACATTCCAAGCGTCCTTGGCAATACCCGCAGCCGCGTCGAATGTGGAGTAACCCGGCATGAAATAGTTCTTGACCGTCCCGACCGCGGAGTATGAGCTGCCGTAATATTGGGCGCCCACCTGCCCGAAAGCCTTGTAATCCCCGAGCGAAAACTCGTAACGCGCCCGCATATTGCCCTGAAACAGCGGCGATTGACCCAACGGGCTCCCCTGCAAGCCGTAGACGTTCGGAATGCTGGTAATCGGCTTGCCGAAATTCGGGCTCGCGGGATTATTGTTGATCAAGAACGGAGAATTGGTCTCCTGGCTCTTGTTGTACGACGCTGATCCTTGAATCGTCAATCCGTCGGTGGCGCGTGCTATCACCTGCAGCTCGCCGCCCCGCACGCGATAGTTGGGGCCGTTGGTGACGAAGGTCAGATTGCCGAATCCTTGCTGCGGGTCGAAAAACTCAACGATGGTGTTCTTCCAGTCTTCCTGGTAGATGGCACCGTTGATCTGCAAGCGATGGTTGAACAGCTCCGTTTTCCAGCCCAACTCGTTATTGGTGAGCGTGTCGGGAGCGTAGTTGGTCGGAGTCTGATATTGATAGGCGCCGGTCGCATCGGGCTGCTTGAACTTCGAGCCGCGATTGAACCCGCCCGGGCGGAAGCCCTGCGACCAGGTGTAGTAGAGAAGCACATTGTCGGTCGCATGCCAGCTCAAGTTGGCGCGGCTCTTGAACCCGTGATAGCTCGACTTGTTGTAGCTTGCCAGGTTGAAGTTGGTGCCGTACGGGGCGCTCTTTGGAATGCCTATGCCGCCGGGCTGCCCGTTGCCGTTGGTCGCCGACGTACAAGGTCCGAAATATGTGGTCGGCGCGAAGACCTTGCAATAGAAACTTCCCGTGTCTCCGCCGATTATGCTTTCATCGAATTTGTAGTAGCGGGTACCGGCGGTGAAAATCAGGGTCTTGGGAATGATGTCCACGTCGATCGATCCGAACGCCGCCTTTTGTTTGATGGTACGCGTCGTGTCATCGAAGAATCCGACATTATCGTTGCGGATACTCGGATTGTTCGACGTCTGACCGGGGGGCGGCACGACGTTGTTGAAGCAATTGTCATTGTAGGTGGGAGAGCACGACGGCACCGTCTTATACGTCCACTCGGTGTCGTCGTAGAGCTTGAATTGTTCCCAATACACGCCGCCGATCCCGCGGATTCGCCAATCGTCCGGCGTGCTCACGCGAAACTCGTGGCTCTGATGCGTGTTTCTCTCTTTTTCCTGCCAGGTCGCACTCGGCGTATAGCACTTGCCGGTTGGCGCCGTCTTCGAATAGCCCGCGCACTGGTAATAGTAGCCGTAGACGCCGCGTGAATAATTGGTGTAGTCCTGTTGCTGTTCGATGGTGCGCACCAGATAACCGCCCGCATACACCAGTTTCAAATCGCCGACTTTGCCGGTGACCACCAGGGAGGTATTCGTAAATCTATCCTTGTCGTAGTTCGGGTTGAACAGCGCCACTGAGAGCGGCGCCAGCGGCCGCCCGCCCAGCGGCTCGCCGACCGCATTGAAGGTGATGCCCTCGGGACCTGTAGGCATCTGATAGAACACGCCCTGCGCGTTCATGTTCTGATAGCTCTGGGTGAGCAACGCATCCCAGTCATCGTTGAACTTGTACAACGCGGACAACCGGAAGCCCTGATAGGTCACGGGGTTGATGTTGTTGGCGACAAAGTTGGAATTGTTGATCGAGACGCTATCTGTGGGCAGGATCCTCGTCGGGGCATTCTTGCTGTAGTCGTAAAAACCTTCGTCGGTCTGCGAGCGGGTGAACGTCGCGGGCACATTGTCGATGTAGCCGCCGCGGCTGTCGCTGTAAACCACTCCGCGGAGCGCCAGCGTGTCCGGAATGATAGGCAAATTCAAGGTTGCATCGACGTTGCTGTTGGTATCGCCGTGCGCCGTGTAGCTATACCCGGCGTTGACGCTGCCTTCGGTCTTATCGAGCTTTGGTTTGTTCGTGATATAGCGCAGCACGCCCGCCTGGGCCCCTGAGCCGAACAGAGTGCCCTGGGGTCCTTCGAGAACTTCGATACGCTCGATGTCGGCCGCGTACACGTCCATATTGCGGCCGGGCAATGCGCCCGATACTTCATCGAGATAGACGGCGACATTGGGTATGGGACCGGTAGTGCCGGTGCCCTGTTGACCGGTGACGCCGACGCTCAGGCCGCGCATGAAAATCGAGTTTTGGCCGGGACCCGAGCCGGCTGTCGACACGTTGGGCACGAACTTGACGAAATCATCGAAGGTGGTGACGTTCAATTGGGTCAACGTATCCGAGGTCAGCGCCTGGATCGAGATCGGTACGTCCTGCATGTTTTCCGTGCGGCGCTGCGCCGTGACGGTGATTTCCTGAATGCCCTCGGATTCGGAGGTGTCCGCCGCGGGTGCGGCATAGGCAATGCCAGCCGCGCTTCCGCTCAAAATCGCGGCAATGGCGTACGACAACTTCTGACTTGAGTTCATGCTTCCATCCCTTCCCTATTATCCGGCTCTGCCAAAATACGATTGCAGAATGTTGCGCAGACACGTCAGAAGGGCGCGAACATTGCAAATGCCTTTGAGTCCGAGCTTAGCCCATCGATTTCTTATTGCTATGCTATTTAGCGATGCTCCCATGCCAATTTGCGACATCTTTGCCCTTGGCCGGGCTGCGCTTCATCAAATTGCAACCTTTGCGTTGTGGCTACGCTACACTGGGACCCAGACGCGCTGGGAAGCCCGGCGAGCGCAACGGCATGCCCACCGAGTCTTCCAGCAGCTTCACGATCATGGACGACCAAGCGGCACCGCCGTATTTGGCTCGCCCTTCGATAAAACACTGCTCCATCACGCCGGCGAGACGGAGCGGCACGCCGAAGCGGCGGCCGAACTCGAGTGCGAAGCCGGCATCCTTGCAGGCTAAATCCATCGTAAAACCAATGTCGTAGCTGCCGTTCAAGATCACCTGGCTTTCGGTCTCGTGGACGAAACTGGTCCCCGAACTCGCCGCGATCGCCTCGTACGCGACACGCAAGTCGACGCCGGCCTTCGCGCACAACATCAGCGCCTCACCCGCAGCGATCAAATGGATGAAGGCCAGCATATTGGTGACTACTTTGGTGACGGACGCCTGCTCGATCCCACCCAGATGAATCACCCTTCCGCCCATGGCCTGCAGGGCCGATCGATGAGCCTCGAACAGAGGAGTGGGACCGCCGACCAATACCGTGATGTCGCCCGCCTCCGCACGGTGCACACCGCCGGTCACGGGGCACACCAGCGTGTCAACGCCGTTCTCGGCGGCGCGCGCGGCGATGCGTTCGACCTCGACGAAGTCGGTGGTGCTCATCTCGATCCAGGTGCTTCCGCGCCGCATCGCCGGCAGCGCCGCGTTCAACACGGCAGCGCTAGCGGCCGGGGAGGGCAGGCAGGTGATGAGGCCGTCACAGGCACTCGCCAATTCCGGCACCGATGGCGCCCACTGCGCGCCCGCGGCAATCGCCGCATCCGCCGCCGCCCGGTTCAAGTCATGCACGCCGACCTCGAAACCGCCTCGGACCAGATTGGCCGCCAGATGCTTGCCCAGAGACCCAAGACCTATGAATCCATAGCGCAATGCACCCTCCCTCACCCCAGCGGTCGATCGATCATTTCAAGGTGCAGTTTGCCGTCCGTGGGATAAGGATGGGCCAGCGCCACCGCTTCGTTCAGCTCCACCCCGAGTCCCGGTGCCCTCGGCGGAATCACGAAACCATCTTCCCATTGGATCGGCGTCTTTAGAATCTGCGCGTGAAACCCTCCCCACTGCTGAATACTTTCCAAAATCAGGAAATTCGGGGAGCAGGCCGCTATCTGGATGTTGGCGGCGCCCACGACCGGCCCACAGTACAAATGCGGCGCGATCTGCGCATAGTGAACTTCCGCCAGGGCTGCCACTTTTTTTGCCTCGAGCAAGCCGCCGACGCGGCCCAAGTTGACCTGCAGTATGTTGGCTGCGCCAGCCGCCAACACCCGCGCGAACTCGTACTTGGTAGTGAGCCGCTCACCGGTGGCGATGGGAATCCGCGTGGCGCGCGCTACCAGCGCCATCTGTTCCGGCATCTCGGGGGGCACCGGCTCTTCGAACCACAAGGGGTCGTAAGCCTCGAGGTGCTTTGCCAGACGAATCGCACCGGAGGTCGTGAACTGTCCATGAGTGCCCAGCAAGAGATCGGCCTTGTATCCCACCGCTTCGCGCACCAGGCGCGCCAGGCGAATCGTGCGTTCCAACGCTTCTTGCGTGGGTTGCCGGGGATCGTAGGCCGAAAAGCCGCCGGTCGGATCGAATTTGAGGCCGGTGAAGCCCTGCTCGACGTACTCGGCCGCGCGTTCCGCCGACCGCTCGGGGTCGTGGTAGAACTCGTCGCCCTCGCCATCCGCGGGGTAGAGATAGGTGTAGCTTCTCAAGCGCTCATGGACTTTGCCGCCCAATAGGTTGTACACCGGCTGCTCCACCGATTTGCCGATGATGTCCCAACACGCCATCTCCAAACCGCTCACCACCCCCATCAGCGATAGATCCGGCCGCAGGCTGAACCCCGAACCGTAGCTGTCGCGCCAGATCGATTCGATTTGGAAGGGATTGCGGCCCTCGAATCGGCGCATGAAAACATCTTCGATCATGGAAGCGATGACGTGCGGACCGAAGGTGGCGGCGTACACTTCGCCCACTCCCTCGATCCCGCACGCCGTCTTCAACTTCAAGAAGACGAAGTATCGGCCGCCGAAGCTCGGCGGGGGATTGCTGACGACGAACACCTTGACGCTGTCGAGTTTCATAACCCTTCCCCGTAGCGGCTTATCCGCCGCTGATGATGAATTATCCGCCGCTGCCGATAAGACCGGCGGCCTTTTGCGCCACCATGAGAGTCGGAGCGTTGGTGTTGGCGGACGTCACGGTCGGAAATACCGATGCGTCGACCACCCGAAGGCGCTCGACGCCGTGCACTCGAAGCGCCGCATCGACCACCGACTCGGCACGGTCAACGCCCATTCTGCAGGTTCCCACCGGGTGGTACACCGTGGCCGCGCGGGCGCGAAAGTCGGCGACCAGCTCCGCCTGACCCATGTCCCCCAAGTCGGGTGCGATGGGCTCGAGAATCAAGGCGCGCATGGCTTGGGTACGCGCGATCGCCTGCACCAGACGCCCGCCGTGCACCACGTCGAGAACGTCTTTGTCCGTGGACAAGTAATTGGGCGCGATCGATGGGGGACGGCGAAAATCGCCGCTTGCAATGTCGATGCGGCCGACGCTGGTGGGCCGCGTCGGCTGAAAGCACAGATAAAAGCCGGGGAATGGATCGACTTCGATGCGCGTGCGCGTCGCATCGCCGCTGCCGTAAGTCACCGGGTTGAAATAGAGCTGAACGTCAGGGCGCGTCGCGGCGGGATCCGCGCGCAGAAAGCCGCCGAATTGATTCACGCTGAGCGCCAGCGGACCGCTTCTCGCCAGCAGATATTTCAAGCCCGCCCGCAATTTCCCCAAAGTCGAGTGCAACTCGTTGTTCAGCGTCGGCTGCGTGGCCTTGAACGAATAGACGACGGCAAGGTGGTCTTGCAGATGACCACCGACGGCGGGGTTGTCGATCATCGGGGTAATACCGTGAGCGGCCAAGGTAGCGCCCGGTCCAATGCCCGACAACTGCAGGAGCTGCGGAGAATTGACGGCGCCGGCACACAGGATCACTTCGCATGCAGCGGCGGAAAAATGCTGCCCCCCGCCGCGCGACCATTCGACCCCCGTCGCGCGGCCGTCGTTGAAGCGAATTTTACTGACCCAGGCGTGCGTCTCGAGTTTGACCGTGGCGCGGCGCAGCGCCGGCCGCAGGAACGCATCGGCGGCCGAGAGCCGTTTGCCGTTGCGAATGGTCACCGGGTAACAGCCGAGCCCCTCCGGGTAGGGACCATTGAAATCATCGGTCACCGGCAGGCCCATTTCTCGAGCGGCAGCGAACCAATTCGCTTTGGTCGGATGCAAAAAAGGCGTGACGTCCTTGATGTCGAGCGCACCGGCGGTGGTCGCGTGGCCGGCTGAATCCACCCGGCGCTCCGATTTTTCAAAATACGGCCGTACGTCATCCCAGCCCCATCCCACGTTACCCATGGCGCGCCAATCGTCGAAGTCCGCCGGCATGCCGCGGCAATACACCAGCGCATTGATGGAACTCGAACCCCCGAGCACACGGCCGCGCGGCCAGTACATGGTGCGGCCGTTGAGGCCTGGGCTAGGCTGCGTTTGGTACTTCCAGTTCACCGCTGCATCGGCGAAGGTGCGGCCGTAGCCGATCGGCGTCTTGATCCAGAAACGGGCGTCCGATCCTCCGGCTTCGAGGATAAGAATCCGATGCCGTCCACCCGCGGACAAGCGATCCGCAAGAACGCAACCCGCGGAGCCGGCGCCGACGACGATGTAGTCGAAATGATCCACTGCCTGGAGCTTAGCCTGATCGACCGATGGCGCTATGCCATTTCGCGATCCGCCCATGTCATTTTTCGAATTCACGGCGGATCTTTGCCCCTCCTGAGCCGGCCGTCGCGCAACGCGGCCGAAACATGTATGGTGCGCGGAAAGCTCAACCTAAGGTTGCAACGAGTGATCAGCACCGCGATTGACGTTACTCGAGCGCGCGCTCCGTCTTCCCTGGAGCGTTGGTACGTGCTGATTTTGATGTGCCTGATTTACGCGATCAACATCGCCGATCGCTATGTCGTGTCGACCGTGCTCGAGCCGATTCGGCTCGATCTGCATCTGGACGACGACAGCGTCGGGATGCTGACCAGCTGGCCTCTGGCCCTGTTTTACGTCACCTGCGGCATTCCGATCTCCTGGTTCGCCGACCGTTCGAATCGACGCAACATTCTCTCGATCTCGTTGATCGTCTGGTCGGGTTTCACGGCGCTCTGCGGTCTTTCGCGCGGCTGGATTCAGTTCGCTCTCGCCCGGATCGGGGCAGGCATCGGCGAAGCGGGCGGCACGCCGCCGTCGACGGCCATCGTCTCCGATTGTTTTCCACCCGACCGCAGGCCGATGGCGATGACCGTGCTTGCGCTGGGTGCACCGATCGGCGCGTGGATCGCGCTCGATGTGGCGGGGGAAGTCGCGCGCATTTACGACTGGCGGCACGCGTTCCTCGCGCTCGGGGTTCCGGGTTTGGTGGTCGGCCTCATCGTGTATTTGACCATTCGCGAGCCGGCCCGCGGCCGCTTGGACGAAATCGTGGATGAAATCAAACCGTCGGTCAAAGAGACGTGGCGGTTTTTTTGGGAGCAGAAGGCGGCGTTCCACGTCGTGATGGGCGGCGGCGTCTGCGCGCTGTGGGGCTGGGGTTTGATGTACTGGACGCCCGCGTTCCTGATGCGCACCTACCAAATGGACGTCGGTCAAGCCAGCGAGGTGACCGGCAACATTCATTTGATCGGCGGCTCCTTGGCCACGGTCGGCACCGCCTGGTTGTTGTCGAGGCCGTTCATGGCGGATCCACGCCGCGTCGTGTGGCTGCTCGGCGGAGTCGTCGCGCTCACGACGATACCGTCCATCATTGCCTACTGGACGCACTCGCTCCTCGTCGCAAAAATCATGTTCTGGATTTTCATCCCGGCCATTTACTTCTACATCGGACCCTGTTTTGGGCTGCTCAACAATCTTTCGCCGTGCCACATGCGCTCGATGTTCATTGCAGTATCACTCCTCGTCGCCAACGTGTTCAATCTGATCGTCGCGCCTAAATTGGTGGGACTATTGAGCGTCTGGTTTGCGGCCGGTCATGCGGTCGACGCCGCCTCGCTGCGGATGGCGATGCTGATCTTGGCTCCCAGCGGTTTTTGGGCGGCCTATCATTTGTTCTTAGCGGCGAGGACCATCATAGGCGATCAAAAGCGCGCGATTGCCTACACCAGGGCCTGGTCTCCTTGAAGACGCGGACAAATGCATCGATCGATCGCCGTTGGCTGCCCTTGAATGCGCTGCGCGCCTTCGAAGGCGTGGCCAAGCACCTGAGCTTCACCGCGGCGGCCAATGCCTTGTTGATTTCGCAGAGCGCTCTGTCGAGGCACGTGATTGCGCTCGAAAAGCTGATCGGTGCGCAGCTGTTCGAGCGCCGGCCCCACACCTTGGTGTTGACCAAGGCGGGCCAGCATCTGCTGCCTGCCGTCATGAAGTCATTCGACCGCTTGGAATTTGCGCTCGACGATATCCGCAACGAAGGCGCAACCGGCGTACGCACGCTGCGCGTGCAAATGCCGCCGAGTTTCGCCGTGCACATGGCGGTGCCCATTTTACGCGATTTTCGGCGCGCTGCCGCCGAGGTCGAAATCGACCTGGTGAGTAGTCCCTACGGCGTGGGACCGGCGCTCAGCGATGTGGACGTGGCCGTCGTTTATTCGAAACCCACCGTGACCGACCTGGTGACGGATTTATTGTGGCCCGTGCGGCTCGGGCTGCTCTGTCATCCGGCTGTAGCGGCGCGATACGCGGGTAAGAGTTTGGCGGAGTTCATCGAGTGCAATGAATTGGTCCACGTGCGTATTGCCGATTTGCCGCGGCATCATTGCTGGTCGCAGTTCGCCCGTCAGGCGAGCTTGAACTCGTTGAACGTGGAGCGCGGCCTGGTCTTCGATACCGCGGTGCTCGCCGTGCAATACGCGCTCTCCGGCGAGGGAATCGCGCTGGTCGATACCTATTTGTTCGGCGATTACATTCGCACCGCACGTCTGGTCAGGCCGTTCGATGACAGTCTCGACGACGGCTTCGGCTACTATTTGACCACTCACCCGGAAGCTCTGAGCGATACCGCGATTGCGTTGTTCCGATCCTGGCTCATCGAGCGCTTCGGCACCCTGTCGGGGAATGCGTCCCCGGCTATTCACTTGGCGATTTCCAATGAGTGAGCACCTATGAAAAGCCACGCCAGAGTGGTGGTGATCGGCGGCGGCGTCGTCGGCGCCAGCGTTTTATATCACTTGACCAAGGCCGGTTGGAAAGACGTGCTGCTGATCGAGCGTGCCGAACTCACGTCGGGTTCCACCTGGCACGCGGCCGGCGGTATGCACACCGTGAACGGCGATCCCAATGTCGCCAAGCTGCAGCAATACACCATACAGCTCTACCAGGAAATCGAAGCCATATCGGGGCAGTCCTGCGGAGTGCACATCACGGGCGGCATCATGCTCGCGGGCACTCGCGAGCGCCTTGATTGGCTCAAGATGGCCAAGGCGCGCGGACGTTATCTCGGGATGGACCTCGATATCATCTCGGTCGATGAGGCGGCGAAGCTGTTTCCGCTGTTGGAAAAGAAACACTTCAAGGGAGCGATGTATGATCCCATCGAAGGTCATGTCGACCCGTACGGCGTCACCCACGCCTATGCCAAATCGGCGCAGATCGGCGGCGCCGACATCGTGCGTCAAACGCGCGTCACCGACCTCAGGCAGCGTCCGGACGGTTCCTGGGACGTGATCACCGACCGCGGCAACGTGCACGCGGAACAGGTCGTGAATGCCGCCGGCCTTTGGGCTCGCGAGGTCGGCAGGATGGTCGGCATCGAGTTGCCGGTCCTTGCCATGGAGCATCAGTATCTCATCACCGGCGACATGCCCGAGTTGGTCGGCAAGCCGGAACAGCTTCATGCCATCGATTTCGAGGGGGAGATTTACATTCGCCAGGAGCGCGGCGGCATGCTCATGGGCACCTACGAGCGCGCAGGCGTTCCCTGGTCGCCGGTGACGACGCCATGGGACTTCGGCCAGGACCTGTTGCCCAATGATCTGGAGCGCATCGCGCCGAGCCTCGAGGTGGGGTTCGAACATTTTCCGGCCCTGGGGGCTGCCGGCATCCGGAAAGTGGTCAACGGCCCGTTCACCTTTGCGCCGGATGGAAACCCGTTGATCGGCCCGATCAAGGGCTTGACGAACTTCTGGGTGGCGTGCGGCGTCATGGCGGGTTTCAGTCAGGGCGGCGGAGTCGGTTTGGCGCTTTCACGCTGGATGGTCGACGGCGATCCCGGCGCCGATGTTTGGGGCATGGATGTCGCCCGCTATGGCGATTGGACCACGCTCGCGTACACCAACGCCAAAGTGCGCGAAAACTACTCGCGTCGCTTCAGCATACGGTTCCCGAACGAGGAGCTTAACGTGGCGCGTCCGCTTCGCACCACGCCGATCTACGAGAAGCTCCTGGCCGAGCACGCGGTGTTCGGCGACTACTGCGGCCTCGAACATCCGCTGTGGTTCGCGCCGACCGCGGCGGAAGCGGTGGACCACGTGAGCTTTCGACGCTCGAATGCGCACCCGCACATTGCCCGCGAGTGCACGACGGTACGCGACGGCGTGGGTCTCCTCGAGATATCCAACTATGGAAAATTCGAGGTGCAGGGGCCGGGTGCGGCCGAATGGCTGTCGAAAATCATGGCCAATCGCGTTCCCAGTGTGGGTCGAATCGCCTTGAGCCCGATGCTGAACGAGCGCGGTAAGTTGATCGGCGATTTCACCCTATGCCGTCCCTCCGCGGAGCATTTCTTTCTGATCGGCACCTATGCGGCCGAGACCTATTATTTGCGTTGGTTCGAGCGCCACCTGCCGCCGCTCGGCGTGACGGTGCGGCCGTGCGCCATGCAATACGCGGGATTGTCGGTGGCGGGCCCAAAATCACGTGCGCTGTTGCAAAGCTTGGTGCGCGACGACCTGGCGACCGGCGCCTTCCCCTTCATGTCCTTCCGGCACATGGAGGTTGGGATGGTTCCGGCCTATGTCGGGCGGGTGTCGTTCACCGGCGAACTCGGCTATGAAATGTGGGTGACGACCGACTACCAGCGGACATTGTATGATGCCCTGGTCGAGGCCGGCCGCGAGCTCGGGCTTAGGCCGTTCGGTGGCCGTGCTCTGAATTCCATGCGCATCGAGAAAAACTTCGGCACCTGGGCAAGGGAATACCGTCCCATCTACGGGCCCTTCGAAGCCGGCCTTGGGCGTTTCGTCGATCTGAAAAAGGGCGACTTCATCGGTCGTTCGGCAGCCGCCGAGGAGAGGGACAGCGGCGGAGCGCTGCGGCTGGTCGGTTTCAAGGTCGATGCGACCGACGCGGACGCGCTCGGCGACGAGCCCATCTGGCACGACGGAAAAGTCGTGGGATGGGTAACGTCGGGGACGTTCGGCCACCGCGTCGGGTCGTCGCTGGCGCTCGGGTTCGTGCCGGCAGCCGTGGCCGCGGCCGACAGCGGATTCGAGATTGAAATCATCGGCGAGCGGCATCAGGCAGTTCGCCTCACGGGAGCCGCGTTCGACCCGAGCGGCACGCGAATGCGCGGTTGAGAGGAGGGCACATGCAGACGATACCTGGCACGCTCGAGACTCACTACAACGGTTTGAAGGAACATACCAAGGGCTTGCCGGCGGATGCCTATTTCGATCCGCGGCATTATGAACGCGAGCTGCAGCGTATCTGGTATAGACACTGGATCTACGTCGGCCGTTCCAGCGAACTCGATCGGCCACGGGCATTCCGCACGTTCGAACTGGGCGATCAGAAGATGCTGTTGGTTCGAGACGATGGCGGCGAAGTGCACGGCTTTCATAACACCTGCCGGCACCGCGGGGCCGCGTTGTGCCGCGACAGCGAAGGCCTCATGAGATCGGGAGCCATCATTTGCCCCTATCATGCGTGGACGTACACGCTCCAGGGCGACCTCCTGCGCACCTCGTCCAAGCGCCACGCCGATGGTTTCGATGTGGCGGATTATCCCCTATATAAAATCCATGTGCGCGAGTGGAGCGGCTTCATATTCGTGGCCCTTACCGACAAGCCGCCGCCCTTCGACAAGATATTCGATCTGCCCTTGAATCGGCTCGATGCATGGCCGCTCGAGGAATTGATGGTTGGCCACGTATTGCTGAAAAACATTCGTTGCAATTGGAAAATCTTCTGGGAGAACTACAACGAATGCTTGCATTGTCCGACGGTGCATCCGCAGCTCTCCCAACTCGTTCCGATCTACGGCCGCGGACTCTTGGAAGAGCGCGACGACCCGAACTGGAACCTGCACGTCGCTGATCCCGATCCGAAGTTCAGGGGCGGACTGCGCAGCGGCGCCAGTACCTGGTCATTGGACGGTCAATTGACCGGGATTCCGTTTGCCGGACTTTCCGATGAGGACCGAAAGCTGGGTCACCTTTACATGACCAGTGTGCCGTCCATGTTCATCGTCGGTCATCCCGACTACGTGCGAGTCGTACGATTGCGCCCGCTAGGACCCGAGCAAACCGAGCTGCGCGTCGAATACCTCTTTTCCCCCGAGACGCTGGCGAGTCCGGGTTTCGATATACGCAATGTGGTTGACTTCACCAATCTCGTGATGACGGAAGATGCTCAGGTGTGCGAGCTCAATCAACGGGGACTGCATGCCGCGCCGCATACCGGTGGAGTCGTCATGCCCGAGGAATACGTCATTCGGCAATTCCACGAATGGATTGCTGCTGAATTGGCGCGTGTTTAGGAGCCTGTCTAAGTATCTCAGACAGGCTCCAGGTGCCGCTACCACACTCGCCGCACTGATCTTAGGC
Organism: Steroidobacteraceae bacterium; assembly: GCA_036502605.1. GTDB lineage: Bacteria > Pseudomonadota > Gammaproteobacteria > Steroidobacterales > Steroidobacteraceae > Bog-1198. The sequence continues at coordinate 43,194 of DASXYI010000004.1, forward strand.
GGCTGCGGTGCGCCGCATCATGCCGGACCCAGCGAAGAGCCGGTGCTGCACATCTATAACTGGGCCGACTATATCGGCTACAACACGATTGCGGAATTCGAGCGCCAGACGCATATCAAAGTCGTTTACGGACTGTACGACTCGAACGAGACCTTGGAAGCGAAGATCATGGCCGGTCAGTCGGGCTACGATATCGTCAGCACGACGACCGGGTTTTACGGCCGGCAGATCAAAGCGCGCGCCTATCAGCCGCTCGACCGCAGTAAGCTGCCGAACTGGAAAAATCTCGATCCTGCGGTCCTCGAGGTTCAAGCGCAGGCTGATCCCGGCAACCGCTATGCCGTCCCTTATCTGCACGCCATGAACGGCATCGCGTACAACGTGGACCTCGTGCGGGCCCGCATGCCGAATGCGCCCACCGACAGTCTGGCGATGATCTTCGATCCGGCCGTGATCGCGAGATTTGCCGACTGCGGGGTCACTTTTCTGGACTCGCCGGAGGACGTCATTCAGCTGGCGCTCAGCTTTTTGCATTTGGATCCGAACTCGCAGGGTGCCGCGGACTTGCAAGCGGCCGAACGCGTGGTGATGGCGGTGCGGCCGTACATTCGAACGTTCGACTCCAACGATTATTGGCATCAGCTGGCGTCGAAGGAGATATGCGTGGCCATCGCTTGGTCGAGCGACTACGAAGTGGCGCAGGCGCGGGCGCGCGAGGACGGTACCGGCGCGCATCTGGGGTTCATACTGCCCAAGGAGGGATCCAACATTACGTACAACGCGTTCCTGATTCCCGCGTCCGCACCGCATCCGGAGGCCGCACATAAATTCCTCAATTTCATTCTGGATGCCAAAGTGATCGCGGAAATCACCAATGACATTCACTACGGCAACGACAACTTGGCAGCGCGGCCGTTCGTGCGCCCCGATATCCTGAACGACCCGGCCGTGTATCCGCCGCCGAATTTGCGCGCGAAGTTGTATCTGCCGTCGCAGCTGGGCGCGGACTACGATCGCTTGCGCACCCGAGTGTGGACCCGGATCAAGACCGGTCAGTAGCGGGGCTAGCCCAGGAACTCGAGCCTACATAGCCCGCGCAGTTCGACGGGGCACGAGGCTAGGTGCGGCACAGGCAGCGCATCGGGTATCGCCGGCAGCGGCAACTGATGCACATCGGCGAGATCATAGGACTCCATGATCAAGCCGGCGTAGCCGGCCGTGGTATCGGCCGCGAATTCACACCATGCAAGGCCGAAACCCGAGACATCGTGGCGAACGACGGTGGCGGCGAGGCGTCCATGCGGGTTGTCGGCCGGTTGTTCGATGGGCTGTAGATAGACCAGCGACAGGAGACGCAACGGTACTTGCGTTTCCATGAACGCTCCCGTCGAACTGATGTTGGTCACCCGCCCCGTGCCGATCGTGGTCGGTGCCGTGATGAATCGAACCAGGATATTGGTCGGTCGACGTGGGCGGCGGTGTTCCATGGCTTCCTCCCAAATAGGCCCGCGGGGTGCGTATTATTCGCGCGCAACTTCGAGTCGGCAAGAGAAGTTTTTGTTGCGCCACGGCCACAGTTCCCGGCCAGCGTGCGGCGAGTCCGCGAAGCCTTGCTTTCGCGCCGACAATTACCTGTTTTTGAGACCTACTGCATCTTCCGACAGAGTTGGAAATGTTACTTTGCGCCCCCATGAATGGGACCTACCGCAGAAAGAGGTGCGGAGGTTATTGGAAAATGGAGTTAGGAGATTGACATGGTTGGAAACATTGCTCGCTGGGGTACCAACGCGTTGCTGGTCGGCATGGCACTGCTGACGTATGCGGTATTCGTCTCGGCTAAATAAAGCGCGCACCGGTCGGAAGGGCGTTCGCCGTTAGACGGCGTTCGCCTTCATGGCGAGGCGGCTGGCGACGTCGAGACCACCTCGAGTTCTTCCGCGCTGACGCGTTTGGACTTCCACAGCACCATTCCGTAATAGCAAACGTAGTAGCCGATTACCGCGAACAACAAACCCTCGGTAAGCGGACTTCTAATCATCGTCGGCGCCGCGAAACCTTGGCTCATCACGTCTGCGCCGCTCGAGCCGCTTGATCGCTCCTTCGAGTACACCTCGACGATGCGGTACACCAACCGCCCAACGAAAAGAAGCGACACCGCTACGCCTGTGTAGGTATGCGGCACGTAGTGCAATTGGCCGTTGTACGATTGATAGCGCGTGCGCTCAGCGCCCCACACCCCCAGCGCTATTCCGGCCACCAAGCCGGCGAGTCCCGACATGAGAAACTGGCTGGACTTCAATGCCATCGGCAGCAGCGAACACCCGAGCACGATCAAGATGACGATGCGCAGATTCATGCGAACAGGGCGTATGCGCTGCCGGCCGAAGCTGCGGCGAAGTCGCCGATAAATCAACAGGACCGCCAGCACCGCGATCACGTAGGGCCAAATTCGCGAGTAGTCGAATTGCATTTCGTCGATACTACCGCAAATGAGTACCCAGATCTCAGCGGCTTCCGTGCGCCCGGAACTCATCCGGGGCATGGGACCGTGGGCGGCGATCGCGGTCAATGTCGCGAACATGATCGGTACGGGAGTGTTCTTGAAGACTCGCGTCATGACCTGCAACGTGGGCAGCGGCAAGGCCGTGCTCATGGTGTGGGTTGCCGCCGGTCTGCTGTCCCTCGCAGGGACATTTTCATATTCGGAAATTGCCGCCATGATGCCGGAAGCGGGCGGCGACTATATCTATCTGCGCCGCGCCTACGGCCGATTGATCGGGTTTCTGTACGGCTGGATGGTATTCGCGGTCGCCCGCGCCGGCTCGCAGGCAGCGCTTGCGGTGGGGCTTGCGATATTCATGAACGTCGCACTCGGCGGCGCTTTGGAGCGATGGCATGTGCAGAGCGCCGCCATCGGGCTGCATCTGCACATCGACGGTTTGACGTTGGTCGCGTTGGGGGCGATTTGGGCGGTGGCTCTCATCAATTGCGCCTCCGTCGCCACGGGCGGCCGCACCGCATTGGTCGTGACCATTGCCAAAGTGGTGTTGGTGTTCGGCGTCGGCCTGGCGGCGTTCGTGTTCGCTCCGGGAAGCTGGTCGCATCTGGCCACCTCGGGATTGCAAGGGACTTGCGAGGGGGTTGCCGACAGCGCACGCGGCGGCATTGCCGGCTTCGGAGCCGCCATGTTGGGAGCCCTATGGGCTTACGATGGCTGGAACAATGTGGCGCCGCTCGCCGGCGAAATTCGCAATCCGCAACGTAATATGCCGCGCGCGTTCGTCGGCGGCATGTTGGTGGTCGGCGCGCTTTATTTGTTCGTCAACTCCGCCTATTACTACGCGTTGACGCCGTTGCAAATCGCAAGCGTACCGGCCGGTTCGTCGGTGGCCACCGAGGTGCTCAAGCGATTCTGGGGCCCGGTGGCGGTGTCTTTGACGGCGGCTGCGTTGATGGTTTCATCGTTCGGCTCGTTGCATTCGAGCGTACTGGCGAATTCCCGTATTCCATTCGCGATGGCGCGCGACGGACTATTTTTTCGCGGTCTCGCCAAGCTGTCGCCGCGATCGAAGGTGCCGATCCGGGCGATTCTGGCGCAGGCAGCATGGGGCAGCGTGCTGGCGCTTTCCGGCTCCTATGATGCGCTGACGGATTCGGTCATCTTCGTCTCGTGGGCATTCTACGGGCTGAGCATCGCATCGCTGTTTGTCTTCAGGCGAACCATGCCCGATGCCTCCCGGCCCTATCGAGCGCTGGGCTACCCGGTCGTGCCTCTGGTATTTCTTTTCGTCACGGTGGCGTTGCTGGTCAACACGTTCGTCGCCGCGCCACGGCAGGCGCTGCAAGGTGTCGCGGTCTTGTTCGCCGGCTTGCCCTTCTACTGGTGGTGGTCACGCCACGCCGTGCCTGCGACGCGGCTCGTGTAGACTGCGTTCGCCTTCGCGCCCACCCAATCAAGCGAAGGCGGAGGCTCATGCTGGTTAGAATTCTGGTGTTGATCTGGATCGCCGGCGGCGCATCGTCGGCGGTACGTGCTCAGTCGATCGCGCCCGATACCGCCGAAGCCGGTTCCGTGGAGGAGATCGCCAAGGCCACGACCGAACCGCGCTTCTCATCGCCCTGGGTTTCCTATGTTCCGGCATCCTCCACGGTACCCTCGCCGAGCGCTTTTTTTGGTCGCATCGCGGGTGCGCCCGGTGAACTGGTCGACTCGGCACAGGCTTATGCCTACGCTCGTGCGCTCGCTGCGGCTTCGCCGCGCGTGAAGGTCTACACCATCGGCCGTTCGGAGGAGGGCCGTGACATCGTGCTGTTGGCGATCGCCGACGAGAAAGGCATTCAAAAACTGGATTCCTTGAAGGCCGCGATGGCGGCACTGGCCGACCCGCGCACGCTCGACCCCGCGGCGGCCGAGCGGCTGATGATGAGTTCCCGGCCGTTCTACTACTTCAACGCAGCGGTGCATTCCGATGAGACGGGTTCGACGGAGTCCGTACTGGAACTCGCGTATCGCTTGGCCGTCTCGGATCAGCCGATGATCCGCCGAATTCGCGAAAACATGGTGGTGCTCATCAACCCGGTGTGCAATCCCGACGGCCGCGACAAGCAGGTCGAGTGGTTTTACCGCTATTTGAAGGGCAAAACCGAGCGCGATACGCTGCCGCGCCAATCTCCGCCGTATTGGTCCAAGTACGCGTTCGTCGACATCAATCGCGATGCGCATCAGCTGGCCCACGAGTCCACCAAGGCCGTGAGCCGGCTGTTTTTCGAGTGGCACCCGGTCATCGTGCATGACTTGCACGAAAGTGTGCCTCTGTTGATGACGTGGAACGGCACCGGTCCTTACAACCCGAACATCGACCCGATAACCTTCACCGAGTTTCTCAGCTTGAGCTTCCACGAGGTCGAGACCATGACGGGCCTCGGCATGCCGGGCGTCAGCACGTGGAGTTTCGGCGAGGGATTCGGACACATGTTCATGGACTCCGTCGCCATGAATCACAACGCGATTGGCCGGGGCTATGAGACCTTCGGCAACACCACGGCGGAAACCCTGGTGCAATCGCTGTCTCCCGAAGAGACCACGCGCGAGTGGTACCGTGTGCTGCCGCCGCCCACCGGGAAGTTCTCCTGGTCGTCGCGCGATAACGTCAACTACAACGAGACCGGTGCGCTCGCGGCGCTCGACTACGCAGCGGCAAACTCAGCGATGCTGCTGCGCAATTTCTACACGAAGAGCGTTCATAGTTGGCGCAAGGGCGTCGAGGAGGCTCCCTTTGCGTTTCTCATCCCCGAGAATCAAGGCGACCCCACGCGTGTGGCGCAGCTGGTGGCCCGGCTTCAGGCGCAGCACATCGAGGTCAGTCGTAGCGAAGCACCCATCACGGTAGAGGAGGGCAGCTATCCGAGCGGCACCTATGTGGTTCGGTTGGACCAGCCTTACCGCAATTACGCGGTCGATCTGTTGACGCCGCAGAAGTATCCGAAAGATGGCGGTGAACCGTATGACGACGTCTCTTGGGAGCTGCCCGCCTACTACCACGTGGAGGTGAAGCCTACGGCCGATGCCTCGATCCGCAACGCGAGAGTCTCGCTGCTGACGGCCGCGCCGCATCCCCACGGCCGCGTGGCCGGCACCGGTCCGGTATTCCTTTTGCGGGACTCAGGACAGGAAGGACTTTTCGAGGCGAGATATCGTCTCGCGCGGTTCAAAGTAGACATCGCCGAACGATCGTTCTCTCTCGGCGATACCAGCTACCCGGCGGGATCATGGATGATACCGCCGCAGGCGGGACTCGCCGATGCGCTGCGCGACCTTGCGGACCGGATGGGCTTGGACTTCACCGGCACCGATACGGTGCCCGATGTCCGGCGTCATGCCGCCACAGTGCCTCGGTTGGGGGTGTGGGTTCCCTGGGCCGATACGGATTCCATCGGCTGGGTTCGATATACGCTCGACCAACGAAAAATTCCCTACACCTACATCCGGGACGAAGACATTCGCGCCGGCAACCTGCACAAGAAAATCGACGTGCTGCTGTACGGTCACGTGGATCTGGAGTTGGCCGAGCAGATCCAGGGTATTCCCAAAGTGTGGGGTCCCATGCCCTTCAAGAAGACGGCGCAAACTCCGAGCTTCGGTACGCCCGCGGCGTCGGATGACATCACCGGCGGCATCGGTTGGCGGGGACTCGCGCAAATTCAAGAATTCGTCGAGCAGGGCGGCCTCATGGTGACCCTGGGCAATGGCAGCATGCTGCCGATCGAAGGCGGCATCGTGCGCGGTGTGCGTCGCGATTCCGGCGGCGTGCCGCGCAGTTCCGCGGGCGGCGGCGCCGCTGCGGCGGCGGCGGCTCGAGACTCCGTGACGCGAACCCCCGGCGCCCATGTGCGGGTCAGCTTCGCACGTCCGGATCATCCCATTGGCTACGGCTACCCGGAGTCGAGCTACGTGTTCCGCCAGAATTTCGCGCTGTACTCGACGCCACGGCGCTGGCTGCGCATGGCGTATTGCACCAGCTGTCTCGACGGACCGTTCGATTCACGCAGTGTGGTACTGCAATGGGGAGGACGCGATGCCGCGCCGTTCGTCGTCAGTGGCCAGGCATGGGGCGAGGATAATCTCATTGGACGCCCGGCGATTTTCGACATGCCGGTCGGCCTCGGTCATGTCGTCGCGTTCAACTTCAATCCGCTGTATCGCGACCTCAATCGCGGCGATCACCGCATGGTTTGGAACGCCATCATGAATTGGCAGGCCATAGTGGCCGATAGGAGCGCGGCACCCGCGGGACCGAGCGCCGCGGGACCGAGTATGGCTGCGGGACACACGGTCGGGCAGCGGCGCGCGAAGCCCTGAGTGAATGCCCCGCCGCCGCGGGCAGGGCGTTCGTGTCAATGAGCCTTGCCCGGCAGATCGAATACCAAGACCTCGGCCTGACGACCCTGTTCGATCCGCAGTCGCGAGCCATTCGTGACTTGCAAGGCGTCGCCGGTACTCAAGCGGGAATCATTGGCGTTCAATGTGCCGCGCGCCACGTGTACATAGATCAGGCGACCGGGTTCCACGCTAAAATCTGCGCGCTCATCGCCGTCGAACAGACCCGCGTAGACCTTGGCATCCTGGTGGATGAGCAACGAGCCGTCGGCACGATCGGGGGATACGATGAGGCGCAAGCGCCCGCGTTTTTCGTCGGCGTCGAAGCGCTTCTCTTCGTAGCTCGGTTCGATATTGCGCGCGCTTGGCTGGATCCAAATCTGCAAAAAATGCACCGTGTTGCTCGGCGACGGATTGAATTCGCTGTGACGCACGCCGCTGCCGGCGCTCATGCGCTGAACGTCGCCGGGTCGAATGGTCGAACCGTTGCCCATCGAGTCCTTGTGAGCGAGCTCGCCCTCTAGGACATAGCTAATGATCTCCATATCGCGATGCGCGTGGGTCCCGAAGCCGGCGCCGGCCGCGACGCGATCCTCGTTGATGACTCGCAGCGGGCCAAATTCCACATGCTTCGGATCGAAGTAATCCGCGAATGAAAACGTGTGAAAAGACTTGAGCCAGCCGTGATCCGCAAAACCTCTATCAGCACTGCGTCGAATGTTGTCCATGAAAACCTCCGTTGAAGGACACAATAGCCTCGAATCCTTTTATTAAAAAGCGCAAAATTCGGCGCATAACTATCGAAAACTTGGATGTATCGGATGGGTTTTAGTAGGACCTGCCCTACAGGCGGTCACGCGGCTACCTGACTGATTTAGATTGAACCTTTACTTACGCTCCCATCCAGCAGCTTGACCACCAAGTTGGGAGACGGATATGTCCATAAGCACAATATTACTTATCCTGTTGGTTCTCCTATTGATCGGCGCGCTTCCCGCTTGGCCATACAGCGGCGGTTGGGGCTACTACCCGAGCGGCGGCTTGGGTCTCGTACTGATCATTCTCCTGGTTCTGGTCGTGACTGGACGACTATGAGGGGAAAACCAGCCTGTCGAAAATGAATCCAGTCAGGAGCATTCAAATGAAACTTCGCCTCCGGCGCCTACTCATCGCCATACCCATACTCGCGTCGATGGCCTTGCTATCGTCCGTCGCAGCAAGAGCGCCCACGGCCCCGCCGCTATACACCGAGTCGGATTGTCCGTCGAAACTCGATTATGTGGTGCTTGCCAGCTTGGCGGATTCTCCGAGGTTTGCGATGTCCGCGTACCGAGCGGCGAAGGAATAAACAGTCAGGGCGGTGGGCACGCCGGGTTGAGGGCTAGCTCTGCCAACCGGCGTTCGTCCAGGATAACGACGATCCCACTTGCGACGACGATGGCGGCACCGATCAGGAGGCTGGCCGACGGCGACGCCGACCAGAAAATCCAGTCGATCCCGAAGGCCCACAATATGGCGGTGTATTCAAACGGCCCGACCACGGACGGCGGCGCTCGCCGAAAAGCCTCCGTCAGCCATAACTGACCCAGAGCACCAGAAACACCAATCGCGGCCAGCCATACCCAGTCGCCGGGTTCTACCGCATGCCACTCGCCGAGCGCCAATGCGCCCGATCCCAGGCCCACCAATCCCAGGTACCAGAACACCATGGACATGCTGGTGTTGCGCCGGCCCAAAGTCCGCACCGTCAACGCGCTCAGGGAATAGCAGACGGTCGCAATCGCGGCAGCGCCGGCCGCCACCATCGAGAATGCGCCGCCGCCCCAAGGCTGCAAAATCAGCAGGACACCGCTCATGCCGCACACGATGGCGAGCCATCGCCGGCCTGTGACCCGTTCTCCATGGATCGGCACCGATAGCGCCGTCATCAACAGCGGCGCCGCCAGGAACAGCGAATAGGTTTGCGCCAACGTGAGCCGGTGCACGGCGAAAATGAAGCTCGTCAACATGGTGACGCCGAGCACGCCGCGCAGCGCGTGCAGCATCGGTGCCGACGCCTTCAGAGTCACCCAGGAACGTTGCCAGGCAATCGGCGGGATCAAGAATACCAACGAGGAGAGGCTGCGCAGACATGCAATCTGCAGAGGATCATAGTGCGTCGACAGGCGCTTCATCAGCGCGTCCATGATGGCAAACACGAACACCGCGGCTATCATGAAGCCGATGCCGTACAGTCGATTTTGAGGGTTTTCGCGAGAATGCAGGGCCGCCACCCGGCGCGGCGCGGTTATCACGGCCGGAGTTCTCCGAGTATGGTCGGAATCAATTCCGAAACCGTCGGATGAATATGCACGGCACGCCGCAGAGTCTGGGACGACGCCTTTGCGGCCATGGTGTCGAGGATCCCGTGCACTGCTTCATCGCCGCCGACACCGAGAATGGCGGCGCCCAAGATCTCGTGGTTCTCGGCATCGACGACAATTTTCATGAAGCCCTGGCTTTCGCCTTTTTCGACCGCACGGCGTACCCGCGTCATGGGTCGACTGCCTATGCGGATGCTGCGCCCGGTCGCGCGGGCCTCGCTTTCCGTCATGCCGACGCGGCCCAACGGCGGATCGATGAAAAGGCCGTAGCAGGGAATTCTGTCGGTCACGCGACGCGAGTCGCCGTCGAGAACATTCGCCGCGACGATTTCGAAATCATTATAGGCCGTGTGAGTGAACGCACCTTTGCCGTTGCAGTCGCCCAGCGCCCAAATGCCAGGCACATTGGTTCGCAGTTCCTCGTCGACCAAAATAAAGCCATGGTCGTCCATGGCGACCCCCGCCTTGTCGAGGCCCAGATCGTCGGTATTCGGGCGCCGGCCAACCGCCAATAGCACGTGCGACCCCAGAATTTCGGGCGCGCCGGATTCGCATTCGACACCGACGACGACACCCGCATCATGCGGCGCGAATCGTATGCACTCAGCATCCGTACGAACGGTGATGTCCTCATGCTCGAATACGGCTCTAACCGCAGCGGAGACATCGTCGTCCTCGCGGGAAATCAGGCGCGGTCCTTTCTCGATCACGGTCACTTCGCTGCCGAATCGGCGGTACATCTGCGCGAACTCAAGGCCGATGTAGCTGCCGCCGACGATGACCAGATGCCGCGGCAGGACATCGAGATCGAGGATCGAGGTATTGGTCAGATACGGTACACGGTCGACGCCGGGCAGATCCGGTACGAGGGCACGTCCGCCAACGTTGATGAAGATCCGCGCAGCGGTGATCGACTCATCGCCAACGCGCAGCTCGTGCGGCGACACGAACCGTGCATGACCTTGGTATACCGTGCAGCGATTCATGCCCCGCAGCCATTGTTCGAGGCCCACCCTGGACTCGGTCACAATGGCATCCTTACGTTCTTTGACTGCGTGCATGTCGACCGATACTCCGCCCTCGATGTTGACGCCGAACTCTCGTGCGCGGCGACACCGATGCGCAACCTCTGCGCTGGCAACGAGCGTCTTGGTCGGCGTGCACCCTGTGTTGACGCACGTGCCGCCGAACAGATGACGCTCGACCAGGGCCACCGTCATGCCCGCGGCGGTCAACCGTCCGGCCAACGACGGGCCCGCTTGGCCGGCGCCGACGACGATGGCATCGAAGGTCTTATTCATGACTCCCCATATTTCCACAAAGCGCAACACGGCAATTGTGGCACACGAGTTGCCGCTTTGCCGCGACCACCGGTGCCAATTCCGGTTCCAGGCGTCCCGCCAATTATAATTATAAATCAATAGTTTATAGCATATATCAAGAATTAATGTGAACGTGCGTTTCCACGGAAACGCCTCGTCGGCGGCACCCGAAATCGCGCTGGCTGGTGTCCTGTCTCATAAATAACTTACTCGATCCGCCAGCGAATTTTCGTGCCGGGCAAGGCGCGCCGACGAGGCATAGCAGTTCAAAGGGCACGGGCGAGGAGGCGCAACGCCGCTCGGCACGATAAAGGCGCGGCGCAGCGAGTGAGGTATTTATGGGACAGGACACTAGATCAGACCGCCCGCGCCAGGTGGATGGTGCCGACCATCAGCTGCGCCCTGTCCGCGCAGGGACCGACGAGAATCTCGACTTCGCCTGCCTCGAACACAGGCTCGAGATTCATTCCGAGGAACCGCAACTCCGCGGCGGGCAATATCAATGTCACGGTACCCAGTTCTCCGGGATTCAAACTTACCTTGCCGAACCCTTTGAGTTCCAAGAGCGGCCGCGCGACGCTGGCAAGCTTGTCGTGCGTAAACAGAAACACCGTCTCTTCCGCGGCCCGTCTGCCTTCATTCATGACGTCGACCCGAACCACGACGGTATCTCTCTCGGCCACGCTCTCGCGCGGCACGCGAAGGTTCGAGTATTTGAATTGCCCATAGCTGAGTCCATACCCGAAAGGGAACAGCGGCTCGTTCGATACGTCGAGATACTTGCTGGTGTAATAATCGTTCGGATCCGCGGGACGGCCGGTAGGGCGCTCCCCGAAAAAGATCGGAACCTGCCCGGCGGCGCGCGCCCAGCTTACCGGAGTGCGCCCGCTCGGCGAGACATGGCCCAGGATGACGTCGCCAATGGCATTACCCGCCTCGCTGCCTAAGAACCAGGCGGCGAGCATGGCATTGGATTTTTCCACCAACCACGGCACGACCAAGGGGCGACCCGAGAACAAGATGACAATAACGGGCTTGCGCAGCCGTTCGGCGCGCTCGAAAACCGCTTCGGCGAATTCGCGCTGCCGACCCGGGAGTCCGAGATGCGCTCGGCTGGCAGCCTCGCCGCTCATGGTCGCAGCTTCGCCCACGCATAGGAGTATCGCGTCCGCATGCGCGCATAGGTCGAGCGCCGCGGCGATGCCGCTCACATCCTCGCCATTGATAGCGACGCCTGCGGCGTGCAACACCCGCGTTTCCGCAAGCATTTCTCGCAGGCCTGCCGCCACCGATACATGTCCTTCGGGCGGCGCAGCGCCCCACCATGGACCGCGCATTTCGGCCGACGCGTCGGCCAGCGGTCCGATGACGGCCAGTCGGGCGGCACCCTTGACCAGCGGCAACACCCCCTTCTCGTTCTTCAGCATGACGATGGCGCGAGCTGCGACGACGCGAGCGAGTTGCCGGCGCGACGCAACGGTGGTGCCGGTTTCCGGCACGGCTCCTCGCCGGTAAGGATCATCGAAAAGTCCCAATCGCTCCTTGAGCGTCAGGACGCGGCGCACGGATTCGTCGATCTCGTCGCGGGTCACCCATCCCCGGTCCAGAGCCGCCGGCAGGCCGTGGCGATAGGCGTCGGACATCATGTCGATATCGACGCCGGCTTTCAGTGCGAGTGCCGCGGCTTGGGCTAAATCGGCGGCAATGCCATGATGAATGAGTTCGCCGATGGCATTGTAGTCGCTCACAATGACACCCTCGAAGCCCAGATTCTTGCGCAACCAGCCTTGCAGCAGCGCGACATTTGCCGTCATCGGCACGCCCGCAAGATCATTGAAAGCAGGCATGATCGCCGCGACGCCCGTAGCAACCGCGGCGGCGAATGACGGAAGATGCACTTCGCGCACCGTGCGATCGGAAATGTCCACGGAGGCGTATTCGCGGCCGGCGGTCACCGCTCCGTAAGCGCAGAAATGCTTGGCGACTGCCGCCAGCGCATCCGGCGCGGCGAGGTCGGTACCCTGGAAGCCGCGCACTTTCGCCTCCGCGATGCGGGCAGCCAGCCAAGGATCTTCGCCGGGACCTTCGGCACTGCGTCCCCAGCGAGGGTCGCGCGACACGTCCAGCATCGGCGCAAAGGTCATTGCGAGGCCTTCGGCGGCGGCTTCCCTGGCAGACTCACGGGCCGTCAACGCCCACATCCGTGGATCGAACAACGCTGCTTCGCCGAGCGGAATCGGAAACAAGGTGCGGTGCCCGTGAATGACATCGAACCCGATGAGCAGTGGAATGCCGAGGCGCGACTCTTCCACCGCCAGCCGCTGCATCCCGTGCACGTGATCGGCGCCGACCATGTTGAGCAGATTGCCGATGGTCCCGTCCTTGATGGCTTGGGTCGAATCCCCTGCGATGATCGGTCCGGTCACGGCGAAGCTCGAGGCCGTCATGGTGAGTTGGCCCAGCTTCTCGGCCAGGGACATCTTGCCGATGAGGGTTTCGATACGGCTCACGGAGTCCGCCACGCTGCGCTTTTTGTTGGATCCATGCGACCCACGGAAGGCAAGGTGCCTGATAATGGCAAGATCGTTTTTCCTCGAGAAGCTGACCCATGATACTAGAACAACCGGGAGACGGAGCCAGCCCTTTGCTCGATCCGGAAGAGATTGCCCAGTCGGGCCTGATGCCGCAAATCGGAATGGTGAGCCGCGCGCTCTGGGCCGCCCCGGTGCGCAACGCGCTGCTGCTGCTCGCCGTCGCGCTGTTCCTGGTCATCGTGGCCACGGCCTACGGACAAATTCGCCTCAACAGGTGGCCGGCATTTTGCCGTGCCGGCTACATGGTATGGGCGGCCATCATCTATTCCGGGTCCGCATCGTTGCTGAGCTACTGGGTTGGCCGCAACCTGATCGACCGCAATGCCGAGCGGTACGAACGCGAGGCCGATCTACGAGGTCCTCGATGCCCTCGACGAACGCACGCGGGATCGTGTCATCGACGTGCTCCGCAACGACCTTCAGCATGCCGGCATCATCCACATCGGCCGCGCCGCAACTCATGACCGGCTATTTGCGCGAACCCTGCACCTCGTGATGGATCCCAACGCTCGCAGACTCGCTCGCCGCGCGGGTAGCCCGGAGAACGCTGTCGCTGCCGGCTGAAGTTCAGGGCTGCGATTTGGAACCGAGTTCGTAAATGAGTCGAGGCGGTTCTGCAAAGCTTCCGTGCAAGCGTTCCGTGACAGCCACGGCCACCAGCGCCGTGATGAGCGAAACGGCAATGGTCGTGACGATGCCAAGGAAACCGTCTCTATGCTCTTGATACCAAACCTCCATGCGTCCCACTCGCGTGTGAAGGCGCATTGCCCGATCCGCACCGGCAAAAGTGACAGCAACGGCTACGCTGCCGTCCCTACCCTGGGTAAATTTGATGAGCCGGCGATAGTGCAGATAGCGAAGCGGCAGCTCGAATTTCGACATGAGCAGCTTGCGGCGAAGCTCGATTGGAATGACCGAGCAGTCGAAACTCTGCAGCTTCCCATCCTTGTACCAACTGCCGCCGTCGATGTAGGAATGCGCCGCCAGCCATAGTATTTCGCCGCTGGTCGCGCTGAATTCCTCGTCGATGCTTTCACGATAATAGTGCAAGCCGTGAAGGATGCGATCTTCATCTTTTCTGCTCATCCAACGTCGCCCGCGTGCCAAATACCCATCGTCAATGTAACACTGAGCCGCCGGCCGGCCCAGTGCGCACGATGTACGACGCGCATCGAACATATCATTCTCGCCCATCAGCGCCCCTGCGTCCAATGGGCAGCGCCGGACGGCGCGCAGCCGGCCGCATATTGCCTCCTCACGTGGTGCTATAATTCGAGGCTTGGTACAAGACACGTGGCGCGCTGTGAAAATTGCGATCTACATAGCGATTGCCATTTTGGCTCTTGGGTTGTTGTTTGGGCTGCGAATTGCCGCCAAGAGCTTCCGGGACGAGCGCGCCGACTATGTGCGTACACCCCCTAAAACCATCTCGCTGCACCCCGAGCGCACGGGGATAGCCGGTCTCGGAGAAATCTCCTTTCCCGCGGCGGGTAAGCCCCGGTTGGCCGGCTGGTACGCGCCCTCGCGAAATCACGCCGCCATCGTGCTGGTGCATGGCACCGGCGCGGACCGCTCATCGCTTTTGTCCGAGACGCGATTTCTCGCGGAGGCCGGCTTCGGTGTGCTTGCATTGGATCTGCCCGGCCAGGGTGCAAGCGAGGGTAAGTCGCGCTGGGGTGTTCCGGAAAGACAGGCAATCAGCGCTGCGGTCGACTGGCTGAGCGCCCGCGAAGAGGTGGATCCGCAACGCATCGGCGCTTTCGGCCTGTCCATGGGCGCCTATGTGTTGACTCAGGCGGCGGTGCTCGACCGCAGACTGCGCGCCGTCGTGCTCGCCTCATCGCCGACCGACGTGGTCGAACAGAACTGGCTGGCGACCGACGAATGGGGCCTGCTTACTCAGGTGCCGTGCTACTTGGCGCTGCGGCTATACGGGCAATCGCTGGACATGCTGCCGAAGGACGTCATCGGCGCGATCGCGCCGCGCGCGGTGCTCATCTTGGGGGGCGATTTGGATACCTTGGTGCCGCAGTTCATGGCCCGGCAACTTTACGCGGCGGCCGGAAGTCCAAAGGACCTGTGGATCGTACCGGGCGCGCATCATGGCGATTATGAGCGCGTTGCGCCACAGGAGTATCGCAGCCGCGTGACCGAGTTTTTCCAGCATACGCTGCTGAATTGAGAATTAACCTCGCCCCGCTCGCGGCCGCCATATCATCCGCGGGTGTGTTGCTTTCGCGCCGCGCACGCGCGAGACCTGCTTGATTCTCGCTCGATCCGGACAGCGGTCGACCGTAACGTGAACACGATCACAGGGCCCTTTCGGTGCGCCGCCGCACTCTCCTCTCGCCTGTGATGGGGTCGGCCCTCTTGAAACTTTTTCCTGCCGCAAGCGTTTAATAGTTTGAAGCGGTGACCGATCTGATATAAAACAGTAATACGAGTCGAATGAGTCGCGCTCCAATCAAGCTCATTTGAGGGAAAACTGAGCGTCGACGTGCGGGATAGTGCCCAGTCCAATTCTCGAGTGGAGGTTCGACGATGGGAATATCAGAGCCTAGAGGCGGATCCAATTCGGTGGATTTCCTCAATTCGCTGACGGACTTCAGCAAGCAGCATCGTGCGCAACGCTGGGAAGGTTCTCTCGGCGACTTCTTGTCGCACATACTGCCGGTCAGCCCGATGTCCCTGGTCCGGACCAGTCATGAATACATTTGGGACATGCTGCTTTGGTATGGTCGCGACGTTGAAGGCAACGACATTCAGAAGGCCAGGGAACTCTTCAAACGCGAGCTGTTCGGCGTCGACGAGCCCCTAGGCCGGGTGGTCGAGTATTTCAAATCGGCAGCGGCGGGTTCCGATGTCGGCCGCCGGCTGCTGCTGTTGCTCGGACCCCCGTCGGGCGGCAAATCGACGCTGGCGATCCTTTTGAAGCGCGGGCTGGAGGAGTACAGCCGCACGGACGAAGGCGCCCTGTATGCGATCAAGGGCTCGCCCTTGCGCGAATCGCCGTTGAATCTCATTCCAACGAGCCTGCGCGCCGAGTTTCGCGAGACCTTCGGCGTCGATATAGCGGGCGAGGTGAGCCCGTGGGCTCGCGATTACGTGGATCGCGAATGCGACGGCGACTATCTGCGCGTGCCGGTCGAGCGCATCTTCTTGTCCGAGGCGGCTCGGTGCGGCATAGGCACCTATGCACCCCACGATCCTTCGACCGCCGATATCGCCGACTTGGTCGGATCGGTCGATCTTTCCAAGGTCTCGCATGTGGGCGACGAGGGCGATCCTCGCGCCTGGTCCTGGTCCGGCGCGGTGTACGCCGCCAGCCGCGGTGTTCTGGAGATGATCGAGATCCTGAAGGTCAAGCGCGAGTTTCTTTATCTCCTGCTGACGATGACGCAGGAGAAAAACGTGAAGGTTGCGCGATTTCCATTGATCTATCTCGATGAAACGATTCTCGCACATACCAATCTCGCGGAATTCAATCGATTCCTGCAGGAAAAGGAGAATGAGGCTCTGCTCGATCGCATGGTCATCATCAAGGTGCCGTACGCGCTCTCCTATGTAGACGAGGCACGCATCTATAAGAAGCTGGTGTACGGCGCGCCCGCGTTCCGCAATACGCATCTTGATCCGCATGTGCTGCATCTCGCCGCGGTGTTCGCCATCCTCACTCGCCACACCAAGCCGGAACGCGAGGGCCTGGATCTGCCGAAGAAGGTTCGCATCTTCGCCGGAGAGTCGGTCGAAGGATTCTCCGACACCGAAGCTGCGAGACTCAGGTCCGAATCGCCGGACGAAGGATTGAGCGGCGTGAGTCCGCGCTTCGTGATCAATGCCCTTTCCACCGCGATTACCCGCGGCAACGCGCGCAGCCTCACCAGCATGGAGCTGCTGCTCGCGATCAAAGATGCCATCGAGAGCGACGCGCGTATGGACGCGAAACAGAAGAAGCAGTGGTTCGACCACCTGGTGACGGCTCGCAAGGAATTCTATAATCGTTGGGTCAAGGAGGATGTGCACCGCGCGTTGTTTGCGTCTTTTCAGGACGAGGCGCAACAGCTGCTGGAGAAATATCTGGATGAGATCGAGGCCTCTCTCGACCAGCGCAAGGTCACTGACCCGATGACCGGTGAGAATCGGGCGCCGGATGAACGATTCTTGCGCTCCGTCGAAGAGAAAATCAAAGTCTCCGAATCTGGAAAACAGTCTTTCCGGCAGGAAGTGATCCGAAAAGCCATGGTCGCTTTCAAGGCCGGAGAGAAATTTCGCCTCGCAAGCCATGCCCGGGTACGGGAAGCCATAGAACAATACCTGTTCGAAGAGCGCCGCGATGTGCTGCGGCTGGTGACCTCTACGGCCCGGCCCGATGACGAAGCGCGGCAAAAGATATCCGTCGTGCAGGAGCGGCTGGTCGGGGAGTATGGATATGACGAACATAGCGCCCAAGAGGCGCTGAACTACGTGACGACGCTGTTGTCACAGGAGTAACGGGGTACAATGGCGGCCATATGGCAGAGCAGAGGGTAACCCAATGAGCTCAGGCCCGGGAAGCGAGCCTCCCGCCGTGCCTAACGCCGTGAATGATTGGTACGAGCTCTTCTCACGCGGTTCGCGGGACTGGCTGCGGCATAGCGAAAAGATTAGAGAAGCCGTGCGCGAGCACTTGCCACAGATCGTTGCCGGCTCCGACATCATCAATGACGGTGCGCGCACGGTCAGGGTGCCTGTGCGCATGCTGGAACATTACCGTTTTCGGCTGCGATCCGATTCGGAGCCGCAGGGCGTCGGTCAGGGAACCGCCAAGCCCGGCGACTTGCTGGGACCGGCCAACACCGGCAGCAAACCGGGCGGTAAAGGCGCCGGCGGCACCGAGCGAGGCGGCCCCGAGTTGCTGCTCGAATTCAAGATTGACGACATCATCGATTGGATGTGGGAAGAACTGCGGTTGCCTAATTTGCAGCCGCGCGTTGGGCAGTCGGAAGAATCGGAATGGAAGCGCGAGGGCTGGGATAAACGCGGCGCGCGATCCAGACTCGACCGCCGCCGCTCGCTCAAGGAGTCGGTGAAACGCCGGGGGCTCAAGTCCTCTGCACCAACGTTCATCGATGAGGACCTTCGCTTTCGGCAGCTTGCCCGGCGTCGGCAACCGGCGCTGCGTGCCGCGGTGTGCTTCCTGCTGGACGTATCCGCAAGCATGACGGAAGGCGATCGGCAGTTGGCGAAGACCTTTTTCTTCTGGGTGGCCGCCGGACTCCGCCGTCAGTATCGCTCCCTCGACATCGTGTTCGTTGCCCACACGACCGAGGCCTGGGAGTTCAGCGAGGCCGATTTTTTCAAAGTCGCCGGCAGCGGCGGCACCGTGGCCTCGGCGGGCTTGAGTAAGGTGCGCGAGATCGTATCCGCCCGCTTCGATCCCGGGACCTGCAATGTGTATTTGTTTTATGCCTCGGATGGCGACAATGCCGTGGACGACCGGGAGCACGCGCGAACGGAACTGGAAGGCATCGCCAAGCTGGCGCGCTACGCCGGCTACGTCGAAATATCTTCGGGGCTGCGCAGCAGTCAAAGTGAGACCTCGCGGCTATTCGACGCGGTAGGCGCGACGGGTTTGTCGAGCGGCCGATGTTCGATCAGAGACGCGAACGATGTGGCAACTGCCGTGCGTCATTTCTTTACGATCGAAGCGCAAGCCGCCGCGGCGTCCGGCGCCGCGCCGGAAGCTCCGCCGTGAAGCCCGACTGGCGCAGCCATTTGCCCCGACTCGAGGATCTCGCCCGCGAGCATGGGCTGATCTGGTCCCCTGTCATATTCGAAGCCGTACCCGACAGCTTCATGACCGAGATAGCCGTCTACGGCTTGCCGGTCCGCATGCCGCATTGGTCATTCGGCGCGCGCTATATCTATCAATTGCTACAGCGCCATATGGGTTATTCACGCTTGTTCGAAGTCGTGTTTCCCGGCAACCCGGGCCGAGCATACCTCGCATCGAGCAATGGACTGGCCGATAACGTTCTGGTCGCGGCCCATGTGCTTGGCCACGCGGACTTTTCCAAGAACAATCTCTTGTTTCAGCGGTCCCAAGAACAAGGCAGCGAGCACATCATCGAGCATGCGGCGAGCCATGCTCGGCAGATCGAACGGGACATCGAGTCCTACGGATTCAATGCGGTGGAAAAGGTGCTCGATGCCGCTCTGTCTCTCGAGCAATACATTGACCTGGATTGCGGTCTGCGGCGTGAACGGTACCCCGAATATTTGCCGGCGCCCACGCCCGCGCCGGATGATGCGTTCCGCTCCCGGTTTGCGTCGCTGGATGCCGATGAACAAGCGATTCCGAGTGCGCGCAAACTTCGCGCGCCGTTGCCGCCGCATCCGGAGAAAGATCTTTTGTGGTTCATTGCCACTTACGCGCCGGAAATGGAAAGCTGGGAAAGAGATATCTTTTTGGCGGTCCGCGCCGAATCGTTCTACTTCTACCCGGTGTATGCAACTCAGACCATGAACGAAGGCTGGGCGTCTTATTGGCACGCGCGCCTGCTGCGCGAAGCCGATTTCATCGCGCAGGACACCTATCTGGACGCGATCAAATGCCATTCCGACGTGGTCCGGCCCATTGCGGCGGAAGAACAGATCGCGTTGGCCGTGAATCCGTACCATTTGGGATTCACCCTGTGGGAAGAAATCATCAAGGAGGGCGGTATCGACGCCGCGCGGCAAGTCATGCGCGAAGACGACGATTTCAGCTTCCTGCGCAACCATCTGACCCGCAAGATGGCCACCGACATGGGTCTGTTCCGCTATCAGAAACAGTCGAACGGCCCGGTCAAAGTGCTGGCGGAAGACATCGACGAACTGCGCGAAACGCTGCTGCACGAGAAATACAATTTCGGCGCACCGCGAGTCTCGGTAGTGGAGATTCGCAGCAACGGGACGCTGGTGCTCGAGCACAATAGCGAGATTGACAAGCGCGGCTTGGATACCGATGGCGCGCGAAAAGTACTCGAGTACGTCATACACGTTTGGCGGCGCCCCGTGTTGCTCCGGACGGTCGATGCAGCGTCCAAGCCCGTCGAGATTTCCATGGATCCGGCCTCGGCGCATTGAACTCGCGACTCCTGTTGGTCGCGTTGGCATTGCTTGAATTGACCGGCTGCGGCGGCGGATCCTCGGCATCCTCCGGCACGGCGCCGCCGGCCGGCGTCGACGTGACCGTAACGGTCGACCCTAGTAAAACTCATCCGATATCGGCCTACATCTACGGCATCAACGACTATGCCGGTCGCGCCTCCGGCCAACCCAATCTCACCCTCGATCGGGCGGGCGGCAATCGTTGGTCTGCATACAACTGGGAGAGCAATGCATCGAACGCCGGCAGCGATTATCTCTACGAGAATGACGGCTACTTGACTTCCAGCGCCATCCCCGCCGAGGCCGTGCGCTCCTTCATCGCGGGCGACCAGGCCTTAGGGTTAGCCAGCATCATCACCTTCCAGATGCAGGGGCTGGCCGCCGCCGACGAAAGCGGTCCGGTCAGTGTTGCAAATCCCCCTGACCTCACGCGGTTCAAATCCGTCGTCGACCAGAAAAACACTCAATCCGGCGTGCCGTTCACCGCAAACCCGCCCAAATCGGACGCCAACGTCTATATGGACGAATTCATCTGGGCGGTCGATCAGAAATTCTCCGGGCAAAATATCTTTGGATCCAATGCATCGACGCACCCGGTATTCGCGCAACTAGACAATGAACCGGATCTGTGGAACGCCACGCATCTCGAGGTGCAGGGCAAGAACCCCGTCACATCCGACAGCTACATTGCCAAAACCATCAGTTTGGCCAAGGCGCTCAAGACTCAGTTTCCAAGTCTCGTCGTGTTCGGCCCCGTGCACTATGGATTTAACGGCATTTATAGCTGGCAGGGTGAACTCAAGAGCACGCCCACGGGAAGCAATTGGTTTCCGGACAAATATCTGCCCGCCATCAAAGCCGCATCCGCCTCATTCGGCAAGCCTCTGGTCGATGTCTACGACTTTCATTGGTACTCGGAAGCCACAGACGGCAACGGCAATCGCGTGATCAATTTGAGCGGCCCGATGCTTAACGATGCTCAAGTGCAGGCGATCGTGCAGAGTCCGCGAAGCCTTTGGGATACCGGCTACGAGGAGAACTCCTGGATCGCCACCCTACTTGGAGCCCCAATCTACATTCTTGGCCGTTTGCAATCGCGCATCGCCGCGGAATACCCCGGCATGAAAATTTCCATCACGGAGTACAACAACGGCGGCGGTCAACACATCGCGGGCACCATTGCGGAGGCCGATGATCTCGGGATCTTCGGTGCTCAAGGAATATTCGCCGCCAACTTCTGGGCGTTGAGCGGCAGCTCGTCCTATATTCTTGCGGGCTTCGCCGCGTTCCGCGATTTCGATGGGGCCAATTCCAACTTCGGCGACACGTCCTTGCAAGCGGTTTCGAGCAAGGTGCAGAACGTCGTCGTCTATGCCAGCACCGACAGCGCCCGACCCCAGCGCGTCGTGTATGTCGCAATCAATCGCTCGACGTCGCCGCAGATGACGGCGATCACCGGTCAAGCCTTGTCGGGCACTGCCCACGTCTATCAAATGACCGCCGCCACCGCCCAGGGACAGACGGTGGTCAGACCGGTCGCGATAGGACCCCTATCCGTGTCGGGCTCCACGCTGACCGTCGATCTTCCGCCGCTCAGCGTGACCACAATCGATATTTTTTAGGAGTAGACCCACGGCCACTCCCAGAAGCAAGGGTCGCCCGGCCGAGGTACTGCGGGTTTTCCTAAAGCTTGGCCTCATGTCTTTTGGCGGACCGGTGGCGCACATCGGTTACTTCCGCGAGGAATTCGTCGTGCGCCGCCGGTGGATCGACGATCCGGCCTTCTCGGATTTGGTGGCGCTGTGTCAGTTCTTGCCGGGCCCCGCGAGCAGCCAACTCGGATTCGCCATCGGCCTGATACGAGCGGGCTACCTAGGCGGCCTCGCCGCTTGGACCGGCTTTACGTTGCCGTCCGCCATAGCGCTGCTGCTGGTTGCGTACGGAGCGGATGCCGCGACTGGATCAGCTGCCATGGGGCTGTTGCACGGCCTGAAATTGGTTGCGGTCGCCATCGTCGCGCAGGCCGTCTGGGGCATGGCACGGACCCTATGTCCTGATCGGCAGCGTGCATCCATGGCGGTCGTGGCCACGATCATCATGCTGGCAAGCGCGTCATCGATCACTCAGATCGTGGTATTGCTGTCGGGCGGCATCGCAGGGTTCCGGCTATGCCGAACATCAGCGCCCGCGTCGACAGCGGCCATGGTGGTACCGGTCTCGCAAGGCATCGCCAAACTGTCGCTCGTCATATTCACTCTCTTGCTGATCGGTCTGCCCATGCTCCGTGGATTGGCATCATGGCACGGGGTGGCGCTGTTCGATGCGTTCTACCGGTCGGGTGCGCTGGTATTCGGCGGCGGCCACATCGTGCTGCCCTTGCTGCGCAATGCGTTCGTGGCATCGGGTTGGGTCGCCGACGAGATCTTTCTCGCGGGCTACGGGGCCGCGCAGGCGGTGCCCGGTCCGCTGTTCTCTTTCGCGGCATATCTCGGCGCCGTCGCGGCGCCATTGCCGCATCGTGTTGCGGGCGCCGCGCTCGGACTGATCGGCATTTTTCTTCCCGGCATGCTGATCCTACTGGGAACCCTACCCTTCTGGGACAAACTCCGCGTCCGGACCGGCGCGCAAGCCATTGTGCGCGGCGTCAACGCCGCTGTCGTGGGTCTACTCGGCGCTGCGCTGTACGATCCGATTTGGATCAGTTCAGTCAAAACCAGCGGAGATTTCAGCGCGGTGCTCGTTGGTTTTACCTTGCTGACCGTGTGGCGGGCACCGCCGCTGCTGATCGTCATCCTCGGAGCCCTGACCGGCGTGTACCGGGGCTAAGGAATTCAGGCGGCATGGCAGCGATCGAGGAAGGCACGCCGCGTAATCCGTCGCTACAATCGCTGATGGATGGTCTGCCGACGCCCCGCCGCTATCTGGCAATCCTTGCGGTTGCCTTTGGAACCGCGCTTGCGGTGCTCGACGGTTCGATCGTGACGGTCGCGCTACCGACATTGGCGCGCGACCTGGGCGTAGATGCCTCCGCAGCGGTATTGGTGGTCACCGTGTATCAGCTGGTGCTGGTAATGGCGCTGCTGCCATTCTCGGCGCTCGGAAGCCGAATCGGATTGCGTCGCCTGTACCAATATGGCCAGGTCATATTCCTGGTGGCGACCATCCTCTGTTTTTTCGCCAGGAGCCTGCCGTTTTTGCTGGTGGTGCGCGCCATCCAGGCCCTTGGCGCCGCCGCTGCGCTCAGCGTGTCGAGTGCGCTGATTCGCGCGATCTATCCCGCGCGGCAGCTGGGCCGAGGGTTAGGCATCAGCAACGTCGTCGTCTCCAGCGCCGGCGCCATCGCACCCACGCTTGGCGGGCTGGTGCTTTCGGTGGCGTCCTGGCCGTGGATCTTTGCCGCGGCCTCACCCTTGGCCCTGGCCTCTTTGCTGCTGGGTCGGCAAGCGCTGCCCGAGCCTCAAGGTCACGAAGAGCCCTTTGACGTTCTTGGCGCGCTGCTCTGCGCGCTGACGTTCGGCCTCATCATCTCTGGCATGGAGAGCGCCGTGCACGGCAATTCGCCGGTGATCTCGGCCGCGATTGTCGCGGCTGGGGGAGCGATCGCGTTCGTCTTCGTGCGGCGCGAATTGGACTCGAAGATGCCGATACTGCCCGTCGATCTTCTGGCGCAGCCGGTGGTCGCCTTGTCCACCATCGGCGGGCTCGTCGCCTTCATCGCATCGATGACGTTCATCCTGTCCCTGCCGTTCCGATTGCAGCAGCAATTCGGCTTCTCGCCCGGTGAGGTCGGTGCAGTCATTACGCCGTGGCCGCTGGGCATGATGATCGTCGCCCCGCTCGCGGGCATTCTGTCCGACCGTTTTCCGGCGGGATTGCTTGGCGGCATCGGCATGACAATCGCAACCATCGCGTTGCTGCTCCTGGCATTGCTTCCGCCCCATGTATCGCATTTGGACATCGCTTGGCGCATGACGCTCTCTGGAATCGGCTTCGGCCTATTTCTTGCCCCTAATGCGCGGCTAATCGTGCATTCGGCGCCGCACGCGCGAGCGGCATCCGCCGGTGGACTGATTTCGACCACGCGACTTACCGGTCAAACACTCGGCGCCACGTTGCTCGCGGCGCTGTTGGCAGTCGGCGTCGGAAGCAACCGCGTCCCAGCGTTGCTGGCCGCCGCACTGGCGTGCCTCGCCGGTCTCTGCAGCGTCGCGCGCTTGAGCTCGCGCTTGAAATGAAGCAGCGGTCCGGCGAAGCTGTGTGTTCGAATCATTGTCAAATCCGTTTGGCGCCATCACAGCGCCGCGAGATGTCGCACACTGGCGACATGCGCAAAATAAATCATTTGAATCATGTTTCATATTTTGGTCTAGTTATGGGTGATTGCCACCGCCTTCAGCACTTCATCGACGAGGCCCCTACAGAACGTGATTCGAGCTCTTAGCCCCTATCTTAGAAATGGCGCCATTATCAATAGCGTCGAAGGCATTCCTTCGAGCCTCGATTCGGTCCATGATGAAAATATCGCTGCAAATTCCTATTTCTTCAGTCAGTTGGTTTGGATGCAGGAATGGTTGAGATCGGTCCATCGCTATCCCCAATTTCGCGAGCGATGGCACGCAGTCGGCGCCGACCTCGACGGCAAAGTGGCGATCGATATCGGTTGCGGGCCCGGCAACGTCTTGAAATCACTCGGCGGCAAACCAGCCATAGCGATCGGCGTCGACGTCGCGCTCGGCAGCCTCAATCTCGCCAAAAGCCTAGGGTACATTCCGCTGCATGCCGATGCGCACAGCATGCCCCTGCGCTCGAGCTTCGCAGATATCGTGACCCTCAATGCGACCCTGCACCATTGCACCGACATGGAAAAGGTGTTGCTGGAGAGCGCGAGGCTGGTGCGCCCCGGTGGAATGTTGGTGATCGATCATGATCCCCATCTCTCCGCATGGCATTTCCGGGGTGTGGGGCTGTTGGCGTGGAACCTGCGAAAGCCGGTTTATCGATTATTGAAACGGGGCGGACATCGATCAGAAGGCGAAGAACAGGCGTGGGCGGAAAAGACCGAAGTTCATCATCGGCCGGGCGATGGAGTTACCGAGGATATGGTGCGCGCGGCGCTGGAAAGGCAGGATTTCACGGTGGATGTTTATCGGCACAACCATGTTGTAGGCGCGGGAGTCTTGGAAAGCAAAACCGGACGCGCGGCATCGAAGATACGTTGGGCGCAACGGCTCTCTGGGATCGATCCGGATTCCAGTGCCGCCGCTTTGAGCTTGATGATCGTTGCGCGCAAATCGGCGCGAGCAGACGATTGCGCCTAGTTCGGGTGTAATCCGTAAACGTCGAGTTGGCCCGAAACCGTGGTGGAACCATAGTTCCCACCGATGTTATTACCGCGCGTCCCCACATAAACCTTGCCGTTGGCAATGGTCGGCACGGCGAACTTGATGGCATTGCCGGCGGCGTCGGTGCTCACCATGGCGCTGTTCCACAGTTCTGTCATGACGTTGGTGGCATTGACGGCGTTGTAGGCGTGGAGAACGGCTGGGCCGCAAGCCGTCGATTGATTCGTGCAGTAGGGGTTGGTGTCCAAGATCCAGACGATGCCGTTCTGCGCGCCGGCGGCCGAGACCGACGGCGTGCCGCCCGGCCATTTGTACAGCGTGGAGGAAGCGGCAGCGGGGCTGGTACCGAATTGCGCGGTCGATCCGTTGAGCGCATAGGCGCTCAGCGAACCGCCGGCCGAGGCAATATAGAAACTATTGTTCCAGAAGGCTCCGGTAGAAAAAATCCCGTGAGGCAGGATCACCTTCTGCACGGCATTGTTATCGTCATTTCCTCCCAGCAGATCTCGATCCAATACGTACAGGCTGCCGTCCTTGCCGCCCCCTATTACCAGGTGCGTGTGGGGACTACCGGCCGGCAAATCGGCGAGAACAGCCGCGCCGCCGGCTCCGAAGTCTGTGTCGTTCTGCTCGAACGTCAATTGATTCGTAGGCGTGAAGTACTGCGAAACAGCCAGCGAACCGGTTAGCCGGAGCAGGGAATCGCCGTAATTATGATTCGCGGCGTTGAAGGTGCCGTTGCCGGTGAGGACATAGAGATAATTATTGGAGTCGGCCGCCATGGCGCCGCCACTCATCCAGATGCCGCCCAACGTGCCATTGGGCGCCACATTCAACACGCTCGACTGGGTAAACGACGAGCCATTGAAAGTGTAGCCCATGATCCAGCCATAGTACGCGCCATTATCTTCGTGCGAGGCCCAGGGGATGGAGACCACTCCGTTGACCAGTGAAAGTCCGCAACGTTGCAGCCCCAGCCGAGAACTGAACGTGACCGTCGTGCCGCCGTCTCCGGAACCCGGATAGGTGGCGGCGATCGTTATGGGGGAACCGGTTTTCTCGCCGCCGGTGGTCAGATCGATGGCATGCAGACGTTGGTAAAAAACGGTCTGGGCGGAGTTGACCGACTTGGAGACCACATAAAGGATCCCGCTGCCCGGATCGATGACCGGCGTACCGGTGACTCCAACCTCCGGTGTGATGTCGCCATACCCGCTGCCCACGATGTGGCCTACGGGCCCTGCGGGCACGGTCGTTTCACCACCCAATCCGCCGTGGCTGGCATCGATCAGACTGACCGCCCAGAGCGTGACGCAGGGGCTGGCATCGGCGTCGAAGGCGAACAGACTGTCGTGTTGGGTCGCTACAAACACTACGTTGTGCTTTGCCCCGTTTATCGTGAGATTGGCGACCCACAGGGGTTGTCCGTAGATGGCGCCGTCAGCGGTGCAGGAAAAGAGTTTGCCGAAGCTGATCGTGTTGACGTTGACCGCCGTCAGCGCAAATTCATGAACATTGGCGCCATCGCGGGCAAGATCGTTGTGATAGGTGTACATCCCCGCGAGATCAGTGACCGCAACGACTGCGCTCCCCGACTGCGACGAGTTGGCGACGCTGGTGGCGATAGCGGTATGCGTACCCACCGCCGTTCCCGGAGTGTACAGACCGCTCGAGCCGATGATGCCCACCGTGGAATTGCCTCCGGCGATGCCATCGACCGACCAGGTGGCCGCGCCGCCGCCGGGCACGGTCGCCGTGAATTGTTGCCCCTGCCACTGCGTGATCGCGGCAGTTTTGGGCGAGACGCTCATCGTGCCGTTGGAGATCGTTACCGTGGCGGTGGCTACACTGCTGGTACCGCCCGCACCGGTGCAGGTCAAGGAATACGATGAGGTCGCCGTGAGGGCGCCGGTGCTCTGAGTGCCGCTGGTGGCGAGCGCTCCGGCCCAACCACCCGAGGCCGTGCAAGAGGTCGCATTGGTCGAACTCCACGTGAGCGTGGAGGCGCCGCCGCTGGCGACCACCGTTGGATACACGGTCAACGTAGCTATGGGTACGATATTGACCATCGCGGTAACGGCGTCGCTCGTGCCGCCGGCACCGGTACAGGTCAATGAGTAGGCACTTGGCAGCGTGAGGGCGCCGGTGCTTTGAGTGCCGCTGGTGGCGAGCGCTCCGGTCCAGCCACCCGAGGCCGTGCACGAGGTCGCATTGGCCGAACTCCACGTCAGCGTGGAGGCGCCGCCGCTACTAACCGCAGTCGGTGCGGCGCTTATCGATGCGGTGGGTTGCGGCGGCGGACTATCGCTGCCTCCGCACGCCGTTAGTAGCAGCGCCGCTCCGACCGGCAAGAAACGCGTGAGGGAACGGCGTCCGCACTCTTTGCAAACTGCGCGCATTGCTTCATGCTCACCAACCAAGATTACATAATCCCTTTGCCCGTGGCTGGTCCCTCATCGCCGAGCATTCGAACGTTTTCGCTCATCGTACCTCGAATGAGGTGCATATGAGCAACTGAATCCCCGTACCCGATGTCCAGTCGATACACGTACGCGAAATCCCAGGCGCCGATTTGTTGGATTTACGACGCCATGTTTGACATAACGTCAAACCAAAGGCTGCAAGCAAATGAACGCGATGACGATTCGCCAATACCTCATGCCCCCGGTCGGTTGACCAGGATGCGCCCAAACGACCTGCTTAGCCGGTATCGCGGTATGTACCAGCACCATGGGGCGCAGCGATGAATTCCTGCAGCGCCTCCGCCTTGGCTGAGAACGCGCTTAAGGCCGGATAGTTCGCGGCGGATACAACTTCGGGTAACATTTGTTGTGTGAAGTGCCAAGCGACTGCCGCGCTGACACCCGCTTGGTTGATAGCTCCACTCGTGACAGCAAGCGGCCGAGCAATCAGGTCGTCCTCCAGAATCTGATACGCCGCCAGGAGTTGACCGGTTACTCGGCT
>DASXYI010000005.1:0-13927 GCA_036502605.1 Steroidobacteraceae bacterium
CAAGAAGGGAGACGACGAATTCACCTGCCCGAAGTCGGGAAGCTAGCTGAAAATGGGATTCGATCCGACGCGACGCGAGTTCCTCGCGGACGAGATCTGCTACCTCAGCCTGTGTGAACTCGCGCGTTTGCTGCGCACGCGGCAGCTGTCGGCGCGTGAAGTGATGACGGCTCATCTCGAGCAAATCCGACGCTGGAATCCGCGGCTCAACGCAATCGTTGCGAAGCTGGACGATGAGTCTTGCCTTGCTCTGGCCGAAGAGGCCGACGCACGTGCCACGCGCGGTGAGCCACTCGGTCGACTGCACGGCCTGCCGTGGGCGTTCAAGGATCTCGAAGCGGCAACCGGGTTTCCGTGCAGCCGGGGCTCGCCGATCTTCAGAAACGATCGGCCCACTACCGACACGATCCTGGTCGAGCGGCTGCGCCAAGCCGGCGTGCTGCCGATTGGCAAGACGAACACGCCGGAATTTGGGATGGGCTCGCAGACCTATAACAGCGTGTACGGTACAACCGTAAATCCATACGACTTAACGAAGACCGCCGGCGGATCGAGCGGCGGCGCCGCTGCCAGTGTTGCTTCGGGCATGCTCCCGGGCGCTGACGGGAGCGATCTCGGGGGTTCGCTTCGGAATCCTGGAAATTTCAATAACGTCGTGGGATTCCGACCCACGGTCGGGCTCGTTCCAACCGCGCCGAGCCCATTGCCGTTCTTTGGGTTCTCAGTCAAGGGGCCGATTGCCCGTTCCGTGCCGGACGCGGCGTATCTGCTTGCAGCGATGGCCGGCTCCGATCCTCGGGATCCTGAGTGTGCCCCGTCGGATCCGAGCGTGTTCGCGGGCAATCTCGAATGCAGCTTCAAGGGCGTCCGCGTTGCGTGGTGTCCCGACCTGGGTGGCCTGCCGCTCGATCATCGCGTGCGCGCAATTCTCGAGTCGCAGCGGCACACGTTTGAAGCGCTCGGTTGCGTAGTCGAAGAGGCGCATCCGGATCTCGCCGCAGCGGATGAAGTGTTCCTGACGCTGCGCGCTTTTCGGACCTGGACCCATCTTGGGCCGCTCCTCGCCGGCCATCGCGCCGACTTCAAGCGCGAGGCGCTTCAGGAAATCGAAGCGGGAGCGCGGCTCTCCGCTTCGCAGGTCTCGGCTGCGATGGTTAGCCACGGCCAGATTCTCGACACCATGCGGCGCTTTCAAGATGCTTATCCTTTCATGCTGTCGGCGGTCAATCAGGTGCCGCCCTTCAATGCGTCCTTGCATTGGCCGACCGAAATCGAGGGCGTGGTCATGCAGCAGTACATTGCCTGGATGAAGTCGACTTATTGGATTTCGGCGACATTTCGGCCGGCCATCTCCGTTCCCGCCGGTTTCACACCCGAAGGTCTGCCGGTGGGTGTGCAAATCGTCGGACGCTATCGCGACGATCTCGGTGTGTTGCAGTTGGCAAACGCCTTTGAGAATGCCACCGGGGTGGGCAAGCGCCGGCCGCCTGCGCCTGCGTGACGGCGTCGCCGATTCGAGCTGCGCTGAAGGCAGCTAGAGGCGCCAAGGCACCCACGTTTAGCGATGCCGCGCATCGGACTGCAAACGGCTCAGCTTGACGACGGCAGCACTCGCTAAGCCGGTGTAGTGGTTCAAGCGTCTTGCGCATGAGCCGGCGCCTGCGCCGGCCGGCTTACTTGGGCCACGCTCAATTGCTGTCCAGCGGCGGCAGTTTGGATTCCACGTCCGACGCGACCTTGGCAGGATCGGCGCTTGCCGCTGGATATGATTTCGACCAAAGAACGGAGCCATCCGCTACAGCGGCGATCTTCACGGTAAGCATTTGCGCCGACCCTTGGGCTTCAATAGCGCCGCAAATGACGTAGGCCGAGTGGTTCGCGCGACCGCGCTCCAAGGCCAAGCCCAAATCGAGAGTGGGCAGAGGCTCCTTGGTCAAAGCCACTTGTCCCCGATGGGATATGGCGATTCTCCCGTACACCAACGCGAACGTGGCATCCGCAAGTTTTTCCGCAGCCGAATCGCCGGCGGGCGCTGTGAAAGGAATCGCGAGCAAGGGGCTTGGCTGCGGCGCGTTTTCCTTCGCATCATGGGTAAGCTCGCGAGCTATCTGCATGCCGAGCTTCGCAACATCAGCCTTGTTGGTACTGCTCTGATCGTTGTCTGAAATCGCGTGGAGCTTCTCGGCAGATGCAGGCGAGAGCTTCGCGGCATGCTCATGCTTCGGGGTACAACTGCGAGACAACAGAGCGACGCACAGCCACATATAAATGATGACCCTGACCCAGCGGGGCAATCGCTGGAAGAATATCCACGCCGACCGAAGCGTCCATCCGACGACATGAACCCCGAAACGTATCCTCTGTCCCGGCTCTTCCCGTGGGAATTCCGGGAATTGTAGCGCCAGCGCTTGTGAGCCGGCCTTGCGCGGCCGATCCGGCGCCTTCCGCGAGGGCTGCGGCCCTACGGTGTCGCCCGAGACAATCCGGCGGCAAAGCGCCTCGAGGGCGGGCGTCGGTCGGCCTCCGGGGACCCTCAACCATTGGACCATGAGGAATTTCTCAGGAACACGCGCTCCCGCCTGAGCGGTGTCGTCGATGACGACCGGCAACAGAAAGGTGTGATCGTCGGCCATGTCGAGGGTCCTCTCGACGGCCAGTCGCCACTCCCTGCGGAAATAGCCCTCGTGCCGGGCCTCGGTTTGGGCCGATACGAGCGGCATGAAATAGTCGCATTCGCGTATCTGCTTGCGGATCTTCTGGTCCCAAGAATCCCCGCCGCCCAGCTCGCTTTCGTCGTACCAAACCTCAAGCCCAAAGCCCAGCAGGGCATCGCTAATCGAGCGCGCCGCTTGCCGATCTTCCGAGGCATAGCTCAGAAAAACCGAAGGCGGCGGGCGATTGGAGTCGATGGCGCCGATACTGGACATGATGGCCGGGTATATACGCGAATGCTCGCGGACTTGGCAACCGAGTGGCAAGAGGGAAGCCCGTGGTATCGTGCAGCGATCCGACCGGCAATGGGGATTCTACCGATGAAAGCGTTCCGAAAGGTGCTCGTCTACTGCGGACTCGCGATATTGATCGTCGTCGGTTACTGCGGATATCGCGTGGGGTTTGGCAAGCCCTTTACATTGAACGAATTGGCGAACCGGCAGACGTTTTTGTTTCTGGCGGCGAATCCTGAAATCTTCACTTCTGTCGGGATCGTCGACGGTACGGTCCTCGACCGGCACTCGGGCAAACTTACGGCTGTCGGCGTCAAAAAGCGCGATCGTGATTACGCCATGGCCTCGCAATTTGCGGCAGAGGTCAGGGAGTTCGACCGTGCCAAGCTTGATCGGCAGGCGCAGATAACCTACGACGTCCTGCTGGACCAGTGGGAAACTGAATTGTCATTCAAACGGTTTGACTGGCTGTCATCCGAGGGCGCGGGCGCGCTGGGTCCTGGGCTCTATCCGATTGCTCCGATGTGGGGCACTCAGGTGGGACTGCCGAACTTCCTCGAGACGATACACGTCGTCAGGAACAAGAAGACCGCGCGCAACTATGTAAAGCGGCTGGAGGCGAGCGGCGACAAACTGGACGCGGTGACCGGGGAGATGTTGCGTCAGGCCAAACTCGGAGTCGTGCTACCAGTCTCATTGCTCGACAAGGCAGAGATTGGCATTAAGGACACCGTGCAACCCAGCCCCGCGGACAACCCGCTCGTGACGACCTTCATCGACCGGATGAAGTCCGCCAAGGGACTCGATTCGAGCACACAAGCGGAACTGGTGCATCAGGCTACCGAGGCGGTAACCAACGGGATTTACCCGGCCTATCTCAGAATGACGGCAGCGCTGGACTCTCAGCGTGCGGCAGCGGCCACCCAGGCGGCCGGCGTCGGCCGGCTACCGGACGGCGCGGCGTATTACGCCGCAGCTCTGAGGCAAATGACGACGACCAATTACACGCCGGAACGCGTGCACTCGCTCGGACTCTCGGAAGTGGCCCGAGTCGGCGCCGAGATGGACGCGCTCCTCAAGTCGCAAGGCCTGTCGACCGGGTCGGTGGCCGAGCGGGTGCAGGCATTGCACAAGGATCCGCGCTTTTTATTGCCGAATAGCGATGAGGGCCGCAAGCAGCTCCTCGCCAAGTATCAGCAGTTGCTGGATGAGGTCAATGCGCGGATGCCGGAATATTTTCGAACGATTCCGACGGACAAGCTACTCGTGGAGCGGGTGCCGTTGTCGGCGGAGAAGGGATCTGCGGGAGCTTATTATCAAGAAGCTGCGATGGACGGCTCTCGGCCCGGCACGTTTTTCGTTAACCTTCGGGACGTGGCCGAAACGGCGACGTGGACGATGAAAACATTGGCATACCACGAAGGGATACCAGGGCATCATTTCCAAATCTCGATCGCTCAGAATCTCAACGACTTGCCGCTGATCCGCCAGCAAGCTCCATACGCGGCGTACTCGGAAGGCTGGGCGCTTTACGCCGAACAGCTTGGCGCGGAAATCGGCATGTACAAGGACGATCCATTCGGCGATCTCGGCCGCCTCGAGGCTGAGATGTTCCGCGCGGCACGGCTTGTCGTAGATACGGGACTACACGCCAAGGGCTGGAGCCGCGAGCAGGCGATTGCCTACATGGTGAACACCACCGGCATGAACGAGAGTGAAGTGATTAGCGAAGTGGAGCGCTACATGGGCATGCCCGGGCAAGCCTGCGCCTACAAGGTGGGTCAGCTGAAGATCCTCGAGCTGCGCGAGCGCGCCAAGGCGGCCCTTGGACCGAAGTTCAATCTCAAGGACTTTCACGCCGTTGTTCTGGAGAACGGCAGCCTACCGTTGACGGTTCTCGAAAAGCTGGTCGACGAGTGGATCGCGGGCGAACGCTGACTTCCCGCTCTTTGAAAGCC
This sequence comes from Steroidobacteraceae bacterium, assembly GCA_036502605.1. GTDB lineage: Bacteria > Pseudomonadota > Gammaproteobacteria > Steroidobacterales > Steroidobacteraceae > Bog-1198. The sequence goes on from DASXYI010000005.1 coordinate 4,904, forward strand.
ATGCGCTCGCGCCGCCATTCAGCGCGCGAGCACAACATGCTCGGAGGTGATGGCGGCGGTGCCGGCCTGGCGCATGATCGCCGCCAGCTCGCGCCGGCCGCCCGAGTCTACTGCCGTTTTATCCGGGCGGTCCCGCGCGCGCCGCGGGTGGCGCGGACGCCAAGCGGGCGGCGGGCATGCCAAGCGCCGCCGGCGCCGCAGCAAATGCCTTGTTCTCAAGCGCCGGTAGCGGCGAAAATGCCTTCGATTCCCATCGCCCGCCGCATCCACTACACTCATTTCAGATGCGCAGTATCGTACAACGACGTGAAGTGGCCTGGCTGAAAGCGATACTGTTGTCGGTGGCGTATGTGTTGCTCTATGTCTTGCTCGATCACGTGAGCGACATCCACAATTTGCAACACTCTGAAGTTACGCCGTGGAGCCCCAACATCGCATTGATGATTGCGGTGGCCATGTACTATGGGGCGGGAGTTGCGCCGCTGACGATCCTTACACCGGGCATCTCCGAAATCATCTTGCGAGGCGCGGCGCCGCTTGGCATTCCGGTGACCGGAGCCGTCGTGTGCATCGGATGTACTTACACCGCCTCGGGGATTCTGTTGCGCCGTCTGCAACGCAATTATTCGCAGCCGACCATAAGGTGGTTCGCGATTTTGTCGGTCGTGATTGCGGGCAGCGCGCTGCTGGAAGCTGTGCTGTACCCGTTGGTCTTGATTCAGAGCGGCGAGCTGCGCGCCGGTTCCTATCTGACGGCCGTTCGTATCGACTGGGTGGGCGACATGAACGGCATCATCACCTTGCTGCCCTTGGTGCTCATACTGCGCTCGGGCGAGGCGGGGAAATTACGCGAGATTCGCTCCAATGTTTGGTTGCTCGCATTGCAAACGGCGTCGTTGGCATGCGCTTTCCTGATCGCGTTCCGCGATTCATGGGGAGACCCCACGGCGGCAAATTACACGCCGTTCTATCTGCTGTTTTTGCCCATCATTTGGATTGCGTTGCGATGGGGCGCCGGCGTCACCGCGATTGCGCTGGCGGCTCTGCAAATCGGCATCGTCGCCTTCGTGGCGAAGCACAACATGCCGGAATCTTTTCTCGCGATCCAAGTTCTGATGGTGCTGCTCGCGGGCACCGGGTTGTTCATGGGAATTTCGGTGTCGGAGAATGCTCGCTTCAGCATACTCATGCGCTCCAAGGACGAGGAATTGTCGGGCCTCAATGCTCGGATGGCGGTGTCGGAGATGAATTCTGCCATTGGGCATGAACTTAACAATCCTCTGGCGGCGCTCGTCAATTATTTACGGTCGGCGAGCATGATGCTCGAGTTGCCGACGCTCGATCGCCCGCTGCTGCAGAGCGCGCTCGACAAGGCTTATGCCGAAGCCACCCGATCCGTCAACGTGGTGAAGAAACTGCGCGAATTCTTTCGTTCAGGCGTCGTCCGGCGTCAGCCGCTGGAACCGAAGAGACTCGCCACGGAGGTGATTACCGCCATGCAAATCAAGTTCCGGAAGGCGAGCATTGCCGTGGTGCTGGAGGCCGCCGCGGACCTGCCGTTGGTCGAGGCGGATCCGTTGCAGCTGTCGATGGTGTTACAAAATCTGTTGGCGAATGCTTATGATGCCGTTTACGATTTGGAACCGCGGCGCGTGAGAGTCGCGGTGGTGGTGACGCGTCGCGCGAACGACGTCATCTTTACCGTCGAAGACTCGGGCCCGGGAATTCCCGAGCCATTGCGCGACCGGCTGTTTCGGCCCATCGATTCGGCGAAGCCCGCGGGGATGGGCCTGGGACTGGCGATTTGCCGCTCGCTGGTCGAGGCGAACGACGGACGTATCTGGTTGGCGCGCTCCGGTGCCGACGGTACCTGCATCGCTTTTTCGATTCCTGTCGCGATGCGCGAGGTCAACGAGGTGCAGGTATGAACGTGGATGCGACGATTTTCATCGTGGATGACGACATTGCCATGCGCGATTCGCTGGCATTGCTGTTGGGGTTGAAGGGCTTTAGAACACAGATCTTCGCCAATGCCGAAAATTTGCTGACGGCCTATAGCGCCAAGTGGTTTGGCTGCATGCTGGTCGATGTTCGCATGCCGGGCATGACCGGCTTGGAACTGCATGCCGAACTTTGCAAACGCGGCAACGACGTGCCCGTGGTCATCATGACGGCCTATGGCGACGTTGCGACGGCGCGTATCGCGCTCAAGGCCGGCGCCACGGATTTTCTGGAAAAACCCGTGGATGACGGCGTTTTGATCGATGTACTGCAATCCGCGATTGACGCGCACGCGGCGCTACGGCAAACGATCCCGTCCACCAAGGGAACGCAACGATTGACGACGCGCGAGCAGCAGGTGCTGGATCTCGTTGCGGCGGGACGTCAGGTCAAACAGATCGCCGAGCAATTGGGAATCAGCCCGCGCACGGTCGAGGTCTACAAGTCGCGCATGGTTCAAAAGCTGCGTGTACGCGATGCCGACGCGGGACCCTTGCCGGGTCCCGCGAGCGACACGAACTAGCTTTCGCAGCCCGCTATTGGGCGAGAGGCGCGTTGGCGGTCTCGCGCGCACGCCATAAGGCGATCAGGGTCACCGCAAGCGCCGTGGTCAAATACAGCGACACAGGGATCGTCGAGCGGTAGCCTCTGTAGAGGGCCGCGAACAGCAGCGGTGCGAAGCCGCCGGCGACGACACCCGTCAGGGTGTAGGCCAGGGACGATCCCGCGTACCTCACGCGTGAAGGGAATTGTTCGGTGATGAAAGCGGCCTGAGGTCCATACATCATCGCATGGATGGTAAGGCCGCCCGCGACGGCCAAGCCGATGAGGAGCGGTTGTCCGGTATCCATCAAGCGGAAGTACTCGAATGCCCACAGGATCGACACGACCGTGCCCGCGGCGTACACGGGTCTGCGGCCGATGCGATCCGAGAGCGTACCGAACAAGGGGATGGCGGCCGCGTGGCATGCCGCCCCGATCATCGTAGCCGTCAGCGCCAGGGACCGGGACAGGTGCAAGACCGTCGTCACGTAGGTCAGCGAAAAAACAACGAGCAGAGCATAGGCGACGTCGGGACCGACGCGAGCGCCTATGGCAGTGAGCAAAGGCCGCCAGTGCTGACCGAAAATTTCCTTTATGGGGGCCTTGGACGTCGCATGGCGGGATTCCAATTCGACAAACGCCGGAGTCTCAGCGACTCCACGACGCAACCACCATCCGAAGGCGACGAGCACGACGCTCGAGCACAACGGGATGCGCCAACCCCACGATTCGAAGGCGTCCCGGCTGAGCGCCAGGGTCATGGTGGCGACCACCCCAGTTCCCAATATGGTTCCGCATCCCGGACCCATCTGGGCAAATGACGCATTCCGGCCCCGTTGGCGCGGGACACCATGTTCGAGCGACAGAAGCACCGCGCCGGCCCATTCGCCGCCGATGGCAGCGCCTTGGGCAAATCGCAAGGTCACGAGTAGGGCGGGGCTCCAAACACCCCAGACTTGATAGGGCGGCAAAAGCCCGATGAGCGCGCTTGCGGCCCCCATGAGGATGAGCGTGGCGACCAGCACGAAGCGCCGACCGAGCCGATCGCCCAGGTGGCCGAACACGAAACCACCGACTGGCCTCGAGAGATAGCCGACTGCGTAGGTCGAAAATGCCAATAATGTCCCCGCCAACGGGTCGAATGACGGAAAAAAGACGGTATTAAAGACCAAGGCCGCCATGACGTTGTAGACGGTAAAGTCGTACCACTCGAGGGTCGTTCCGACGGAACTCGCCGCCGCGAGCCGCATCATGTTAGGTTGTGGGACGCGGCCGACATCGTCCATGAACTGGAGGGCTCCGCATTTTAGAGTAGCGGAATAGTAGACCGGGCCGGCGGCGGGCGTCGTTGGGTTTTGCCGGTCCCCATCGGAATGTCACCTAATTGCAACTTTTGGCTCCTAATATTTTGTTGATTGCGCTGCCATGTGGTAAAAAAGTCGCGTGGCGACTCGGGATGACGATACGGCTCTTGCGGCCGTGAGCGCCCGCCCAGACGCGTCTGGGCGCATGACGACGCGAATTCAGTTGACCCATCTGTACGAACGGGGTGACCCGCTCCATCGGTATTGATGTTCTTGATCGTTGGTTTTGCGCTTCAACACCGAAATTAGGGAGAGGGATTCTTGGAGATTAATAACAGACTTATCCAATCCTGGAGGCCCTTGGCGCGCGCGCCTCTTTAAAAACAAATAAGCCCACATCTTGCCGATTGACATTGATTCCAAATAATTGAAGGGATGTAAGTAATGAACTCGAATTCGAAGTTGTCTTACGCGATTGCCGCGATATTGAGCGGTTCCAGCCTGGGGCTAGGAATCGCGCACGCCGCCCCGGCGGACGCCAGCAGCGATTCCGAAGGGATCCAGGAAATCACGGTGACGGCGCAGCGCCGCACTGAAAACGCCCAGAACGTGCCCATCACGATTCAGGCCATCTCCACCGAGCAGATGAAACAGCTGTCCATCGCCAACTTCGAAGACGCGGTGCGATTCCTGCCGAACGTGTCCTTGGCGAGCAACGGTCCCGGCCAAGGCAACATTTTCATGCGCGGCTTGAGTCCCGGATCTGCGGGCAACCAGTCGCAGTCGTCGATCGCATCGTTCCCGAACGTCGCGATTTATCTGGATGACCAGTCGGTGCAGTTCCCCGGCCGCAATCTCGACATCAACGCGGTGGACATGGAACGCATCGAAGTGCTCGAGGGTCCGCAGGGCACCTTGTTCGGCGGCGGCGCCCAGGCAGGCGCGATCCGCTACATCACGAACAAGCCGAAGCTCGATAGGACCGAAGGCAGCGCCGACGCCAGCTATAGCGTGACCGCCGGCGGCGACCCGAACAGCGCCGTCAATGTGATGCTGAACCTACCGTTGATCCAGGACACCTTCGCGCTGCGCGGCGTGATCTACAGCGATCGGCGCGGCGGCTATATCGACAACGAGCCGAGCAACTTCACACGCCAGAACACCGACAACGGTACGTTCCGGTTCGGTGTGCCTCTTTTGCCGAACGGCACCTGTCCGAATGGGCTCCCACCCAATCCGGGCGCCAATCCGAACAAGTGCGTGCCGCTGGGCCTCCCGGTCACCAACAACCTCCCCATAGCGAAAGACAACCAGAACCCGGTGGACTACACGGGTATTCGGCTGTCGGGGCTGTACCAGTTCAATGACGACTGGAGCCTGCTGGTGTCGCAGAGCTATCAGAACATGGAGGCGGACGGCGTATTCGCGCAGTATCCGTTGGGATCCGACGGCCAAGCTCTGCAGCCCTGGCAGGTCACGTCTTTCACCCCGGCCTATGACAAGGACAAGTTCGAGAATACGGCGTGGACCGTCAACGGCAAGTTCGGCTTCCTCAAAGCCGTGTACACGGGCGGCTACCTCATTCGCACCACCGAACAAACGAACGATTACACCAACTACGCCCGCGGGTCGTACGCCGACTACTATCAGTGCACCGGCGGAACGGGGACGGTTGCCACCAGCAATGGCGCAGGCGTTGCCCAACCGGTGAAGTGCTACAGCGCGGCATCGAATTGGCACGACTGGACCCGAAACACCCATATGACCCATGAAATCCGTGTGAGCACACCGGACGATTGGCAGATTCGCGGCCTGTTCGGTGCGTTCTACGAGGATTTCAAGATCCAGGACGACATGAACTTCAACTACAAGTCCATCCCGTCGTGCACCCCGGCCAATCTGGCCGCGTCCAACGCGGGCGGCGACCCTTGCGTGGGCGACGTCGGCACGTTGGCCGGCACCACGGCCACGCACCCTGGTATTCGCGGCGACACCACCGCATTCGGTGAGGATTTGCAACGCGGCTACAAACAGACGGCCTTCTTCGCCTCGTTCGACTATGACCTCATCCCGAAGGTGCTGACGCTGACCGGCGGTACCCGCTGGTATCACTACGATGAGTTCGAGACCGGTTCCGAATACTATACGAGCGCCTCCTGCGCCAACGTGCCCAATGGTTGCCCCGCCGGCAAGAACTTGGACGTGATTGGCCTGAAGAAGACCTACAACGGATTCAGAAGCCGCGGCAACCTGACCTGGCATGTCACCGACGACGTCATGGTCTACGGCACCTATTCACAGGGCTTTCGGCCGGGTGGTTTCAACCGCGAGACGGGTAAGAGCCTGGTCGCCACGGGGCCTGACGGTCTCCCGCAGCTCTTCAAACCGTCGGGGTACGCGCCCGATACGTTGACGAACTACGAGATCGGCGTGAAATCGGAATTCCTGGACCACCACGTCCAGGTCAATCTGTCGGCCTACCACATGAAGTGGGGCAACGTGCAGATACCGCTGTTCAACCCGAACGCACTGGGCAACACCACTTTCGTGACCAACGGCCCCGACTACAGAATCAACGGCGTCGAGTTGCAGGTGGTCGCACGGGTGACGCAGGGACTGACGTTGCAGGGCTCGGGTTCGTACAACGACGCCAAGCAAAAGAACAATCCCTGCCTTGTTGCCAACAACCCAGCGAGCGCGACGTTCGGGAATTGCATTACCCAGGTCGTCAATCCCTCGGGGGTCTTGGTGCCGCTACTCAGTGTGTATGGTCCGCAGGGTGGCACGCCGGCGTTCTCGCCGAAGGTGCAGTTCAACGTCCGGGCGCGCTACGACTGGTCGTTCGGCGACTTCAAGTCGTTCGTCATGGCCGGCGCGAACCACGTGGACAAGATGTTCAATCAGGCGGACAACGGCACGACCGGCTATGTCGGCAACCCGTTCACCACCCTGTTGCGGTACGAGCAGCCGTCGTACAACACCTACGACGCGTCGATAGGCGTGGCCAAGGACAATTGGACGGCGGAGGCGTATGGCACCAATCTCGGCAATTCGAACGCCAGCGTGTTCACCTCCTCGGCCCAGTTCATCAAGTCGGAAGTGCCGCTGCGTCCGCGCGTGGTGGGCGTGAAGATCGGTTATAAGTTCTGAGTTTACCGGCAATTGATACCGCAGCCGATCCTCGGATGGCTGCAGTAGAATCGAAGGCGGGCAGCGGTGCCCGCCTTTTTTATGCGCCCACGGGCGCCCAGTCGGGGGTCAGCGCTCTGAAAATCGGCAGAAATGATCCTTGCGCCTGCGGCAGCGGGAAAAAATACAAGAAATGTTGCGGGGAGCACACTCCCGCGACGCTTGCGGCGCGATCGATGACCCAGCCGATTACAACCAGCGGGCGGCAGAATCCGCCCACAGCACCGCCGGCGCCCACCGAAATCGCCGAGCTGGCGGCCATGATGAATGCCGGACGCTATGCAGAGGTCGAACACAGAGCCCGCGCTCTGCTCGACCGCTATCCGAGTTTAGGGCTGGTGTGGAAGATGTACGGCGCCGCTCTGGTGCTTCAGGGCAAGGAGGCCTTGCTCGCGCTGCGAAAGGCGAATGAACTGTTGCCCGATGATGCCGAGACGCACTTCTACCTGGGTAATGCGTTACACGACCATGGGGAAATTGCCGGTGCCGTCGCAAGTCATCGTCGCGCCCTCGAGATCAAGCCTGGACTCGCCGAGGCCCACGACAGCTTGGGTTCCGTATTGCAGGATCTCGGGCAGCTGAATGAGGCGGCGGCAAGCCATCGGCGGGCGATCGAGATCAAGCCTGACTTGGCCGAGGCGCACAACAATCTGGGGAACGCGCTGCTGGCACTCAATCAAATCGATGCAGCCGTGAGGAGCTGCCGCAGGGCGCTCGCCATCAGGCCCAACTATGCCGAAGCGCACGGCAACTTGGGCAATGCGCTGCGGGATCTCGGGCAGCCTGAGGAAGCGCTGGCCAGCTACCGCCGAATGCTCGAGTTGAGGCCCGACTCGGCCGAGGCGCACAACAACCTGGGGAATGCACTGCTGTCGTCGGGGCATCTCGAGGAGGCCGTGGCGAGCTATCGCAGAGCGCTCGCCATCCGGCCGGAATCCGCCGGAGCCCTCGCCAACTTGGGCAATGCGTTGCGGGGTCTCGGCCAGCCCCAGGAGGCAGCCTTGAGTTGCCGCCGCGCGCTCGAGATAGAGCCGGGTTTTGTCGAGGCACACCGCTATCTGGGCAACGCGGAGTTCGATCTCGGGCAGTTCGACGAGGCGGCAGCCAGTTATGGCCGCGCTCTGGCGCTCAAACCTGATTTCGCCGAGGTCCACACCGCGCTCAGCGTGGTGCTGCGCCAGACGGGCCGTGCGGCCGAGGCTGAGGCAAGTTGCCGACGAGCGCTCGAGATTGCGCCGAACTCGGCCGAGGCCCTGGCGTTCCTGGGCGAAATTCATGCCGATGGAGGTCAGTTTTCCGATGCCGAGGAATCCTTCAAGCGAGCCCTCTCGATCGATCCGGACTTGCCTGAAGGCTGGGCCGGCATCGCTCGCTACCGTAAAATGGGCGATGGCGACGCCCCCTGGTTCGCGGCAGCGCAACGACTCGTGGGTAAACGCCTGCCCATGCAGCACGAGATCAATCTGCGCTACGCTATCGGAAAATACTTCGATGACGTCAAAGACTTCGAGCAGGCCTTCGCCAGCTACCGGCACGCCAACGAACTGACCAAGCGCTACGGGGTCAGGTATGACGGCGAGCGATTGACGTGGCGCGTCGATCGAATAACGGATGCCTATGATCGGAATTGGTTGCGCCAGACGCGAACGGGCACCGAGGCCAACCCGTCGGAGCGCCCGGTATTCATTGTCGGGATGCCGCGTGCCGGCACCACGCTGGCCGAACAAATTCTCGCCTCGCATCCGGCGGTGTTCGGCGCGGGGGAGCTGCGCTTCTGGCATACCGCAGCGGCAGAGTATGAATCCTCCCGCTTGAGCGGCAGCGGAAATGTCGAATCCTCCAGCCCAAGCGGCGGCGGAAAGGTCGCGATATCTGGACTCTCGGCCAGGTATCTGCGGCAGCTCGACGACCTGTCGGCCGACGCGCTTCGGGTGGTGGACAAAATGCCTGCGAATACCATGAACCTGGGCTTGATTCATGCGGCGCT
>DASXYI010000006.1:0-4947 GCA_036502605.1 Steroidobacteraceae bacterium
CGCGCGGTTGCGCAACTGCATCAGGAAATGCGCGTAGGCGTAGCCGGCCAGCAGCAGCGACTGGAAGAACACCATCGCCACCGACCACACCGCCGGCGAACCGCCGAGCCGCGGCAGCACCATTTTGGTGAACAGCGGCTGCACCGAGAACAGCAGCAGCGCGCTGACGAAGATCGCAAGCGTATAGACCGATAGCACCAGCCGGTTGCGGGACGCCGTGGGCTGGCCCGCTGCGGACGTATCGGGTGAAGTCATGAAAGCTCCGGCAAGAACCCCGGCTGGCGCCGGCGGCGGGATTCCGGCTCGGCCGGGAACCGCAATGGACCATATCGCACCGGCGCGGGCAATCGGGCGCGGCCGCAACGGGTCATCACTTATCGCTGTGCGGGCGGTCGGCGCTCCGATAGAAAACATTGGAAACATGACGACCCGCAGATGAACCGCGCATGACGGAAACCGACGTTCTCATTATCGGGGCGGGCCATAACGGCCTGACCTGCGCGGCGTATCTCGCGATGGCGGGGCTGCGCGTCACTGTCGTGGACCGACGCAAGGTCGCCGGCGGCGCCGCGGTCACGCAAGAATTCCATCCGGGATTCCGCAATTCGGTCGCCGCCTACACCGTCAGCCTGCTCAATCCGAACGTCACCGCCGATCTCAAACTGGCCGAACACGGACTGAAGGTCGTCGAACGCCGGGCGCAGAATTTCCTGCCCGCGCCCGACGGCAGCTATCTCCTGACCGGTGAGGGCCGCACCAAATCATCGGTCGAGAAGCTCAGTCCGCGCGACGCCGGCCGGATGGACGATTTTGCGCGCGAGCTGGAAGAGATCGCCGACGTGCTGCGCGAATTGGTGCTGCGGCCGCCGCCGAACATGGTCAAAGGGTTCGGCATCGGCGCCCTGCGCGAGAGCTTCAACGCGCTCGGCACCGCCAACATCCTGCACAGATTGACCCTCGAGCAGCAGCGCAGCCTGCTTGATTTGTTCACCCGCTCGGCCGGCGAGATGCTCGACGAGCGATTCGAGAACGATCTCGTGAAAGCGCTCTATGGCTTCGACGCCATCGTCGGCAATTACGCCAGCCCCTACGCCGCGGGCTCGGCCTATGTGATGCTGCATCATGCGTTCGGCGAGGTGAACGGCAAGAAGGGTGTCTGGGGCCACGCCATCGGCGGCATGGGCGCGATCACGCAGGCGATGGCGCGCGCCGCGCGCGGCCACGGCGCGGAGATCCGGCTGGAATCCGGCGTGCGCGAGGTGATCGTCGAGCGCGATCGCGCCGTCGGCGTCATCCTCGATAACGGCGAGACCATCCGCGCCAAATCCATTGCCTCAAGCATCAACCCCAAACTGCTCTACACGCAGCTCGTTCCCGCAAACGCGCTGCCGCCGGAATTTTCCGCGCGCATCAGCCATTGGCGCAATGCCTCCGGCACCTTCCGGATGAATGTCGCGCTCGCGCGACTACCCTCATTCACCGCGTTGCCCGGCCTTGGCGATCATCTCACCGCCGGGAGCATCCTGGCGCCGAGCCTCGGATATATGGACCGCGCCTGGCAGGACGCCCGCGAGCATGGCTGGAGCCGCAAGCCGGTGGTCGAGCTGCTGATCCCCTCGACGCTCGACGATACGCTGGCGCCATCCGGCCAGCATGTCGCCAGCCTGTTCTGCCAACACGTCGCCCCGCAATTGCCGGACGGCGCATCGTGGGATGACCATCGCGACGAAGTCGCCGATCTCATGATCGCGACCGTGGATGCTTATGCGCCGGGCTTTGCCAACAGCGTGATCGGCCGGCAAATCCTGTCGCCGCTCGATCTGGAACGGCAGTTCGGTTTGTTGGGCGGCGATATCTTTCACGGCGCGCTGAGCCTGAACCAATTGTTCTCGGCGCGGCCGATGCTTGGTCACGCCGATTATCGCGGGCCCATCAAGGGGCTCTACCATTGCGGCTCCGGTGCCCATCCCGGCGGCGGTGTCACCGGCGCCCCCGGCCACAACGCCGCCCGCGTCATCCTCGGCGATCACAGAGCCCTGTTCAGGTGAGCGCGCTCTCACCCAGTTCGCGGGGAGAGATCGAATTCGCTGAAAGCAGATTTCGGGTGAGGCGCGGCACCCAATACAAACTCAGCATCCGCAGAAGGGTCCTCACCCCGCCGTCGCCGCAGGCCGGCGACCGCTGCAGGCGCTGTTGAAGGCTGGTGGATGGACCTGTTCACAAGCCGGTGCATTGACTGTGGAAAAGCACAGCCAGTCGAAGATCCACCCGTTTGAAATGGCCGGGGTTTGGCTGTGCGAATGTCAATGCGCGGGTTCACGCGCTTGGCCGATGCATTGTTTGGCAAATTTGAAAACACGTACTAAGGGCCGAAGCTCAGGTTCTACTTTTACAACCTCGCGTGTACTTGCAGGAAATCCGGCGTAGTCCCTGTAAATGCTACATGAACCGCCGTTAAAGTATCACGTGATGTCTGATTTGCGTGGCGCCGATCGATGCGAGCCAATCCGCCGCCGTGTCTGGACTCTACAGCCAGCGGGTTACCGAAACGGAAATTTCGGTAGTATCCCCAGTTTGAAATTTCGGTGGCTCGCGTCTTGTCGACGAGCAGCTTTTCGCCGCTACGACTTTCGAGCGTTCATGATTTTCCTGAGCGCCGAACCCGCCTCCGCCAAATAGAGCGCGGGAATCGCAAACGGTCCGACAATCGACGCCGCCGCCACCCAAGGCGATGGCCGGCGCCCTCGCTCCCGCGCAAGGAAGTAAACGAAGACCATCGACGCCACGACCAAAATCAGAAGCGGTATGTCCATCCGAACCTCTGCTCTGTCCAATATAGCACTGGATTTGGGGCGGCGCGACGACCGGTCAAGGGCCGTAGGATGGGCGGAGCGCAGCGAAAACCATCTTCACCAGCCACGCGGTTGATGGGTATCGCTTCGCTCAACCCATCCTACGAGCTGTCCCGTCCTGCCGGTGCGCCGGCCCGCGCTATCCCTAAACGCCAGCAAAAAGCGGCACTTGGCAATTTAGGAACGAACAGGTTCGGGCCCCGTTTTATCGGGCGGCTGGGTAACCTCCCGCTCCCGAACCTTCCGGCCTTTGCGGCTGCTTCACCCGGCGGCCCGGAGGCCGGGCCTTTTTTTGCGCGTCAGCGGCGCTCTAGCCGCGGCCACGGCAGCGTGCAATGTTTCTTCCATGAAGCTTGCTCCGCTGCTGCTGACCATCCTTGCGCTGGCCGTGACGTCGCCGGCTCAAGCGGCCCGATCCAGCGCTCCCCTGCATCGGAACATCATCGGCACCTGGTGCAGCACCTCGCCGGACGCACCGCCCGCCAGATTGACCATCACGCGAACCCGCTTCATCGTTTCGAGGGGATTGGGTACGCGGCCGCTGGAATTCAACGCGCATTTTGTCCGACTGAAGCATTCGATCGCGTTCACGTATTTCACGTACCATGAGTATCTCGATGGTCCACCGTCATCGTCCTATGTGACCTACATGTTCTCCAGGCTCAGTCGCCACGGCAGCAGGATGACCCAGGCACGGTATGACGACGCATGGTGGTTTCCCGCATCAAGCGTTGCAGATAGTTCGATACAGGCTTCACACTCATTGCAAGGATGACATTTCAAATGACCAGGTACGTAATGGCTATCCTCGTTCTCATGACCGCGCTTTCACCCGCCGCCATGGCGCAGCAATCGAATGTTCCCGTCGCATCCGGTCCTGACGCCGAGGCATTGATCGAGAATTCGAAAATCCCGGTCGTCGTTCAGTTTGAGGCGGAATGGTGCGGTCCCTGCCGCAATATGAATCCGGTGCTGGACGGTGTGGCCGCTTCCACGAGTGGGCGCGTGAAGATCATCCGGATCAATGTCGACTCCGATGCAAAACTGGCTAACAAATACGAGATCATGTCGATCCCGGCCTACGTCATGTTCAAGGGCGGCACTGCGGGTCCCCGACAGGTCGGAGCGCTTTCCAAAGACAAGCTCGGGCAATGGATCAACTCTTCCATCGGTAAATGACCGCCCACCGCTGCGCGAAATCGGCAGCTACTCGCCTTGATTTGAGCTCGTCAACGCGCAAAATCCGTTGCGCGCAGAGATGAAATTCTTCAACGCGCTCAAGCTGATTTGGGCTGTCCAGACCCCGGCGCAAAAATATTCTGTTTTGATCGAAGCGCAAATCAGTAGCTCATGGCTGTGTCCCGCCTCACAAGAGGGGCGTATCGCGATCGTCACGGACGTTGAGCGCGGGATGCGATGAGCGCGGCGATGTCACGAGACGAATGACATTGCCCGCACGGCGAAGTCGTGTGGTCCTGACGTCCCGACGCTGACGTCAAGTCCTTAAGAAGCTAACGCTTCTCGGGGGCGACGGTGACAACAAGCCGGTCACCGGGGAGAGCACGAAGGAAACCGTTAAACTCATTGCGCAGGGAAGGCCGGACTGCCTCCGCTGAACCTGTATGCTCGTGTGCGCTTTCCATGTGCATCTTTGCACACGAGACCGCGGGTGCAGCGCGCACCCGGTCTTCCCCGCGCCCTCTACTTAGAGGGTCGCGCTGCGCCCTTTGATTTTTGGGGCGAACGTAATTGCAAACCTCGGACGCATCGCGCCGCGAGAACGTGTGAGCTTGCCCTTTTGAACTCCTGTCGAGATTCCCGGCATCGTTCGTGATAGGCTCGGCGCAAATCCCATGACGTGACGGATACTCCTATGCCGATTCTGAGAAAACCGCTCTATCAGATCAACGAAGGCCGCGACGAGGACCGTTGGCGGCTCGTGTTCGATACCGAGACGCGCCGGCTGTTCGTCGAACATGAGAGAACCCGCGGCGACATGCGCGGGCGCGGCTATTCGATCGAAACCGACGAACTCGAACTCGCCGACTATCTCGCCGATAGCGGCCAAGACCAGGACCATGGCCAGCAGGAACTG
>DASXYI010000007.1:0-45656 GCA_036502605.1 Steroidobacteraceae bacterium
ATCGTGGCCGCTCGCCGTCGAGCCGGCCCTACTCCAAGGTTGCGGCCATCACTTCCGGCACTGGCGCGGGAGGCGACCTGGCGCCGCCAATCCTGCGGTCGATGAGATACATCAACGCCAGCGAAACCACGGTGGTGCACACCAGAACGTAGCCCAGGGTATCGAAATGCAACAAATCGCCTCCGGGAGTCTGCACGACGATCAGGCCTGCCACCACAGCGGCGATGCCGCCGGACATCTGCTGCAGCGAGGAGCTGATGGACATGTACGAGCCGCGATCGGCCGGCTTCGGTAGCGCGGACATGAGTGCGGAGGATGAGATCATCCGCGAGAAGATTCCGATCTGCAGCAACACGTTAACCGCGACGAGCACCCACAGCGGATTGGAGTGCAGGTGCGTGTAGATAACTACCATCACGATCGTCACCGCGCAGCCGAAGCCGAACACCTTGAGTTTCCCGTAAGCATCGCTGGCGCGCCCGATGAGCGGGCCGGTCAGGATGGAGAACGCGCCCGTGATCATGTAAACAAGCGGCAGCTTCTCGGTCGGCAGCCCGATGTTGTGGACCATGAATACGCTCATGAAGGGCATCAGCATGAAACCACCCACACTCAGCAATCCCGTCGTGGCGAATCCCTGTAGATACAGCCTATTCGACACAGTCTGGATGAGGTGATGCAGCGGGCCGCGATCCGGATGGTGCTTCAAGTGTTCATCGACCGGACGCAGGTAAGCCCAGATGAGGCCGCCCACCAGCGCGCTGACGGCGACGAGCAAGAAGAAGGGCGCGTTCCATCCCCAGCGGGTGGAGAGCAGCAGGGCCAGCGGAATCCCCAACACGCTGCTGGCGGCGAACGCGGTCTGAATCACTCCCATCACGCGGCCGCGCATTGCCAGCGGAAAGAGGTCGGTGACGATCGCGAAGGCGACCGAGCCCACCACGCCGGCGAACAGACCCGTGATCATCCTGGCGAGCAGCAGTAGGTTGTAACTTCCGGCCAAGCCGCAGAGCAGGGTGCCGGCCAGGAAGCCGGAGTAGAAGAACAGCAGTAGTTTCTTTCGATCGAAGCGGTCGGCAAATCCCGCCGCGAGAAGTCCCGACAGGCCGGCGCTGAAAGCGTAAACCGAAACCAGCCATCCGAATTGCGACGGCGTGATTTTCAAAGCGGGTATGACCAGCGCGCCCAAGGGTGCAAGCAGCATAAAGTCGAGCACGATCGTGAACTGCAGGAAGGCCAGAACGGTTGCGACAAACTTCTGATAGCCGGAAAAAACGCCGCCGGAGGTCTTTGCGGCGTCGGTTGATTTCGAAATGCTCACATTCGTCCCTGTAGGATAAGAATCGTCGGTATGGCCGGCATTCATTTGCCGCGGATTTCGTCGACTGCGCGCCGCAGGATATCCAGAATCCGTCGCTTTTCCTCCATCGAGGAGTTCAGTTTTTCATAGATGGCGGCCTTCATCTCGTCGCGCAATCCGCGGAATTCGGCCTTCACCTGCTGCCAATCACCTTTGGCTCCGGCACTCGAGCCGCTGCCGAAATGGTCTGCGACGTCCTCGTCTTCGGCGAATTGCTTTCGGAAGTGCGCGAGCTTGCGGCCAAAGATGGACAGTTGATTCCATACTTCCGTGGCGGCGAGGTGGTGTTTGCCCAGATGCTCGGTGCCGTCCGCGCTAATGCCGTAGAGTTTTTTCGTCCCCTCGACAGCGGCGGCGGCGTAACCCATCTCTTCGAGATAAGTGAGTGCCGGATAAACCATGCCGGGGCTGGGCGTGTAGACGCCGCTGGAATGTTCTTCGACGGCCTTGATGATTTCATAGCCATGGCGAGGTTTCTCGCTCAACAGCAGTAGAATGATTAACTGCAAGTCTCCCGACGCGAGCATCTTCGCGGTGCGCATACCGGGGCCACCCCCGCGGAACCCGCCGCCGACGGACCCGCCGAAGAAGCCGCCCCGGCCGCCACCGCCAAAGTGCCGGTGGCCTTCTCGCCCAGCGCAAAAGTGATCTATATGTCGAAACATGGGTATCTCCTATCTCCTTAAAATATATCTCATGATATATCTAAAGTAAAGAAATGATTGAGGCCGCCCATCGCTGGTTTGTTCGCAAACGCGCGCGATCGATGGCAGCGATGGTAAGCGAGACGTTGGCTCCCAGCGCGAGCGGCGTGCGCCGTTGATCCGCCGCTGGCTTACGGCGCTCGCCGCCGTTCGTATCGGCTCAGGATCCATAGTGCGCCCGGCAACGCGGTAAAGTCGGCCACGAGAGCCAGAACAAATGCCGACGCGGAAACGGTGCCGAACTGCCGCATCGGCGGCAGGTCCGAGAGCGCGAGCGCGAGAAAGCCGCTCGTATTGATGAGAGTGGCGAACACGATCGGGCGGCCGGCAACCAGCATCGCATGACGCAGGGCGGCGGTCAGCGAGCCGCTCGAGCGGCCCTCCTGAAAATGATAGAAGAAATGAACTTGATCGTTCTCGGTCGCCCCCAGCACGGTCGAGCCGATGAGGATGGTCGCGATATTCAGCGGTATGCCGGCGATTCGCATGACGATGAACACCGACAGAATCGCGAACAATGATGGAATCATCGTCATCAGCCGCGCGGAGGGGCTGCGAAACACCAGCAGGAAGCCGAAAAATATGACGCTTGCCGTGAGTGCGAAGCTCTCGGTGAGCGTCGGAAGCAGCCGCTCGGTGATCGCTCCGGAAAGCACTCCCTTGCCTGCCAGGCGGCCGCGGACCGCGCGCAGCGCCGGATCGCTTGCCTGCGCCGCGGCCCAGGTCTGCTCGACGAACCTACGCATCGAGCCCGATGGCCCGAACAGCTCTCCCCTCCCTCGGATGCTGAGCCGTACGCTCGCGAGATCCGCCACGTCGACATATTCACGCGCGCCGGGTTCGGTCAGCATGATTTGCTCGAGATCGGCAGCGAGCTTCGGCCAGTCGGCGGGTGTCGTGGGCAATTGATCGGATCCGGATGCGATATATCGAGCCCACCGGAGCGCCGACGTCGGACCGTCGACGGCATCGACGCCGAGATGCTGCTCGAGCCGGCGGGTCAAGAGCTCCACTGCACGCAAGAAATCCGGATCCAGCGCCTTGCCAGGCTGCGTCTGCAGCCAAAGATCGATGACGTCAAGCCCATTCGACTCCTCGAAGCGCCGAGTATCCTGCGCCACGCGCTCGCTGGGATTGACGTATGTCAACGCATCGGTTTCAAGGGTAAGAGGTGCGAGCTTGCCGGGGATGCCGAACAACGAGGCCGCTCCGCACAGCATCAACATCACCGCGCCGCCAACCAACGGCCAGCGGTAGCGGCGGGTCGCGGGGATCAGTACCTCGACGAAACCGGGAAACCACTTGCCGTCGGGAGCAGAGCCTGAGCGCAGCGGGGCACGCAGTAGCGACTGCAGCGCCGGAAACAGCGTGAAACAGCTCATCCACGCCACGATCAGTCCGCACGCGGTCCAAAGGCCCATTTCACGTACCGGGCGAATCTCCGAAACTGCGAGTGCGGCGAACCCGACCGCGGTTGCGAACATCGAGGCGGTGCACGGCAGGAATTTGTTGGCGAGCGCACGTGCGTGGTGCTCGAAAGGAGTCGGCGCGTCGTCCGGCTCCATATACCGAGAATGAATGTAGACGAGTGTAGCGGTGGTCGTGACCATGACGGTCAGCGGCACCAGTGTCGAGACAACGGTGTTTGACCAGCTGAAGACGTCGCCCAATCCCACCGCCATGGCGACTACGATACCGAGCGTGAGAACGATTGCCGCCAAGGCGCGCCAGGAGCGGTAGATGATCACCACCAGCGTCATCAGAAAAATCCCGAAGAGCGGCATGAACTTCTTCGTGGCCGTTCCGGTCTGGCGCTCGAGCCACGCCTTGAGCCATGGGTTTCCGACGCGCCGCACGGCGGTGAACGGATGACCGGATCGCTCGAGCGGCAGCACGATCGCATCGATCGCATCCAATGCATGGTCGCGCTCGGCCGGGGAATTTACGCGCAGTTCGAGCGCGATGCCGAAATAATGCTCGCCCACTAGTCCGGCGCGGCGGAACAGCGACGTACCGGCAGCGAAGGCCCGCATGCGCTCGACGTCGTTCGCATTGATTTCTTCGCCCGAGCCCGCACGGCGGTAGAGAGTCAAGAGACTATGAGCTTCGACGCGAGGAATTTTGCCCAGTTCGCGCTCCAGCGCATCGGCGCTTTGCAACGCTGCGAGACTCAGAGGATCCGGCGCCTCGAGCATGATGAGCGCCTGGTCACCTTCAGGAAATACTCGCTCGAATTCCTGCGTGGCCCGCGCCACTGGATCGCCCGCCACGACCAACCGCTCGATGGACGAATCGGTGGGTATCCGGGTAGCGCCGTAGATGCCGGCCACAGCCAGCATGACGAATGCGCCGACGATCCAGTACCGCGCTCGCAACACGCGCAGGAAGATTCGAAGGAGCTTGGGCGAGACGAGCATACTCATGGGCAATCGCGCCCTCTTGCCCATACGGTGGGCCCCCAGCGCGCGGGAATGATAACCTACGGCCATGAGCACATTACTGATGGCGGCGGTTGCTACTCTAGTATTCTGCGCTCCGGGATACCCAGGCGGCGCAGGGGACGCACAGCCGTTCCTTGATAAATTCGCGAGCGCCACGGTAGCGAGCGTCGGTTGGCCCGCGGGAAGCCTTGCAGCCGTATACGACCCGACCGAGCAGGGCGGCCTGCAGAAGCTCGGCAGTTCCGAGGCGGTCCTCGCCTTCGTGCCTTATGCATTCTTTGTGCAGCACGCAGCGCAGTTGCATCTGACGCCGCTCGCGCAAGCGGACATGGTGGGTATCGGCTCGCAGGAGCGGTGGACGCTGGTAGCGAAAGCCGGCACGGTCACCGGCCCGCCATCGATGGCGGGGTACACCATCCTCAGCGTTGCGGGCTACGCGCCAGAGTTCGTTCGGCACGCGGCTCTCGCGGCGTGGGCGCTGCCGCCGGACGTCAAGATCGAGTCGACGGGACAAATACTCAGCGCCTTGAGACGGGTCGCCACCGGCGAACAGGTCGTCGCGCTGCTCGACCAAACGCAGGCGGCGGCGCTGCCGACATTGCCATTCGCAGCCCAGCTCAAGGCGGTGGTGCAATCTCCACCGCTGCCGGTTGCCATCGTTGCGGTCGTCGATTCCCGATTGTCCGCGGCGCGCGCACGGGCGTTGCAGGCGGCCCTTCTGAAGATGGGTCACGCCGCAGGGAGCGCCGACACCTTGGCGCCGCTGCATCTACAGGGCTTCGTGCTGCCGCAACTTCCTAGGCCTTCTACGACGCCGTGAAGAAGTGGATCGGATGCGGGGTACTGGCGCTCATGGCCGTGGCGTGCAGGGCACCGCTGCGGCCGACGCTACAGAACCCGGCTCCGACTCCGACTTCGGCCTCGGTGGAGGATCTGGCCGCGGCCATCGCGTCGGACGCAAAGCGCAGCGATCGTGAGAGCGACTCAAAGATCCGCGGGAATCTCGCGGCAGA
Source organism: Steroidobacteraceae bacterium (assembly GCA_036502605.1). Lineage (GTDB taxonomy): Bacteria > Pseudomonadota > Gammaproteobacteria > Steroidobacterales > Steroidobacteraceae > Bog-1198. Next base: position 5,519 of record DASXYI010000007.1, read on the forward strand.
TGCGAGCCGCGACGCGCAAGCCTGCATTGCGCGCGAACCGCAAACCGCCGCCTGTCTTTACGGACGCGCCGTCGCTCTCGGCCTCGAGGCGCGTGCACATCCGACGCGCGCCGCAGAACTGCTGAGCAACATGCTCGGGTCCTTGGCAAGCGCCGACGCCGCGGATCCCAACTACGACCAGGCTGGCCCCGCGCGCGTGCGGGCGCTGGTGTTGATTCGCGCGCCGGGATGGCCATTGGGGCCCGGCGACGCCGAGGCAGGGTTGGTCGCCGCGCGTCGCGCCGCGACGCTGCAGCCGCAATATCCGCCCAACCTTCTGGCGTTGGCGGAGGCTTTGGCGAAGACAGGAGACGCTAACGGCGCCCGCGAAAATTACCAGCGTGCCCGCGACCTGGCGCAGGCGCTGCCTGCCTCCTCCGATCGAGACGACTGGTTGCGCGAAGCCGAGCAGGCGCTGAAACAAAAATAGCTGAGTGGGACCCTCCGAATTAGGTATGCCTGGAGCGCAAGATGGGTAAGTTCGCCGCTTCGCGCGTGGGCTGGATGGCATAGCGTATCCAGCGTCCGGGATGTTCCGGACGATTTTAGGAGATGAGCGCCATGCGCCGCTATTTGAACTTGGAAACAGTAATCCCTTTCACGCTACTCATGATACTACTCGGTTCGTTGAGCGCGTGCGCCGACGCTACCGCAGCCGTGCGGGGCGCTGACGTCCCCAGCCGCCGAGTCAGATTCGCCGACCTCGATCTGACCCGCAGCGCGGCAGCCGCGGTTCTGTACTCGCGGATCCACTTCGCGGCGAGAGAGGTGTGCGAGCCGGCCATCGTCAGCTTCCCGCAAAAGTGGATGGTGAGTACGCGTCGCTGCGTGGATGAGGCGATCGCCCGCGCGGTCGCCGATGTGAACACGCCGGCGCTGACGAGCTACTATTTAGCGAAGATGAAGCCAACAACAATCAAGGTTGCCCAGCAGTGATAGGAAACCAAGAGACAGGACGGTGGAATCCACCGTCCTGTCTCAATCATCCGGCGGTGTTGTGCGCCTGCCCTTTGACCGCCTTCACGATCCCGAGTCCGAACGCGGCTGCGACGGCTTCGGTACGCGAACGCACTTCGAGTTTTTCCAGGATGGAGGACACATGATGATCGATAGTCTTCGCCGAAACGTGCAGCCGGTGGGCGAGTTCGGTATTGGTATGCCCGTGCACGAGCAGCGACAGTACTTGGACCTCGCGCGACGTGAGTCCTGCCGGATTCTCACGCGTCGAGGCACGCGGCCCGCGCGGAATCCCGCGCACGCCCAGCTCGCGCAGCCGCTGACGCACGATAGCCGTTAGCGGGCCGGCACCCAGTCGTTCCAGAATGGCCAACGACTCGAGCAGTGCTTCTTCCGGTCCGTCCGCGAGTGCGAGCGCGCGCTCATAGGGCGCGCCGAGCTGCTGCCAAGCCGCAGCCGCGCCCTCCCAGTCTCCCGCAATCATCAGCGCGTACGGTTCGGCGATGTTCGCAGGGACCTCCAGCGATGCGTTGGCGCGGTGTGCCCAATAGGCAAGCTCGCCCAAAAACCAGCGGTCCCGAACGCGTCCCGCCGCTTGCAGCCCGATGGCCGCTGCCGCCGCCACCCGCTTCATATCGCCGCGATACCAGGCGACCTCGGCGCGAGTCGCCGCGACAGGTCCGATACGTTGCAATTCGCCGGTCGGCAGCGCGAGCTGCATGACTTCGTCGAGGAGCGGATCAACACCGGGATCACCGCGCCGCGCGCGAACGATGGCCAGTACGACCATGGCAGGTATCCGCTGCGAGATTGCGAGTGCGTGGTGCTCGATCAGTTCCACGGCCACGCGCGCGGCCTTGTCCCATTGACCCTTGTTGAGATCGCAGTGGGCGCTATAGGCGCGAATGTAGCTCAGATGGGTCTGGACTTCGTGCACGTCGCAGTACTCGAGGCCCTCAGGTATGTAGCGCTCCGCCAGCGAAGAAGGGAGACGCAGGCGCACCGAACTGCTCACCAGGTTGGCGTACGCGCGTCCCGCGTGTTCCTGCAGATTGTGCTCGAGGGCGACGGCGAGACTCTGTTCCAGGGTCGCGAGCCCCGCGTCGTTGCCCGATCTCAGCAGCGCGGCGCCAATGTTGTTGAGGGCGTGCGCCCGCACGCCGTAGTCCCCAAACTTTGCAGCGAGATCGAGCGCGCGCTGGCCGAATTCCAGCGCCTCTTCCATTCTTTGGCTGGTCATCGCCAGTTGCGAGCGGGCGCTATAGGCCATGGCAAGTTCTCGCGACTGGGGGAGGGTCTCGAGCAGTGCGATGCCCTCGGCCACGTGCCTGTCGGCGAGAGCTGTCTGCCCCGACTTCCAGCACGGCCGTCCGAGCAACAACAGCACGCGTGCCTGCGCTGCGACATCGCCCAGTTCCCGCCACAGAGCGAGCGCCCGAGTACCTGAATCGAGCGACGCAGAGACCTGATTGGTGATCTCGCATTCGGTCGCATGCAATTCAAAGAGGCGAGCACGCTCTGGTGCGCTCAGCGAATCGACATGGCGAAGGGCGGTCGCCAGATGCAGAACCGCTTCCCGATGCGCACCCGCGCGCGCGGCCTGCTCTGCGGCCCGCGGAGCATACTCGATCAGGGCTTTCACATCCTGCGCGAGCGAGGCGTGATGCACGAGCTGCGAGAGGTCGGCATCGCGCTCGATGAGGTTCTGCAGGATGCTCTGATGCAGCGCTTGGGCGCGTGAGCGTGGGATGGTGCTTTCAACCGCGAGCCGGCCCAACTCGTGACGAAAGGCAAGTGTCTCGTCGTGGTAGCGCAACAGACCGCGTGCCACAGCCTCATCGGCAGCCGCGCCGATGTCGTTGAGTATCGTCCGGGTGAGCCAGGACTCGGTTCGGCCGGGTAAGAGCGACACGAGCTCCGCCACCTCTCGCGCCCTGGGAGAGCATTGCATCAGGCGCGCCAGCACGGCGTCTCGTACGGTCTGCGGCACGGCGTGCGTCGGCGCTGACAGCAGCTCGCGCACGAAGAACGGATTGCCGCCGGTCAGCTGGAAAACCTCGCGGGCGTTGCGCAGTGTGCCTTGAGCGAGCTGTTCGACGGCATTGAACGAAAGCGCGGGTACGGGGATGCGTGCCGTATGCTGTCCCGTCAGTTCACCGAGGACGCTGCGTAGCGGATGCGTCGGGACGAGCTCGTCACGAAAGGTCGCGATCAGCAGGCAACGGGTGCGCTGAATGCGCCGGCCGAGGAAGCGTACAAAGTCGAGCGTTGCCTCGTCGGCCCAGTGCAGGTCCTCCAGCACCACGATGCTGACAGGGTTAGGCGGCGAGAACCACTCGAACAGGCGCGAGAATAGCTGGTCGCGCGCAAGACCGAGTTCGATAGGGGCACCCGGCAACAACGCAATTCCGGTGACCAATTCGTTGACCGGACCCAGCACGCGTGAGGTCTGCAGCGCATCGGAGTAACCCCAGAACACGCGTGCCGCACCCGCAGCCTGCCGTGCAAATTGCTCGACCAGCTCACTCTTGCCGGCGCCCGCCTCGCCGCACACGAACGCGATCTTTCCGGCACTCGCCCCTGCTTCGCGCAGGAGTCGAGCCAGCTCCTCGAGTTCAGTTTGCCGTTCCAGCAGGTCCATTGGCTTTGCGGCACAGTATCCCGCAAGGCGCCCCGATTGGGTACGGGTGGCCAAATATGGGGAGCCCAAGCGCGCAATTTAGGTGGGTCGGCCGATTTCCCGCCGCACGCGCGCATCTATCGTGCACGACGTAAGAGTCGTGAGCCAAAAGGAGGATGACCCCCATGCCCCGCTATGTGATCGAAAGAGAATTTCCGGACGGACTCCTGATTCCGATCGACGAGAACGGTGCCAGGGCCTGTTTGGCGGTGGTCGAGAGCAACCTGGCCGACCAGGTGACGTGGGTTCACTCCTACGTCAGCGCGGACAAGAAGAAGACGTTCTGTGTGTACGACGGACCCTCGCCCGAGGCGATTCGCCGCACAGCGAAGCGAAGCAAGCTCCCGATCGATCGCATCACCGAGGTGCGTGTCCTCGATCCCTACTTCTACAAGTAAACGTACGACAAATAAACGGCCGGTAGCCCCGGCGAAGGAGATGATAATGAATACCTTGTTGAAACTTCCGATTCTATGCGCGCTTCGCGCAGCATTTGTCCTGGGCGGCAGCGGTCTGCGCCGCCTGTCGCGGGTCCTGTTGCCGCTGGCAATCCCCTTCGTCGCCATGGCGGACCCTTCGTCACTGATTGACAAAGTGCAAGATGCGACGAAACCATTCAAAGAACTCAATGTCGCGATCGGCCAAGGATGGGTGCCGGCCACGCCGTGCGTCAGCGGACCCGAAGCGGGCGCAATGGGGGTTCACTTTGCTCTTATGCCTCAGCCGGGCCAACCGGACCGCATTCATGATGGCATGCTGGACGCGGGCGAGCCGGAATTCTTGATTTACGAGCCGCTGCCGAACGGCGCGATGCGCCTCGTCGGCGTCGAGTTCGTCGTGATTGCCAGCGAATGGGCGAGCCGGCACCCGCAGGGAGGTACGCCCTCACTGGAAGGGAATCTCCTCAACTTCGTCGATGCGCCTAACCGCTACGGACTACCGGCGTTTTACGAATTGCACGTCTGGGCGTGGGAGCACAACCCGAAGGGGAGCTTCGCCGACTGGAACACTCGGGTTTCTTGCGACAAGCAAGCGGGCGATTGAACTGAAAGGCCGCGATTAAATTGAAAGCCGGCGGCACCCGCTTCAGCGCTTCTCAAAGCGGGTGCTGGCCCTCGTCTGAAACAAACCAATGGCATCCAGCCCTTTTGCGCCTATTCAGAGGAAATCCCTGACCAACTCATCTTAAAGCCTTAACCCCAACGGGCCGGCTTCGACGTTCCATGCGAGTATGGGCAACTTGTATGTTCGGTCGTGCGGCGACTGGGGGAGCGTGGGTAGTGACAGTGACGACATGGATGCGTGCAGCGGCATTGGCGTTGTTATGCAGTGCATCGGCGCACGCCGAGTCGCCGATTCCCAAAGATTTGGAGGGTTGGCAAGCTTGGGTGCAGGACGGTCAGGAGTTTCAACGCTGTCCGTTCTTCGCCAATACCCGCAGCACCGGTGAGAGCGATCGGATCTGTGCCTGGCCGGGGCGGCTCAGCCTGGATCTCAATCAAGGCGGCGGGCGCTTTACGCAAACCTGGATTAGCTTCATTGAAACCTGGGTGCCGCTGCCGGGCAACGTGGAGCACTGGCCGAGCGCCGTGACGGTCAACGGTGCCGCCGCTGCGGTCGTGGCGCGCGATGGTATTCCGCAGATACGCGTAGCGGAAGGCACGTTTACACTCGCGGGCAGCTTTGCCTGGGCGAAGCGACCTGAATCCCTGCCTATTCCGCGGCAAACCGGCTTGGTCGCTTTGAGCCTGGACGGTCATGCGCTCGATCAAGCGGATCGGCCGGATGGTGCCGTGTGGCTGGGCAAACGGCGCGAGGCTGAAGTAGCGCAACAACTGGACGTGCAAGTCTATCGACTGCTGAACGATGAGATTCCCGTTCAGTTGAGTACCCGCCTAAATCTGCAGGTCGCCGGTGATGCGCGCGAGGAGATGTTGTCGCGAGTCTTGCCGCAAGGGTTTGAACCGATGTCGCTCGACAGTGAACTGCCGGCGCGCATCGACGCGGACGGCCGCCTGCGCATCCAAGTGCGAGCGGGTAGTTGGACCGTCACGGTGCGGGCTCGAGCCGCGGCCGACGTGGGCAAAATTTCAATCCCAATCGCGCAGGGTCTTTGGCCGAAACAAGAGATCTGGAGCTACGCGGCCGATGATCGCTTGCGAGTCGCGGCACTGGAAGGCGCGGAGGGGATCGATGCAACGCAGGCGAACGTGCCGGAGGAGTGGCGTTCATACCCGAGTTATCGGGTCGCGCCGGGCGGCACCGTGCAGATCGTCGAACGCAGCCGCGGCGTATCGCCGCAGGAAGGCAATCATTTGAATTTGCGGCGCGAACTGTACTTGGACTTTGCGCACCAAGGATTCACGGCCATTGATCAGATCACCGGGCAGATGCGCAGCACCTGGCGTCTCGATATGCGAGCCCCCTATCGGCTGATGAGCGCGGCGAGCGGAGCGGACAATCTGCTCGTAACCGAGGCGGACGGCGCGACGCTCACGGGTGTGGAACTGCGCAACCCCGCGGTGCATCTGGCGACGGTGGGTCGAATTGCAGCGCAGGGCGGTGCCATGGCCGCGAGCGGGTGGACCGAGCGCTTTGACCACGTGGCTGGTGTGCTCAATTTACCGCCGGGCCACCGATTGTTCGCCGCGTTCGGCGCCGATAGCACTCCCGGTGCGTGGGTCGAGCGTTGGGGCCTGCTGGATTTGTTCTTGTTATTGATCGCGACCGTCATCACGCTTCGACTCTTTGGATGGGGTTATGCGCTCGTCGCCCTTGCTGCGGTCGCCTTGGTGCACCAGGACGATCATGTGTTGGTGTGGTTGATTCTGTTCGCCTTGTTGGCCATTGCCACGCTGCGGGCGGTGCCGCCGGGTTCGCCGCGAATACTACTGACCGGGGCGCGAAACCTGTTGCTCGCGCTGCTGCTCCTGGTGTCGGTGCCGTTTGCGATTTCGCAGGTGCGTTTTGCGTTATATCCGCAGCTCGCCGACCGTGGGGGTTACGCGACTGAGCGGCCCATGGCGCCCGCGCCCGAGCCGCGGGTGGCGAACTTTGTACCGAGCGCGCCGTCGGCGAAACTCGAGGAGGTCGCAGTGACAGCGACGCGAAAGGCGAGTGCCGCGATGAGCATCGACGTGAGCCAGGGGCCGTCGCAACGGTACGCGCCCGGCACCGTGGTGCAAGCGGGCCCCGGGGTACCGCACTGGCGTTACGCCAGGTACGCATTTAGCTGGAGCGGTCCTGTCGATCCTAGTCAAACCGTGCATTTCGTCATCTTGCGGCCCTGGCTGGTCGGTCTGTGGCGAGTCCTTGGCATCGCTCTGCTCGCCGGCTTGTTCGCACGAATGATGCGGGGCAGCCTCGACCTCAAAGCCCAGTGGCAACGATTGCTCCCCGGGCGCGGCGCAGCTGCATCGTTGGCATTCCTGGTCCTTGCCGGCACGATGCCATGCGCACCGACTCATGCGGCGAGCACACCGGATCGCGAGTTGTTGAACGAGCTCAAAGCTCGTTTATCGCGGCCGCCCAAGTGCGTGCCGAACTGCGCGGAGATCATGGCGGCCCGCATCGTTCTGGCGCCGTCCAGTCTCGAGGCGAGCCTCGACGTCGCAGCGTTGAGTGCGGTGGCCGTGGCGTTGCCCGCCGCAGCACAGCGATTTGAGCCTGATGCGATCAGCGTCGACGGCACCGCCGTGCCGGGCGTTTATCGCGACCGCAATCAACAGATTTGGATTGCACTGAAACCCGGCGCACATACGGTCAAGATGAGCGGCCGCTTGCCGGCGGCGGATTCGATCCAGCTGCTCTTCCCGCAAGTGCCGCGCACGATTGCGGTGACTGCCGAGGGTTGGGATGTTTCCGGCGTAAACGCGGGCCGGCTGCTGGGCAATACGATTGAACTGCTGCGCCGTCGGGCGGCGGGTCGTGATGCGGACACTCCGCAGGGCGCTGGGCAGTTTTCACCGTTCGTGCGGGTGCACCGTGAATTCACCCTCGATTTGGATTGGTCGCTGCAGACCACGGTCGAGCGGCTCGCGCCTGAAAAGGGCGGTTTTACGCTGGAAATTCCGTTGCTCGCCGCGGAATCGGTGCTCACCGATGGAATCGAGACGCGCGAGGGCAACAGAGTGCTGGTCGGCTTCGACTCCGCCGCGACTGAATTTAGCTGGCGCTCGGGGTTGTCGCACAGCGACACGCTGACACTGACCGCCGCTAAAGACCGATCCTGGAGCGAGGTGTGGATCTTCAGGGTCAGTCCCCTGTGGCGGGTCGCATTTATCGGTGTGCCGGCGGTCATGCCGGAGGATCCAGATACCGGGGAATGGGCCTTTGAATACTTCCCGCGCGCGGGTGAAACGCTGAATCTGAAGATCTCGCGACCGCCCGGCGCGCCGGGTGGCACGCTCGCGATCGACGATGTCGGTCTCGAACTCAACGTGGGCAGGCGCGGAACGGATACGACGCTGCAGTTGAGCTATCGCAGCACTCAAGGCGGCCGTCACAATGTGGGATTGCCGGAAGGGGCGCGCGTCAGCGCGGTGACGGTCGACGGAGCAACCGTCCCGGTGCGACCGGACAACGGGCAACTGCCGCTCGCGCTGTTGCCGGGAGCACATCGAGTGCAGATCAAGTGGCAGTCGAGCGATGCGGCTGCGCTGCGCACGCGCGTGCCGAAGATCGACCTGCAGGTACCAAGCAGCAACGTTAGCACCGTGGTGCGTATGCCCAGCGACCGTTGGGTGCTGTACGCGGGCGGGGGCGGCGTGGGCCCTGCGATTTTATACTGGGGTGAATTGATCGTTTTCATCGTGCTCGCAATCGCGTTGGGCCGCAGCCGCCGCGCGCCATTGCGGAGCTACGAATGGTTGTTGCTCGGCCTGGGATTAAGTACCTTCTCGTGGTCCGTATTGCTGCTGTTTGTCGTGTGGATGTTCGCGATGCGCTGGCGGGAAGGTTTTGCCGTGGAAGGCTTGAGCGATCGTAGATTCAACCTGCTGCAATCGGGCCTGATCGTGTTATCCGTCGCTGCGGTCGCCTCTTTGGTCGCGGCTATTCCCTATGGCTTGCTGGCGCGCCCCGATATGCGCATCGCCGGTGTCGGCCAGTACGCCGGCCAACTGAGCTGGTTCAACGATCAGGCGCCGGGTGTGTTGCCGACTCCCTGGATATTGTCGCTGTCGCTGTGGTGGTACAAAGCAGCGATGTTGCTGTGGGCGCTGTGGCTGGCCTTTGCCCTGGTCCGCTGGGTGCCCATCGCCTGGCATGCGCTAAGGTCAGGCGGCTTCTGGCGCAAAACGCCGCGCGCGCCCGTGTCGCCGCCGGCTTAGTTCCAGCGTGAAATTGATGGTGCGCTCGCCCGCCGCCCGCGGCAGGTCGGGCGGACCCCGCAAAAGGCGCAAGAATCGCTCCGGGTATGCGAAGCTATGGCCAAGCGCCGCCACCCGCCGACTGTGGATGCGTACGTTTGCCCGTGCGCCCCGCGCGATTCAAATCGTCATTGGGGTATTCGTCCTGCTGGCGCTGTCGCTGGCGATCAACGGGGTCTATCAAGTCTTCCGTAAGCCGTCTGAATTGTTTTTTCCCGTCAGCGGGACGCTGTTCAAGTCACCGAACGAAACGTGGAACAGCTATGCGCCCATTTTTCGCAAATATGCGACGAGCACGATAACACCTGAGTTTCTGGCCGCGCTCGCGCAAGCCGAAGGCTCGGGCAATCCCGTGGCGCGAACCTACTGGCGTTGGTCTTGGAAAATAAGGCCATTTGAGATGTATCGTCCGGCCTCCAGTGCGGTCGGGATGTATCAGATGACCGATGGAACGTTCGCAGAAGCCAAAGGCTTCTGCATTCACGATCACGCGGTCGCGCAGGATGGCCCCTGGGACGACTGGCATTCATGTTGGTTCAACAGCCTCTATGTTCGCGTGGTGCCGAGCCACGCGGTCGAGCTCACTTCGGCCTACCTCGATCTGCATGTAAGGAGTACCTTGGCCCGCAATGGAATCGCGGCCGCTTCGCCTCAACGGAAGCTGCACCTGGCTGCCGTGATTCATCTGTGCGGCGCGGGAGCCGGCGATCTCTACGCGCGGCGCGGCTTTCGTTTTGCGGAAGGCCAGCGGTGCGGCGATCATGACCCGCGCGCGTACCTTGCGCGCGTCGATGCGATGAAAGTCGTGTTCACCCATCTGGCCGCTTTGGAGTAGGGGCGATGCGGGGGAAGGTCGCTCATCCGTCGCCGTCCGATTATCACGCTGCCACTACTTGCGGGCCGGCCGTTGTAACATGCTGGCCCTGGGGACTGGCAGACGACATAAAACCTCCGGGAAGCGCGCGATTATTGGGCATTATCATGCCAGTTTGGTTACTCGAGGCAATCCTATGCAAGAAGAAGCAGAAATTACGATAAACGGCATCAAGCTGACGGATGCGGAATCCATGACCATTCGCGTTGCGGTCGACACGCTCGCGAATGTCCTTGCCGAGGATCTTGGTGCGGAAGGCGAGGGCCAGACGCTGGCGGATCGATATATGACCGCCCTCACCAGTATTCAGAGTCTTCTCGACAGCCGTCAAACACGCAAGCAGTAGGGCGATGCACAAGACCGCACAGAGCGGGGCAGCGGCCTTCGCCTATTTATGCGCCGCCATCCTGCCCACTACAATGTCGCACGCGGCCGATTCATCCGGTATACGCACGGCACTCGACGACGCCGGGCAATACTTCACTGCGCCTCTCAGATGGGACTTGGAAGATTGGACGTATTTTGCGGTGACGCTCGCCACCGTCGCCGCGGCTCATGAGTTTGACTCGAACGTGCGCTCGCACTTTGCCACCGGGTCGAACGCGGTGCTGAACGGGAAGGACAAGAACAGCGTCCGCGATGCGCTCCCCGCGGTTGCACTGATTGCCGGCACCTGGGCCGCCGCGGGCTACCTAGGCGACTCTGCCGGCTATGGAGAGACTTGGCGGCTACTCGAGGCGGGCGTCCTCAGTACCGTAACCGGAGAAGTCTTGACGCTTGCCGGGGGCCGGGAGCGCCCCGATGCCACCACATCACCCAACCAATGGCGCAAGAGCGGCGATTCATTTCCGTCAGTGCACGCGAGCGCCGCATTTGCGATAGGAATGACGTTCGCCGAATCGGGCAACGATGAGTACCGATGGATACGCCGGATTCTGGGCTACGGAGTCGCCGGAGGCACGGCGTACGTTCGCGTCAAAAACAATGTGCACTGGCTGTCCGACACGGTAGCCGGCGCCGCTCTCGGCATCGCTACGGCGCGCTTCGTGCTCAATCGCGAGAACGGCAGCCATGCCGAGATTGGGTTCCAGCCGCAAAAAGACGGGTGGATGCTTACGTACAACGTCCTCCTGCATTGAGCGAACCAAAGCGACGCGAAGGCCGAGCCGCGCTCGTGAGAGATGCTACCGGTTCAAGCAACGCTCAAAGCGCTGGTTGACTCGGTTCGCATACCATTCCGTCGTGAGCTTGCGTTTGATTTTGGGTCCGTGAAGTTCGATGTACGGCACGGCGGCGCGCGGCAGCGTTTGTTTTTCGGACTGTTCGGCCAGTGTGAACACGCGTTGATAGAGCGGCGTCTGTTCAAAGTCCTTGGTCTTCGCCTGCTCGAGAGCGCCGTGGATCGCGTTTTCGCCGAGGTTCAGCCGCGCGGCCAGCGCCCGCACGGCGAGTTCGGTTGCTCCGGTGCCCTTCGCGTCGCTGTCATGCGGCAGCAGCGCGCCGTCGGCCACGAGCGGGATGCCGGAAGCACTGCTAACGGCGCGCTGGAATGCGGCGTTGCGGCTGGCATACTGGCCGGCGTTGAAATCGGCGAACCGGTAAAGGTAGCGATCGTAAGGTGCGGCATAGCCCAACAAATGGGCGATGCCGAAATACACTCCCCCTCGGCGGGTGAATACCTCGTCCGCAACGCTGACCTTCACGGGGTAAGGATAGGGCTTCGAGGCCGCAAACTGCTCCGCGAACGCAATGTGTACCTGCATAGGACCGCGGGTGCGGATCGGGTTGTGGTCCGCGAAGAGGGTGCTGCCCATCGGAACCGCTCCGATAAAGTCTTCGAATACGTCGCTCAATTCCTTTTCGGTCTTGGCGCTGTCGATCCGGTCGCTGTAGCTGCGCCCGCTGGGGGACGTTAAGCCCAGGACGCCCTGTACGATCACTCGCGGTATTCCTGCGTGTGCCGCCCGATCATCGATTGCCCGCCGGGCTATGGCCGGCAAGCCGGGCACTACCGGGTCGACGTGAAACCCCGATTCTTGTTCGATCACTGCGACGACCGCACAGATGTTCTCGCGACTGGGCGCAATGGCGAGGATGCTGAAGCCGGCATACAGGTCGGCCGTCCAACCGGCCCGATCCGACACGGAACGCGGCAGCGATCGGTCGATCAACTCACGGGCCTGAGTCGGGCTATGCGTCGGCGGCTTGGGCGTCGGCCGCTCGCCCAGGCAGCCTGATAGCAAAGCCATGAATCCCAACAGTGGAGCCCAAAGGGTGGGGATTCCCAATCGCAATGCCGCATTGCCCACGGGTCGCGAATCGATTTCGCGTGAGAGGCTAAGATTATATACACCGCGTCGGCGGCGCAATGCTAGGCTCAATGCCATGAAATTCCAGCTTGCAGACGATTGAATTGCAGCTCATCTTATCAATCGCCACGGCCTGAGCGGGGAAAGGCATGGGAGAATTCGACGTCGAGCGTCGCGGGCTTGCGCTGCACCTGAATACCCGGCGCGTAGCGATTTTGGAGGCGTGGCGTAACGCGATCAAGCGAGATCCTGCACTCACGACCGGCGAACCGTTGCCTCGAATGCAGTTATTCGATCACATACCGGCCATTCTCTCGACCTTCGAGCGTGAACTCTGCAGTGTGGCTGCCGACGAGGCGGCCTGCGTCGGCGATGCAGCGCAGAAATCAGCCGCCGCTCATGGTCTGCAACGCTGGCACCAGGGCTACGATCTGCGCGAGGTCACGCGCGAGCTCGGCAAGCTCAACGAATGCGTGGTCGCTGAATTGGACAGCTATGCGACGGCGAGTTCACATACGCCGCCCGCCCTCATGGCTGCGGCGCGCCGGATGTGGGCCGCGCTGTGCAGCACCGGGGTCGAAGAAAGCGTCGCACAATACTTCCAGCTTCAACAGCAGGAAGCCGCCGGTCAGGTTGAGGATCTCGAGCGGGCGCTCGATGAGGTACGTGAATTGGAGCAGCAACGGGGCGACCTATGGAGGCAAGCCGCCCACGATCTTCGAGGGAACTTGGGCGTGGTTGCCAATGCCACCGTCGGCCTCGCGCATGGGGGACTGCGCGAGGCTACGCGAGACAATTTCGTGCGGATATTGATGCGCAACGTGACGACACTGCATCAGTTGCTGGACGATGTAACGAGTCTCGCTCGATTGCAAGCCGGCCGCGAACAGCGCCAGATCGAACCGCTCGATGTCTCGCCCATCGTGCAACAGTTGTGCGAGGGAATTCGTCCTCTGGCACAGCAGCGGCATCTCTCTCTACGCTGCGAAGGACCGCCAGGGTTCGCGACCGACGGTGATGCGGTGAAGATCCGGCGCATTGCCCAGAATCTAATCCTCAATGCCATCAAATATACAGGCGAAGGCGGCGTCACCGTGACCTGGGGCGATAGCGATACGGATGATGGAAAACGGTGGGTGTTGTGCGTAACCGATACGGGGCCGGGTTTGAATTCCGATTCCGCCAAGCCGTTGGCGCGGGCCGTGGAGAGCGATGCGGGGGAGGGTATCGGCCTGTCGATCGTTAAACGCCTGTGCGAGTTGCTGGACGCGACCATCGAGTTGAAATCGGTGAAGGATGTCGGAACCACCTTCCGTATTCTTTTCCCACGCAAGTACACCAACTAGACAACCGTCGAATTGCTAGAATTTAATGATGACCCTACGTTGGCTTGGCTGCTTGCTGCTCTTCGCGCCACCGATTGCCGTGTATTGCGAAGCGGAGGCGCCCGGGCCGCCGCCGCTTCTGGGATACAGCGCGCACGGCGCGGGCGTGCAAGCGGAATGGGAAAAGAAATTTCGCGACGGCATCTCGCCGGCCAATATTCGGGAGAACATGCGGCGATTGAGCGCACGGCCGCACCACGTCGGCTCCCCGTACGACAAAGACAACGCGGAATGGATTCTATCGAAGTTCAAGGAATGGGGCTTCGACGCGAAAATTGAGAGCTTCGACGCCCTGTTTCCGACGCCCAAGGTCCGCGTGCTCGAGATGTTGCAGCCCACGCCGTTTCGAGCCGTGCTGCAGGAGCCGGTCGTAGCGTCGGATCCGACAACCAGTCAAACCAGCGAGCAGCTTCCATCCTACAACGCTTATTCGGCCGACGGCGATGTGACTGCACCCCTGGTATACGTCAACTACGGCAATCGCGAAGACTACGAACAACTCGACCGTCTTGGAGTATCCGTCAAGGGCGCCATCGTGATTGCCCGCTATGGGCACGGATGGCGCGGAATCAAACCCAAAGTTGCCGCTGAACACGGTGCGATCGGTTGCATCATCTACTCCGATCCCAGCAGCGGTGGATATTTCAAGGGCGAAGAATTTCCCGCCGGCGGCTGGCGGCCGAGCGCGGGCGTGCAACGCGGCAGCGTGATGGACACGGACTATCCGGGCGATCCGCTGACGCCTGGGATCGGAGCAACCGCGGGCGCCAAACGCCTGGCGCTCAAAGACGCGAAAACTATTACCAAAATCCCGGTGCTGCCGATTTCGTATTCGGATGCGCTGCCGCTGTTGTCGGCGTTGAAAGGACCGGTCGCGCCCGAGGAGTGGCGCGGGGCGCTGGCGATCACGTACCACGTGGGTCCCGGCCCCGCGGTCGTGCATCTCCAAGTGAGTTCGAACTGGGACATCAAGCGGCTCTATGATGTGATCGCGACGTTGAAGGGAGTCAAAGCCCCGGATCAATGGGTGATTCGGGGAAATCATCACGACGCGTGGGTGAACGGCGCCGAGGACCCGATATCAGGACAGGCGGCGATGCTCGAAGAGGCTCGCATGCTGGGGGTGCTGCGCACCCAAGGGTGGTCCCCATCGCGCACCATCATTTATTGCGCGTGGGACGGGGAAGAGCCGGGCTTATTGGGCTCGGTCGAGTGGGTAGAGACGCATCTTGTGGAATTGCAGAAGCACGCCGTGGCCTACATCAATTCCGACGACAATGAGCGCGGCCCGCTCGCGGCGGGCGGTACCCAGGATCTGCAGAATTTCGTCAGCGGCGTGGCTCGTGCGGTGCAGGATCCGGAAACGCAATTGTCGGTTTACCAGCGCGCGCATCTCGTCGGCATCGCCAATGCCAAGGATGCCGAGGAGCGCGCCGACCTTCGCAAGCGCGACGATCTCGTGATGGCGGCGCTCGGAGACGGGTCCGATTTTACGGCGTTCCAAGACCTTGCCGGCATTTCGACGCTGGACTTTTCCTTCGGACCGGAAGAAGACGGTGATCAGTACCACTCGATTTATGATGATTTCTATTGGTACACTCATTTCGTCGATCCGGATTTCGTCTACGGACGCGCGCTCTCGCAAACCGCCGGCACTGCCATCATGCGGTTGGCGGACGCCGACCTCATGCCGGTGGATTACGCGCCGCAGGCGGAAGCCATCGCGAAGTACGAGGCCGAGCTCGAAAAACTGCTGAAAGATAAGCAGGATGAGTTTACGGAGCGAAATCTTCAGCTGAAGGAGGGCGTTTTCGCCGCAACGAATGACCCTCGCAGACCAATGGCGCCTCCACCGGCCGAGACGATCCCACCCTACATGAACTTTGCTCCCATGAAGAATGCGATTGGCGTCCTCAAGAAGAGCGCCGAACATTTTTCACTGACAATCGCGAGCTTCAGGGCCAAAGGGTCGCCTGTGTTGACCGAGAAATCCCTGGCGCTCATCAATGCAGATTTAATGCACGTGTCGCGTCTCTTCCTCGATCAAAAGGGATTGCCGGAGCGTCCGTGGTTCAAGAATCAGATTTACGCGCCCGGCGCCTATACGGGATATGGGGCAAAGCCGATTGCGGCGGTCCGCGAATATATGGATGAGAAAAAATGGACTGAAGCGGAAGCTCAGGTACCCCAAGTATCACGGGTGATCGAAAATATCGCTGCCGGCATCGACAAGGCTGCCGAAGATTTCGAACGCGAAATGGCGAACGTGCGTTGACCCGCGCTCATAACAAGAAGGCCTCGTACGGCCTTTCAAAATGACAGAGCACGTGCGGCGGAACGACTGGAACGGCATGCGGCGGCTTCAATTGCGAGGCGAAGCATTGCACGGCTCTCGCTTTGGCCCGGCGCGCCTCGAAGGAAAGCGAGAACCTTCCCCAACGTTGCTTCTCGAGCGAGGCCGGATCCGCGTGGTGCCAGGCCCATACGAGGTAGCGTGCAAAGTCGATGCCATGCGAGCGCGCCAGGCCGCAGCAAACCTCGCCGATGGCATCATGGTCCGCATGGCCGTCGCGTTCATACGGTGCGATCAGAGTGGTGAAAGGGTCCACCAACGCCAGGATGATGTCGCGGAGTCGATTGGCATGCCGGCCCACCCGGCCGTCCGGGAGGCCTATCCGGAATACCGAAACGTGTTGCAAGCAAAGCTTGCGCAATGCGCCTTTGAGCTCTTCACGCCTCACGAGATCGAGGCCTTTCCAGTTCGGAAAGGCAGCCTCCCCGTCGGTGACGCTCAAGATGGTAACCGGCCGTCTCGAGCCCGCCCACGAATGAATCAAGCCGCCCGAGCCCAGTACCTCATCGTCCGGGTGCGGAGAGACGACGACAAGCGGGCCGTCTTTCGGTGCCCAGAGGGGACGATCCGCAAGCATTTTTGACCACTTCTCTTCAGACGTTCCAGCATCCGCAGGATTGAATGAAGCTGCCTGTGCCGATGCCCGTGTCGCCCCCCGCATTGCCATTCGTACCTCATCAAGCTTAAGTTCACTTTGGCGTGAGAATCACGCGTGACGCATAGCGTGCCTATCGGCAAATCAGCACAGCGCATGTAGGAAGCAAGCACCGCTCACGGCGAGCGATTCATACTCCATGCCTCTAAAAATCGACCAGGCCTCGCCGCGATACGATATAAACAATGCGCTCGCACGGTTCTCAACTCGTATGGTTCTTGAGAGGAAGCGATTGAAGTTTTTTCAAAAATGCGTTATCGCGGGGACGCTGGCGGCGCTCGCCCCGACAGCGTTCGCGAGAGCTGATGCCATCCTTGCGCCGGCGGAGCACGGTCCGGCCACTGGCCTGGCCGATTCCGCCGCGCTGCGCGCGACGGTATACGGGACGCCGCCGCAGGACATGGCACCCATGCCGGCCAAGGTGCCGTTGGTCGAGATGAATATCGGCATGCCTTGGGCGCAACCCGTGCCCGAGGTTTTCTGGTTCGATCGCAAACTTCGCGTGTGGTTTTCGGCGCAAGATAAACCCGCGCCGCTGGCCATCGTGATTTCCGGCACCGGCGGCGACGGCAACACCACGGTACTTTCTACGCTGCGCGGCGTGCTCTATGGTGCCGGCTACCACGTATTGACCATGCCGTCGCCCACCTTTCCGGGCTTCATCGTCTCCACCTCCAGTACCGGGGTCGCGGGCGACTTGATCCAGGATGGACACGATCTCTACGCAGCGATGCAGCGCATCGTCGCGCATTTGCCGGGTAAGGTACAAATCACCGATATCGATGTCCTCGGCTACAGCCTCGGCGGCGCCAACGCGGCTATCGTCAAGTCGATCGACGCGAGCGAGCACAAGCTCAATATTCACCGCGCCGTGTCGATCGAGCCTCCGGTGAGCTTGTTCGCGTCCGTCGGACGGCTCGACAACTTGTACGCGATCAGCATCGGCTCGGAGGACACCGGTGTGGAGCGCTTGTATCAAAAGATTTATGCGCAGCTTGCGAACCTGTATAGGGCGTCAGACCGCGTGGAAATCGATGAGAACTTTCTACTGAGCGCTGCGGGTTCGGTTCTGAAGACCGACGCCGAATTCTCGGCGGCGATCGCATTGACATTTCGCATCAACCTGATGAACGTGTTTTTCGCGGGCGACCTGTATGCCGGCACCGGCGTCGTGGTTGATCCCAAGCATCCGCCGCGGGTCGGTGATTCGCTGCAGCAGGCTTCCCGTATTCTACGCGGCAAGCCTTTTTCGGAATACTTTACCAAAGTTTTCGCCCCGTACTATCTGAAGCACCGCCCCCATTCGACCACCGACTCATTGATTGCGGATAACCGGCTCGACATCATCGGCGACGCGTTGCGCAGCGACCCCGACTATTACGTGCAGACCAACAGCGACGATTTGATTCTGGATAAATCGGAGCTCGCCTGGCTGGTGAATACCCTGGGATCGAAAATCGCCGTCTACGACCACGGCGGTCATCTGGGCAACGTCGGCGATCGCCAACAGGCTTCCGACATGCTCGACATGCTTGCGGGGCGTTGGCGAGGCACCGCTCGATGAGAATCCGCGCCCTAGTCGCCTTGCTCGCAGTAGCTGTCGGTGCCGGCGCCGGCTCTTTGGGTCTCGGCGGCTGCGCTTCGCAGGGAATCACTATCCATCGCATGCCGCCGGAGACACCGGCGGCGAAGAATGCCGCGGCAATCCAGAAAGCGGAGGCGCTGGCCGAAGCACAGGAAGCGGCCAAGAACCAGCAACAGAGCGGTGCGGAGGCGGTGCCGCAGCTGACGGCGGCCGATGCGCCGCCGCTCGAGACGTATGATCCGTGGGAACGCCTCAACCGCTTCAATTATCGATTCAATGCAAGATTCGACGAAGCGGTGTTCCTGCCGGTCTCGAACGGCTATCGCCGGGTGCCGTCGCCGATTCGCTCCGGCGTGAATAATTTCTTCGCAAATCTTGCGGAAGTCGACAGCGTCGTCAACTACACGCTGCAAGGGCGATTGGGCCGCGGAGTACGCAGCCTCGGGCGTTTCGCGATCAACAGCACGATCGGGATCGGCGGTTTGTTCGATTTCGCCACCAAGTTTCACCTCGCCGGCGCGCCCACGGGCTTCGGCACGACATTGTCCAAATGGGGCATGCATCCGGGTCCGTTCCTGGTCATTCCGTTTTTTGGACCGTCGACGCTGCGCGAAGGGGTCGGTCTGCTCGGCGATTACGGCACGTCCTATGGCATCAATCTGGCCAATCTCTATCGGGGCAATCAGTCATGGGGTTTGGGCGTGCTCAACGCTGTCGATAAGCGTTCCAACATCAGTTTCCGCTATTACTCGACCGGCTCGCCTTTCGAATATGAAACGATCCGCTTCCTCTATGTGCGCAAGCTGTTGCTGGAAGACGAAGGATTGCACAAGAAGGATCCTCGCGAACCCCGCACGCCGGATGTGCCGGCGGGACAATAACGGCCGCGAACATCGCCGCGACGATGTGCGAAAATGGCGCATGGATCTCCCCGCGTCTCGCGAACCGGACCCAGCGCCGGTCTCTTCTCTGCGCGATCATGCCAGCGGCATCGTCGCTACCGGCACGATACTGGCGCTCTTGTACTTCGGGCGCGACGTCCTGGTGCCGATCACGCTCGCCGTCATCTTGAGCTTGGCTGTTGCGCCGCTGGTGCGCCTATTGCGACGCGCGGGCCTGGGCCAGACGCCCTCCGTGCTGGCAGCCGTACTCGGCGTGGCGCTTTCCGTTGCTGCCGCGGCGGCCGTCATCGGCGTGCAGGTCGTCAGGATGACGGCCAGTCTTCCTCAATACGAGGAAACCATCCGCTACAAGCTGGAGGCCCTGAATGACATTACCGTCGGCCGGCTGCACGCGCTGAGCGGTCAAGCTGGGCGAATCATCAGCCCGCGCGTGGCGATTCGATCGCGCGAGGCCGACTCCCTGTCGGCAACGCCTGAATCGACCGCGCCCATACCCGTCGAGATTCACGATCCGCCGGCCAATTCTCTCCAAGTCCTGCAAAAGGTGCTGGGTTCGATCTGGGTGCCGCTCGAGACCGCGGGGATCGTGCTGGTGGTGCTGGTGTTCGTGTTGCTCGAGCTCGAAGCGGTGCGCGACCGCTTCATCCGCATCGCGGGCGGTACCGACATCCGTGCGACCACCCTGGCCCTCAACGACGCCGGCGAACGGCTGTCCAAATTCTTCGTATCGCAGTTCCGCGTCAACTTCGGGGTCGCCTGTGCCATATGGATCGGGCTCACCCTCATCGGACTTCCGCATGCTTTGCTCTGGGGGGCCTTGACCGGGGTGCTGCGCTTCGTGCCCTACGTCGGCGTGTGGATCGCGGCGCTGTTCTCGGCGCTGCTGGCCGCCGCCGTCGTCCCCGGCTGGACGCTTGCCATCGGCACGCTGGCGCTGTTCGTCACCGTGGAATTGATTGCGGCTCAACTCATCGAGCCGCGCTTGTACGGTCACGCCACGGGTCTATCGCCGCTATCGGTGGTGGTCGCCGCCATATTTTGGAGTTGGCTATGGGGCCCGGTCGGACTCATCGTCTCCACGCCATTGACGCTGTGTCTGGTGGTGGCGGGCCGTCACATCAAGGCATTGAGCTTGCTGGATGTCCTGTTGGGCGACAATCAAGCGCTCACCATGCCGCAGCGTTTTTATCAGCGCGCGCTGTCCGCCGATTCGGATGAGATCATCGCCGGCGCGAGAGCATTTCTCAAACGCAGTTCGTTTGCCGCGTACTGCGACATGGTCTTGATGCCGGCGCTCTCCCTCGCGCAGCTGGACGTCAAGACCGGCGCCATCACCCCCGATCAGCAAGTCAGGGTGCGCGACGTCATGGTCGCTGTTCTTAGCGCCATCAGCGGGGAAGGGCGCAGGCTCATGTGGCGGCATCCGCGGGGTTCTGCGCTCGATTATTCGAACGTCGGGCGCGGGCTGCGCGCGCATCGTGAGCAATTGACGGGCAAGTTTCAGGGTCCGCTGTCCGTCCCGCCCGGCTCCGTCATGCTCTGCGTCAGCTTGGGATCGATGGGCGACGATTTTGCCACCGAGGTCTTGGTTCGCATCTTGCGCGACCTGAAAGTCGATGCCCGCCATTTGTCGATCGAAGATTTGGGCACACCGCCGCCGCCTGATGCCAATCCGGACATCGTATCGGTGGTGTACTTGGTGAGCGCTTCTCCCAGCGAAGAGCGCGAGCGCGCTCCGTCGGTCGCGGAGAAGGTACGCCAGAGCCTTCCCGGTGCGCGACTGGTAACGGTGTTCCTACCCGGAATGTTATTGCAGCCCGGTCCATCGATGGACACCATACGGAATGCCGACAAGGCGGCGACCTCTTTCGGCCACGCGGTGCAAATCTGTTTGGACATGCAGAAGGACGAACTCCACGGCGGCGCGGTACGCGAAGCGACGTAAGCGACCCGATGCGAATCCGTTGGCGAATTTTCTCGTTCCTCTTCAGCTTTGGGTTCGTGGCTTATCTGCAGCAGAAAAGCATCACGGTGGCCGCGGAACGTATGATGCCGGAGTTGGGATTGAGCCAGCTGCAAATCGGCTGGCTCGAACAGGCGTTCGTTTTGGGATACGCCATTTTTCAAATGCCCGGCGGGGTCTTCGGGCAGCGTCTGGGTGCGCGGCGCACCTTCGTCATCATCGGTTTGATGGCGTTTTTGGCAACCGTCGCAACACCGCTGGCACCCGGTTTTTTCAGCGGAGGTGCGTTATTCGCGGCCCTGCTCGGCGCACAGGTGCTGCTGGGTTGTTCGCAAGGCGCCGTATTCCCCGTCTCGGCCGGAGTATTCGAAGCCTGGTTTCCGCCCGATCGCTGGTCGTTCGTTCAGGGCTTGCAGACCATGGGTCTCAGCCTTGGAGCCGCCCTCACGCCGCCTCTCATTGCCTCGCTCATGGCAACCGTGGGATGGCAACCGGCGCTGCTGTGGTCGAGCCTGCCGGCGCTCGTTCTCATTGCATTGTGGGCTTGGTACGGGCGCGACACGCCGCGTGAACACCCCGCGGTGTCGGAGCGGGAGCTTGCCGAAATCGGCACCCACCCGGCGGCGCCAGGTGCCGGCGGCGATGCAGCCGTGCATTCATCGATCAGCCTGAAACAGCTGCTGCGGCTGCTCGGAAACCGCAATGTAATGCTGCTCGCCATTTCCTACATGTGCATGAATTACACCTTCTATTTGCTGTCGAATTGGGTGTTCCTCTATCTCGTGCAAGAGCGCCAGTTCTCGCTTCTGGAAAGCGGCTGGCTCGCCACGGCGCCGCCCCTTGCCGCCGCTCTCGGCGCCGGTATCGGCGGCGTGTTGACCGGCATTTTTTGCCGTCGTTTCGGCGACCGCTGGGGCTTCAGACTCGTCCCCCTCGTGGCCATGCCCGTTTCGGCCGTGCTGCTGTTGCTCGCGGTCAATGCAAGCAATCCCTACCTGGCGGTGGTTGCGCTCGCCGCATGCTTCGGGTGCGTCGAGCTGACCGAAGGCGCCTTCTGGGCCGGCGGCATGACCGTCGGCCGCGGCGACACCATGGCGGTTTGCGGTTTCATGAACACCGGCGGTAATCTGGGCGGCATCATCAGCATACCCATCGTCGCTTATCTTTCCGGCCGGCACCTGTGGTTCCTCGCCTTCTCGATCGGCGCCGGTCTTGCGCTGGTCAGCGCGCTGGCTTGGTTGGGCATCGACGTCGCAGCGCCTATCGATGCAGCGTCGCCGCCGCTCGACGCCGAGGTGCGGGCCGGCGCCTAATAGGAGATCGATGCACGAACGCTGGCAGTTCTGGGTGGATCGGGGCGGGACTTTCACGGATATCGTGGGGCGTGCGCCCGGTGGCGGGCTGCGCACGCTGAAACTACTATCGGAAAGTCCCGAGCAGTATCGCGACGCGGCCGTCGATGGGATGCGCCGACTGCTGGATCTCGCACCCAACGAGAGCATCGGTCCCAAACTGGTCGAATCGGTGAAAATGGGGACCACGGTCGCGACCAATGCGCTGCTGGAACGGCGGGGTGAGCGCACGGTGCTGGTGACCACTCGCGGATTCCGCGATGCATTGAGAATTGCCACTCAGGCGCGGCCGCGGCTGTTCGATCGCTGCATCGCGCTGCCGGAATTACTGTACGAGAGGGTGATCGAGGCGCACGAACGGGTCGGGGCGCACGGTGAACTCATCACCGTGTTGGATGAGCCGGAATTGGCTGAAGACCTGCGGTCGGCATACGACGCCGGTATTCGAAGCTGCGCGATCGTGTTTCTTCATGGCTTTCGTTTTGCGACGCATGAGCTGGCGGCGGAAGCACTGGCGCGCACGCTCGGATTCACCCAAGTGTCCGTATCGCATCGCGTGAGTCCTCTGATGAAACTGGTGCCGCGCGGCGATACGACGGTGGTGGATGCGTACCTCTCGCCGATCCTGCGCCGCTATGTCGACCGGATTTCCGAACAGATGCCGGGTGTGAGGCTGCTCTTCATGCAAAGCTCCGGCGGTCTGACCGAAGCGAGTCGATTTCAGGGCAAGGACGCGATCCTGTCCGGTCCGGCCGGCGGCGTCGTCGGCATGGTCTGCAGCGCTAGATCGGCAGGGCATGGGCGTCTCATCGGCTTCGACATGGGAGGCACCTCCACGGACGTGAGCCATTACGCCGGTGAATACGAGCGCGCCTTCGATACCGAAGTGGCGGGTGTGCGCGTCCGAGCGCCCATGATGAATATCCATACAATCGCTGCCGGTGGCGGCTCCGTCATTCGTTTCGATGGTGCAAGGCTGCGCGTGGGGCCCGGTTCGGCCGGCGCAAATCCCGGCCCCGCCAGTTATCGGCGAGGCGGTCCGCTCACCATCACCGACGCCAACGTTTTGCTCGGGCGCATCCAAGCGAAGTACTTTCCGGCCGTGTTCGGACCGCAAGCGAACCAGCCACTGGATGCGGATATGGTCGCGCGGCAGTTCGGCGCGTTGGCGGATGAGGTGGCGGCGAGCGTGGGCCGCCGGGTCAGTCCCGAAGAAATCGCGGGCGGTAGTTTGCAGATCGCCGTCGGCAGTATGGCCAACGCTGTTAAGCGGATTTCGGTGGCACGCGGCTACGACATCACGCGCTACACCCTGCAGTGTTTCGGCGGCGCGGGTGGGCAGCATGCGTGCATGGTGGCGGATGCGCTGGGAATCCGGCGAGTTTTCTGCCACCCACAAGCAGGCGTGCTCAGTGCCTATGGCATGGGCATGGCCGATCAGATCGTGATGCGCGAAGCGTCGATCGAATGCGAGTTGAGCTCTGAGGGCCTCCTTGCGGCGCAGGCGCTCGCTGCGCGCCTGCAGGCCGAGGCAGCTGCGGAACTGCAGCTACAGGGTATCGCCGCGGACTCGATACAGGCCTTGAGCCGCGTTCACGTGCGCTACCAGGGGACCGACACGGCGTTGCCCTGCGGGCTGCCGGCCGCCGATGCCTCGTCGGCATACGCTGCCTGCGAGGAGGTTCGGGCGGAGTTCGAGCGAGCTTACCGTCAGCGCTTCGCCTTTCTCATGCCGCAGCTCCGCCTGGTGATCGAAGCGGTAGCGGTGGAATGTGTCGCCCGCGGCGAACCGCAACCGTCGGACTCCGCGAACGGTACAGCGCCGGCCTACGAACCCGCGCATGGGGAAATTTCCATGTACTGTCTCGCCGACCACGAGCCCGCCGGCTGGCGCGCCGCCGGACTCTATGTCCGCGACACTCTGCGGGCGGGTGCGTCCATCGAAGGTCCGGCCGTCATCGTCGAACTCAACGCGACGACCGTGGTCGAACCCGGATGGCGTGCGCTCAAGGTCGCGGGTAATTTGGAACTGTGCCGAATCCACGAACGAACGGCCGCAAGAGATTCAGGGACGAGCGTCGATCCCGTGAGGCTCGAGATTTTCAACAATTTGTTCATGAATATTGCCGAACAGATGGGATTGCGGCTGCAAAACACCGCGTACTCGGTGAATATCAAGGAGCGGTTGGATTTCAGCTGCGCGGTGTTCGATGTGTCAGGCTCGCTCATTGCCAACGCGCCGCACATGCCGGTGCACTTGGGCTCGATGAGCGAATCGATAAAGTCCGTCATCGAGCGCAACCCCACGATGCGGCCGGGCGATGTGTACGTGCTCAACGATCCGTACCATGGTGGGACGCATTTGCCCGATGTTACGGTGGTCACGCCGGTGTTTCTGGGAGGCGAGGCCTTGAGTTTCTTCGTGGCCTCGCGGGGCCATCATGCGGATATCGGTGGGATCACGCCCGGCTCCATGCCGCCGTTCTCGACGGACATCGGCGAAGAGGGCGTGCTCATCGATAACTTCAAACTGGTCGAGACAGGCTTGTTCCGCGATGAAGCGCTGCTCGAATTGTTGAGCGGCGGCCCGCATCCGGCACGAAACCCGGGGCAAAATCTGGCCGACCTGCGTGCTCAGATCGCCGCCAATGAAAAAGGCGCTCAGGAGTTGCAGCGCATGGTGGAGGAGTACGGCCGCGATACCGTGGTGCAATACATGCGCCACGTGCAGGACAATGCCGAAGAATGCGTGCGCCGGGTGATAACGGCCTTGCACGATGGTCAATTCGTGTTGCCGCTGGACAACGGCGCGCAGATCCAAGTCGAGGTACGGGTCGACGCCGAGCGGCGCAGCGCTTGCATCGACTTCACCGGCACCAGCGCTCAGTTGCCCGATAACTTCAATGCGCCGCGTGCCATCACCGTGGCGGCAGTGCTGTACGTGTTTCGCACCTTGGTGGAGGACGATATTCCTTTGAACGCCGGCTGTCTGAAGCCGCTCGAGATCGTCGTGCCGGAGGGTTGCATGCTGAATCCGCGCCCGCCCGCGGCGGTGGTGGCGGGCAATGTGGAGACCTCGACCTGCGTCACCAACGCGTTATACGGCGCGCTCGGTACGATGGCCGCAAGCCAGTGCACCATGAATAACTTCACTTTCGGCAATGCGCGCCATCAATACTATGAAACCATAGCCGGCGGTTCCGGCGCGGGCCCCGGGTTCGCCGGCACCAGCGTGGTTCAGACGCATATGACCAACTCGCGCCTCACCGATCCTGAGGTTTTGGAGTTTCGGTTTCCGGTGCGCGTCGATTCGTACGAGATTCGCGCGGGTTCCGGCGGCGAAGGGCGCTGGCCCGGCGGGAACGGCGGCGTGCGCCGGATTCGTTTTCTGGAACCGATGACCGCCGCGATATTGAGCAATGGCCGCAAATCCGGCGCATTCGGGATGGCGGGCGGCGGTGCCGGAGCGCCCGGTGAAAACCGCGTCGAGCGCGCCGACGGGCGAGTGGACATGCTCGAGGCGATCGGTCAGACCGAGATGAACGCGGGCGATGTGTTCGTCATCAGCACGCCGGGCGGCGGCGGTTACGGGTAGCGAGGAGATCAGCGCGAGACGCGCGCCACGAGCTTCGGATCAAGGACGATGTGGGTGCGCTCGCCTCCTTTCGATGGTATTTTTTTCATCATTAAACTCATGGACATTGAATCTGTACTCAGTCTGTCATGAATACATGCGCCGCAAAAG
Source organism: Steroidobacteraceae bacterium (assembly GCA_036502605.1). Classification (GTDB taxonomy): domain Bacteria; phylum Pseudomonadota; class Gammaproteobacteria; order Steroidobacterales; family Steroidobacteraceae; genus Bog-1198. The sequence continues at coordinate 31,687 of DASXYI010000007.1, forward strand.
GCGAGCCTCATCGGCGCCGGCTGCCCATGATGCCAAGAATTCGTAGAGCAGTTTTCGCCTGCGGCGCGACGCTGCTGTGGTGCTTGCCGGTTTGCGCCGACGACTCTGCCGTGGGACGCACGCCGGCCTGGCCGGATACCTTCGTTACGCGAGTCGAGGCGGTAGCGCTGCTCCAGACGCTCAATGCCAATCTGCTGAGCCATGACAGTGCGACCTTGACCCTCGAGCGTTGGTGCGACGTCCATCGACTGGCGTCGCCGGCACGCGTCGTCGCCGTACGCGTCCCTGACAGGGACAAGCCGGTATCGACTGAACAGCGTCGAGAGTTGGGCGTCACCGCTACGGAGCCCATCCGCTACCGAAGGGTGAGGCTGCTGTGCGGCACGGTCGTGCTGTCGGAGGCCGACAATTGGTATGTCCCTGGCCGCTTGACCGCCGAGATGAACAAGTTGCTGGACGGTACCGACACGCCGTTCGGCAAGGTCGTGCAGGCGCTGCATTTCCAACGCCATACGCTTTCCTCGACGCTGTTGTGGTTTCCGCTTCCTGAGGGGTGGGAGATGAATCCTATTCCCCCGAAGGATCCATCCGCGGTCCTCACGATCCCGTCCGAACTGCTGCAACATCGGGCGTTGCTGACCTTACCGGACGGCACCCCCTTCAGCGAAGTCGTGGAAACCTATACGGGCGGTGTTCTTGCGTTCCGGGTGCCGGCGCCGTGAGCTGTCGTTACCGCGGCGCCATGCGAATGGCGCCATCCAAGCGGATGGTCTCGCCGTTCAAGGTGGGTATTTCGACGATGGATTGCACCATCTGCGCGAACTCCGTCGGTTTTCCCAGCCGCGCAGGGAATGGCACCTGTCTGCCCAGCGAGTCCTGTACGTCCTGCGGCAAGCCCGCGAGCATTGGCGTCATGAATATTCCCGGCGCGATTGCCACGCAGCGGATGCCGAACCGCGCTAGCTCGCGCGCGATGGGTAACGTCATGCCGGCAATGCCGGCCTTGGTGGCGGAATAGGCGACCTGGCCGATCTGTCCCTCGAACGCGGCGACGGAGGCGGTGTGAATGATGACGCCGCGTTCGCCCTCGTCGTTCGGCATATTGCCTTGCATGATGGCCGCGGCGGTTTTATCGCACAAGAATGTGCCTATCAGATTGACTCGAACCACCTTCTCGAAGAAGTCGCCGCTCATCGGGCCGTCCTTGCCCAGCAATTTTCCGGAGCCGGCGATGCCGGCACAGTTGACCAATAGATTGATTCCGCCCAGCGCCTGCCGCGCCGCGTCGATCGCGGCGGTGACCTGCGCTTCCATCGTGACGTCGCATTTGAGAAAAGACGCGCCGATCTGTGCGGCCGCTGCCTGACCTGCCGCTTCTTGCAAGTCGAGAATGGCGGCTTTTCCCCCCGCGGCGATGACACGTTCGGCCACCGCTCTGCCGAGCCCGGACGCGCCGCCCGTGATGACTGCCAATGTTTTACTGAAGTTCATCGGTCCTCGCTCATCCGCGACGTGCTCTCGAGATCAGCGAGAGGGTGACGCGCGGCGCGCCATCGTTCACGGAAAAATGCCTCCACCGATGCATCCGTCACTTCATCCAAACGGCCTGGCTTCCAGCGGGGGGCATTGTCCTTGTCGATGATGAGTGCGCGTACTCCCTCGACGAAGTCGCCTTGCTCGAAACATTGCTCGACCATTCCAAGCTCCATGCGAAAGCAGTCGGCAAGGCCCATGGACTTGGCTCGTTGCAGCTGACTCAGGGTGACGGACATCATCGTCGGCGAGCGGCCTCGCATGAGCTTCGCGGTTTGCTGCGCCCAATCCGAGTAGGGGGCCCGGGATTCGGCATCGAGCGAGGCGAGGATGTTGGAGACCGAGACTTGCGAGAAATGGATATCGATGACGGGACGCAGCACGCTCAAGGAGGGTGCGGGCAATCCTTGCGCAGCGTGGGCGTGTATCAGGCGGCGAATATCTGCGCGGTTATCGTCAGTCCAACTCAGTGCCGCGAGCTCGGATGGCATGGAGGCAACGGCAGTCGGCGGCAAATACACATCGGCCAACCGCGTATACAGAGCGTCCGCACCGCGAATCTGCACACCGGTCAACGCGAGGTAAGGCCCCAAGGATCCGGGCAGCCGCGAGAGGAAATAGCTCGCACCGACATCCGGAAACAAGCCGATCCCCACCTCCGGCATGGCGACACGCGTGCGCTCGCCGACGATGCGCAAGGTCGAGCCCTGGGCAAGGCCCATACCGCCGCCCATGGTGATTCCATCCATCACCGCGACGTAAGGCTTGGGATACGAGTACAGCAGATAATCGAGCTCATACTCCGCGATGAAGAACTCGTGGTGCAGCGAGCCTGACTCTTTGAAACTTTGATACAGAGCACGAATGTCGCCGCCGGCGCAAAATGCCTTCTCGCCGGCGCCTTGCAGCAGCACCGCCCGAACCTCGGCATCGCCTGCGCAGCGCCGCAAGAGCGCCCGCAGTTCCACGATCATCTCCCATGATAAGGCGTTGAGCGCGGCCGGCCGATTCAGGGTGATGAAGGCGACGTGATTGCGAATCTCGCAGAGAACTTCCGCGGCATTCATTGCCACCGTTGCGCTCAAGCGTTCTTCCAGACGGGTTTGCGCTTCTCGAAAAAGGCCTGCACGCCTTCCTGCTGATCCGCACCGTCGAACAAATCGACGAAGCGTTCGCGTTCCAGGGCCAACGCAGCGCTGCGAGGCGTACCGAGGCGTGCTTGATGTATCAAGGTCTTGCTGAACGTGACGGCGCGAGGACTCAGGGTGCTGACACGCTGCGCTAGTTCCATAGCGGTCTGCCGGCTCTGTCCGCGGGGAACGACTTGTTCCACCAAGCCTATGCTCAGCGCGGTTGCCGCGTTGATCCTTTCATTGGTGAGAATCATGCGCTTCGCCCAACCTTCGCCCACCAACCAGGGCAATGTCTGAGTGCCGCAGCCGCTGGGCAAGAGGCCGACCGACGGCTCGGGAAGCGCCATCTGCGCGTGCTCCTCGGCAATGCGCAGATCGCAGGCGAGTGCACATTCCAGCCCGCCACCCATGGCATAGCCGTTGACGGCAGCGATGATCACGGGGCGGGCCTCCTGCAGCGCTTCGAAGGCCGTGCCAAAACGCTGCGCCATGAGCCGCGCCTGTACCTTGTCGCCGTCGGCAAAAGTCTTGAGGTCCGCGCCCGCGCTGAAGAATTTTTCTCCCTGGCCGGTGATGACCGCCGCATATACCTCCAGATTGCGATTCAAATCGCCGATCAGGTCCGTAAGAGCTTGCAGGCCCGCCGCGGTGAAGGTATTCGCCGCAGGATTGTTCAGAGTGATGAGGGCGATGTGCCCTTCGACAGTGCATTCAATCATGGGACCCCGCCGCCTGCAGAGGGCTTCTTGAGCAGATTGATAATGGCCGAGAAGTCTTGTGCCCCGGCGCCTTGGGAACTCCACAGCTGGTAGAGCTGTTGCGCCATGGCGCCCATGGCCACGGTTTGCTTAACCTGTTTGGCCGCATCGGTTGCGAGCCCGAGATCCTTCAGCATGAGGTCGGTGCCAAAACCGCCTGTGTACCCACGCGCGGCGGGGACGTTGTCCATGACTCCGGGGTACGGGTTATAGGTGTCCGAGCTCCAGCATCGGCCGCTCGAGGTGTTGATGATTCCCGCGAGTACCTTGGCATCGATACCGAGCGCCACCCCGAGATTCATGGCCTCGGCAACGCCGATCATTGAAATGCCGAGCAGCATGTTGTTGCAGATCTTGGCGACCTGTCCGGTGCCCGCGGCGCCGCAGTGCACGATGTTCTTGCCCATGTGTGCAAGGAGGGGGCGAATGCGCTCGAACAGCGCCGGTTCGGCCCCCACCATGAAGGTCAACGTGCCGCCTTCCGCTCCTCCCGTGCCGCCCGAGACCGGGGCGTCGGCCATCGGATTGCCGTGAGCGTGGGCGGCCGCCGCCACTTCGCGGGCAGTGTGCGGATCGATGGTGCTCGAATCAATGAGCGGTATGCCGCCGGGTACACCGGCAAGCACACCGTCCGCGCCCAAGTACACGCTCTTGACATGAGGGGAGGAGGGCAACATGGTGATCACGACATCGCCTTGGCCCGCGGCGGCCTTGGCCGACGTTGCCGCCGCTGCGCCCAGCGCAGCCAGCGCGTCGACGTTGCGTTGCACCACGTCGAAAACTACCAGCGAGTGCCCGGCCTTCAGCAAATTGCGCGCCATCGGGCCGCCCATGTTGCCGAGGCCAATGAACGCAATTTTCCGGAGGTCCGTTTTCACTTGAGGCTTATGGTCGTGTTGACCCCAACAGAGACGCTGCTGTCGTCGAACCAGCGCGACGTGACGGTCTTGGTTTGAGTGTAGAACTGCACCACCTGTTTGCCATAGGGGCCGAGATCGCCGAGTTTGGAGCCGCGTGATCCGGTGAAGCTGAAGAAAGGCACCGGCACCGGGATGGGTACGTTGATGCCCACTTGGCCCACATCTATTTCGCTCTGGAATTTGCGGGCGGCGGCACCGCTCTGGGTGAATATGCCCGTACCATTGCCGAAGGGATTGCTGTTGACGAGAGTAATGGCCTCGTCCAATGTCTTGACGCCGACGATGACCATCACCGGTCCGAAAATTTCCGTGGTGTAAATCGTCATGTCGGGCGTCACCGCGGAGAAAATGGTCGGGCCGATGAAGTTGCCCTTCTCATAGCCGGTGACTTTGATGGTGCGGCCATCCAGTTCCAGCTTCGCACCGGCCTTGATGCCTTCCTCCACCAATCCGAGAATGCGATTCTTTGCATTCTTCGAAACGACAGGACCCACATCCGTGCCCTTTTCGATGCCGGCATTGACCTTGAGCGCCTTCGCCTTCGACACGAGGTCCGGTATCCACTTCTGGGCGTCGCCCACCAGGACGGTGACCGCCGTGGCCATGCAGCGCTGTCCCGCTGCGCCGAAAGTCGAGCCGACCAGCGCATTGAGCGATTGTTCCTTGTTGGCGTCGGGCATCACGACGGCGTGATTCTTGGCGCCCATCATGCATTGCACACGCTTGCCGTGCTGCGAAGCGAGGTTGTACACGTGAGTGCCGACATGCGTCGAGCCCACGAAAGAGACCGCGGCGATGTCGGGGTGCGTGCAGATGGCGTCGACCGCGCGCTTGCCGCCATGAATGACATTGAGTACACCGGGCGGTACGCCGGCTTGCAGAGCGAGTTCTGCCAACAACATCGGGGTCATCGGATCTTGCTCCGACGGTTTGAGCACGAACGTATTGCCGCAAACGATGGCCATCGGAAACATCCATAGCGGGATCATCGCCGGAAAATTGAAGGGTGTGATGCCGGCGCACACGCCGATCGGCTGGCGAATGCTGTAGGTATCCACGCCTCCCGCCACGTTCTCGGCGAATTCGCCCAGCTGCAGGCTGCCGATGGAGCACGCATGCTCGACCACTTCGAGCCCGCGAAACACATCGCCCTCCGCGTCGGCCACGGTCTTGCCTTGCTCGGCGCTCAATGTGAGCGCGATCCGGCCCATGTGTTCGCGAACCAGCGCTTGCAGCTTCAGCATGATGCGTGCACGCGCCGCGATCGGCGTACTCTTCCAGGTCTTGTACGCTGCTTTGGCGGAGGCGACCGCCGCGTTGATTTCGGCGTCGGTGGCGTACGGGACCTGCGCCAGCACCTCCTGGGTCGCTGGATTGACCACATCGTGCCATTCGCTGGTTTGCGACTCGATGAATTTTCCGTCGAGCAGCATTTTGACCGTGGGAGCCTGGTCGGCGAGCACGGCAGGTTTGGTTGTCATGAAAGTTCCCCTTGCGTTAGCGTTCGGGCGATCAGCAGGCGTTGAATCTCGCTGGTGCCTTCGTAAATTTGGGTGATGCGCGCATCACGGTAATGCCGTTCCACGTTGTAGTCTTCCAAGTAGCCGTAGCCGCCATGAATCTGAATGGCTTGGGAGCACACACGCTCGGCCATCTCCGAGGCATATAGTTTAGCCTGACACGCCTCCGAGAGGCAGGGCTGTGCGGCACTGCGCATGCGGGCGGCGTGATGCGTCAGCATGCGGGCCGCATTGATGGAAGTCTGCATGTCGGCCAGCATGTTGCCGATGCTGCCGAACTCGGCAATGGGTCGACCGAATTGGCGGCGCGTCTTGGCATAGGCGAGCGCCGCCTCGAACGCCGCCCGGGCGATGCCGATGGCCTGCGCGGCGATCCCGATCCGCCCACCCTCGAGGTTGGAAAGGGCGATCGAGAGCCCTTTGCCCCGGGCGCCCAACAAGGAGTCGGCGGAAATCCGGCACTTGTCGAAGGTGATGGCGCAAGTATCGGAACCGCGGATGCCGAGTTTGTGCTCGGGTGGCCCAACTATAAAACCTTCCGTTTCGGTAGAAACAATGAAGGCGGAAATGCCCTTTTTGCCCAAGGCGGGATCGGTCATCGCAAACACGATGGCGATTTTGGCGCGCTTGCCGTTGGTGACGAATTGCTTGGCGCCGTCCAGAACCCAGGCGTCGTTGTCCAAAACCGCGCGGGTCTTGAGATTATGGGCTTCCGAGCCCGCTTGCGGCTCCGTGAGACAGAAGCAACCGATCGCTTTGCCCTGCGCCATGTCGGGGAGATAGCGCCGCTTCTGCTCGTCGGTACCGAATTTCAGAATCGGTCCGCAGCCCACTGAGCTGTGCACGCTCACCACGGCGGCGGTGGCCGCACAACCCGCGGCGATCTCCTCGATGGCGAGCGCATAGGCGACGTAATCCGTATAGGAGCCGCCCCATTCGTCCGGCACCATCATGCCGAGCAAACCGAGCTCGCCGAGCTTGGCAATCGTGGCGTCCGCAATCCAACCGTCTTTATCGAAGGCAGCGGCGTGCGGCGCCAGCTCAGCTTTCGCGAATTCCCGCGCCGAATCGCGGATCATGCGCTGATCTTCGCTGTAGAAGTCCGCCACTTTGTTCCCAACCCCGCCTCACCCGTATCGCGTAAACTATAGAGCTTGGGCGCGACCCCATTGGTGCCCAAACCACTCAAAATGCGTGAGCGAAAATGCAACAGTCGCCGTCCGCCTTAAGCGCGGCAGGCGTCGTCCCGGTCGGTCGAGCCGAGCCGGGGACGGTCGCAATCTGCTTCGTGGCAGCGGCGCTGGAGAGCGTTCGTGCCCGCCACATGGACACGGAGGCATTGCTGAACAAGGTGGGCCTGTCGCCCGGCCTGCTGCAGGTGCCGCAGGCGCGGGTTTCGGCCAAGCACTATGGGGAGTTGTGGCGTCTGGTCGCTCTCACCTTGGACGATGAGTTCTTCGGCCAGGATTCCCGCCGCATGAAGGCGGGCAGTTTCGCCATGTTGGTGCATTCGGTGCTCGGTTGTAAGAATCTGGGCCAGGCATTGGATCGCAGCCTGCGCTTCTATGGCCTCATCCTCGATGACATCGGAGGCTCGTTGCTGCGCGAAGGGAACGAGGCGACCATCATGCTGCGAGAGCGAGCGGGCATAGCCCCCAGAGTTTTTGGACATGAGGTGCTGCTCATGCTGCTGCACGGGGTCGCCTGCTGGCTGGTGGGGCGCCGCATCCCCATCCTGCGGGCCCAGTTCGGCTATCCGGAGCCCGCCCACAGCGCTGAATATCGGCTGATGTACTGCACCGATCTCGCCTACGGCAGGCCGCACACGGCCATCGTATTCGCCGCGGATTACCTGAATCTGCCTATCGTGCAAAACGAGCGATCGGTCAAGGAATTTCTTCGGACCGCACCTGAGAGCATCTTGGTGAAGTACAAGAACGGCAGCAGTTTGAGCGCGCGTATCCGTCGCCGCCTGCGGCAATTGCTGCCGGGAGAGTTGCCGGATTTCGAGAGGCTTGCCGGCGAACTCAACATGACCACCGCCACCATGCGCCGCCGCCTACATGAAGAGGGCGCCTCTTATCAGGGCATCAAGGATCAGCTACGACGTGATCTGGCCATCGGCTACTTGAGCCATTCGGACCGCAGCGTCATGGACATCGCGCTGGAGTTGGGATTCTCGGAACGCAGTGCTTTCCACCGCGCCTTCCGGAAATGGACCGGCGCATCGCCGGGCGAGTTCCGCCGCGGCCTGCAAACATGAGCGCAAAACCGGCCGGTTCTGCGCCCGCCGGGGTGTTGCAATTTCTCACAGGTAGTTTGATTGCTTTTGTCATGCGGGACCCATCGCCTTGCCACTATAGTTTGGGGTCAATGAATCGAAGGACGAGTGCGAGTTTTGTCGGGGAGGCCGTATGAGCACAGCCGTACCAACATCGGCCGGGGCGCGGCTGCGAGCTGCGGTGGCGGAAGAACGCCCATTGCAGATTGTCGGTGCGATCAACGCCTACGTGGCGCGAATGGCGGCGGCCTGCGGCTTCAAGGCGCTGTACGTTTCGGGCGGCGGCGTTGCGGCTAACTCGTTGGGAGTCCCGGACCTAGGCATCAGCTCCATGGATGATGTGCTGATCGACGTGCGCCGCATCACCGACGCCTGTTCGCTGCCGCTGCTGGTCGATGCGGATACCGGCTGGGGCGGCGCGTTCAACATTGCGCGCACGGTCAAGTCATTCATCAAGTTCGGCGCCGCCGGCTTGCACATCGAGGACCAGGTCCAGGCCAAGCGCTGCGGACACCGACCCGGCAAAGAAGTCGTCTCGAAGCAAGAGATGGTGGACCGGATCAAAGCGGCGGTCGATGCGCGTACGGATTCCCAATTCGTCATCATGGCGCGAACCGACGCATTGGCGGTGGAGGGCATCGATAAAGCGATCGAGCGCGCCATCGCGTGCGTCGAAGCGGGCGCGGACATGATTTTTCCCGAGGCCATGACGGAGCTTGCCATGTACCGGCGCTTCAAGGATGCCGTGAAAGTACCCGTCCTCGCCAACATCACGGAATTCGGGCACACACCCTTGTACACGCGCGATGAACTCGCCACGGTGGGCGTCGACATCGTATTGCACTGCTGTTCGGCCTATCGAGCCATGAACGCCGCTGCGCTCGCCACCTATCAGGCCATTCGCCGCGATGGAACGCAAAAGAACGTGGTCGATCGCATGCAGACTCGCGCCGATCTGTACAAGTATCTCGACTATCACGCCTACGAAGCCAAATTAGACCAGTTATTCGCTGAGGGGAAGGAGAAATGAGCGGTGCCACCCCAAATTGGCTCGCACTTTGCTCGAGAGACGAAAAATGAGCGGTGCCACGTCAAACTGGCTCGGCATTCGCCCGAGAGAGGAGAAATGAGCGGTGCCACCCCAAATTGGCTCAGCACTTTGCTCGAGAGACGAAAAATGAGCGGCGCCACGTCAAACTGGCTCGGCATTCGCCCGAGAGACGAGAAATGAGCGGTGCCACCCCAAATTGGCTCAGCACTTTGCTCGAGAGACGAAAAATGAGCGGCGGCACCCCACATTGGCTGGATAATTCGAGGAGGGACGGAAAATGACGGATTCCCTAACGGTCGCTTTCAAGCCCAAGAAGTCGGTCGCGTTGTCCGGCGTGATGGCCGGCAATACAGCATTGTGCACGGTCGGAAAGACAGGCAACGATCTGCATTACCGCGGCTATGACATTCTCGATATTGCCACCCAGTGCGAGTTCGAAGAAATCGCCCATTTGCTGGTGCACGAGAAGCTGCCGAACAAGGCTGAACTGGCCGCTTACAAGATCAAGTTGAAGTCGCTGCGGGTGCCGCCGGCCGCCGTGCTGACGGTGTTGGAACAGCTCCCGGCGGACAGTCACCCGATGGATGTGCTGCGGACCGGCGTATCGGCGCTGGGTTGTCTGTTGCCGGAAGCCAACGAGCATCCCGTTGCCGCCGCTCGCGGCATCGCCGATCGGTTGTTAGCCTCGCTGGGATCGGTGCTGTGCTATTGGCATCACTACGCGAACGAGAAACGCCGCATCGACATGCAGACCGACGACGACTCGATCGGCGCCCATTTCCTGCATTTGCTGCATGGTCGCAAACCGTCGGCATCATGGGTACGGGCCATGCACACGTCGTTGAATCTATATGCCGAGCATGAGTTCAACGCCTCGACTTTCACCGCCAGAGTCATCGCAGGCACGGGCTCGGATGTGTATTCCTGCATCGCGGGCGCGATAGGCGCGTTGCGCGGGCCGAAACACGGCGGCGCCAACGAAGTGGCTTTCGAGATTCAGAGCCGGTATGCAACGCCGGATGCGGCAGAAGCGGACATTGAGCGGCGGGTAGCCAACAAAGAGGTCATCATCGGCTTCGGACATCCCGTGTATACCATTTCCGATCCACGCAACCAGGTCATCAAGGACGTATCGCGGACGCTGGCGCGCGAAGCCGGCGATATGCGCGGATTCGAGGTCGCCGAGCGGATCGAGTCCGTGATGAAAGACGTCAAGAACATGTTTCCGAATCTCGACTGGTTTTCGGCGGTGTCCTATCACCTCATGGGCGTGCCCACGGCGATGTTTACGCCGCTGTTCGTCATTAGCCGCACGGCGGGTTGGGCCGCCCACATCCTCGAACAACGTGTCGACGGCAAGATCATTCGCCCAAGCGCGAACTACATTGGCCCCGAGAACTTGAAATTCGTTCCCTTGGCCGCCCGACCCTGATGGCGGGCCGGTCTCTTACTTCTCCATAGGTATCCATTACTTCTTCCATGTCACACGATATCAAATCAGCCGAACGGCCCGCTCCGGATCACGTACTCACCGCCATCGCCGACTATGCCTTGAACTACGACATTGCCAGCCCGCTGGCCTACGAGACCGCAAGCTACTGTCTGATGGACACCTTGGCATGCGGCTTTCAGGCGCTGAAGTATCCCGCGTGCACCAAGCTGATGGGTCCCGTGGTGCCCGGCGCCACTCTCACCGGCGGAGCGCGCGTTCCCGGCACCTCCTACGAACTCGATCCCATCAACGCGGCGTTCAACATCGGCGCGATGATTCGCTGGTTGGATTTCAACGATACGTGGCTGGCCGCGGAATGGGGACATCCTTCCGACAACTTGGGCGGGATATTGGCGGTCGCGGACTATTTGTCGCGCAGCGGCAAGCCGCTGACAGTGCGCGACGTGCTGACCGGAATGATCAAAGCGCACGAGATCCAAGGCGTGCTCGCCTTGGAGAACAGCTTCAATCGGGTCGGCCTCGATCATGTGCTGTTGGTGCGGGTGGCCTCCACGGCGGTGGTCACGGCGATGCTGGGCGGCAGCCGGGACCAGATCATCAATGCGGTGTCGAATGCCTGGGTCGACGGCGGCGCACTGCGCACCTATCGTCACGCTCCGAACACGGGTTCGCGCAAGAGTTGGGCGGCCGGCGACGCGACCAGCCGGGCGGTACGCCACGCTCTGTTCGCCCTCAAAGGCGAAATGGGTTATCCCTCGGCGCTGTCCGCAAAGACCTGGGGTTTCCAGGACGTGCTGTTCAAAGGCAAGACGCTTGCGCTACCCCAGCCTTTCGGCAGCTATGTCATGGAGAACGTGCTGTTCAAGATTTCGTTTCCCGCCGAATTCCATGCACAGACGGCGGTGGAGGCAGCGATGACCCTGCATCCGCAAATCAGCGCCAAACTCGACCAAATCGATCGCGTAGCCATCGAAACGCAGGAACCCGGCGTGCGCATCATCGACAAGACGGGACCGCTCGCGAATCCGGCGGATCGCGATCATTGCATTCAGTACATGGTCGCCATCCCGTTGTTGTTCGGCCGGCTCGCGGCGTCCGATTACGAAGATGAAATCGCCAACGATCCGCGCGTCGACGCGTTGCGTTCGAAAATGCAAGTCAAGGAAAACGCAACCTTCACCACAGAGTATTACGCGGCGGATAAGCGCTACATCGGCAATGCGGTTCAAGTTTTCTTCAAGGATGGGACCTGCAGCCCTCGAGTCCAAGTGGACTATCCGATCGGGCATCGCAAACGGCGCGTCGAAGGCATGCCGGTGTTGGTCAAGAAGTTCGAGACCAGCGTGGCCGCGCACTTCGGCGCCAAACAAACCGAGTCGATCAAGAAAGTATTCGCCGATCAGTCCGCGCTCGCGGCGACGCCGGTCAGCGACTTCATGGCCAAACTGGTCAGCGCCTCGTAGCAGCAGCAACCCGGCGGGGTCAACCGCGCTTGGCAGGCCAGCGCGCGCCTAGCCCCAGCCCGTATCCCTGGCCCAGCGGCCGGTGGGCGAGAAGCCCGCCGCTTCGGGGTCGGCGCGATATTGAAAAAAAAGTGCATCGCAAGGGTGCATTATGACGCATCGTGCTTGCCGACGCCCCCGGGGTGTCGGGATAGTGGCGCCGATGAACCCCATCAATCGTCCAGACGTACCGAATGAGAGGGTTTCTCGCCGCGCCTCGGATCGCCGCGCCCGCCACTGGTGGTCCGTCTTCTACGGCAGCTTCAATCCCAGGCGCCGCCGGCCGCCGCGCCGCCTGGATGACTCGAGATTCCACTCACTGGACTGGCACGCCGCTCATCTTTTGGCAGTGGCGATAGGCATCTTGTTATTGAGCGTTGCGGACGCATTTATGACGGTAACGCTGTTATCGGGGGGCGCCGTCGAGGTGAATCCCATCATGGCAGCGATGGTTTACCAGAGCGCCGCGGTGTTCGCCGCGGTAAAGATGGCGATGACGGGCTTTGGCGTCATCTTGCTGGTGGTGCTCGCACGTTATCGCTTCATGCGTGTGGTGCGGGTCGAGGTGGTGATGTATGCGGTTCTTATCGCCTACGTGGGGTTGCTAAGCTATGAATATTGGATGCTTAGGGAACCCATCGACTTCGCGGCTCGGTGAATTTCGCGGCCTGATTCACGTCCGCGCGACCTGCTTCACATTCCATATTATGACGCATTGGGCTACACTAGCCGTTATCGCGAATTCTAGACTTCCCCGCCCATCACCTTGAGTTGTTTGAGGTTTTTGCAGTCAAGTTGCGCCCATGAGTCAATCACTTGCTGACCAATTAGCCACCACCGCTCTGTCCGGCGGAAATGCCGGTTTCATCGAGGATCTCTACGAGAAGTATTTGCAGGATCCGGCGGCGGTCGACCCGGCTTGGGCGAAATATTTCAGCGGGCTCAAAGGCTCCTCGACCAGCGAGGTAGCGCACAGTGAAGTCCGCGAGCGCATCACTTCGCGCCAGGATCAGCCGCAGCCCAAGACGCCGGCGCCTTCCGGGACAGCGGACGCAGCGAGCGCCAAACAGGGCGCGGTATCGCGCCTGATCCAGGTTTATGCGAATCGCGGGCATTTGATCGCGAACCTCGACCCCTTGGGCCTTGAAAAACGCATCAAGCCCTACGTGCTCAACCTCGAGTACTTCGGCCTGTCCGACGCGGATTTGGATACCGAGTTTTTCACCAACAGCCGCAACAAAGCGATCCCCGAGCGCATCAAGCTCCGGAATATTTTGCGCGACCTGAAATTCATTTATTGCGACACCATCGGCGCCGAGTTCGCGCATGTGTCGGACAGCGACGAGCGCATATGGCTGCAGGACAATTTCCAGGCGGCGCGTATGCAGCAACGCTTCGCCGTGGATGAGAAGAAGAACATACTTTGGCAGCTGACCGCGGCCGAAGGGCTGGAGCGCTACCTGCATACCAAATATGTGGGCCAAAAGCGCTTTTCGCTCGAAGGCGGCGACAGCCTCATACCCTTGCTGGACGATCTGGTGCAACAGGGCGGCAAGTTCGGCGTCGAGGAAACCATCATCGGCATGGCGCATCGCGGCCGGCTCAACGTGCTGGTGAACCTGCTCGGCAAAGCGCCGCAAAAACTATTCGCCGAATTCGAAGGCAAGTTCGATCATCCCGACGATCCGGCGCATTCGGGCGACGTGAAGTACCACATGGGTTTCAGCGCCGATGTGAAAACGCCGGGTCACACTGTCCATCTCGCGCTCGCATTCAATCCGTCTCATCTGGAAATCGTGAATCCCGTCGTCGCCGGTTC
>DASXYI010000008.1:0-378317 GCA_036502605.1 Steroidobacteraceae bacterium
GAACGTCTAGTCCGATGTAATACATATGCTGTCGAGGAGCCTCCGTGGTTGTTCTCTGAATCAGCGTCACCGCTGGGTTCAGCCTATGCAACACCACGCGCTCCTCGCTGACTTAACATTCAAACAACTCGCCCGGGACCCGACTGGAGTGCGGCTCGATGAGCGCATTGTTCTGTTGTCGACAGTTGGCTCTTTCGGGGCCAATGAGAGTTCGCTGGACAGTGGCCGACTAGAACGAAGCCGCAGGCGCCGCGGACGCTGCGTCATGGGCCTCCGAGTAGTCTCTCTGCCGGTATAAGGTGTGGGTCACAAGGAGATCCTTGTGACCCATTTACGCAGGAGAACAGTCTCCATTACCTCCAAATGGTTCGGCGACAGTAACCCTGCCCTCAGCGATCAACCCCCGCCAGGATTTTTTCGTTGTAGCGCGATCCGGACACGGCTTCAGGGCGTAGTGCGGCCTCCAGGCGAGCCACGTCGTCGCCGCTGAGTTTGAGATCCACGGCGCCGGCATTCTCCTCAAGGTAGACGCGGCGTTTCGTACCGGGAATCGGCACGATGAAATCGCCTTTGCCCAACAGCCAGGCGAGGGCCACCTGGCTTGGCTTGGCGCCGATGGCCTCGGCGATGTTCCGCACGATCTCAACCGCTTTCCTATTGGCCTCGAAATTCTCGCCATGGAAACGGGGATCGAATTGGCGGTGGTCCTTCGCCGTATATTTCTCCGCGCGCCTGACACTACCCGTCAAGAACCCCCGGCCAAGCGGGCAGAAGGGAACAAGACCGATCCCGAGTTCCCGCAGCATGGGAATGATCTCGCTCTCCAGATTGCGCTCCCACAGGGAATATTCGCTCTGTAGCGCACTGACGGGATGGACGCTATGCGCACGACGGATGTTTTCAACGCCCGCTTCGGACAGGCCGAAGAAGCGCACTTTGCCTTCACGTACGAGATCGCCGACGGCCCCGGCGACATCCTCCATCGGAACGGCCCGATCTACTCGATGCTGGTAGAACAGATCGATGTGATCGATGCCGAGCCGGAGAAGCGACGCGTCGGCGACCTCGCGGATGTGTTCGGGCCGACTATTGGTTCCGCTGACCGCGCCCCGTGAAAGGTCCCAACCGAATTTCGTCGCCACAATGGCCTTGTCCCGGCGCCCCTTGAGCGCCCGACCGAGGAGTTCCTCGTTGGCATAGGGGCCATAGGCCTCCGCAGTGTCGAAGAAGTTTACACCGAGATCAATTGCTCTGTGGACCGTGGCGATCGACTCCGCCTCGTTCGCCTCACCGTAGTAGTCGCTCATGCCCATGCAGCCGAGTCCGAGGGCTGAGACCTGCAGACCTTGCTTGCCGAGTTTTCTCGTTTTCATCACTTCTCCGACACAGAGACCCCGGCGTTCACGCCGGGGAGGAAGTGCCGCTCCTGAGGGTGGGGTTTGCTGCTGCTTGCGTATGGGCTGAGCACCGAAATCGGTGCTTCGCCACCGGAGGCGAAAAGAATGGCTGGCAGACCGCAAGCCGCCCTTTCAGCACGTCGCGTCGACGAGAGTGCGTTCTTGAGCATAGATGGCGAAAAAATCGATGTTTCCGCCAGTTTTAGGGTCTTGTCTAGAACCCCTAAACACATTAGTTTTCGCCGATGTTGCTGGTCTATCGATACCGCATCAAGTCCTTGACTGGACTGCTGAACAGTCAGGCTCGCGCCTGCAACTTTGTCTGGAATTTCTGCAACCAGACTCAGCAGCACGCGCTCAAATGGAACAAGCGCTGGCCGACTGGCTTTGACCTCAATCGGTTGACGGCGGGAAGCAGCAAGGAACTCGCCTTGCACGCGGGCACCATCAACGCCGTGTGCGAGCAATACGCCAAGTCTCGCCGTCAGAAGAACCGCCCGTTCCTGCGCTGGCGGGGCAGGCGCTCGTTGGGCTGGGTGCCCCTGAAAGGACGGGATCTTAAGCGCGAGGGAGGGGCCTTTCGCTTTGCCGGAAACACCTTCCGGGTATTCCTCTCTCGGCCGCTGCCGAACGGCAAAATCAAGGACGGAACGAACTTCTCCCGCGATGCACGCGGGAATTGGTTTTTGAACATCGTGGTGGAGGTCGCTCAAGCGGAGGCCCGGCCGGTGCAGAGGGGCATTGGAATTGACCTCGGCATTAAAGACTTTGCTGCCTTGTCCACCGGGGAGAAGCTCGAGAACCCGCGGCTTCTGCGGCAGCTGGCGGACCAACTCGCCACCGCGCAGCGGGCCCGCAAACGGCGTCAGGCGACCAACCTCCACGCGCGTGTCACCAACGCGCGCCGCGACTTCCACCACAAGCTCTCGACCCGCATCGTTCGAGAGTTCGACTACATTGCGGTCGGCGATGTGAGCGCCGCTGGACTCGCCAAGACCCGCCTGGCGAAGTCGGTGCTCGATGCAGGCTGGTCTTCCTTCCGCAACATGCTCCGCTACAAAGCGACTGCGCGCGGGGCTTGGTACGAGGAAGTGAATGAGTCGTTCTCTACCCGAGTCTGTTCGTCTTGCGCATGTGAGACGGGGCCGAAAGGTGTCGCAGACCTCGGAATAAGAAGCTGGATATGTTCTGAGTGTGGCATCTCGCATGATCGTGATATCAACTCCGCTCGCAATATCCTCTTCCGTTCGGGACATCGAACGCCTGCTGAGGGAATCCCCGCCCTTTCTTAGGGCGGGGAGGATGTCAACGCATTGTATCCTTGTAGCTGTGTTTGATTCGGCCCTTCGCGGCACATCTTCTCTTCGTTGCGGCGGTACTGATCGCAAGCTGGCAATTGTCCACGATCGTGCCGACCGCGACTTTGTCGCCGGCCGGGAAACCGCGTTGCCGTGATCGGCTTGGGCGACCCCGGCCACTTGGCCGTCAGGTTCGCAGTCGGCCTCGGCGGCACGGTGACGGACTGCGCGTGATTTTACGACGCGCCTGCTGTCGCTCGATGCGCGATCCTGCCGAGTTATTGCCCAATTCTCTACGCGCAATCGACTCCGAGTGCTTTGCCTGCTATCGATCAGGGCTTGATCTGACCGCGAATCTCGCCTGGCTGATGCATGGCGCTGTGTACATTCACATAGAGGTCACCCGCCTTGAAACTTGCATATTGCTCATCGGTGAGCTTGGAACCGGCGGGAACCATCCACACGCCGTCGGCATCCTTCGTGAGCGTGATAATGGGCGGACCACTCTTGCCGGGAGCGCCGACGTGAATGTGCGCCATCGTTCCGTCGATGGTCTTCGTTTTGATCGCGCCACTGACCGACTTGTCCGCCGCGACCGTAATGGTCCCTGTGCCGGACGCAGATGTCATCACCGGAGGGGTCTCTTGCGCTCCGGTTAAATTGACCTTCAAATCCACGGCCAAGGCCGCTCCGCTGCCGATGACGAATGCGGCAGAGGCCACCAGTCCGCGAATGCTCGTGTGATTGATGAAACGCTTCATAGTTAACTCCAAGGGTTGTCGTCAGAATGAATGGAAGTGGGGACTTCGAGGGCTCCGCGCTCAAGCTGGGCGACGCCGCGATTCGGTGAGGTTAAACACTGAATTATAGTGCGCTTGCCGGTCAGCACGCCATCGGTCCCCGCCTACATCATGGGATCCGGAGTGCCTACTACGCCGACGAGCGTTCTTCGTCGACAATGCAGAAACTGACACACATCAGCGTCGGTTGAGGGAACTCGGCGGATTGATCGTGAGAGTCAGGTTGCGCTCCGCACCGTGGCGCAATAAACGCAACTCGACGCTTTGACCGACGCGCAGCAGCGCGAGCCCGTTGCGCAGTTGCGTGGCGGTTTCGAGCGGCACGCCGTTCATGGAGACCACCACGTCGCCCTCTTTGATGCCTGCGCGATCGGCCGCGGAGCCCGGCGCGACCTCCGCGATCTCGACGCCGCGCGCATTCACGAGCTCGAGGGTCTCCGCCGCCTCCGGTGTCACATCCCGCAATTTGATGCCGACAATTCCACGTTTCACTTCGCCGTAAGTGATGAGCTGGTCCATGACAGCCTTCACCATATTGACCGGGATGGCGAAGCCGATGCCGATATTGCCGCCGTCTTTGGACAGAATCGCGGAGTTGATACCGATCAGTTCGCCATTCAAGTTGACCAGCGCTCCACCCGAATTGCCGGGGTTGATTGAGGCATCTGTTTGGATGAAGTCCTCATAGCCGTGCGGATGAATTCCGGTACGGCCCAAGGCGCTGACGATGCCTGCCGTCACAGTGTGTTTCAGACCGAAGGGGTTGCCAATCGCCACCACCCAGTCGCCGATCTCAAGGTGCGATGAGTCGCCGAGCGGCATCTCCGTCAAATGCGGTTCAGCGGCCTTGAGCACTGCGATGTCGGTGCCCTCATCGCTGCCGACCACTTTCGCTTGAAAGTGCCGGTTGTCGAGCAGCGTCACCGTGATTTCGCTCGCATTCGCGATGACGTGGCGGTTCGTGACGATGTAGCCGTTCTTGGCGTCCACGATCACGCCCGAACCGGCGCTTTGGAACTGGCGGCGCCGCACCCCTCCGCCCTCGGGCAAATTAAAGAATCGACGAAAGTAAGGGTCCTCGCGCAGCGGGTTGCCTGCCACCCGCTCGGTCAGCGTCCCGCGGGTTGCGATGTTGACCACCGCGGCTGACGTCGCTTTGATAACCGGCGCGAGAGACGGTAGTGCAACGCCGGCAGAGGTCGCCGCTGCCAGGTGGGGCGTGAAGGTTGACAACATGAACGCCATGAGGACCCTAACCAGCGCATAAGTGTTCACGAATTGGGTTCTCCGCCAGGAAGGCGACATTCTAAAGGCATTTCTTCGATGGGTCGGGCCGTTCACGCTCGTCAACGCCGGACCTTTCAAGCGCATGACGAGATCATGTAATAGCTGTCCGGAATCTCGAGCCCTGGTTCCGGGTATGGGGAGCGCGTGAATCCGAGACGCTCGTAGAGCGCTATCGCGGATGTATTGGCGACGTGAACAAACAGCGAGCTTTGGGTGACACCCAGCGTTTTTTTGCCCTCTCGCTGCAGCATCTCGATGAGTTGTGTGCCGAGACCTCGGCCGCGATAATCCGGCGCAACGGCCAGGCGGCTGAGGTGACATCGCGCGGCACGCAAGTAGAACTGGCCAAATCCACACAGTTCAGCCGACCCCCGGATCAGCGCGTAGGACGGGAGTCTCGTCAGCTTCGAGTCAGCCAGAAAGGTCTCGATCGTAAACGGGAAACGGAATTCCGGACCGCCCCAAACGCGACAGCCGTGCTCGGTCGGAAACCACGTCATTATCTGCGGCACGTGAGCTTCCGTCGCTTCGATGAGTTGTACGTTGCTTGCGGGCATAGTGGACCAAGATAGGTCAGACGGGAAAATCCTCCGAGCCGGGCGTCATCTGCAACTCGAATTGCGCAGGCGAAGTGAGCATCTCCATATACTCGAAGGGCTGCATTCTCTCATTGAAATGAATTCGCCGGAATTGCAGTAGCGGCGCGCCGACCTCCACGTCGAGGGCGTCGGCGACGGTCGGATCGGCGAGCGCTGCGCTCACAGTCTGCTTGCCCGCCTTGAAGTTGAATCTAGATTGATGCCCGTTGCCGAGTTCTCAGCGGCGCCCGATTGATGGAATGTGCGGGTGCGGCGGGTCTTCCCGGCGCGGTGCCGGGCCGTTGCGCCTCGGCTACTTGAGCCTCATTGATTCGATACTTATCCATCCCTTGGCTCAGATCATGGGTCAGCTTCAGAAGTACCTTCGCCGCCTCGGCGTCCTGGTCGACGAGGGCCGCGTTCTTGCCGGTCATCTCTTCAATTTTAGCGATTGCGCTGTTGACCTCACCGATTCCGGAGGTTTGCTCGCGCGTCGCCGAAGCAATTTCCGCGACCACTACGTTGACCTTCTGGACCGCGCCGACGATTTCCTGTAGTACGGCCCCGGACTGGTCGACGAGCCGAGCGCCCTCCCCGACCTTAATCACGCTGTCGTTGATGAGAGACTTGATTTCTTTGGCGGCCTCAGCCGATCGGCCCGCTAGGCTGCGAACCTCGGCAGCCACCACGGCGAAGCCTCGACCCTGCTCGCCGGCGCGAGCGGCTTCTACAGCCGCATTCAAGGCAAGCAGGTTGGTTTGGAATGCTATCTCGTCTATGACGCCGATAATGTCCGCAATCTTGCGGCTCGAGACATTGATTTGCTGCATGGCGGCGACAGCCGAGGACACCACGCCGCCGCCTTTTTCGGCGTGATCCCGTGCCGCCGCGGCAAGCTGGTCCGCATGGGCCGCGTTCTCCGCATTCTGGCGCACGGTGGCGGTCATTTCTTCCATCGCCGATCCGGTCTCTTCCAGAGCTGCAGATTGAGTTTGCGTGCGCTCCGACAATTCTGCGTTGCCTTTTGAGATCTCGTCCGCACTGGAACGAATCTCAACGACCGCGTACTTAATGGTTCGGACCACCGTGGAGAGATTATCGAGCAGCTCGTTCAGGCCTCCCGCAAGGTTAGCGTGAAAGCCGCTCTTACCCTCCACCGGCAGACGCGCCTCCAAATTGCCCCGCAATGCTTCTTCGACGACGGACTTCACTTCGTGCTCGACAGCGACTTCGCGGGTACGATTGCGCCATTCGAGTACGGTGCCAAGCCTCCCACCCGTACTGTCTAAAATGGGGCTGGCGCTCAGGACTAGCGTATGCCCTCCAATTGCAAGAGTTTCAATGGACGTTCTGCGCAGCCCGTCGAGAGCAACTCGATCCAAACACGGCAATGGTCTGAAGATATCGATCGAGGCACCCACCAACGGCGCACCAGAGAATTGCGGTAGTTCCCGTTGAATATCAGGTTGCAGTTGCGCGAATGTGCTTCTGGCTGTTTCGTTGGCGTAGACGATCTCGTGTTTTTCGTCCACCACAACGACGACGGTGCCGGCGTTGTCAAGTGCCTGACGAACGCGCGTGTTCTCGGCCAACATACGGTGGTTGTCCGCCAATACCCGCTGATTCTCGGTGAGAGCCGCACGATCCGCCTCGATCCGGTTACGTAGAGTCGTCTGCATCTTGTCCAGCGAGCGAAGGACCTGGCCCGGTTCGTCCGTGCTATCCACGGTGATCTGATTTTCGTACGCACCTGCCTCGATGGCGGCAAACGTCGCAATCACGCGGCGCATCGAGCGCGTCAGAATTCGGGTAAAGTAGCCTGCCAGCAAAATCGCGGCAATCACCATGGCGGCAACGAAAGTCAGCGCCAGATTGCGCTCCCATCGCTCCGCCGACAGTCGGTTGGTCGAACGGGTGCGCACTTGATCCATCAACAGGTCATGAAGCGCCGCCACTTTGGTTTCGAACGACGTGCTCTGTTCCATGACCTCCTGCGAAGCAACACCGACCGGGCGGCGCGTCATGATGTTGGAAGCCACCCAATGTTGATAGGCTTCGAACGCCTCCTGGCTCGCGTGCAGGGCATCGTTCGCTTGCGTTATCTGAGCGCCGAATGCGCTGTCTTGGGTTATCGCAGCCCGTTCGCGCAACGAATCGAGCTTCCAATGCGCATCGTCCATCAAGAAGCGAATGTTTGCGGAATTCCCATTGATTTTTGCCTCTTGATCCTGAGTTATTGACAGCATCTGGGCAGCCACCGGAGCTGTGGCGGCGCGCATGGCTCCAAATTCGAAGGCCAGGCGCGGAATCTGCAGCACCGCCAAATCTTGGAGATAAAACTGTGCCAAGTCGCGATCGCGATCCAGGTGATGGGTTTCGCCGATGAGGCGCACGAGTTTGGTCAGCTTGGCGGAAACGGCATCATGACGTTGTTCGGAAATCTCCGGACTGAGCGTCGACCACTCTTGCCGTAAGCTCAGCCAGTCGGTCTTGATCTCATTCCACAGTATCCGCTCTGGCGAACCTGCCCTACCGTACTTTTCCTCGGATTTGTCCTGCAAGTCGATACTGGCATTGAGCCGTGTCGCAGCCTCCTGAATTTTCTTATCGAAGTACGAAGAATTGGCTTCGCCCGCCAGAACAGTGGCGGTGAATGATGCATGAGCCGCCATCGCGCGACCCGCCTCTTTGAGACCTTCAAAGTAATGCAGCCCGTCCTCCGCCAACGCGTGCTCGTTGATCCGGGACCAAAGTCCCGCTGCGTATTCGACGGTGACATAGCTTAGGGGCAACAGCAGGACGATGACGATCGTCGCCAGTTTGTGTGCCATTTTCATTCGCGCTGCAATACTCACAATGCCACTCCTTGCAAAGCCTCCGAAGCCCCTCAAATGAGGAGCGCACCGAATACGGCGGCACGCCAACCCCGCAGCGCATTCGCCTCCTGGGGATGTCGGCCGACTCGGATGAAACCTGATGAGTAGCTGCGAGTTCGATGAAATTGAACTTAATAAGGACCAAGCGCGGTTCACCGGGCCTTGGGCTTGCGATGCTCGCGTTGTGACCTGCTTCACAAAGAGCACTTCGAGCCGCCTCATCGCTAAATCTTGCGAGAATCCGGCCGATAGTGTTCATGCGTGCATGTCGTACGCTCGATTTGCGTTGCGGAGTCGCCTTATGCGTGGAATTGTTCCTCTATTGATAGTTACGGCGGTCGGGAGCTTGTACGCTACCACGGGTTTAGCCGACAGCTGCCATGGGCCGAGTGCGCCGAGCACTTTCCCCGATCCTTCCACGGCGAGTGAACAGGACATCCTCGCGGCACAGCAATCCGTAAAGCAATATTTGACCGATATGGAATCGGTGCTCAAATGCGTGGATTCTGCCCACAATGACCGTGCCCATGATGCCGCCATCGACGACATGCAAAAGACTGCTGCGAAGTTCAATACTGTTTTGCGCGCCTACCGCTCACGGCAAAAGGCGTGACCTAAGGGTGAACTTGGCCCCCGCGACGGTCGCGCGTGTGCGCACACTGACGCCGTCGAAGCCACCAGCAGCGCGCAACCGGGCGCTGCGCTCACATACGGCCGGTGACGACCAAGATCACGAGCACAATGAGTAGCAAACCCAGTCCTCCGCTCGGGTAGTAACCCCAACCGGTGCTGTATGGCCACGCCGGCAGTGCGCCCAATAAGAGGAGAACCAAGACTATGAGTAATATTGTTCCTAGAGACACGGCCGCCCCCTCGGTGTTTTATTAAGCCGGAGTATATTGCGGGTTCAATCTCGAAGCAGGTGTACAACCTTGTCTTCAGACGTAGGAGGTTTAACTACACCTCAGGGGGCCGGCGCGGGTTATGCTGGTTAGGCCTCACGGATGGCTCATTTGATGGGTTTGAACAGGGCCGCCGTGTTGGGTATTTTCTTGGCAATGTCGTCGCGGATCGCGAGCGCGGCCTTGTGCATCGTGACCTCATCGGCGCCGGGCGTGTATTTGAACACAGCACTCAGGGAACCGATGGTCTTGCCGGAGGCGTCGTGCAGCGGTACCGCCGCTTCGAATTTGGTGGGATCCTTCATGTTGGGGGCGAGAATGGTCTTTCGCTCGTGTGCCACCGCGAGGTCGTCCTCATCGTCCTTCTTGCCGATCCGGTCCAAATTGGACGCGATCATGGTCTCGTCCTTGTCGCCGGGTTTCAAGGCATGCAAACCGATGACGACGAGTTCGGGATGGTTGGCCATCACTTCGTTGGCAAGTGATTGCGCGTAGATCGCATTGTCCGCGGCCTTGCCGAGCTTATCCGCCGCCAACGCGGGCGTCAGTGACATGCAACCGAGCAAGGCCATCAGGCCGACTTGAGTCTTCGATTCATTGAACATAGGGTACATCCTCGTTGAGTGGATTCAGAAAGCGATCGATACCGTGCCGTAGATCAACCGACCGAGCGGCGAGAAAGTCGAGACATCGGCGTTGTTGTCTAGAAACGATCGAGGCGCCAGTGGCGGCATCTTGTTCGCAATGTTGTTGATGCCGAGCGCGAACGTCATCATCCTCGAGTCCTTGCCGCCAAAATGCCAGTCGTAGGCGGCCCGAGCGTCCCACGCCATATAGCTGCTGACGGGTATCGTCGGCGTCGATGTGCCGTTGAGTCCCGTGTCCACCGTGCTCGACACGTAGGTGTTGCTCAACGTGAGGTCAACGTCGTGGTAAGTCCAATCCAGTGTCGTGAAGAAGCGGTACTTGGGCAGCGTTCCGCCGAAGCCGCCGCTGCCGCCGGCGTTGTTGGTCGTACCCGCGTATTGAATATAGGCGGTGCCGGGCAAGGCTTGGAAATTGAAGTCCGTGAAAATCGCGCCCACCGTGGACAGCGTGAATGTGCCGTTACGCTCCGTGGGCATGAGGTACGAGGCGCTGATGCTGTAGGAATGCTCAGTCAGCGTGGCGAGATTTCGGAATTGATCGATGACATACAGACGATTCGCCTGGGTCGGATCGCCCTTGCCCGTGGCCGCATTGGTCAGGAATGCCTGCAATGCACCCGGATTGGTGAAGGGTTGCGACGCGCCCGCAGCGCCGGCGAAATTGTCGACTGCTAGATTCTTGAAGTACGGCGACGCCGAACCCAGCGCATTGATGCTCGCCAGAATAGTATTGAAACCGATGCCGCCCGCGAAACCCTGAAGGCTGATCGAGGAGAAGTCTGCCGCTATCTTCAGGCCCTCTATGGCATTGGGCTGTATCACGATGCCAATGGAACGCGACGTTGAGGTCGCTGGCTGCAAGTTCGGGTTGTTGCCGTCCTCGCCATTGAACGGCAGTCCCGTGAAGTTCGGGCCGAAAACGCCCTGGATTACTCCCGCTCCCACCTGCCGAGTATCGGTGGGTCCGTATTCCGCATACAAGCTGGGAGCACTGAAGGATTTCGAGTAGTCGCCGTGCAGCGTGACTTGCTTGTCGAATGGCTGCCACCGGAATCCATATTTCGGCACCGTGGAGCGCCCGGCGTCACTGTACTTCTCGCCGCGTACCGCGGCTATCAAGTCGAATTCGGCGAAGCCAGGAATGCCCAGGGACGGTCTCGTGACCGGAACCCGGGCCTCGGCAAATAGTGCTTCGATGTCCCGATGCCTCTTGAACGGATCGGCGTAAGTGCCGCCCAGCCACTGCTGCGCGTTGCCCGTCACCGAGCCGGTGATCGGATCCGTGACCCGGCCATTCGCATCGGTGCTTCCCGAGAGGGTCTCGCGGCGCACGCTTGCCCCGACCGCAACGGCGACCGGTCCGCCGGGGAGATCAAAGACCGATCCGGTGACGTGTCCATCCAGCGAGGTCAACTCGCTTTTTGCTTGGATAGCTTCGGTTCCGTAGAGATTGGCAAGGGCTGCTTGATTCACGGCAGCGCCGCGGGCGAAGGGATCGAGCGCCGGCTGTATGACTCTCGGGCCGGTCAGGGAGTAGCCGCTGTAGACGCTGCTGTAAGCGCCACCGGCCACCGGATTGCCGGCGGCGTCGAACCCACCGGCGATGGCCAGCGGAATATTGGGTTTGTACAGAAGATTGGACTGGCGCTGCTGCAGTTCGCTCTGGCTATAGACGAAGCCCGTCTCCCAGGTCCAGCTCTTGACGATGTCGCCGCGCAATCCGATGGTCGCGCGAATCGCGTCCACCTTGTTGTCGAAGTCCTTGGTTCTGCTTAGATCGTCGAAGGTGACGCCCGTGAAATCCGTGGTCAACGGGTTATAGGGTGCGCCCGCGGGAACCGTCAAACCCGTTGCCGGCACGGGCAGCCATCGGGTAAAGCTCTTACTGCGCGAGAGCATCAAATCGCCGAACACATCGATGCTGGTACCGAACAGGTTTGAATCCGCAGTAAGCACGAACGACTGAAGTTCCTGCCCCAACAACAGCGTCTGATACTTGGAGACATCGAATCCCTGCGCGACCGCCCCGGGAGTCGTGGGAACATACGTGCCGTTGGCGATCAGTTGATTCACCGACGTGGCCGTCGCGCCCGTGCCGGTGGGATTCAATGCGCTCGGGGTATTTACGCCCGGGGCCAATATGGCGCCGGGGTTCGAGCCGCCGGCGGCGACCACACCGGGTATGGACGAGGTCTTGTTGTAAAGGGGACTGGTGAACGCGCGGGCATCTTGATAGAGGGGGCTCGTCTTGGAGTAGGTTCCCGTGGCGGTGAAATGGATGCCGGCGACACTCGTGCCGCCCGTGGCGTACCCGGAACGTTCGCTGTAGTCGCCGGTCGCTCCGCCGTACCGGCCACCCGCCTTGAATCCCTCATAGTCGGACTTCAATATGAAATTGACGACCCCGCCGATCGCGTCCGAGCCGTAGATCGACGAAGCGCCGTCGGTGAGCACTTCGATGTGATCGATCGCCGCGGCCGGGATCTGATTGACGTCGACGAAGTTCTTGCCGTTGATGCCGCCCACGCCGCTGTTCGCTACACGGCGGCCGTTGACGAGAATTAGCGTCGGCAGGTTGCGCAGCTGAAGCTGGGAACCGCCCGCCGTGCGCTGGTTGTCATTGTTGGCATTGCTGGTCCCGGCATTGCTGCGGCCGGCAAATGACGGTATTGCCTTGCGGAGGATTTCCAACGCATTGGTCGACACGCCATTCTGTTCCAATTGCTTGGCGTCCAGGGATATCACCGACACGGCGACCTGGTCCGGCGTCGTCGGCAGCAGGGAACCGGTGACGGTGATGGCCTCCAAAGTGGTGGTCTCCGAGCCGGCCGGCACATCGCTCGGTGGCGCGCCGCCGGGTTTGTCCGGTTCGGCTCCGCGGCTCGAAATCGAAATCCCCATCGACAGGGCCGCCAATACCGCGGTCATTGAGCTGATATATCTATTCATTATTGTGTCCCCGTGTCCAACCGACGACACTTAACTCCGCGAGCATTAACGCAGCCTGAACAGCCGAGCGCTTTCTTATCTCTTGATTGAACCTCCGCGAACTCGTAGTACCGACGATGGTAGAACTTTCGGGTAGGAGCGCGGGTATTGGCGCCGGACGATCTACGCAGTGCCGGCGGGTTTCAACACCGGGTGGGAAGGGGCGGTCGAAGGAACGTCTCGGGCAGCAGAGGCGATTGCGCCGGTCGCCGGCAGCGTGAATGCGACGCAAAGGCCTCCCCCGGATGCGGGCTCCGCCCAGATGATCCCTCCGTGAAGCGTCATGATGCTCCGGCAGATCGCCAGCCCGAGACCGCTGCCGGCGTCGTCGCTGTTTGCAGGCGCAAGCCGAACGAAGCGCTCGAATATTTTGTCGAGGAACTCTTCGGGAACACCGCGGCCTTCATCGTGCAGCGTGACCCGCCAGGAACCATGGGCGACACTCGAACTCAAGGTTATTTTACCGCCGGGAGCCGATGCACTGAGCGCGTTCGTGAGCAGATTGAGAAGCACACGGCGCAGCCACCTCGGTTCGACGTGGACGCACCCGTGTCCCTCGTGAGTACAAACGAACACCATTTTTTTATGCTCGGTCAGGACTCGGGCATCCTGGCTGAAATTATCGAGCAAGACGGCGGGATCGTGCGGCGCCAAATTCAAGCGGATTTCCTGCGCCTCCGCGCGGGAAAGGAACAGCAACTCTTCGATGATCTGACTTAGCCGTGACAGCTCTTCCAGTTGCACGTGAACCGACTCCGCATTCGCGGGGGACAGGTCGCCGTTCACCAGAAGCCGCTCCGCCTGAAGCCGGATGAGGGAGAGGGGCGTTTTGAGCTCATGAGACGCCTCGGCGGTGAAGCGGCGAATCTGCTGGAACGATGCCTCCAGCCGATCGAACATCAGATTGAGGAGCAGCGCCAATTCTGAGATTTCATCGCGTACCGTGCCGACCGGTATACGCTCACTCAGATTGTCGGAACTGATATGGCGGGCCGTTTCGCGTATCGATCGAACCGGCCGCAAGGCGAGCTGGCTCAAGCCCAGGCCGATACCGCCGCTGACGGCGATAGCCGCGGCAAGAAGCCACAAGCATACGCGGCTGTAATCATGAAGCGCCTCCGTCACGCTGCGCCGCGGCGTCGCCACCGTCACATCAAAGGGGCCGAGGATGAATTCTCCGACTCGCAATTCTCCGGTGCCCGGCAATTCCGCGTCGTAGACGTGCTTACCTCGGATGTCCGGAATCTCGCGACCGCGCAGATTCGTGGAATAGAAAATCTGCCGCACCGGCCCCGCGCGATTGTCGATCGAAATGAAGAACAGGACGGACGCATACTCCGTAGTCTCCCTGATTCGGGTGTCGATCACCTGGGCGTTCAACGAAGCGTAATCCTTGCCCAAATGCGCCTTGAGCTCCTCGAATTGCGCCTGATTCAGATAATCGAGGCCGTGGACGAGATTGATTTC
Source organism: Steroidobacteraceae bacterium (assembly GCA_036502605.1). GTDB lineage: Bacteria > Pseudomonadota > Gammaproteobacteria > Steroidobacterales > Steroidobacteraceae > Bog-1198. The sequence continues at coordinate 14,241 of DASXYI010000008.1, forward strand.
AAGGAGGTAATAACCGGCGACGATCAGGCATGCGAGCGTCACCGTGGCCGCGGACGCGTACCACAGTGCCAGCCGCGTGCCCAGAGATTTCACAGTAACTGATATCCCACACCGCGTAATGTCTTGAACAGCGGCGAACCGGACGTCGTCTCGAATTTCGAGCGCAGCCGGCTCATGTAGACGTCCAGCAGATTCGCCTCGTTATCGTGGTCGGACGACCAACACGTCTCGCAGAGCAGCTGTCGGGTAACGATGCGTCCGACGTTCTGCATGAAAATCTCGAGCAACACAAACTCGCGACTGGTGAGATCGACGGGCGCGCCCCCGTAGTGCACGGTTCGTCCGGCCAAATCGAGCTTGATCCCTCGATGTTCCAGCACCGCTTCCTTGACAGCCGATTGACGTCGCAGAAGAGAGCGAAGGCGAGCGAGCAACTCTTCCAGACTGAAGGGCTTCGGCAGGTAATCGTCGGCGCCAAGGTCCAGCCCTTTGATGCGGTCCTGGACGGCATCCCGGGCGCTCAGGACCAGTACGGGCTCGTTGAAGGCCGCCTTACGCCACTGTTTGAGCAATTCAAGGCCGTCGCCATCGGGCAATCCCAAATCCAAAATGATCGCGTCGTGTCTCGCTTCGCATAGGGCGTCGCGCGCCGCCGCGCAGGACCTCGCCCAGGTCACCGCATACTTGCGTTCCCGCAGGGCAACATCGAGAAAACTCCCGATGCCCCGCTGATCTTCGACGATGAGTATTTTCGTATGCGTGCCCGCTGGATATCGACGTGTGCCAACTCCCCCGCGCCGATACTACAGGGCCCGCGGCGCCCTGTTAAGGCTTCGGCGGAACCCACGACTTGGCGAACGAACTCTTGCCATCGGTGTAGGTGGTCCAGATGAAATGCGTATCCGGATCGACCGCCACGTTCTTGGCGGTGGCGGCCGTCGCGAACTCGCCGATCAGAGTCAAGCTGCTTCCTGCGGTTTGAGTCACCGACATCCGATCGGGACCGGCGCTGTAGACAAACCCGTTGGACGGATCGAAGGCGATCTGGTCAACTTTCGCGGCAATATCGGTGTCCCCCACGATCGATCCGGAGTGCGTGTCGATTGCAACCATTTTCGCATTACCCCCGGCCACGAAGATGCGATGCGTCGCTGCATCCACCGCCAACCCGTGCGGCTGTTTGGCAGCCCCCGTCGGCCACGTCGCGATGACGGTGTTGCTCGACGGATCGATCACGGCAACCACATCCTTGGTCTTGATGTTCAGGTAGATCCGGTCCGCCGACTCGTCGTAGACCATGAATTCCGGCACGCCGGGGATCTTGACGGTCGCGACGATCTTAGCGCTCGCAGGATCGATGACCCATACATCCGCGCCCTCGTCATGGGTGACATAGATCTTTCTATTTTTGGGTTCGAAGAGGATAGCGTCGGTGGGACCGGGCATCTTGATCGACTTGACTTCCTTCAGCGATGCTGCATCGACGACGGCGATGCGCTCACCTTCTTGCACGCTGTGATAATAGAGGCTCGAATCGGCGTTCGGCGCAGTGTCCACGGCCTCGCCCACTTTCACACGAGTCAACAGTGTCTTCCTCTGAAGATCGAAAAAATCCACTGTTCCGTCTTTTTCGTGAGCCGCCACCAGGCGGTGCCGCTTGAGGTCGACGCGCAAAAAATCGAACTTTCCGCTCGATTGCGGAATTTCGATGGTCGACGAAGACGTCAACACGAGCGGTGGCACGGCAGCCGCCATTGCCGATATCGAGCATGCGGTGAGGGAAAGCGTCATTGCGCCGAGCGATAGTTTCATGAGGATTTCACTAAATGAATAATGGATGGGTGAGAAATGATCGAAAGGATGGTACCAACTCAAAATTGAGATCGCCGTATATGTTCGATGAAGCATTCACTACGGACATTTGCTCCACGATGCGACGATACGGGAGCAACCTGAATCGAAACTAAATTCCGATCTTCGCATCGCGCAGGAATGCGGGTGCGCGGCCGGCGCTCGCGCAGCCAGCCGCGCGATTTAGCAGAAGCTTAAACTATTTCGCGCTGCGCCCTGCCGTTGGGACGCGACCAGAGCCGCGGAATCAGCATCGGCGTACGTGCTCGGTAGTCGACATACACGTTCCCGAACGCGGATACCAGATCTCGCTCCTCGAAGCGAATGGCGATCAGGATGTACGCCGTGGTGGCCAGCGCAAAGATCAGGTGCGCCACCGTCAGGGTCGGCGCCGCCCAGAAAATAGTCAGCCAGCCGATGTAGAGAGGATGGCGTACCAGCTTATAAAGGCTGGGCGTACGGAACACGGGCGCGCGGTAGGCCTTGTTGGAGAGACGCCGCCACACCTGCTTCAATCCGAACAGATCGAAGTGATCGATCAGGAAGGTCGAATATAAGAGAAGCAGCCATCCGAGGAGGTACAGGCCTAGAACCAAGTTGCGGGCGATGCCTTGTGGAACGCTCCAGACGACGCCCTCGATCGGCTCCCAGTACACATACAGCGCCGCCAACGCCAGGGAACTCACCAGCACGTAGGTGCTGCGTTCAGCGGCTTCCGGCACGATGCGCTTCCACCAAGCCTTGAACCCCGGCCGCGCCATGCCGCTGTGCTGAATGGCAAATACGGCCAGCAGGCTCAAGTCCACCGTCAGCGCGTGACCCAGGGTCGATATCGGAGAGCTGTCCAAGCTCGTCGGCGTCAGGAAGCCGCCGATGAAGCCGATGCCATAGAGAAACACGGTAAAAAAAACCGCGTAGCTGAAAATCCCGTAAGCAAAAATTCCGATGCGCGACATACGCGACTCCTTTCTTTAAATCGGTTGAAGGTATCGTATGGTGCCGAGGAAGGTCGTTTGGCGAATGGGGCGAGGACCCCCATCTTGTATGTTTGGTATCCCTATTTTTCAGAACTTCCCAGAAGTCCGCGATTGCGGGCGGCGGCAGCGGCTTTCTGCCTGGTCGGGGTATCAAGGCGCGCCATGATCGCCGAGACGTGATGCTCCGCGGTCTTGGCGGAAATGCACAGGCGAGAGGCAATCTCGGTGTTGCTCAAGCCCTCGGCGACCAGACCTAAGACTTGAACCTGCCGACGAGTAAGTCCCGCCGAATTAGCGCGGGTCACCGCTATGGGACCGCGCGGCACCGCGCGCGCGCCGTCGGCACGCATCTGCCGCCGCAAGCGCGCCGCCGCCGGTACAGCTCCGAGGCGATCGAAAATGTCGAGCGCCTGGCGCTGAGCGGCATCGTCTCCGGCACTCAACGCCAGCGCTTCTTCATACGGACGACCAAGCGCCTGCCAGCCCGCAGCTGCCTCGGGCCACTTGCCCTCGCAATGCTCCCGAAATGGCGTGGCAAATCTGTGCGTTCCTGCAACCGGTTCACCCAACATGTAGAGCCACAAAGCTGAATCCTCGGCGACCCAATGCGAGTGCCGCTCTTCGGCCAGCGCGTGCACATCGCGAAGGAGCGACCTTGCTTCGTCAGTCGCCGGTGCGGGCACAGACGACTCCAACCATGCGCTCTCGGCCACGGTCGTCGCGATGTACACACTGCGCTGCAGTTCGGCCAGGGAGGCGGAGAGACGGCGGGCCGCCTCGAGAGGTGTCTCAGCATCTTGATCGCCGCGCCGCACGCGCAGCCGCGCAAGCGCGATCAGCGCGGGAAAGCGGTAGACGTCGGCCGCGTAGGTCCGGCAGCAAATTTCTTGGGCTTCTTCCTCCGCACCGCCCCAATCCCCCCGGTCGAGTTTAATCATGCTGCGCCAGCCGCGCAGATATCCCTCCCAATGAGTCAGCTCGAGTGCCGACGCGTACGAAACACCGCGATCGATATATTCCAGTGCAGCCCGATAGTCGCGACGCCAATAATAACTGCACGTGAGGTTGCACGACGCGCGCTCCACGTGATCGTGGAACTTGCCGGCGATGGCCAGTTCGAAACTTTGTTCCAACTCGACACAATTCCCTGGACCGATGTCGTCGGCTTTTGCCGAGCCGATGTTGCCCAAAGCGTGAATGATGATTTCCCTTTGACCCAACCGCCTCGCCAGCTCAAGAGCGCGCTCGCCCCAGGCGATTGCAAGGTCCATGCGGGAGGCGAGCATGTCGAGCTGCGATTGATGCGAATAAGCCCAGGCGAGTTCGGGTCCGGGCGGCGCTGTTTGCAGTACAGCGATCGCCTCTTGCACAAATCGTTCGGCTTCGGCGCGGCGGCCGCACATCCAGGCGAATCGCGTCAAGCGGGTGAGATCGCGTCCTAACCCAAGCGAGTCGTTTGCGCGCCGCCTGAGTTCAGCGGCTTCCGTCATGGAAATCACGGCGATGTCTGCCCCACCCATGAGATAGGCTTGTTCGGCGTAATGCTCCAAGATTTCTACGAGAAGGTCAGAATCGAGGGCGTGGCGATGGCGAAGCACTGCCGCAAAGTGGGCGGCGGCTTCGCGAGCTGCGCCGGCGCGAGCAGCTTCTTCTCCGGCACGATGCGCGAACTTCAGCACGGCGGCCACATCGCCTGCTCGCTCCGCGTGGTGTGCAATCTCACTCGCGCGCGCATCGGATCGCCGCTTCAGCACGTCGACCACTTTCTGGTGCAAGGCCCGTCGGCGCGCCGGCGCAATAGACGCTTCGATCGCGCGGCGTGCGAGCTCATGCCGGAATTGCACCAGCCCTCCTTCGAGGGAAAGCATGCCCTTCTCCACGCACTCGTCCAGACCGGCGTCGATCGCACCCTTTACCAAGTCGGCGACGACTGCCGTTTCTGCATGGCGGGGAAATATGGATACCGCATCGAGCACGACCCTAGCCGAGTCCGGCAGACGCGATGCGCGTGCAAGCGTCGAATCGCGCACCGCATCGGTGGGCACATCGCAGTCCAGCGCCAGCGCTTCAGTCACTAAAAACGGATTACCTGCGGTCAAGGCGAACAGGTCCTCGCCGCGCCGCCCGCGCTTCGCAGCAAGACTGGTGACGGCTGCCAGGGAGAGGGGCGCCAGGGTCATGCGCTCCGCATTTCCTGCTGGTATTTCGCCAAGGAGATTGCGTAAGGGCGAGCGAGCGTCCACTTCCTCGTCGCGATACGTGATCATTATCAGAGCACGTACTCGGGCTATCCGCCGCCCAAGAAAGCGGATCAGATCCAACGTCGCCGTGTCGGCCCAATGAATGTCCTCGATGACGAGCACAGATGGCTTGGCGCCATCGGATAAGAGGCGCAACAGCGACTCGAAAGAACGGATGTGATCCGCACCGAGATCGAAAGACTCGCCGCTGGCGCGCGCAATGTCCCGCAGCGGCAGCAATACCTCGGGCGTGGATAGGTTTTCGCAGGCACCCCAATACATCCGCGCAACCTGAGCATGATTGGCGACGAATTGCTCCGTCAGCGCCGTTTTACCGGCGCCCGCCTCGGCCGCGATCGCAATAATCCGGCCCCTGCCTTCGCGCGCGAGTGCGAAGGCATCCCCCAACCGTCGCAGCTGTTCATCGCGCTCGAGCAGGTCGATAGCGGCGTCCCCCATCATCGTCTAATCCCTATTGAGTACCGTCGAGGTCACCGGAGGATGCACCTAGCCTGCCACTTTCGTCAAAAAAACGTGCGGGAGCTATTCTGGCGCGCCTTGGCCCCGTGGTCCAACCTTCGTGAAGCGTGATCGAGGCTCAGCACGGGTAGGACCAGGCCGACAGGTCTTAGCGACGATCTAGGCCTTTCGGTCAGGGTACTCTGGGGGAGAGGATTCTCCTCACGCGAAAGGCGAGGAGCCGGTGGTGGAAACCCTTCCGGCGACGCGATCCCCGCACCAGCGCTATAGACCGATGACTGGCAACAAGGAGCGCACAATGACCGCTTCAGCTCTATCTCCCGGGCCGGCTAGGATGGTCACCGGCCTATTCACAAATAAGGAAAGTGCCGAGCGTGGATATCGATCTGCAACTCGGCTGGGCTATGAGAACTCCGACATCGACGTGCTCATGTGCGAGGAGACTCGCAACCGATACTTCTCCGCCGGGCACGACACCAAAACCGATCTGAGCAGCAATGCGACAAAGGATGCTGCAGGAGACGGAAAATTTGCCAACGACCTGGGTGGGCCTGCCGGTGGAACCATCGGCACGATTGCCCCGGCGCTTGCTGGAGTAGGCACTCTTTTGCTCGTTCCCGTATTGGGCGTTCTTGCTGCCGGACCCATTGCTGTAGCCCTGTCCGCTGCTGGAGCTGTCGGCCTTGCGGGCGCATTGATAGGGGCGCTTACGAAATGGGGCATTCCCGAACGGCGCATCGAGGAATACGAACAGGGCATTCGCGAGGGCGGCATTCTGCTGGGAGTGAAGCCGCGCTCCGATGAGGATGCGAGCAACTTGGTGCAGGAGTGGCAAGCGAGTGGCGGAGAGCTCGTGCATTCATAAGCAAAGATCCACAGCGGCCCTATGCCATGGCCGGCGCTCGCGCGCATATCAATGGCCGTGTCCTATGGAGTTGCCGGTTCGGACGGACTCAGACGACTTGCGCTCTATGTCATGACATCCAAATCTGATTTGTCATGCGCGTTCAGCGGAGGCTTATACGACCTGATCAGATCCTTCTGAATTGATTTGCGGGTGGCCGCCTGAGACTCCCCCCTCGCATGAACATGGGTGGCCCCAAGGACTTTGGCTTCCTCCCATCTTTCTGGATTCGGATGACGATCTTGGAAACTATCAGTGATCCCGATGTAGTAGGCGCGCCATAAATTGTCTTTCACACCCGAGAAAATGTATACGCCGCCTACATCTTTCCACAAGCCATCCATCTGTAAGACCTCAAACTCGTACGTTGCCCACGTTATGCTCATGCGAACATTGCATGATGGTGTAAAGCCATAATTGCATCCTTTGCTTTGGCTACCTATGGTATCTCCCGCGCACAGCCTAAATCCCCGCGGATGTGCAAATCAATATCCGCATGCAAAACGCGGGCAATAGGGTGATCGGAATGCCACAATTAGGGGAATCTCCTAAGGATTTCCCCTAAGTCCTTCCCCTGAGCGCTGATCGAATCTCCGCGTTAGCGTGCCCGGCCGGATGCATTCTTTTGCTCGTGGCTGCAGTGACCAGATTACCTCTGCCGCCGGCGGGCGCGCCTTCTGAGGTCAAGAATGTTCCGTGACTGCCGATCTAGCATAACCATGAGCGCAGATCTCAGGCAGAAGGACGGCAAGGAGATGTCAAGGCCGTCGGATGGCGCGCCAGCATTACTCCCAACGAAAATTCTTTTGGTCGACGACCACGACATCGTGCGTGAGGGGCTCATGGCGCTTCTTAGTCGAGCAGAGGGCATGACAGTCGTCGGATCCGCCGTAACCGGTGAGGAAGCGGTTCTAGCCGCCCGGCGCCTCAGCCCGGATGTGATAGTGATGGATCTCGTATTACCTGGCCTCAATGGTCTCGAGGCCACGCGCCGCATTCTCAGCGAGTGGCCGCTGACACACATTATTGCCCTTTCCGGATGCCACACATCGGAACACGTCCATCGCGCGCTGCGCGCCGGTGCACGCGGTTACGTAACCAAGACTTCTGCGGGCTCAGATCTCGTGGCGGCCGTCAAGGCGGTCATCGCGGGCGACCGATACATTAGCGCAGGAATCATGCCGGTGACGGTCGAGGCGCTCGGCAACAGATCCGCTTCGACACGCTCGCGCGAGCACCTCAGCGAGCGCGAGCTTGCGGTCCTGCGGCTTCTGGTTGCCGGATTGTCGAGCACTCATATTGCACGCCAGCTTTCCGTATCGCCCAAATCCGTCGACACATATCGCCATCGACTGATGGTAAAGCTGGGTGTCGCCAATCGCGCAGAGTTGATTCGGGTCGCCGTTGAATATGACCTGATATTGGTGTGATGCGAGTCGCACTATCAGGCCACCGATAGTTACCTTCTCCCGACAGCGCCGCGCCAGGCGCGTCCGTAAACTGCTCCGACATACCGCTCGCGAGACGACGCCGAACCATTTCATCCGGGTGTCGTGAACTGCGCGAATCAGGCGCAACTGCTGCCATACGGCCGATCGGCACAACGATAGGAGAACGCCATGCTTGCTCAGGGAACCACTGTATCGTCAGAACAATGGAACAACAGTTCGGACAATCGCATCCCGGCCCAGTATGTGGAGTCGCCGCGACCGTGCCGCGTACTCGTGGTTGATGATGATGATGTGGTCAGAACGTGCCTATCCGCATTGCTCAAGAGAGCGCATTACGACGTAGAAGTCGCCGCGTCCGGTGAAGAGGCACTGCGCGTAATGGGCGCAACTCACTGTGACATCCTGCTCACCGACTGGCAAATGCCCAATATGGACGGGATTTCTCTCTGCAGGCGCGTCCGGCGTGAGTACCAAGAAGATAGTGTTTATGTATTGCTGTTAACCGTTCGGGATACTGAGGAAGACCGGTTGGCAGGAATTGCCGCGGGCGCCGACGACTACATCATCAAAGGCAGCCCGCCCAATGACATTCTAAAGCGCCTCAACGCGAGACGCTGCATTACCCAGGCAAAGCTTTCTTTACGAAACCGCGATCTGGCACATCGGCGCTTGTCAATAACCGATCCATTGACCAACGCGCGCAACCTTCGCTTTTTCAACCAGCAATTGCCGCGTGCGATCGCACGCGCGCAGCGTAACCGCCATGCCTTGTCAGTCCTCAGTTGTCGAATCGATGAATTCGAACGGGCCAACGGCCGTTACGGATATGAGGTGGGTGATGAAGCGCTACGAGCGTTCGTCGCCGACTCGAGAAACTGTATTCGCAAGAACATCGACTGGCTTGCCCGGGTGGGCACGGATCGGTTCATGATTGTCCTGCCAGAGACGAGGTTCAAGGGCGCTGCCCGAGTCGCGCGGCAATTGCGGCAAATATTCGCCGCGGTTCCCGTGTCGACAGCTGTCGGCCCGATTGAATTTACGGTCAGTATTGCCGTGACAGCCTGCGAACCCAAACATTCCATGAACAGCTTACCGCAGATGTGGGATCTGCTTCTGTCCACTGACGGTGGCGTCTTGCATTGATGATCTGGGGTTCAATTCGAATGGCGGCACTGCAAACTGGCCCCAGGGCATCGGATGCAACGCTCTAGGCGAGCTTTGCGGCAATGCAAGAAGTACGGCGAAATTCAAGTTTTATTCGGCGACGCCGATGCATTAAGTAGAGTCGGCGCTCCGTCTGGCAAGGGGTCTTCCGAACATCGCATAAATCGTTCGAATTCCTTCATTCACTTCAGGTAGGCCCGTCAAATGAAAACCGTGTTACTGGTTGATGACGACAACACCATCTTGCTCGGTATAGGTGTGCGGCTTAAGAGCATGGGATACACGGTGTACACGGCCAAGGATGCCGTGAGCGCTGTATCCGCGGTCGTCAAACATCGGCCGGATGTTGTGGTGTTAGACATTTCGCTGCCCGCGGGAGATGGGTTTCTCGTCTCAGATCGCCTGCAAACTCTCGTCGGATCGGCGGCGACACCAATCATCTTTATGACTGCAAATGAAAACCCGATGCTGCGCGAGCGCGCGATGAGGTTGGGCGCCGCGGCGTTCCTGATGAAGCCCTTCGCTGCCACCACATTGGCCGATGCGGTCGAATCGGCACTGTCGCCGGCGGATAACTGGCAACAGGCCAGCGGAGGGTAAAGATCCCCGTGCGGCACGCCGCCACCCATTTAAGATATTTCGTGAGGCCCTGACGCGCGCGGCAGAAGCTTCGTTGTCACCGATCGGAGACTTCAATGCCAGAGCAAGAAGCATTCAGCATTTTACTGGTCGACGACGATCTTATGGTGATTCGCATCCTGCACCGAATCCTCAGCGGCTTCACACCCATTCGATTCGCCACTTCGGGTCGCATGGCGCTCAAGCTGGCGCGCGAATCCGTACCCGATCTGGTGCTGCTGGATGTGGACATGCCCGATGTCAGCGGCTTTGAAGTATGCACGGTATTCAAGAACGAGCCGGCGCTGGCTCAGGTACCGATTATCTTTATCACCAGCCACGAAAGCCAGCAGTTGGAGGCCAAAGGGATAGAGCTCGGCGCAGCGGACTTCATCAGTAAGCCGCCCCACCCGCCCCTGGTCCTGGCGCGGGTGCGCACCTACCAACGGCTGAAAATGCTGTCCGATACGATGCGCAGCGCCGTAAAGATGGATTTCCTCACGGGCGCGCTCACGCGTCGGCAGCTAGAGAAGGTCTTGACGCTGGAATGGCTGCGCGCCCAGCGCTCCTCGGCACCGCTGGTGTTATTGCTGGCAGACATCGATGACTTCACCGCATACAACGGCGAATTTGGCGAGGAGAAGGGCGATACCTGCCTGAAATCAGTTGCCGACGCTTTGCGTTCGGCGGCGCAGCGGCCCACCGACGTACTGGGTCGCTATGCGGGCGGCAAATTCGCACTGCTGTTACCAGAATCCGACGCCAAGGCCGCGAGCGTCGTTGCACAACGCGCAATGGATGCAGTTGACGCTTTGCAGATACTGCACGCCACCTCGACAATCAGGGGTCGCCGGATTTCACTGTCAGTGGGCGGCGGGTGTCGTAACTCGTCGCGCTCGACTCCCAGGGGCGCTGCGGCGGACGCCATCCCGAATGACCTGATAGCGGCCGCCGAACGAGCACTCACGATCGCCAAATCCTCCGGTGGTCACCAGGCCCGATTTGTCGACATTGCCCATATCGAAAGCCCCCATGCCGCGCTCCCCGGCACCAATCCCTGAGGCTTATCATGCCTAAGCCAGAAGCTTCCGCCGTGCGGAGCGACGATCTCCCTCCCCGGGCCCGCTTGCTTATCGTTGACGACGAGCCGGCGCAGATGCGCGCCCTGTGCGATACGTTGGAACGAGAGGGATACGGTATCCAAGGCTTCAGCTCGGCGGAACAGGCTTTAGCGGCGCTTCGGTCCGGGGAGTTCGAGCTGTTGATTACCGACCTCATGCTGCCCGAGATGGACGGCATCGCCCTAAGCAAGGCTGCGCAAGAGATCGACCCTACACTGCCCGCGATCGTGATGACCGGGCACGGCACCATCAATACGGCCGTACGTGCCATGCAGGGCGGAGTTTTCGATTACATCCTCAAGCCGTTCTCGCTCAGCAGCATTCTGCCGGTTATCGAACGCGCATTGGACACCCGGCGCCTGCGGCGCGAAAACGCCGCAATGCACCTGCGTGAGCAACAACGCGTCGAAGAATTGGCCGCCGCATATCGAGATCTCGAGGAACAGGTGAATTTGCGTAGTGGACAGCTGCAGTCGGTGCAGCGAAATCTGACAACCATCCTTGATGCTCTGCCGTCGATTATTGGATATTGGGACAAGGACCTGATCAAACGGATTGCGAACCGAGCCTATTGCGAACCCGTTATACTCGATGCGGTATCGCCGCAGGGGGGCCAGACCCGCAGTCTCTTGGGGGATATCCTTTTTGAGCAGGGTCGTACCCTCGTAGAGGCCGCACTTTGCGGCCAGACCGCCACCTACGAGCGCACTCTTCCCGGTCGCGATGGCGGCGACGCCACGCACTTTCTCGTTCACTTAATTCCTGACATCGAGGCTGGCGATGTTGTGGGTCTCTATTTGCTGGCGCATGACATTACGGAGGTCACTGAGAGCAAGCACAAGTTAGCAATCCTGGTACGCGAGAATGAAGGGCTGCTCAATACGCTTCACCAACATGCGCTGGTGTCGGTGGCCGATCGCGATGGCCGAATTACCGACGTAAACACCGCGTTCTGCACCATCAGCGGCTATACCCGAGATGAACTACTCGGCAACGACCATCGTATTGTCAGTTCGGGCACCCATTCGCGAGAATTTTGGCGAGGCCTGTGGCAACACCTCAACAACGGAAGACCCTGGCGCGGCGAAATCTGCAATCGCGCCAGAAACGGCGACGTGTACTGGATGGACAGCATCATTGCTCCATTCTTGGGTGAAGATGGTCGGATTGAGAAATACATTTCCATCCGCTTCGATATCACCGCCCATAAGAAAGCCGAGCGCCGCATGATTGAGAGCGAGACCTTCCTCCAGCGCGTCGAACAGGTATCCGGCGTGGGCGGATTCATGATCGATTTATCCTCGGGTGCGCAACGGTGGACACATCAATGCTATCGCGTCCATGACCTTGAGGACGGCTGTGTGCCCACGATGGAATTATTGGACACTTTTCTGTCAGCAGAATCTCGCGAACGATGCCATGATTCGGCGCGTGCTGCGCATGAGACCGGAAAGGGGTACGACATCGAGATGCCGATCGTTACGGCGACGGGCCGATCGATCTGGATTCGTGCGGCGGGCGAGGTTGAACGCGACAACGGCGTACCGGCCCGCGTTGTCGGAGCCATTCAAGACATCACCGAACGGCGCCTCATGGACCAGCAGTTGCGTGAGGCAACCGCGGTTGCGGAAAGAGCCAACAAGGCCAAGAGCGAGTTCCTGGCCAACATGAGTCACGAGATCCGCACCCCCTTGAATGCCGTCATAGGCTTAGGATACCTACTCGAACAGACCACTCTAAATGAGGATCAGCACCAGTTTCTGACCAAGATTCAGTTTGCTGGCCGGTCCCTCCTCAGCGTCGTCAACAACGTCCTGGATCTGTCGAAGATCGAGGCCGGAGAAATGGCGCTCGAGGATGAGCCTTTCGATCTTCTGGATTTGGTTCAAGACATCGGCCAAATGCTCGCCCTGCAAGCGACGACCAAGGGAATCGAATTGGCCGTCGTGCCGGCGTCAACCCTGCCGCGCATGGTGAAGGGCGACGGTTTGCGTCTACGCCAAATTCTCACCAATCTGCTGAACAATTCGATCAAGTTTACAGAGGCAGGTCACGTAGAGTTGAAGGTATTCTGTACGGAACAAGGCTTCGAGCGCATTCGTGTGCGCTGCGAGGTAACCGATACGGGCATCGGCATCGAGCCTGCCGCGCTCGAGCGATTGTTCACGCCGTTTACGCAAGCCGATGCTTCCACGACACGTCGCTTTGGCGGCACAGGACTGGGGCTGTCCATCGCGCGCCGCTTCGTGGAATTGATGGGCGGTGAAATTGGCGTCACCAGCAGCCTCAAAGTGGGCAGCACCTTCTGGATCGAGATACCCTTTCGAATTGCGCACGGCGTTGCGGGCACACTCGGCGGGAATCGCGCACTGGGCTTGCAGGTCTTGATTGCCGGCCCTCATGGCGATGCCCCGCAAGGTCTGAGTGGCATGGTTAGGGCTTTGGGCTGGAGTCCACAAACAGTGCGAACTAGCGAGCAGCTGCTCGAACTAATGAGTAGCGGTCAGCCGAACACTTTGCCGGATGTCCTCATCCTGGATCTGGAGCGGCACCAGCACGATACGGGTGCACATCAACTGATCGCCCGGCTCGAAAGGGAATGCACGTACGGCACCTTGCCGCCGGTCATCGTCGTAGCGGATACGGCGCAGTCATATATGGTGCAGGTCGCGTCGATGCGCGCCACCGACGCTTTACTGGTGCGGCCGGTGACCAGCTCATCGCTATTCAATGCGATCAATGCCGCGGTCTGGAGACGATACGACGGTCGTGAGCGGTTATTGCAAACGACTAATTTTGACGATCGACATGCACAGTGGCTGGCCAATGTCCGCGTACTGGTAGTGGATGACAGCGACATCAATCTGGAAGTCGCGCGACGCATTTTGGAAAAGCAGGGTGCAGTCGTGGCTTGCTGCTCTGACGGCGCCGCCGCGGTGGACTACGTGCGTGCCCATGGCCAGCAACTCGATGTCGTGCTCATGGATGTGCAGATGCCTATTCTTGACGGCAACGCGGCGGCACGGCAGATCCGGCAAGAAGCAAACCTCAAGATGCTGCCCATCGTTGCGCTGACGGCAGGGGCCCTGGTCGGCGAGCGACAGCGCTCGCTCGAATCGGGCATGAATGATTTCATCAGCAAGCCTTTTGACCCCCAGACGCTGATACGCAAAGTACGATATCTCGTAGAGCAGGCACGAGGCGAACCCATAGCGATGGTCATCCTCGACTCTAAACCCGCGCAGCGCACCGCTAGCGGGCCAATTATGCCGTCCATCGACGCCGGCGTCGTTCAGCAGATGTTCGGAGACGACCTACCCCTGTTCGAATCGCTCCTGGTGCGGCTACTACGAGACTACGCAGACCTAGCCCTGCCGATGTTGGTGGTGCCTGACGACGATACCGCCCGGAACGAGCTCAAACTGCGCACACACAAGCTAAAGGGCAGCGCCGGAATGATCGGGGCAACAAACGTCGCGCGATTAGCCGGCGCGGCGGAGAACGCGCTCCAGCAAGCTCGACCCGTGGATGGGATACTGAGCAAACTGGCAGCGGCTCTGATCACTTTACGCGAAGAAGCACAACACTTGTTGGAACGGCAACCGGGACGAACTGTCAAAACCGGCGCGACGAGGAAGGATCATCCGAACATCGACAACGCTGATCTCGAAGAACTCTGTACATTGGTCGAGGATCAAAATCTTGCCGCTCTCGATAAATTCGCCGCGCTATCCCCATTGTTGATCGAAGTTCTGGACGCTGCGTGCTATGACCAACTTTCGGATGCCTTGGGCAACCTGGATTTCCGGCTCGGCACCGAACTGTTGCGCGGAGTGCTTGCGATCTGCAACAACCGAAGAGAATTTAGCGTCGGTTAGCCCAACGGTCGATTGGAACCGACTGCAACGCTCGGTCCTCGCCGGGCAGCGGCGAGTCAAAGCGAAAATCGCCGTCCGTCAGCACATAGCAGAAATTTTTCGACGGGCCTGTCGGATTGGGCGTCGGCCGTTCGTCTAGTCAGAATACGGTCCCCGAATATCGGGTTTGCACACCACACACAGGAAACGACCATGCCACAACCCATTCCCTATCTGGCCTTCGATGGCAACTGCGCTGACGCGATGCGTTTTTACGCGAAAGTACTCGGCGGCAAGCTTGACATGCTGACATTCGGCCAGTCGCCCATGTCCGAGCGCACGCCGAAAGACGCCCTAAACCGAATCATGCATGCGCGCCTGGCGCTTGAGGGGAACGGCTCTTTGTATGCCGGCGATAGTCCCCCGGGCATGCCGTACCAAGGTATCCACGGCGTGTCGATCGCTCTCAACTACGACGCTGTCGGGCAAGCCGAGAGCGTGTTTAACGCGCTGGCTGATGGCGGCAAAGTGACCATGGCGTTCGGGCCGACGTTTTGGGCCAAACGCTTCGGCATGGTCACCGACAAATTCGGCTGCCCGTGGATCGTCAACGGCGAGATGATTGACATGCAAATGCAGAGCTGAGCGAAACCAGAGTACGCGAGCTGTGGTGGTTATCGGTCCTTCACTGCGGCCGCGTCCTCGGCTTCCTGCACC
The DNA here is from genome assembly GCA_036502605.1 of Steroidobacteraceae bacterium. Taxonomy (GTDB): domain Bacteria; phylum Pseudomonadota; class Gammaproteobacteria; order Steroidobacterales; family Steroidobacteraceae; genus Bog-1198. The sequence goes on from DASXYI010000008.1 coordinate 29,621, forward strand.
CTGAGGTGAGTCGGCGTCGCGAGCTCCGCGCACGCGAGGACTGGTGGCTAGCGGCCAGGTCGTCGGGTTGAATTGGCCGATGTTGGTGCCGCCCACGACATGAGCGACGGCTATTGCACCGGCGCCGACTTCAACTTGTAAACCACGCCCTCTTTCATCACGAAACTGACCTGTTTCATGAGGCTAATGTTGTCGAGCGGATTGCCGTCGACGGCGACAAGGTCCGCATACTTGCCCTGCGTGATGCTGCCCAAGTCCTTCTCGCGCTTCAGCAGCTGCGCAGCACTGATGGTCGCGGCCTGCAGAACGAACATCGGCGGCATGCCGGCATCCACCATGAGCTCGAACTCGTGTGCGTTATCACCGTGCGGGAACACGCCGGCGTCGGTGCCGAACGCGATCTTGACGTGCGCCTTGTAGGCGCGTCCCGCAGTGGCCTGAATCAACGGACCGACCACAAGCGCCTTGGCGGCCACCTGCGGCGGGTAGTATCCCGGGATCTTCGCCTGACGCATGACATAGTCGCCGGCAATGATGGTGGGCACCAGCCAGGTGCCGTGCTGGACCATGAGCTTCATGTCTTCATCATTCAGAAACGTGCCGTGCTCGATCGAGTCGACGCCGCCCAATACCGCGCGGCGTATGGCCTCCGCGCCGTGTGCATGCGCGCCGACCACGAAGCCATAGTCGTGAGAGGTCTCGACCACGGCCTTGATCTCTTCCAGCGTCATCTGCGGATTCTCGCCGTTCATGCCTTCATCCATCACGCCGCCGGACGGCATGATCTTGATGACGTCGTCGCCCTGCTTGTAATGCTGGCGCACGGCCTTGATGGCATCGTCGGCGCTGTTGATGATGCCGACCTTGGGACCTGGGTCGCCCGCCAGATCCATGCGATAGCCATTGGTGAAATCGGCATGACCGCCGGTCGAGCCGATGGCCTGGCCGGCCGTGAAGATGCGCGGCCCGACGATAACACCCTCGTTGATGGCATTGCGCAGCGCCACCGATTCGTTGGCGATGTCCGCGAGATTGCGCACTGTCGTGAATCCCGCCATCAGAGTCTTGCGCGCGTATACGGTCGAGCGCACGGCGTAGTCCGCGACGTTCCAACGGAAGGCGTTCGAATAGGTCGCCTTGTTGAACTCCATGGTCAGATGCACGTGACTGTCGATCAATCCGGGCAGGCAAGTCTGGCTCGAGAGATCGATTTCCTTCGCGCCTGCCGGCGCCGTCGTGCCGGGCGACACCTGGCGGATCCGGCCTCCCTCCATCACCACCGTCGTGGCCCCGAGCATCTTGCCGTTGATCGAGTCGAGTAAGCGGCCGCAATGCAAGGCGGTCACAACCGCAGCGGTGGTACCGGTCGCAGAAGCGGGAGCGCCCGGCGCGTCCGCGGCGATACCGGCTGCGGGGATCCCGAACATCATGGCAATGGCGGTGGACAAGGCAGAAGGCTTCATGTACATCGGATTCCTCACTTTCTAAGACCGATCTCGTCGGAAATGATGAACGCTTGAATCGCCTTCACATCGTCGACGGACAACGCGTCCTTGAAGGACGGCATCCCAGCATACGATAGCGCACCCTCGAGGACGATGTTTTGGAACGCGGCTTGCGTCGCCGGGGGCAAGTTCCACAGGTCCGGATAGCCGTTCGGAATCCCGCGAAAACCATGGCACCCGGCGCATCGGCCGATCAGGCTCATGCCGCGCGCGAGTACTGCCGGATCCGTGGATGTGGGACTGGGCAGCGCCTCGAGAACGCGATGGCGGGCCGGCGGCAATGCCACGCGACCGCCGTTCAGCTTGAAGACGAACAAGCGTTCGCTGTTCTGGTAATTGAGCGCCGCGGATCCGGGGGGATATCCGATCTGATTGAACGCGCCGCCGAATCCAGCGAGCACGGCCACGTACTGCACGCCGTCGAGTTCATACGAAATCGGACCCGCCATCATGCCTGTGCCGGTATCGATGCTTTTAATCAGCCGCCCGTCCTTCGCGTCGTAGAGCGAGAAGGTGCCGTCCGCCGCGCCTTGGAACACGACGCCCGACGCCGTGGACAGCACCCCGCCGCTCCAATAGGGTTTCGGCGGCGATTGCCACGCGAGCTTACCGGCGACCGGATCCCAGGCTTTGAGGACGGAGCGGAACGGCGGATCGTTCGGACCCGGGTTGGGCGGCGCCCACGGAATGCCCTTGTCGCCGACCGGCCGTGTCCAGCCCACGTTGTCGCCTTCATTGTTGGCGCCGACGCGAAACTGCACGTCCTTCCCCGGTACCATGCCGAAGCTCATGCCGGCATCCAGGGCCGGAATGAAGACTAGCTTCGCCGCGGCGCTGTAGGACATTGGCATCCAATTGTGGCCGCCCGCCTGGCTTGGCCATATCTCTTTCGGTTCCTTGGAGAAATCCGCCTGCGGCGTCAGCACCGGCCGACCGGTTTCGATGTCCACGCGCTCGGCCCAGGTGACTTTGGTATAAGCGTTGGCCGATAGCAGTTTCCCGGTGGCGCGGTCGAGGATGTAGAAGAAGCCGTTCTTCGGCGCCTGCATGAGTACGTGCTGCGTTTTGCCGCCGATCTCGAGATCGGCGAGGATCATGTTCTGCGTCGCCGTGTAGTCGTAGCTGTCGGCCGGGGTGGTCTGGTAGTACCAGCGCATGCGCCCGGTCGCGGCGTCGAGCGCTACGATGGACGACAGATACAGGTTGTCGCCGCCGCCCGGGCTGCGCGACCACACGGGATGCGGCATGCCGTTGCCCACCCCCACATACAACAGATCGAGCTTGGGGTCGTACACCATGGAATCCCACGCCGTGCCGCCGCCGCCCAAGTCCCAGCGCGAGTCCTTGCTCCACGTCTTTCGCGCCAGGGTGACGTCGGGCGATTCGTCCGGGCCCTTGGCAGGATCGCCGGGCACCGTATAGAAACGCCAAGCGAGCTTCCCTGAATTCAAGTCGTAGGCACTGACATAACCGCGCGCACCCATCTCCGCGCCGGAATTGCCGATGACGATGTTGTTGCCGGCAATGCGCGGCGCGCCGGTGCTGGCATAGTTCATGGTCACGCGATCGACGAAGGTATCCGACTTCCACGCCGGCTTGCCGGTTTTCGCATCGAGGGCAATGAGATACCCGTCGAGCGTCGCGACATAGACGCGTCCTTTCCACAGGGCGACGCCCTTGTTGCCGGCGTCGCAGCAGGCGCGGCGAATCCAGTTCCCATCGACCTGCGGATCATATTTCCACAAGAGCTTGCCGCTGCGCGCGTCGAGCGCATATACCACGCTCCAGGGACCCGAAAAATACATCACGCCGTCGCTCACCAGCGGTGAGGCCTCGTTGCCGCGATGCACGCGACCGCGCACCACGAAGTCCTGGAACTCCCACGCCAGCCCCAGCGTCGATGCGTTGGCGGTGTCGATCTGCTTGAGCGGCGAGAAGCGCGCCTCTTCGAAAGTGCGGCCGTACAAGGGCCATTCGTGCGACTCATCCGCCGCCTGTGCGAGCCCGGCCGTCAGCGCGAGCAAAACAACACTCGATAAAGACTTCACGGTCATCCTTTAGAAATTTGCTCGGATGCCCACACCCACCGTGCGCGGCCGGATGGTCGTCGCAGCCGACGTTCCAGAAGCGCGCCGGAAATCCAGATACGGCTCCGCGTTCGCGACGTTGTCGAGATAAAGCCGGTATTGCAGGTTGCCGTTCACGAAATTGACGTTCGCATTGATGACGTGATAGGCGTTCTGCACCTGGGTGCCGTCAGGGATGGTGCCCAACGTGCCATCGGGGAACCTGACCGACTGGAATTCCTCGAAAGCGCGCAAATTCTTACCATGGTATTGAATGTCGGCGCGGAAGCTGCCGCTCCAATTCACCCGATCGAGGAAGCGGTAATCGCCGTAGGCGCTGCCGGTCCACTTCGGGGTGTCGAGCACCTCCTGGCCGATTTGCGCGGAGACGCCGGGCGCGGTTTCGGTGATGCGGGTGTCGGCGTACGCGATATTGCCGCCCAGCGACACGCCGCCGCCCACGGCAGACTCGATCGACAGTTCGCCCCCCTTGATGGTGGCCGCGCCGACGTTGCCCACGAATTGGAAGCCGCAGGAATTCAAATTCACCTGCTGCTGGATCCTCTTCCAGTCGGTGTAGTAGATCGCAGCATTGATGATGGTGCGTTTGGCGCCGAGCTCGTTCTTACTGCCGAGTTCGTAGGTCCAGAGGTTATCCGGCTGGAAGCTCGCGGGCGCACGCGCAATCCCCAGGCGCGCGAAGTCCGGCGCGCACAGCGGGCTGTCGGTGTTGAAGCGATTCGGTCCGCCCTGGCGGAAGCCTTTGCTGGCGCTGCCGTAGAGCAAGTTGGCGTCCGACGGTTTGTAGCTCAACTCGTACTTCGGCGTGAACCCAACGTCCGTACTGCGTTTCGCATCGACTTCGCTGTGCCCGCCGTTGAACACACCGTCGAAGCTGCCGTCGACTCGTTGCTTGATGTCGAACCAACGTACGCCCACGCTTGCTTCGATTTGCTTCGTGAAGGCGTAGCTCACGTTGCCGAAGGCCGCCTTCTGCGCCGTATAGGTCGTTTGATTGCCCAGGTAGGTCTGGTCGGTGCCAGTGCCGAAGAACGCCCCCGCACCCACGGTGTCGACCAATTGATACAAGTTATCGTGCTGATGCGAGTAGTAGATGCCGACGGTCCACTTGAGCGCCGCGTCGGGATCCGAGGATGCCAATCGGATCTCTTCCGAGAATGTCCGCGAATTCGTGTTGGAGACGTTATAGGAATTGTTCGGCAGCAAGGGCGGCACGAGGCTTGCGATGAACAGGGAATAGTCGCGGTCCCACTCGACGCTTCGGCTCATGTAGCCGGTGAGCGATGTCAGGTCCGCCCAGCCGAATTTCTGCGTGGCGTTCAGGCTGTAGACCTCGAGGTTGTCGCGCGTCGGCTGCGCGAAGCGCACGGAATTCTGGATTTTCGGCAAGTTGGTGAAGAAGTCGTCCGGGTTCGCCTTGTCGCTGTGTTGGATCGTCGCGACTGGCGTGATGGTCAGCGAATCGATCGGCATCCATTTGACGGACGCGCGGCCAACCGTCGTGCTGCGCTCGTTCCAGTCGTCGCGCGCCAGAGTCCCCGTGTTGTTGTAGGTCACCGGCGCAAACGCCGCCGGCGGCGGCAGGGTCGCGCTCTGGCTGAACACTTGCACCAGGCCCCCCGGTACATTGTCGACGAAACCGGCATCCAGCCGGTAAGCGCCGCCTATTCGCAGCGCCGCGCGGTCGTCAATGAGCGGGATATTCAAAAATGATTCGGCGTCGTACGAGACGCCGCCGTGGTCCACGTAGCCCACTCCGCCCGCCGCCGTCACCGCGAACCTGTTCATCTGCGGTTCACGGGTCACGTACTTGATAGCGCCGCCCATGGCGCTGCCGCCGTACAGCGTGCCCTGGGGTCCTTTAAGCACTTCGACGCGCTCGATATCGACAAGCAGCGGATCGGCCGCGCCGGCGAAATTGGTGCCGACGGTGATCAAGGAGATGTCGTTCAAATAGATGCCGACAGTCGGGCTGGAAGCGGCCGTGCTCACGCCGCGTATCGAATAGCGGCTCTGCCCCGGTTCGCTGCTGGAATATGACACGCCGGGAATCGACAACAGCACATCCTTGAAGTCGCGCGCACCCGCGCGCTCCAAGTCCGCGCCGGAGATGGCGCTAATCGAGATCGGAATGTCTTGGATGCGCTCCGAGCGCTTTTGCGCCGTCACCAGGATCTCCCCGATCTGATCGCCGGCATCGACGGCGGATTGCGCCACAGTCATACCCGAATGGCTTAGGGTCAATACCACGGCGCCTGCCAATGCGATCAAATTCTTCCCGACCGACGCATTCTTAGGTGCGCTGTTCATTTCTTCTCCGGAAATAGTCCTGCGATCGCGACGTTGGCGCAGCCCACATCCTGCTCTGCCGTACCGCCCGAAACACCGATCCCGCCGATGACGCGGCCGGTAACGATGACCGGCACCCCGCCCGGATCGTCCGTGAGCTGCAGCAGCAGCATCAGGTCCCGGGTCGGCTCGTCCTTGCTCATGGCCACCAATGCCTGGGTCGGCGCGCCGAAGCGCGTCGCGGTGCGTGCTTTGAGCAATGCCGCTTCCGCGGTGACCGACGAGGCGCCATCCTGCCGGCGCAGCAAGATCAGAGCACCCCCGGCATCCACCACCGCGATGGTGAACGGTGGCCACGAATTGGAATGGGCGCGAGCCACGCATTGCTCCGCCATGGACTCGGCCAAGGCTTGGTCGACAAAGCGCGCAGGCGGCGCGTCCGCCGCAATGCCGGCGTTCAAGGAAAGCACGCTGCCCGCCATCGCGGCCAGCGTAGGAAACAAAATCCGCATGGTATCCCTCCTCGGCTTATGACTGCCGATGGACCGATCTTAGGAGGGTGAAGCAGCTTGCACTGTCGCGATCGTCACGAATGCCGTCGGCAGCGTCACAAACGCCGCGACCGCGATGGTGCACGTCCGAATTGCCGTGCAAAGGAGGCACTGAAGGCGCTGGCCGAGGCGAAACCCGCCGCTTCGGCGATCTGCACGATGCTGACGTCCGACTCCGCCAACATCCGGCGCGCCTTTTCCAGGCGCAGGTTTCGGCAGAAATCGTAGATGCTGACGCCGTACAGAGTCTGAAACCCGCCGCAGAGCTTGTTGCGGTTCAAGCCGAACTGCCGCGCCAGCGTATGAATGGAAGGCGGATCGAGGAATTGGACGTCTAACGTATCGCGCACAGCGCTCAGCTGGCGTCGGTCGCGTTCCGTAATCTTGATACTCGATCCCGCTTTTGCCAGCGGCGCCTCCGACTGGAAGCGGTCGAGAATCAGACAAAACAGCTCCATCGCCTTGGCTTCCGCGAAGATCCGGCGCAGGGGTCCGGTGCGCCGGCTGTTGATCACGGCGGCGGCGACGGCCAGTTCCTCGGCCGCCGGGGCGGCCACAGCCAAGCGCGGCCGGGTGCGCTTGCGAAGGATAAAGGAGCGCAGCGCCGGCGAGGCCACGGTTTTTTCTTCTTCCAGGTACTGCCAGACGCGGCTGCGCCCGATATAAACCGTGATGGATTGCGCCAAGTGGTTGGCGACCAGCCGCTCGATCTTGGCGACGCCCGCATCGTGCATGAGGACGGCCGTCGAGGCGCCGCAGATGTCGATCTCGTGGCGGCGCTCGAAGTTCAAAAGGCGCTGCCCCGACAGCTGGACATGGAGCTTGAAGAGATCTTCGCCCTCGATCAGCGAAGTCACGTCCTCCGGGCTGCGAAACTGCTGCAAGGCAACGCTGATGCCGTCGCTCAGGTTCAACATTTCGAAGGGGGCCGTATCGAGTGGAACGGCCAAAACCCGGGTGGCCGCTGCGGGACCAAGTGTATCGACGATGTCGTGCATTGGCTCCCGCCTGAAAGTGTTCGGCCACGCTCCCGTGGTGTCGTCAAGTGTTGCGGGAGGGGGGTTGGGTGTCAAGACGCGAGCGGCCGATAGTGCGCGCTGACTGCGCGATCGCAACCGGTGCCCGAATTTGGCAGGAGTTCTCACTGAGGATACTAAACTGCCAGTGTTGCGTTTCCGTGTCAGACGGGACCCGAAGTTCATGCGCGCGGCTTCACAACAACCGGTGACTGCAGGCCTCGCAGAAGGAATGTCACAGCGTCCGGCCGTCCCGCGAACACGCGGTCGACCCCTCCTCCCCGGTTTACTGCGATAATGTTCCCATTGGTAGGAACTGGAGCCGGCGATGACACTCGAGAAGCTGGGAGTCTGGGCTGCGACCGATGGCCTCGCCGCGACCGAGGCTGCGGCGTTGGCGAAGAGCATCGAAGCCTGGGGCTATGGGGCATTGTGGACTCCGGAAGCCACGGGCCGCGAAGCGTTTTCCGCCTCAGCGTGGCTGCTGGCGAATACGGCCAAACTGCTCGTTGCCACCGGGATCGCCAACATCTACGCCCGCGATGCGTTCGCTGCGGCGGCGGCTCAGAAAGGTCTCAACGAACAATCGGGCGGAAGATTTCTGCTTGGTCTGGGCGTCTCGCACATACCTTTGGTGGAAGGACTACGGAATCTCAAATATGGCAAACCCGTTGCCACCATGCGCGCCTATCTGCAAGCCATGGCTAAGTCCAAATATGGTTCGGTTGCGCCCGCCGCGACGCCAAAGACCATCCTCGCTGCTCTGGGACCGAAAATGCTGGAGCTTTCACGCGACTTAGCCGATGGCGCTCTTCCCTACAATGTCCCTCCCGAACACACCCAGCAGGCGCGAGAGATACTCGGGCCGGGCAAACACCTGTGCGTCGAGCAGGGGGCGGTTCTCGAAACGAATCCAGCCAAAGCACGCATAGCGGCCCGTCGCTTTCTTTCGGTATATATGGGCCTACCCAACTATGTCGAGAACTGGAAGCGGTTAGGGTTTACCGACGCCGATATTGCGGGGGACGGATCCGACCGGCTGATCGACAGCGTGATTGTCTGGGGCGACGAAAAGGCGATTCGAACGCGCATCGATGCGCATTGGCAAGCGGGAGCCGATCATGTCTGTGTGCAAGCGATCGGCCAAACCGCGCTACCTGACCAGCGACTGCTCGAGCTGCTAGCGCCGCGGTCCTAAAAAGAGTTCCTAAGCCTTGCGCTCGATTTCGGATTTGCTGCGCATACAAACCGAGGCTCAGCAGATCGGAGACGATTTCAACTTTGCGTATATTGACGATGACTTCTCCTATCCGCATGTGGCTTGCGTCGGCCTTCTCACGCGGCGAGCCAATTTATTCAGGGCTCCGAGACCGTTTACGGATCATCCGTGCGTCTTTAGTATCGCTGGGTTAAAGCGAGGGCGGCAGTGAAATTATTTGACGTGCATCGTGAGGAGCCACTATTGTGACAATTCGAGTCGTTCGAGATCAGCGGGCGCCGATGCGGCATGAGATCCACATCGGTCGAAATAGCCTTGCCAGCGACCTCAGTGTCGAGGAAGGTGGCGAGGGATCTGCACCCAATCCCCATGACCTCTACGATGCCGCGCTGGGCGCGTGCAAGGCGCTGACTGTGCTTTGGTACGCGAAACGCAAGAATATTCCGGTAGAAGGCATCGAGGTTTTCGTGGAACGCGATGCAAGTCAGGAGCGCGCAGGTATCTACCGCCTGAGTGCGGCGCTGACGTTGACCGGTGACTTGAGCGCCGCGCAGCGGGAGGAACTTCTCCGTGCAGCGCAGAAGTGCCCGGTCCACAAGCTAATGACCGAGGTCACGACCGAAATTTCCACCACGCTCAATCAATAGCGTTCTTCAAAAGGGCTGAATAGCCCGCGTTATGTCTCGCACGTCGGCCCCTTGTTCAAGGCGGCGATCGGTGGCTCGGCTCGCAACGTGGTTGGCCCAGGCAGTAGCCGCGGCACTCGTGTGATGATCGCCAGTCACGTGATCCAAAGCCCAGCCTTCCTGCCGCTTCTACGCCCTGTTCGCGGCCAAGAGCAGGCGATCCGTGATCGGCACGAATTTGCTGGCCGCCAGGATCAGCGACCTCGCCGTAAGTTCCGCAACCCCATAAATTTCAACGGACACTCCATGCTGCTCTCTTATCTTTTGGACCAGCAAGTCGAAATCTCCATCGCCAGATGCCAATACCACGACGTCCGCGTGCGGCGCGCAATCCAAAATATCCAGCGTGATTCCAACGTCCCAGTCACCTTTTGTCGAGCCATCGCGCCGACGAATGAATGGTTTCAGTTTGACCTCGAAACCTATCGAACGCAGAATGTTTTGAAATAGCCGTTGCTTTTCGTCATCGCGATCAATGGCGAACGCCGTTGCCTTCACCACCTGCCTATCTCGCGTGACCTCGGTCCAAAAACTTCCGTAGTTGAAATGACGAGAAAAGTACTGTCTCGTCGTGTAATAAATATTTTGAACGTCGACAAAGATGGCTACAGTTTCCAATTTCTCATCCCGTGACTGTCAAGCGTTATACTCACGAGGCTATCTCGGACATATCTCTGCCCCGCTTATCCATCTTGGTTCCGCAATGGGGGCACACCCACCCGCCCAATAGTATTGGCGACCTGAACATAGGACGCCGACGGAGAGACATCGGCGTGACGCAGTTCGGGCAACGAACCGGCATTTCCAATCGACTTTTGCGAAGTGTGCTGACTGCCAACACACCAATAATGATGAATACAATAATCGGAATTGAATAAAGCCAATTGATGCTGTCCATGACCCGATCGACCTCCCTGTCCTTTGGCGGCCCCATTGTATCCGCGACAGCCACTCTGCGCGAAATTTCCTTCGGTTCGACGAGATTACTGCCCAGGATGTCCCTTCCGAAGTGGGCGACATGAGTTGTCATGCAAGAAAACTATCGGGGGGATAGAAAGCTTTGATTAGACCAATGAGCCTCGACGAAAGACACTGCATCGGTAGTCCCCGATAACCATGTCTTTCCACTCACCGAGGTATTTTTCGTGATGATTCAGAAAACCATGCTTGCGAAGTGTGCTCTGTTCGCCTTAGCCATGAGCGCAACCTTAAATGTCGGCGCCCAGGATGGCCACCTCACCACCGACGCGGGTGCCCCGGTGGGCGACAATCAGAACTCGCAGACAGCGGGTCCATCGGGCCCGGTAGTCTTGGAGGACTCGCATCTCATCGAGAAGCTGCAGCGTTTCGATCGTGAACGCATTCCCGAGCGCGTGGTGCACGCCCGCGGCACAGGGGCTTTTGGCATATTTGAGGTCAGCGCCGATATATCCGAGTTGAGCCGAGCGACAGTGTTCACCCCCGGCACGCAGACACCCGTGTTCGTGCGGTTCTCCACAGTGATGGGCTATCGCGGCTCTCCGGAACAGGCGCGCGACCCTCGCGGTTTCGCAGTGAAGTTCTATACGCAACAAGGTAACTGGGACATGGTCGGCATCAACTGGCCGATATTCTTCATCCGGGACGCCATCAAGTTTCCGGACTTCGTGCACGCCAACAAGCCCAGCGCGGTCACCGGTGTGCAGAATGCGGATTTGGCCTTTGATTTCTTCGCGCATACGCCCGAGGCGACCAGTATGCTGACCCATCTATATACGGTGGAAGGCATGCCCGACTCCTATCGCCATATGGATGGATATGCTGTGCATGCCTTCAAGTTAGTCAATGCACAAGGTCAAGTGCATTACGTGAAATTCCATTGGAAGAGCTTGCAGGGCATCCATGGCCTGCGCCCCCAAGAAATTTCCGGTTCGATCGGCAATGACTGGAACCTCAATACCAACGATTTGTACAACTCGATCAGGGCCGGCGACGATCCCAAGTGGGATCTATATATCCAGGTGCTGGAGCCGCAAGACCTTGCCAAATTCGACTTCGATGCACTGGATGATACGAAGATCTGGTCCGGCGTACCGGAGCGAAAGATCGGTACGATGACTTTGAATCGAGTGCCGGACAATTATTTCGAGAGCACCGAAGAATCCGCCTTTGCGCCTTCGCGATTGGTGCCGGGCATTGAAGCCTCGGAGGACCGCATGCTTCAAGGCCGTCTGTTCAGCTATGCCGACACGCAAATGTATCGCCTGGGTACCAACTACAACAGCCTACCGATCAACCGGCCGGCCGTGCGGATAAGCAACGAGGACCAGGATGGCGCGTTGAACAGCAGCGGCCGCAAGGGCGAGGTGAACTATGAGCCCTCGGGCATCGCCGAGGTCTCCGAGGATCCTCGCTACAAGGCCCTCCGTACGCCGCTCACCGGTAACATTCAGCAGATGGCGATCGCCAAGACACGCAACTTCGTACAGGCCGGCGAGTACTATCGCTCGCTCTCCGCGCAGGACAAGACCGACTTGGTTACCGCACTCAGCGCGGATCTCAACCACGTGCACAACGAGGCCAACAAGTACACGATGTTGTCGTACTTTTACAAGGCGGATGCCGACTACGGTACTCGTCTCGCCAAGGCGATCCACGCCGATAGCGTGCGGGTCAAGGCGTCGGCCGACCGCTTGCCTAACTGAACCGGCAACGCGGGCCCTGGACGATCCGTCCGGGGCCCGCCCTTGCCACCTTTCCAGGAGATTGCGATGTCCCCTCGTCAACGGCGCCTTACGGCGCGTATTGGCTTTCCGGCGCTACTGATCCTTGCCGGTCTAGCGGCGTATTTCTGTTCTCCGTCACTGCGCCTCCCTGCTAATGCCAGCCAACTGCGGTCGCTATCGGGGTTGCAGCGAGTCGATGCCCACCGCTACGATCAGGAATGGTTCGACGCTGCCCGGGTCGGTCGCGTCGATATTCTCGGCGCTCTCTACGATGCACATTATCCGCTCGATGCCAAGACTCATGCTGGGTACACCGCACTGATCCTTGCCGCTTACGACGAGCAGCCGGCCGCGCTCGACTATTTGTTGCAGGCTGGCGCCGACCCATGCGTTGGAGACAGAAATGGCAATACCGCCTTAATGGGGGCGCTGTACAAGGGCGAACTGCCGATTGCCCGGCGGCTTCTCAAGACGCAGTGCCCCATTGACCAGATGAATAATGCCGGGGAGACCGCACTGTCCTTTGCGGCGCTGTTCGGGCGACTGGAAATCCTGCCTGAGTTGCTCGCACTGGGCGCCGACCCGAACCACGTCGATGCCCGAGGGGACACACCGCTCGTGATCGCTCGAAAACAAGGCAATGATGAGGCCGCTGCCGCTTTACGCAAAGTGGGTGCGACTCACTGATGCTTGATGATCTATGAGCGCTTCTCACCGCTCGTACGCGGGTAGATTTGAATAACACAACCACCAGGCTGTGCGCCCCGGCATTTGACGTAGCACCCGGAATGTCGCAGCGGCATCTGAGTACACGTGCCCGTCGGGTTCGATGAGTTGGATAGCTCGCTGAAACGCCGACGGTGGAATCGCCGGAAAGTCCTTTGCGGCCTCCTGGTAGGCGCGGTAAATGACGCGATCGTTGGTCAGGTCCCGCCAATAGGTCACCCAGTAGCGGCAGATTCCGCACTCGCCGTCGTACACCAATGTGCGAAGAGCTAGTGCCATTCTTCGCCCTTACGATCCGCGAAGCACTGGCGTACCAGTAAGGAGCAATCCGAGTGAAGCCGCGGGACTTGACACTCGTATTGACACCGGTAGCATTACCCACAACGAATCGCATTTAGCCGCGAAGGCTGCCCGAGAGAATCATGGATCGCCGGCGACATGATCCGAGATTCCCGATTCGCCCCCCGGTCCTGTGGATAAGCTGAGCAAAATGACCCGTCTCCTCTCGGCTGCCGTTTTGATCTCTGGTCTTTGCCTTACCTCTTTGGGCCTTACCTCTTTGGCCGAAGCGGCCGGGACCGCCGCCTTTCCCCTTCCCTATAATGAAACCGTACAGACCAAGCTTCAGCCGCAGATCGAAGCGCTGTTGATCGGGCTCGTCCGGGACGGGCGCTCTCTGACCATCGACGGCATCCCCGTCTTCAATGGCAAGGACAAGTTTCTACCCGGCAAGATTGCGATCTCATTGGTCGAGTTTCTCCTGTCGCTGCCTCCCAACGATCCTCGGCTGTCCATGTATCTTAGGGATTTTCGCCAAGTGGCGCGATTGACTGTTGACGATGCGAACGACACATGGGGCGCTTACTATTACGCTCTGGCACTCGATCAATTGCGCAAGGCGGGATTGTTGCAGCAAGCGGTCGACGAACTCACGCTGGCCAAGCTTCGGGTACGGCTCGACTGGCGGATGTTCGTCGATGTGTCCTTCGACCGCAAAGGCGGTGAACAGGCGGCGCTGCACTTGGTGGCCCTTGGGCATCAGCGGATCGGGTTTATCGGCGGCCCCTCCACGTTCCGTTCCACCCACGAGCGGCGTGCCGGATTGGAAGATGGCCTGGCGACCGCCGGCCTGCTGCAGGCCGCGCGCCGCGCGTCTCTCGTATGACACCGGTTACTATCGCTCGGGATTTTCGCCGCCAGGCCAGGAGCAACCAGAAATGTTTCGGAAAACTTTCCAGGCCACGCACCCTGATATGATGGTGCAGGCCACAGCCGAAACGCTGCGGAATCGCTACCTGCTATCGGGCCTATTTGCGCCCGGAGCGGTGACGCTCGACTATCTGCACGATGAGCGCTTTGTGATCGGCGGGGCCGCCCCGACTCATCCGATCGATCTGCCCAGTCAGGGACCGCCGGCGCCCGGCGCACCCTTCCTGTCGCGGCGCGAATTGGGAATCGTGAATGTGGGCGGACCCGGCCATGTCATTGCCGACGGCGCCCTCTTCGAACTCGCACCGCACGACGGGCTGTATCTGCCGATGGGAACCGAAGCCGTCCGTTTCGAGACTCTGGAGGCCGCGAATCCGGCGCATTTCTATCTGGTGTCCACGCCCGCTCATGCTCGTTTCGATGCCGTGAAGATTCCGATCGACAAAGCCGTCGCGCTCGAGAGAGGCGCTCCGGCGACCAGCAACGAGCGCACGATTTATCAATACATCGTACCGGCGACCTGTCGTTCGGCACAGTTGCTCCTGGGCGTGACGCTGTTGAAAACAGGAAGCGTCTGGAACACCATGCCGCCACACCTTCATGACCGGCGATCCGAAGTGTATTTCTATTTCGGCCTCGGGCCCAACGAGCGCGTGTTTCATTTCATGGGAGAACCCGATGCGGCCCGGCATATCGTGGTCGCGAACAAAGAGGCGGTGATATCGCCGCCGTGGTCTATCCACATGGGGTCAGGCACCTCCTCGTATGGCTTCGTCTGGGCGATGGGCGGCGAGAATCTTGACTACACCGACATGCAGGTACTCGATATCTGCCAGTTACGGTGAAACGTAATGAGCAGTGCACCCTTCTCGCTAACCGGCCGCGTCGCGCTCGTCACCGGGGCCAACACCGGGCTCGGGCAGGCCATCGCGCTCGCACTCGCCGGGGCCGGTGCTGACATCATCGCGGTCGGGCGCACCGAGCCCACCGAGACTCAGGCTGCCGTCCTCGCCCTGGGCAGGGGATTTCACGCCGTGCACGCCGACCTCGGCCGCACCGAAGTGATTCCAGCGGTAGTTGATGCGGCGCTCGCCCAGTGCGGACAAATCGACATTCTGGTCAACAACGCCGGCATCATTCGGCGCTGCGACGCGGTTGATTTCAGCGAGGCCGACTGGGATGAGGTGATGGATATCAATCTGAAATCCGCATTTTTTCTGACCCAGGCAGTGGGGCGGCACATGCTCGCGGCGCGGCGCGGCAAGGTCATCAATATTGCCTCGATGCTGTCGTTTCAGGGCGGTATCAGAGTGGCCAGCTATACCGCGAGCAAGAGCGGCATCGCCGGATTGACCCGATTGCTGGCCAACGAATGGGCCGACAAAGGCGTCAATGTCAACGCGATCGCTCCAGGATATTTCGCCACCAACAACACCCAGAGTCTTCGGTCCGACGAGGGTCGCAATCGCGATATCCTGGCCCGCATCCCAGCCGGGCGTTGGGGCCAGCCAGCGGATATCGGCGGCGCCGCAGTCTTTCTGGCGGCAAGAGCTTCGGACTACGTGAACGGCGCCATCATCCCGGTGGATGGCGGCTGGATGGCTCGCTAATCCTGACCGCTGCCTCCGTCACTCGGCTCAGCTTCGGGGTCAATAAGTGAATCACGGCGATTGCGGCGATGTAGGCGCCCCCGGCGAGGGCGAAGATCGGCTGATAGCTGCCGAAGACGCCGAGAATATAGCCGTTGTATTGCGACATGAGCATGCCGCCGACGGCCCCCGCCATGCCGCCGATGCCGACGACCGAGCCGACCGCGGCGCGCGGAAACATGTCCGACGGCAGGGTCATCAGGTTGGCGGACCACGCCTGGTGGGCGGCAGCGGCCAGGCCAATGATGGCCACCGCGATCCAGAGCTGGCTGACGAACTGCGCGAAGAGTATTGGCACGACGGCCACCGCGCAGGTCAGCATCGTGAGCTTGCGTGCCGCATTCGCCGTGCGCCCGGCCTTCATCAGTCGCGAAGATCCCCAGCCGCCGGCGACGGAGCCGATATCCGACAGCAGATAGATCGCCACCAGGGGCGGCCCGAACGATTTCAGGTCGAGGCCGTAGCGCTTGCTCAGGAAGTCAGGAAGCCAGAACAGATACAGCCACCAGATCGGATCGGTAAGAAACTTACCCAGGGCGTAGGCCCAGGTTTCCTTGAGCTTCAGCAGTTTCAGCCAGGACACGCCGGCGCGTGACGTCGCCTCAGCCGGCTCATCGCTCGAACGGATGAACTTAAGTTCCGACGCGGACAACTTCTTGTGCGCGGCTGGGCTGCGGTAGATCGCTAGCCATGCAATCAGCCACAGAAAGGTGACTGCGCCGGTCGCGACGAACGCCGCGCGCCAGCCCCACGCCAACGTGATCGCAGGCACCACGAGCGGCGTTATGATCGCGCCGACATTGGCGCCGGCGTTGAAGACCCCGACCGCGAGCGCCCGCTCTTTCTGCGGGAACCACTCCGACACCGATTTCAAACTCGCCGGAAAGCTGCCCGATTCACCGAGCCCCAACGTGAAGCGCATCAATGCGAACTGAGTTATCGAGTGAACGAAGCCGTGCCCGATGTGCGCCAGCGTCCAGACGGAAAAGGCGAGCGCATAACCGAGCCGCGCGCCGATCCGGTCGATGATCGAGCCAAAACACAGATAGCCGATGGCGTAGGCGCACTGAAACCAGAAGACGATATCCGCGTAAGATGACTCGGTCCAATGCAGCTCGGCTTGCAGTGTCGGCTTCAACACTCCGATCGTCTGTCGATCGATGTAGTTGATGGCGGTCGCCGCGAACAACAGCCCGCAAATGACCCAGCGATAGCGGCCTACCCGAAGGATAGGCTGGTCGGCGGTCATTTTTCAGCGGCCCGGATCGAAATCCAGCTTCTGGCCGCGAACATAGGCCTCCCAGCCGGCGCGATCGTGGAAGTCGAGGCCCTTGTCCCAGGTCGCACCCATGTAGTAGACGAACGGCCTGCCGGGCTCGACCTTGACCAACACCAGGTAGTTCTCGAAGTCCTGCCGCACCTCGACCAGCGTCTTCGGATCGACCACCACGGCGACAGCCATGGTGCCCTTCACCGGATCGGTGGGTTCCCAGTAGGAAACCCGGCCGGTGCCCGGATCCTCGGTGAACACGCCGGAGCCACTGGGACCTTTGCGCTTGGCGATGCCGATGCCGACCACCAGCGGGCCCGGCTTGTCGGAGCCGATGGTCGAGACCATGCGTGTGAAGTTGGTGCCGAGCGGTAGCGTGAAGGTGCGGCTCTCCCACACCTTGCGGCCCACGTCCACCGGCCAGGGCGCGTAGTCGATCTTGAACGAGGCGACGTCGGGACCGTTCTTCAGGATCTGGTAGGACCTCCAGTTACGCGAGACCCACAGCTTGTTGTCCTCCCAGATGCCCAGGCCACCGGCGCCCCGCGTGAGGTGAACATCGTAGAAGTCCAGGCCTTCGCCGTGAAACTCGTGCTGCTTTCCGGTCCGCAGCTGTCGGTCCATGTAGGGCCATCGAACATTCTTGGCCCAGGCGTCGATGCCCGAGCTCGACGGCGGCTCGGCCGCTTCCAGCGCACGGCCGTAAATCCGATGAGCGGTGCGGTCGTTCTCCCAGAGGATGTCGTCGTAGCGATAGGGTGCGAGCATCACGGTGGCGCGAGGTCTCTGCCCTGCGGCATCGGGCTTGGGCAAAGCGGCCACGATGGGCGGCATGGCGGTCGCGGCCTGTGCAAACACCAGCGAAGGGGCAGCAAGCGCGACCCCCAAGGCGACCGACAGCATAGGTTTGGACATGGGGCGTTCTCCGATCACGGGTTGAGGCGCGTCTTCGCGCGTTGGAAGACAGGGCGCCGCGCTGGGAGCCTGTCAGATAGGGCAGATGAGCGAAGGGGCAAGCAGTGTTTCTGCTTGGCCGCCGTTGGAAGCTTGGACACCTCGCTGGCCGCCAACAGGAAGGCGCCGACGCCATAGAGTTGAGTGTCTTCCTTGCCGACCTGGTCCGGGCCTGCTCCGACCCGCTGCACCCAACCCAACTTACCATCCGACTGCACCGCGGCCGACAAGGCGCGCCAGCCGCGATCGACCGAAGACCGGTATTGCGCGGCCCGTAACTGACCGCGGTTTATCCCCCAGGCCAGGCCGTAGACGAAGAAACCCGTGCCGCTGGTCTCAGGTGTTTTCTGCGGCTCCAGCAGCGAGACGGGCCAGTAGCCCTCCTCGCCCTGCAGCGTGCGGATCTCGGAGGCCATCTGCTTGAACAGGGTCTCATAGCGGGGGCGGCTGGGATGGTCCGCAGGCAGGTCGTTGAGAATTCGCGCGAGGCCGGCGAACACCCAGCCGTTGCCGCGACCCCAGAATATCTTGCGGCCAGCCGCATCGCGCCGGGCGATGAAGCGGCTGTCGCGAAAATACAGGTGCTCCCGCGGGTCGTAGAGATGATCGGTCGTGGCCCAGAATTCGGCATCCGCATGCGCGAGATAGCGCCCGTCGCCGGTGGACTTGGTCAGGGCGATCCAGACGGGCGGCGCCATGAAGAGCGCGTCGCTCCAACACCAGCGGGCCTGACAGTACGGCTCGCCGCCGGTCGGCGGTACGGGCTCGAAATCCAATGACACTGTCGAAGGATCGGCCAGAACCGCGTCGAAGCGCGCCTTCATCGGCACGAGCTTGGCGGAGTCCCGGGTCTGCTCGGCCGCCCACACCCAGACCGCGCCGGTTGCATCCGCGTCGGCGTGGCGAGGCCTCTGGTCGAAGCCCCAGCGTTCCGCATCGCCATGGGCCAGGATTGCGTCCTTGTAGCGCGACTGGCCGGCGACATCGGCGAACTGTGTCAGCCCGATGTAAAACGCCGCCTGGATCCAATCGCGCGGCGCCTCGGTCTGCCGGCGAAAGGCGGCGTCCGGGACATAGTCGAAGTTGTCCAGGTGGCTGAGCTGCCAGTCGGCAACTTTGGCGCCGACGGCCAGGACCGACACCTCAGGGCCGGCTGTCTCGACATTGCAGGACGACGACGCCTCGGCCTCGACAGGAGCCAAAGCGGTCGCGGCGGTCAAGAGAGCCGTCCCCATAAGAGCCGTCCGGATGCGTCGCTGAGACATGCCGTCTGCGCTAATCGCCTGGATGCGAAACCGACATTGGCACCACCGCGCCTACGTGAGTGACCACACGGGACCCTACAGCCAAGCCTGATTCTGCCGCTTCCACCGCCGAACCGCCGCGCAGCCGGGTCGCCAAATAGGCACCGTTGAAGGCATCGCCGGCACCGGATGTGTCCACGATCGATGCTGCCTGCGGAGCCGGCAATCGCATGCGGACTCCGCCATCGGAGACCAAGCAACCGCCGGCGCCCAGAGTGAGTGCGATTTCGCGCACCCCGGCTCCTTGCAATCGATTCATTTGCTCGCTCGAGTCATCGACGCCGAGCAGCAGTCGGGCATCGTCGGTGCTCGGCAGCGCAATGTCGGCGATTGACAGCGCTTCGCCGATCGTTGCCGCGGCGGCTTGCGCCGTTTCCCACAAGGCGAGCCGAACATTCGGGTCGAATGCAATGCGCCCGACATGCGGGCGCAGACGCCGCAGTAACTCGATTGCGCCGGCGCGCTCCAATGGACTCAGGATGGCAAGCGAGATTCCCGACAAGTACACGGCGTCGGCGCCCCACAAGACTGTCTCGTCCCGATCCTGCAAGAGCTCGAACCAACGACGCGCCGCGGAATTGCTGCGCCAATAGTGGAAGCGTCGCTCACCCCGCGCGTCATTCTCGATGAGATACAAACCCGGCGCGCCGCCCTTGACGGTAAAGCCAAGGGCGCCGTCGATTCCCTCCGCACTCCAAACCTCGCGCATGGCGCGGCTCATGGGATCATCGCCGATCCCGGTGAGAAATTGCACTTGGGCGTCCGGCAGTGAGCGTTTGAGGTAAACAGCCGTGTTATAGGCGTCTCCCGCATAGGCTCTGGCGAAGGCGTCGGCAGCGGTGGCGCGCAGTTCCACCATGCACTCGCCGATGCAGATGATTCGCATCATGCGGCCTCGAGAATGGCGCTGCGCAGCGAGGCATTCTCGCGGATCGGCAGCGGAAACAGGGTTGGATTGTCGAGCGCACTCCGCACAGGCGTTTCCCCGTACGCTGATTCGAGCCAGCCGCGCACGATGCGCGCGAGCGAGCGAACCGGCGCGCCGGTCGCGGCGTTGGCAATCATGAGCGGGAATATCCGCTCGGCGACCTTCAAGGAGCCATCCTCGGCGATCTGCGACAGCCGGTAGTCGATTCGCGGGATGGCGAATCGCGCGCGAACCGTGCGCCAGTAGTCGAGGACCGGCAGCGGATGAAGCGCGGGCGCGATCTCGATGGACACCAGCTCATCCAGAAATCGAGCCAGCTCCGCGTCCGCGATTGCCTCGCGAACGAATGTGTAGCCACGCGGCAGTCCAAGGTACGCCAGGGCGCAATGGCATGCATTGAGTACGTGAAGCTTGAGGCGGCCGTATGCATCGACATCATCCACGATTTGTACGCCGGCGCGATCCCAAGCGGGCCGCGGGCCGGCGAAGCGGTCCTCGATCACCCATTGACTGAATGCCTCGCGCTGCACACAGGCCCTATCTTCGAGGCCCAACGCTTGGGCGACGCGCGAACGCGCGCTGTCGGTCACCGCCGGCGCGATGCAGTCCACCACGGTGCGCGGAAACACCACGTTGTCCTCCAGCCAGGACAGCAGGTCGGACCGGCTGCGCTCGGTAAAGGCCGTTACAGCGTCGCGCAATCGAGTACCGTTCGCCTGCAGATTGTCGCAGCTGATGATGGTGATCGGCCGGCCATGCCGCGTCGCTCGTACGGCCAGGCCATGCGCGATCCAGCCGATCGTGGAACTCGGCTCATTGGGAAACTCGAGATCGCGAGAAATCTCGGGCCGCGTGAAATCGAGTGCGCCGTCCGCTCCGAGGCAGTAGCCCTTTTCGGTCACTGTCAGCGTCACGATGTGAGTTTGTTGCGACGCCAGCGCGTCCTCGAGCCCGGCGCGATGTGCAGGCGCGCACAGGGAAGCGCGGACCGCCGCCACCACACGGTAGTCCTCGCTGCTTGCGAGTGTTTCAACCGTATACAGATGATCTTGCGCGGCCAGCGCCTCCGGCACGGCGGGATGGCGCAGGGAAACGCCGAGTATCCCCCAGTCGCCCCCGCCGTTCAGCACGTCTTCCGTGAACATGGCCTGGTGCGCCCGATGAAACGCGCCCAATCCCAAATGCACGATGCCGACGCCGACATTCTGGAAATCATAATCGGGACGCCGCACATCGGCCGGCAGCCGCGCCAACGTCTCTCGGTTGAGTCGGCCCATCACAATCGGTACGCGGATTTGGCCAGACCATACGCGAGCTCGACCGCAACCCCGCCGGCTTCGTCCTCATCCAGCCGATGGGTGGCCACCAACTCCGCCAGGTAGGCGCAATCGAGCCGCCGTGCCAGGTCGTGGCGCGCGGGAATCGAAAAAAATGCACGAGTGTCGTCGTTGAATCCGACCGTGTTGTAGAAGCCGGCCGACTCGGTGCTCTGCCGCCGGAATCGCAGCATGGCTTCGGGAGCGTCGTGGAACCACCATGGCGGACCCAGCTTGAGGCAGGGGTAGTGGCCCGCCAGCGGCGCGAGCTCCCGAGAGTAGGTGCTCTCGTCGAGCGTAAATAGAATGAGCAGAAAATCGCGTCTCGAGCCAAAGCGGTCCAGCAAGGGTTTGAGCGCCGCAGTGAAGTTGGTCTGAGTGGGAAAATCTCCGCCCTTGTCGCGGCCGAAGCGGTTGAACAACATCTCATTGTGATTGCGCCACGCGCCGGCGTGCAACTGCATCACCATGCCGTCATCGCAGGACATCTGCGCCATTTCGGTGAGCATCTGCGCGCGAAAACCCTCCGCGTCGCCCGGCCGCCGCTGGGAGGCGAGAATGCGGTGGAAGAGTTCCTGTGCTTCGAGCGGCGAGAGGTCCGCGGTGCGTGCCGTCGGATGGCCATGGTCGGTCGCCGTGGCGCCCAGCGTGCGAAAGAACGCCCGCCGATTCGCCAAGGCTGCGAGATAGCCGCGCCAGCTGCTCGTATCCTCGCGCGCCAATTCTCCCAGGCGTGCCACATTGGCGATGAAGTCCGGACGATCCGGATCGACGACATCATCCGGCCGAAAAGTCGTGATGACCCTGCCCTTCCAGCCGGACTTGGCGAGCGCCGCATGGTGCTCGAGGGCATCCAACGCGCCTTCGGTGGTCGCCAGCACTTCGATGCCGAAGCGCTCATACAGGGCGCGCGGCCGATATTCAGGCGTGGCCAGCGCCGCATTGATGGTATCGAAATACTGATCGGCCGTTTCCGGGGTGAGCCGTACCTCGAATCCGAACACGGTCGCAAAGATATGATCGAGCCACAGCCGCGAAGGGGTAGCGCGAAATACCCGGTAGTGTTGCGCAAACAGGCGCCAGATGGAGCGCCGATCGATAGCGACGGGCGCATCATCGACGGGACGGACACCCAGGCTTTCGAGAGTTACGCCCTGGCTCATCAACATGCGCAGCAAGTAGTGGTCAGGCCAAAGCAGCAGGCTGACGGCGTCCTCGAAGGGTTCATTGCTGGAGAACCAGCGGGGATCGGTGTGGCCGTGCGGGCTTATGATCGGCAGCGCTTCGACGGCCCCGAACAAGCGCAGTGCAATAGACCTCAGCTGCGGCTCCGAAGGAAGGAATCTTTGAGGATCCAGGTGAAGTGACCGGTCCATACATGGCCCATGAAGTGGTCTGACAACATTGCCATCCGTGAATGAAGCGGTCAAGATTCGCACTATGAGTACTCCGGTTGATACCCGCAAGCTCTATCGTCAGGTGGCCGACGCCATCACGGCGTCGATTAAATCGGGCGAATACGTGCGCGGCGCGAGGCTGCCGTCCGAGCGCGACCTCGCCGCCTCGTTCAAGGTCAGCCGTCCCAGCATCCGCGAAGCGATGATTGCGCTCGAGATCCGCGGCCTGGTCGAGGCGCGGCAAGGATCTGGAATATACGTCACCGATCAACCGCCGGCGCAGATCGGCGCGGATGACCTGGATATCGGCGCGTTCGAGTTGACCGAGGCGCGGCGCCTGTTCGAAGGCGAGGCGGCGGCGCTGGCGGCGACCATCGTCACGGAGGAGCAGCTCCAGGAAATCGAAGCCATTCTCGACGACATGGTCAAAGAAAATGCGGCGGGCAAGCAGAAAGGCGAAATGGCGGACCGGCGCTTTCATGTCGCGATTGCGCAAGCCACCCGCAACTCGGCGATCACCACGGTCATCGAAATCCTTTGGGACAAACGTTATAAATCCCCGCTTTGCGCGCATATGCTGGAGCGCGCCCGCAGCGCCGGCGTGAAGCCGCGCATCGGCGAGCACCGGCGCATTCTCGCGGCATTGCGCAAGCATGACAGCCAAGCCGCCCGCCATGCCATGCGGGATCATTTGGGCCGCGTCATTGACGGGCTGCTCGCGGCCACGGAGACCGACGCGGTGGACAGTGCGCGCAAGAAGGCCGTCAGTAAACGTCATGAATACACGCGGCGGTTGTCGATTTGAGGAAACCGTCACTTTTTTGGGCGCACAGTTTTTGGGGCTATCAGCTTAAACTGGTCAGACCACATTTCAACACGCCGGCGACGCAGTTGCCCATCGGGATTTGCTTTGGATGGGCGGCGGGCCATAAAGCTTCACAATAAACTTCAATCAGGGTCTTGACTGCAGGCCTGGTAATGCGTTGAAGTGGCCTTACCACAAAAGACCCGCAACGAAGTCCCGCTACGATGTCAAAGACGACCGTCATGCCGATCATGGATGCGCGTGTAATCGTCACCCGTCCGGGCCGCAATTTCGTCACGCTCAAGATCGAGACGGCGGACGGCAGCTTCGGTCTTGGGGACGCCACGTTGAACGGCCGGGAACTGGCCGTTGTGAGCTATCTATCCGATCACGTACTGCCCTGCCTGATCGGCCGCGACGCGCACCAGATCGAAGATATCTGGCAGTTTCTCTATCGGGGCGCCTACTGGCGGCGCGGCCCGGTAACCATGAGCGCGATTGCGGCGGTCGATACCGCACTCTGGGACCTTAAAGCCAAAGCGGCGGGCATGCCTCTCTACCAGCTGCTCGGCGGCGCCTGCCGCAGCGCGGTGCGGGTGTACGGCCACGCCAACGGCGAGACGGTGGAGGAGACCCTTGCCGAGGCGCAGCGCTATCTCGGTCTCGGCTACACGGCCATCCGTCTGCAGTCAGGCGTGCCCGGTCTCGCCTCGACCTACGGCGTGTCGCGCGACAAGATGTTCTACGAGCCGGCCGACGGCGCGCTGCCGGTTGAGAATCGCTGGTCGACGAGCAAGTATCTCGCCTCGGCACCGCAGTTGTTCGAGGCGGCCCGCGCAGCGCTCGGTTGGGACATCGACCTACTGCATGACACGCATCATCGGTTGTCGCCGATCGAGGCCGCACGGCTGGGTAAGGACCTTGAGCCCTACCGGTTGTTCTGGCTGGAGGATACCGTTGCTACGGACAACCAGGCGTCTTACCGCCTCATTCGTCAGCACACCACCACGCCGCTCGCCGTGGGCGAAGTGTTCAACAGCATTTGGGATTGCAAACAGCTGATCGAAGAGCAACTGGTCGACTACATCCGAACCACCGTGGTGCACGCGGGCGGTATCAGCCATCTCCGACGCATTGCGGCGCTCGCCGAGATCTACCATGTCAAAACCGGCTGCCACGGAGCCACGGATCTATCGCCCGTATGCATGGCCGCGGCGCTGCATTTCGATTTGGCGATTCCCAACTTCGGGCTGCAAGAGTACATGCGCCATACGCCGCAAACCGACGCGGTATTCCCCCACGCCTATCACTTCAAAGAAGGGTTCCTGCATCCCGGCGATCAACCCGGACTCGGCGTCGATATCAATGAGACCCTCGCCGCCCAATACCCCTATCAGCGCGCTTATCTCCCCGTCAATCGACTCGAAGACGGCACGATGACCAATTGGTAGGCCGGAGTGAGGGGCCTGCCATGATGCGTTGTCGATACTCGCGCGTACTGTCGGCCGTTGTCGGATTGCTTGCCGCGTTCTGCGGGCCCGCACTCGTGGCCGCAAGTAGTGCTGAGGCGGCGCGGGACGCGGGCGCCAGGCCCACGTCTCGAGCCGGGGTACCCCGGGCATTGATGGATTTGAGTCATGGTTGGCGTTTTCGCCAAGATGCTGCTTTGAGCGCAGTGGAGAGCAGCGCGTTCGACGATTCGCAGTGGACTGAAGTCGAACTTCCGCACACCTGGAACCGAATCGGCAACGAGGGTACTGAACGCTCCCCGCTCACCAACGATGTGCAAGGGGTGGGGTGGTACCGGCTGCGGTTCAGGACGCCTCCCGAACCCACCACGAGACGTTACTTTCTCCAGTTCGACGGGGTCGGCGCGATCGCGGATGTTTGGCTGAACGGACACTATCTCGGCAAGCATGCCGGAGCCTTCTCCCGATTCCGATTCGATGCCTCCGCTGCGATCGAACGGTCCGGCGAGAACCTGCTGGTGGTGAAGGCGGACAACAGCCGTCCGCAACCCGGTTCTACCACGGAAAATGTCATCCCGCTGTCCGGCGATTTCTTCGTGTTCGGCGGCATCTATCGCAGCGTCACGCTGATCGCCACTGATCCCGTGCACGCGGATATGCTGGATTACGGCGGTCCCGGATTGTACGCCGTCGCGGCCATCGGCTCGAAGTCCGCGGCCGTGCGGGTGTCGACGAAGTTGCTCAACGACGGATCGAAGCCCAGGACGGTCATCGTCGAGACCCGCATCGAAAGCGAGCCCAACGTCATCGTTGCGTCGGAATCGGGCCGGGTGTCGATACCGCCGATGCGGCCCGTGTCGGTCGAGCGCACATTGCACGTTGAACACCCACGGCTGTGGCAGGGCATGAAAGACCCGTACCTCTATAAGGTGTTCATGACGGTGCGGTCGACCCAGGGGCGGGATCTCGATCAAGTGGTGCAGCCGCTCGGTCTGAGGTCGCTCAACTTCGATTCCGACAAAGGGTTCTTTCTCAATGGCGAGCATCTTTTCCTCAAGGGTGCGTCCATGCATCAGGACCGTCCCGCGAAGGGATGGGCGATTTCGCAGGCGGATCAGGCCCAGGATTTCGATTTGCTGCGCGACATGGGCGGCAATGCAGTCCGCCTCGCCCACTATCAGCACGATCAGTATTCCTACGAGTTGGCGGATGCCCTCGGGATCGTGGTCTGGGCGGAAATTCCCCTGGTAAACAAAGTGTCATTCGACGGCTCGGCGGCGAGTCCTGGCCTCGCCGCCAATGCCCGGCAGCAGCTCACCGAACTCATCCGTCAAAATTATAACCACCCCTCGATCGCGGTCTGGTCGATTGCCAATGAGATCGATCTCACCGCTACTCAGGTCAAGGGTCCGAGCAAGCCCGCGACGCTGCTGAAGTCCCTCGATCTGCTTGCGAAACAAGAAGACCCGAGCCGGTTCACGGTGTTTGCCGACTGCTGCGAAGTGGGCATCATGCCGCATGCGGACGCTGTGGGTACTGGGATTGCCGGCATGGCGCCCCGCGACGCCATCGTCGGAATTGCCGATACAATCGGCTACAACCGGTATTTTGGCTGGTACACCGGACGATTCGCCGATTTCGGGCCGATGTTGGACGAGGCACATAGGCGCCATCCCGCAGTGCCGATCGCCGTTTCCGAATATGGCGCAGGCGCGGCCCTCACCCAACACACCGATGATCCTTCTGGCGGCCGGATCAATCCGCACGGCCGGCCGCACCCTGAGGAATATCAGAATTGGTATCACGAAGCGTCCTGGAGCGCTTTGCGCGGCCGCGGTTTTCTGTGGGCGGCGTTCATATGGAACATGTTCGATTTTTCCAGCGATTCGCGCCGCGAGGGCGATCTGTCGGACATCAACGAGAAAGGTCTCGTCAGCTACGATCGGCAGACTCGCAAGGACGCATTTTATTTCTACCGCGCCAATTGGAGCGGTCAACCCACGCTGCACCTGGTCGGACGGCGCTACGTCGACAGGCCATACGGCGTCGTCGAGGTGAAGGCGTATAGCAACGCGGCGCAAGCGAAGCTATGGGTGAATGACGGGGATCAAGGCATGACCCCCTGCGAAGGCGGAATTTGCATGTGGCGCTCCGTGCACCTGCGGCCCGGGCCGAACATATTGCGCGCGGCTGCGGATGTCGCCGGGGCAACGCTGGCCGATTCGATGCAGTGGACATTCTCAGGATCGCTCGACAGCGTTCGAATCAAGGCGGGCGACATTTCCGGCTATGCGGCGAAGGCCGGGCAGCGCTACGGTTCGGACACTTACTTCACCGGAGGCATTCCCGGCGGCATCAATGCGCCGGATTCACCGGCGTCGGACCGGATCGCCGTCGCCGCCGACGAGGCCGGGATCTACGACAGCTTTAGGGAGGGAGAGTTCTCGTATCGCGTACCGGTGCCGAGCGGACGCTACCGAGTTACCCTGAAATTTCAAGAGCCCGCGGCCGGCGCAGCCGGCGCGCGAGAATTCGATGTGCGGGCCAACGGGAAGATCGTTCTACCGCGTTTCGATGTCTTCGCGGCGGCCGGCGGCAAGCTCAAGGCAGTGGACCGCTCCTTCGACACCGCTTCCCAGGACGGCGGCATCTTGATCGAATTTCGCCCGCTTAAGGGCAAGGCGCTGGTCTCGGCGCTCTCGATCGAGCCCCTGCGGCCCAATCGCCAAGAAAATAAGTAAGGCGAG
This sequence comes from Steroidobacteraceae bacterium, assembly GCA_036502605.1. Classification (GTDB taxonomy): domain Bacteria; phylum Pseudomonadota; class Gammaproteobacteria; order Steroidobacterales; family Steroidobacteraceae; genus Bog-1198. Next base: position 57,453 of record DASXYI010000008.1, read on the forward strand.
CGCGTCTTCAATCGACATCCGTTTCCAAGGGTTCGATCAACGTTTCATCGTTGTTCTCGAGCGAACACACACGGCTGCTGACGGGATATGCAATCACCGAGGCGGACGGGTACGGGCACAACGCCGCGGCTGCGCTCGCCGCACTTCCGTAAAGCCACACATCGCGCATCTCGCGGGCAAGAACGGCGGGCATGCGTGTCTCTACACCAGCTAATTTCTTGATCAGCGCATTCGCGGGCACCGTGACGACCACGCAGGATCCCCGCTCCCAAAAGCCCGCGAAACCGAACACGGCCTGATCCTCAATGTGGACATAGACGGGCTGCCGCGGGTCATTCGCGGAGTCCTGCAGTTCGTAGAAACCCATCGCCGGCAGGATGCAGCGTTGACCGTGTGCGAGCAGTCCCTTCTCGCCCGACAGGGACTCGGCCGCGACCTGGTATAAAACCGGATCCCCGAAACCCCAATGCAGTACCGCTGGATCGGGTTGGCCGTCGATTACCCGAATCACGGGGATCGCGCTGGTGGGTGCCACGTTGAAGTTATCGGAGAATTCCCAAGGAGCATGCACGAGATCGAATTCGCGCTCGATGCTGAGGGGATCGGGGCTGACATACCGGCTGAACATGGGGCCATTGTACCTCGGACAGTCCCCGCTCGAGACCGAGCCCTTTCGAGTCGGCGCGAAAGTCCCATTTTTGCACCGATCTTACCTTGCAGCCAGTAGGTCCAACCGGACGCTATGGCCTCTGCGCCACTTACTTCGGGGTCCTCACGGGCCCGATCGATCCATAGTCTCGCGGGAGCATCCCACTTACCACTAGGAAACTTCTATACTGCCATCTAACCCCCTCATTGGTGCAGCGTGTCCACCCCCGACCTATCCCTTGCCCAGAAGACTGCGCGATATCTGCTCATAGGCCTGCTTATTATCCTGGGCGCGTGGATGCTGCGCCTCTTCTTGCCGGCGCTGTGCTGGGCAATAGTGCTCTCCATTGGAACATCGTCGCTCTATGACCGCTGGCTTGCGAAATTTCGCGGCAAGCGGCGCCACATCTGGGCGGCGCTGACGTTCACGATCTTTGTCGGAATCGTCCTGATTGCGCCTCTGATATTCGGCGGCATCGTGGCGGTGAGAGAGGCGATCTCTCTCACGCGTGAGTTCTTGTTGTCTTCGAAGAACGGTGCGCCCGATCTGCCCCAATGGCTACTCCATCTCCCTCTGGCCGGCGATTGGATTCACAAGGTGTGGGTTGAGAACTTAGGCCACGCGACGGCGGCGACGGACACCGTGCGGACGAAGCCCGAGGTGTATGAGTGGACCAGACTGGTCGGCGTACAGCTAATCAGGCGATTGAGCACTTTGGTATTCACCCTGTTGACCCTGTATTTCGTCTATCTGAATCGAGATGCACTCCGTACCGACGTGCCACGAGTCAGCCGAGGTCTGTTTGGCCCGTCCGTGGAAGGACTGTTGACTCGCGGTGCCGAGGCAATTCGCGCGACTGTCGACGGCATCGTGCTCGTCGCCGTTGCCGAAGGCGCGATCATGGCCGGAGTGTATGCCGTGGCGGGAGCGCCTCACCCGATTCTGTTCGGAGCGGTGACCGGCGTATTGGCCATGGTGCCGTTTGCCGCGCCGGTAGCTTTCGGCACGGTGGCTCTTGTACTGGGAAGTCGCGGCGCCGTCAGCGCGGCAGTGGGGGTGATGGTGGCCGGCAGCGCCGTGCTGTTCATCGCCGATCACTTCGTGCGGCCCATCATCATTGGGGAAGGGGCAAAACTCCCCTTTCTGTGGGTACTGCTCGGGATCCTGGGCGGCATAGAGTCGTTCGGACTCGTAGGCATCTTCCTCGGGCCCGCCTTGATGGCAGCGCTGGTCTCTCTATGGCGCAGCTGGGTCGCGGAGCCTCAAACGCGCTGACGAAGATTGACATCACCGATGCCGGGTTTCTCACGGGTAAGAAGATCAAGCAATGAATTTCCAGTGTCGGTGTACGAGAAATTGAGTGCGCCCGACTTCGCATGGCGCGACTCTCTATTCCGGAAATTTCATCTTTCGTAGAAAGATCTTGTACCGCGGATCATTTTCGAGGTTCCTCAGCATGGGATCGTGTTTCATCGAAAGTAAGCCGCTGTCGTGCTGCTGATAGGCGTGTTCGAGCCAATACATCGCACGGTCGGTGTTATGGGAGGCATAACTGATGAAAACGGTCGGGGAACCCATCCCGCCCGAAGTTCCACCCACCCCAGCGCCCTCTGCCATGACCCGCTCCCTGCTGCAGCTGGATCATATTCCTGGAAGCGAACGGCGTACGCAAGGGGAGCCCAACCGAATCCCGGGTCCTGCCCGCGTCGCCGGCCGGTCGTTATCTTGAATTGGTGCGGGCCCCCCAGATCACGGTCTGGCTCCAACGCTTCCGCGAAGCACGTCGGACCCCATCATTTCGATGATTCCAAGGGTAGGTGTCGTTATAGACGAGTCGATTCGATCACGGCGGCATCCACCACTTCAGCGTTGGCTGATCCTAGGCTGGCCGTTCGGCGCCCAATTTGCAGCAAGATCGCATAAAAGACGGCACCCAGTAGGACGCTTACAAGCCCCATCATTAGGTTGCTAGAAAAGCCGTAGATTTCATAAAGTCGTCCGGCGATTGGAGGACCTATCAGTGGCGCACCCAACATACTCGCCGTCGACACTCCGATGAGGCGGCCACCAGCATCAACCTGCGCAGTGAGGCCAAGTGAGTACGCGAGAAGAAAGTTTGACGGTAAATAGAACAAGAAGGCGCCGAGTGCAAAGATTTCGCGCGTATGAAAAACATGGAGCAAGACGATTCCCGTCATGTAGACAACGGCACCGATACAGACAGGTCGAAGTTTGCCGAAGCGGTCGCCGATGATAGCCGCGGCGAGGCTTCCGATAACGGCGGCGAACATTGAACCGGCGAGTGCAAGGCCGACGAAGACTCCGTCAATCCCCCGCTCGCCGGCCGCCTCTCCGATAAAAGTCCACGGAGCAGTGCAGGACATCATAAAGAGAAAGGTAATAAGGATTCCGAACAGCGGAAGCCCGAAAGCCGTGCGTTCCATCGGCTCATGGGCGGCGTTCGATTTTGCGATCCCTTTCCGTCCTGATCGCGGCAGCCACGATACGCCGACGCTGAGTAAGAGCATCGTCGTCCCCATGATGAAGGAGAGGCGCCTCATGTCCGTCGCGTCATTGGCAAAGATCATGGGCAATAGCAGGAGCATCAGAACCGCAGGCACGGCCTGAAAAACCAGATTAATCGCGAATGCGCGATCTGCGTCATCGCTATCACCGAGCAGCGTGAGAATCAGCGCGTAGGTCATACCCGAGCCGACGCCCGAGATTCCCATCAAAATCGAAAGTTGGAGGAAATTATCTGCCGCCATGGTGGCAAATAGCGTCACCACGGCTATAGCTTGACCGACTGCCACTATGGTGCGCCAATTGATTCGGCGTATCCACGCGAACGTCGTCAGCGATACCGCCGTGACGCCCCCGAAGTAGTATCCCAGGATGTCACCGGACTGCGCCTCCCTGAAACCATACCGTAGGTGAAGGGCGTGTACGACAAGGGGCATAATCGAATAGACCAACATTCCGCAGAATGCAAGAAACCCTGCAGCGGTGTAGACGGACCATCTGTCGATTGGATTGCTCGCGGAATTCATCAAGAGCTCCTGATCTGTTCTATTTACTTTCTCACGATCTGCGTCACGCCGCTCCAGTCTCGAGTGCGTCGATTATCGGCGCCTTCGACATGACCTCGGCCCCGGTGCGGGTTATTCGAACCTGTTGCTCGAGCTTAATGCCTTGTGGTCCGCGATCAGCGCCGATATAGCTCTCCACACAGACGACCATGTTCTCCTCGAACTGCCCGTCATAGCCCCAGTCGACACTGTCCGCCAGATAAGAAATCGTAGGATATTCGTCCACCAACCCGGAGCCGTGAACCATCATCATGTAGCGGTTTTTCTCGAATTGTGCCGGAACAGCCCAGCATTTCTCCGAAAACTCGCGGAATGTGACGCCCGGTCGAATAAGGCTGATGTTATGGCTGAGCTGTTCCAGTGCGAGGCCGTACAGTGTTCTCTGCTCGGGGGTCGCACGGCGTCCTGGGCAAACATACGCTCGAGAAATGTCGGCAAGATAGCCAAGAGGTCCGACCATGTCCGTATCGAACACGACGAGTTCGCCGGGCTGGATCTGCCGATTGCTGCTTTCTTGAAACCATGGATTTGTTCTCGGACCGGACGCCAGCAGCCGGCACTCGATCCACTCCCCGTCATGAATGATGTTGGTGTTATGCAAGACGCTCCACGCCTGATTCTCGGTGATTCCAGGACGCAAGCTTTGGCGCAGTCGTTCGACTGCTATGTCGCAGACGTCCATCGATAGCTCCATGGCACCCATCTCTTCAGGGGTCTTTATAAGACGTGCGAATTCGATCGGCTCTTGGGCGTCAAAAAGGACAATGCCGTTGTCAGTCAGTATTTTCGCACCCCACGGCTCACAGCGGTCAACGGCGAGACGCTGATTCGTACGTCCATACTGGCGCATTAACGCAATGATTTCTTGCGCCCACAGCGATGTTTTCTCCGCGGTTCGCGGACCCGACAGAAAATGAAACCAAGGAATGCTGGTACGAAGCTCGTCGATCGTGTCGAGCTTCTCGGCAAGGTGCTTGGACGATTGAAACTCGAACATCACCACTGGACCGTCAACCGGTACAAAGAGGTAGCGGCCCGGCGCGTGCATGGTCCAGACGGACATATTCCTGGAACCCGAGGCATAGCGAATGTTGATTGGGTCCGACAAGAGCGCTGCTGCGTAGTCGCGCCTCGCTAGTTCGGCCCGAAGTTTCGTGAGGCGGTCCCGCCGCATCTTGGGCTGGTCTATACAGCTCAATCGCGACTCGATGTCGAGGCCCAGCGGTGCAACTTGATGCGCATTCGCAGACATAAATTTCCTCGAGACAATGAAACGACACGACGCGTGTGACCACGTTCTGTACACCTACGAAGATATACTAGACTATGCCGTACATGTCTTATAGTATTATTCATAGTCAAATAAAGGGATGTCTATGAGCAATATGCCGAACCGTCTATCTGGCACATCGGGCACCGGCATGCTGCGGGCATCGATCGGCGCGATCCTGCGGCATCGGCGCAGTGTGCAGATACTCGGCTCAGCCGGCGGATTGCTGTTAGGGGCGCTCGGCGCACATGCGCAAACCGCAGCTTCGAGTGCGGCCCCAGCCGAGGATACGGCAGCTCAAGGCATTGAAGAGATTGTGGTTACCGCCCAACGGCGAACCCAATCGATTCAGGACATTCCGTACAACATCTCCGCGGTGGATGCCGCCTCGCTCAAGCAGGTGGGTGCGACCACCATGAACGATCTCACGCGTGTCGTATCAGGTCTCGTGACGGTGGATGAAGGGCCTAGCGCACGCGGATTGACCAACAACCTTACGCTTCGTGGGCTGCGCACCGACAGTCCCGGGGGCGGGCAACTTGCTGCGGAACAGCCGGGCCAAACCGTCAACTCCGTGTCGACGTATTTCGGCGAGACACCGGTTTTCTTTCCCATCCCGTTATACGATGTCAACCGCGTCGAGGTGCTCCGCGGTCCGCAGGGTACCCTGTATGGTTCCGGTGCGCAGGCAGGCACCATACGCTTCATCCCGAACCGGCCTGAATTCGACAAGTTTTCCGGCGAAGTGGAGGTCACCGCCAGCGGCATTGAAAATGCCCTCAGCTTCAACAACTTGAACAGGGACCTCAAAGGGATCGTCAATCTTCCAATCGCCGACAACCTTGCAGTGCGTGTCGTCGCTGGACGGGAACATGATGGGGGATTCATCAACAACGATGATCTCGTGGTGCGACAAGGATCGGGATTGGCCGCCGTGCCGATACCGAGGATTCCCGGAGACTTGACGAGCGGTCCCGTGATCGGCCCTGAGCAAAGGAATACGAATACGACTGATCAATGGTTTGCCCGCACCGCGCTGCGATGGCAGCCGACCCAAGCGGTTGATCTGCAATTGGATTACTTGCACCAGCACATCGACTCCGCCAATGCACAACTATCGAATCCCGGTTATCCGGGCGGGCCGTTGGATCTGACAACGCCAGTGGCTCTCGCTCCGAGCGCCACCAACCCGCCGCACTGGCCGAATTCGACATTCAACATGAATCCGGGCGGAACCTACACGTCGACTCAGTTTATCCTGACTCCGGAACAGAGCACGACCAACCTAGTCAGTGCCGTCGCATCGATCGACATGGGTCTCGCGACGTTTACCTCGGCAACGTCGTACTTTCAGATCAACAGCGCCGGAATCACGGATTGGACTCCGCAAATCGACAATCCGGCGGTGGTCAATTACAACTTGTATCCGCCCTATAATTTCTATCCACGCATCATCACTGTCGCGTATGTTCCGGCCAAGGAGCACTCTTTTATTCAGGAGCTACGGCTTGCCTCGGCAGGAACCAATCGCTTGGACTATGTCGTGGGTGCGTACTATCAACGGGAAGCCGCCGACAACGGCTGGAATCAGCTGATGCCCGGAATCGCCGCGTACAACACATCGATCGGACAGCCCAATCCCTCGCTTTTCGGCGACCATGTCTGGAACTACGAGCGTTCGAGCTTGTTTCAGGACCGTGCGCTCTTCGGCGAACTCACCGCTCATGTCACTCCCGCTTGGCAAATTACCGGTGGTGTTCGATTCTTCGACCAGACCTTTTCAGTGAACTCCAATTCGCAGTTTTTCATTTGTGGTGCAACGTGCGCGGGCGACGGCGTCAGTCCGGTCGGCGAGAATATCATCGCCAATTCGACGTCCTTTTCTCGTCACGTGTGGAAGTGGAACACCTCATACGACTTTGATTCGCATTTGAAGGTCTATGCGACCTATTCGGAGGGCTTCCGGCGGGGCGGCGCCAATGCACTGCCCGAAAAAGGCGCATTCGCGTCACTCCCCGCTTACGCAACGTACTCCCCCGATCTCGCGAAGAACTACGAAGTCGGCGTCAAGGGCTCACTGTTCGATCGGAAGATCGTCTATAGCGCCGATATCTATCGAATCAACCTGAGCCAATTCCAGTTCAACGCCGTCGATCTCAGCGGGTTGTCCGCCACGTACAACGGCAGCTCCGCCCGTTCGCAAGGCGCCGAGTTTGATGTTCAATTCTTGTTCACGCGTAATACGTCGGCGACCATCGGTTATGCGTACACTGATGCGAAAGTGACGAAGACCGTCTCCTTGAATGACTATCCATCGTATTCGCTGGTAACAGCCTTAGGGGGTACGGGCACCACCGTTCCACTGTTTGGTGGACCCATTTTGGCGGGATCGAAGCTGCCCGGCGTGCCGCAAAGCACGTTCACGTTCGGAATCGAACACACCCTGCCGCTCTCGATGATCGGTTTCGGCCAGAATGAATTGACCTTGCACCTGGACGGTGCGTACCGCAGTTCGGAAACGGGCAATATTCAGTCAACCAGTCCGTACAATTGGCAAATTCCCTGGAGCTTCGTGGGCAACGCGCGTGCCACCGTCGACACAGGCGCGCATTTTAGCTACAACGTGTTCGTAGAGAATTTGACCAATGATCCGGGCTACTCCGGTGGCAACAATGACCAATCCGTCCCTAATTACTCACGAGCCCGCATCGTCATCAGACCGCGTACCTACGGAGTGGGAATTCGGTACAAGTTCTAGGCGGCGGCAACATGGAAGTCACTGTTGAAGCCACGCATCCGACGGCGAGGCGCGGAGATTCTCCGGTGACCGCTCCCGCAGGCACTGATTCCAGCGCTTGGCGACAGCTGTGCAGCACGCATTCGCGTGCCGGGCGCTGGCGCGAGGCGCTCGACAGCATTCAGCGCGCCTTGTCTGCAGCGCCGGATGATGCCGATTCGCTGCTGTTATATGGGCAATGTCTCGTGGCGTACGGCCGCCGTGGCGATGCCCGCGAGGTTGCGCTGCGCCTCGCCTCTGCCCCATTGGGCCGCGCCGACCGGTATGACGCGCTGGGTACGCTGCTCACCTACTGTGAAGATCCCAGGCGAGCTCTGCCGCATTACGAGCGTGCCGTCGAGCTTGCTCCCGAGAACAGCGGCTATCGGTACAATCTCGCGACCGTGCAACGCATGCTGGGGGATCTGCCGGGAGCCGAAGCGAACCTGGATCGAGTGATTGCGGCGACCCCGGATGATGTGCAAGCGCATTACACGCGCGCCGATCTGCGCACTCAGACGGTGGACTCCAATCATATCGATGAAATGACCCGGCTGGTGCGTCGCGGATCCCGTCAGGCGCGTGAAGAGATCATGCTGTGTTTCGCCCTTGCCAAGGAGCTGGAGGACGTCGCTCGGATCGAGGAATCGTTTTCGTATCTCAAGCGCGGCTGCGATTTGCAGCGACGTTCTATGGTCTATGACGTCAAAGACGACGTGGCGACCATGGATCGGCTCATGCAAGTGCATGGCCGGCAACCCGTCGATGGCCATGTCGGCGCTGGGGCGCACGACCCCATATTCGTCATGGGCCTGCCTCGCAGCGGCACGACGCTGGTGCAGCAAATCTTGGCGAGCCACAGCCTGGTGCAGGCTGCCGGCGAGCTACAAGCCTTTCCGGCCGCGGCCATGGCGGCTGTCCACCGGCAAGCGAATCGAACGGTCGCAAAACTGGAATTCGTGGAGCGCGCGTGGAAGCTGGATGTGACCGCGCTGGGACAAAGTTATTTGCACGCGCTGCGTGAGCATCGCGACGGTAAGCCACGATTCGTCGACAAGCAGCCGCTGAATTATTTGTACGCCGGACTCATTGGCCGCGCCCTGCCCTGCGCGCGCATCATCGCGCTGGCACGCGATCCCATGGACGCTTGCTACGCCATGTACAAGACGTTATTCACCAATGCGTATCCCTTTTCTTATGATCTGAATGACCTCGGTCACTACTACGGGGCTTGGCACCGCCTGCTGCGGCATTGGCGCTCGGTGCTCGGACCCAGGCTTCTCATCGTGCAGTACGAAGATCTGGTCAAACACCAAGAGGCAGTGAGCAGGTGCATCATCGCTCATTGTGGATTGCAGTGGGAAGATGCGTGTCTTGCTTTTCAAGAGCGGACCGGCGCCGTCACGACCGCGAGCGCCGTCCAGGTCCGCCGGGGATTATATTCCTCCTCTGTCGGCAAGTGGCGGCACTACGAGCGCCAACTCGACCCGCTCGCAGAGCTGCTGAAGCGCGCGGAGCCGGTCAACGGCTGGTCCTTCGGCGGCGACTTCGCGTGAGATTCCGTATCTTCGGGGAGCATTGATCGTGGTACGAATCGTCACCGACTATCCTCACCAGGTTGAGGTCCTTGAGTCCGATCTGTGGATTCCCATGAGCGACGGGCAGCGCCTGGCGGCCCGGTTATGGTTGCCAACAGACGCGTACCAGTGCCCGGTTCCAGCACTGCTCGAATTGCTCCCTTATCGAAAGGGCGATCTCATGCGGGGCTCGGATGAGACCTATCATCCTTACTTTGCCGGGCACGGCTACGCCAGCATTCGGGTGGATATACGCGGATCCGGCGACTCATTCGGCGTGATGCGCGACGAATACGAGCGGCAGGAACAGGATGACGCCCTCGAAATCATTGCTTGGCTCGCGCAGCAAACATGGTGCACCGGCCGTGTCGGGATGCTCGGCATTTCCTGGAGCGGCTTCAACTCGCTGCAGGTCGCGGCGCGCCGTCCGCCGGCGCTGCGTGCCATCATCACCGTTTGTTCGACCGACGACCGTTACGCCGACGACATGCACTACATGGGCGGCTGCCTCTTGAACGACAATCTCGACTGGGGTACGACGTTTCTCTCGAGGCTTCCGCTTCCGGGCGACCCCCGGATCATGGGCGAGGCCTGGCGGGAGAATTGGCAGGAGCGGCTGGAGGCCATTGAGCCCCCCGCGGCTCGATGGATGATGCACCCCACCCGCGACGCGTATTGGAAACACGGCTCGATCAACGAGGACTACGGCGCGATCCAATGTCCTGTGTTCGCCGTCGGCGGGTGGCTCGATGGCTATTCCAACACCGTCCCTCGCATGCTGGCGAATCTGCGGGTTCCGGCAATCGGCATCATCGGTGCGCACGCTCATCAGTTCGGATTTGATGGCCGTGCACCCGGACCCGCCTATGGCTTCCTGCAGGAAGCGCTGAGGTGGTGGGATCATTGGCTGAAAGATATGCCCACGGGAATCATGGACGCGCCCAAGCTGCGCGTGTTCATGGGTGAGGATATTCCGGCTGCACCTTGGTACGAGCAATGTCCCGGCCGCTGGATCGCCGAATCCCAATGGCCCAGCCCTCGAATCCAATCGACGACCCTGTTCCTCAACGCCGGCGGCTTGGAGGCGGTGAGTCGACCCGGGCGGTCGCTCACGCATCTATCGCCGCAAACGGTGGGAACGGCGGCCGGGGAATGGTGTCCCTACGGCACGGGCGGCATCGGTCCGGAATTTCCGGGAGATCAACGGCTCGATGACGCCTGCTCCCTCACCTTCGACTCCCCTCCGCTCACCGAGCGAGTGGAAATACTGGGCGCTCCGGTGGTCGATCTCGATTTGTCCTTGGATCGACCCGCGGCCTTTGTGGCCGTGCGGCTCAACGATGTCAAGCCGGACGGGTCAGCCACGCGGGTGAGCTTCGGCATTCTGAATTTGACGCACCGTCACGGCTCCGAGCATCCCGAAGCATTGGAGCCGGGAGCGCGCTACTCGGTGCGAGTGCAGCTCAACGATGCAGCGTACTCGTTCGCACCGGGGCATCGAATTAGGGTGAGTATGTCGACCAGTTACTGGCCCATGGTATGGCCGTCGCCGGAACCCGTGACACTGTCGGTCCATCCGGGCAGCAGCGCGTTGCGGTTGCCGATCAGGCCCCCGGATGCCGAGGGGCGCGGTTACCCGCCTCTGCCGCCCGCCGAATCCGCCGCTGCGATGAATTGCGTGCAGCTCGATCCGCCCCCGTGCATCAATACGATCACTCACGATATCGTGAGCGGACGTACCGAAGTCGCAGCGGAGCGTGGATCGGGGTACTTTCGAATCGAAGACAATGATATCGAGGCGGGACTCAACGTGGTGGAACGACTGAGCATCACGAGTGCAGATCCTCTATCTGCCGTGACCGAAGTGACATCGAACTCGCGTACCGGCCGCGCAGGATCGCTCATCGACGTTAAGGCACGATCCAGACTCACCGCCGACCGAAGAGATTTTGTTCTCGAATCGAGCCTCGAGGTCCGCGAGAACGGGCGGATCGTCTTCGATCGCACTTGGAGTGATAAAATCCCCCGAGGATTCCACTAGGCGCATGGCGAACGGGGCCGAAACGCTATCGGTAGAACGTCACGGCATCGAATTCGTTCCGATCTCCGAGCGCTACGGAACGCCGCGCCGGCTGTTCACGATTTGGTTCAGCATCAACTTGTCGCTCCTATGTCTGACCACAGGAACGCTGGGCGTCATTGCGGGTTTAGCGCTTCCTTGGACATTGATCGCGCTCGTCTTGGGGAACGCGATCGGTACGGTGTTCATGGCTGCGCACTCCGCCCAGGGTCCCCATTTGGGCATTCCGCAAATGATCCAGAGCCGCGCGCAGTTTGGCGTGCTCGGTGCCGCCTTGCCGTTGTTCGCGGTCGTTGCCGAGGCGACCCTCTACACGGCAGCGAACGGCGTCATCGTCCGCGAAACGCTCAATGCGATACTGCCGTTGGGCAATTATTCCGCTCTTATGGTATTTGGCTTGATTACCCTCCTCATTGCATTCGTGGGGTATGAGCTGATCCATAAATTGGGCGCGGCGCTGACCGCCATATCGGGTGCGTTCTTGCTGACGGTAGCGGCGTTGCTGTTCGTTCGGGGCCACGCACTGCCCAGCACAGCCGCGCCGCTCGGCGGGTTCACGCTGGCGGTTTTCATATCGACCGTGACGCAGGCGACCGCCTGGAACTTAAGCTCAGCCCCGTATGTAGCTGACTACTCGCGTTATCTTCCGGCGACTGTGTCGACCAAAGCAACGTTTTGGTATACCGGATTGGGTAATTTCCTCAGTGCAACGCTCGTCATGGGACTCGGCGCGTACATGGCCTCGGCGCTTCCTCAGCTTGCGGGAAATCCCGGCGGTGGATTGACCGAGCTATTTGGGAGCGGACGGTACGTCGTCGGGCTACTGATCGTCGTCGGCCTTCTCGAAGTCAACGTGATGAATTTGTATAGTGCCTACATGTCGACGGTCACCATCTTCACAGGCGTCCGATCGATGCAGCGCGTCACCATCTCGACGAAATTTCTGTTGATGGCCTCGATCATGGCAATTGCAACGGCAATCGCGGCAATCACCAAGGACAATTTCAATGTTTATTTCGCGGATCTTCTCTCGGTATTGGTGTACGTATTGGTTCCTTGGAGCGCAATCAATCTTGCCGATTACTACCTCGTCCGCAAGGGCCGGTACTCCATCGATCAAATGTTCGCGCTCGACGGCATCTATGGACGCTACCAGTGGAAGTGCATCGGTGTGTACGTTCTCAGCGTACTGGTTCAAATACCGTTCGCCAGTCTTTCATTCTATGTTGGCCCGATTGCACGGCTCATCGGCGCCGACTTGGCCTGGCTCCCGGGATTGGTGATCCCCGGCATTCTGTACTGTGTCATTTACACGAGAGAAAGCCGCGATTCAGCAGCCTTGAGCTTACCGCTCGAGTAAACGCTAGTCGAACACGATTCGCGGCAGATAGCAGGAAACGACCCAGTTCGGTTGATCGACGACTTCGCTGATACGCATGTCCGCGCAGACGCTGCACAGCATATAGGCATTCTCGGCACTCATTGCGTGTTGTTTTCCCAGCAAGTCGATCATTCCGCGTACAGCATTCCGGGTGGCCTCCATCAGGTCCGGTCCAATGCCCGTCGTTACTTCATAGCCCTTCGAATCCAGGTGGCGTGACACCGGCCCGTGGGTGACGAATCGCGGAAAGTGAAGGTTCGCGCCCTTCACCAGATCGAATTTCGCAGTCACGCTCATCATTGATTCGATAGCGGTGCCGCACACTTCGCCGTCGCCCTGAGCTGCGTGACAATCGCCGATGGAAAAAAGCGCGCCTTTGACTTGTACCGGCAGGTAAAGATCGACGCCGATCGTGAGGTCGCGAATGTCCATATTGCCGCCGGCCTGGTGCGGCGGAATGGTGCTGTGAGCGCCGGGTGCCGCCGGTGCCACACCAATGGTTCCACAGAACGGCTTCAGCGGCACGCGCGCGCCGGGACCATAGACGGCCGGTGATGCGAAATTCCTGTCATAGGACCAGATGTTGAGCGCAGGCTCTTTAAATTCATCCGCAAGCAGCCCAAATCCCGGAACGATGGCGGTCCATGCCCAGCCCGATGGGTCGAACGAGAGAAGGGTCACCTTTAGGGCATCACCGGGGGATGCCCCATCCACATATACGGGACCCGCGATCGGGTTAATGATGCTGAAATCAAGCGTGCGAATGGCCTCCGCAGTCGACTTCGGGCTTAGCTGCCCTCCGGCTCCGTCGATGTCTTTGAATTCGACCGTATCGCCGGGAGCGATCGTAATCGCGCTGGGCCGCGAATTATCCCAACTCAAGTGCTGGTGGTTGCGGTGAATCGTGTGTTTCTGGCCAAGTGCATCCGATCGATCATTCATGGATATCTCCGAGGTCAAAGCTGTTTCCAATCGTAGGCGGTCTCGAAGGCGTCGGACACGCGCAAAACGGTCGACTCGTCGAATTTTCGTCCTATGATCATCATCCCGATCGGCAGGCCGTCGATCATGCCGCACGGAATGCTCATTGCCGGATGCCCCGAGGCGTCGAAAGGGCAAGTGTTATTGATCATTTCGAGCGCTCGCGCCATGTATTCCTCGCGTGGACAACCGGATTGCGGAATCCGCTGGGCTTTCATCGGCGTCGTCGGCATTAACAGCAAATCGTAGTTTGCGAGCACCGCGTCGTAGGCCGCTCGCAACACTCGACGCAGATTCTGTGCCTTGGAGTAATAATGCCCATGATAAAAGCGCTGCATGTACTCGCCGGTAAACAGTACCAGCTTTGCCGTGTCGGGCAAATCATTTGGACGGGAGCGCCAGCCGCGCGCGTACGCATCGATCAGGCTGGTGGGATAAAAGCCTTGCCAGTTCGTGCCGCCGCCATTGCCCTTGACCATGAGATCCGCAGCACCTTCCGCCGCAATCGCGGTCCAGATCGCGACGCCGTCCGCATGCATGGGGATCGACACCTCGTCGACCACCAGGCCCATTTGACGAAGCCGCTTGGCTGCATCTCGAACTTTTGCATCCACCGCCGGCTCGCTCTCCGGGCGGCCGAACCCCTCTTTGACGACGGCAACCTTCAGCCCCTTGGCCCCCTGTCCGATCGCCGCACGGTAGTCGTTCACCTCGCATTCAAACTGCCGCGGATCGAGCGGATCCCGTCCGGCAATCACCGACAGCAGCAGCGCTACATCTGCGGTGGATGCGCAAATCGGGCCGGCATGGTCCAGGGTTTGCTCGATGGGGAACATGCCAGTGCAAGGAACGAGACCGTAAGTTGGCTTCAGTCCATAGGTGCCGCACCAAGAAGAAGGAATTCGAATCGAGCCTCCCTGGTCTCCACCGAGCGCCAAATCGACCGTGCCGGAAGCCACTAGCGCCGCACTCCCGCTCGATGAACCACCCGAGGAGTAGCCGTGCTTGTGTGGATTGTGAACGGGTGCAATGTGATTGGTATGACTGCCACCGGAGAAGCATAGATTTTCACAGGCCGCCTTGCCCACGATTGTGCCGCCCGCATCGAGGATACGTTCGGCAACAGTCGCATCGAATTCCGGCACATAGCCCTCAAGCACCCCTGTGCCGTTCATCATCGGGACGCCGGCCAGGCACGTCGTGTCCTTCAAGACGACGGTACGACTGGCAAGCGGTCCCTCTTTGGCGCCCGTGACTTGGGCTCGCCAATACCAAGCGTTCAAAGGATTGTCGCGAGGTTCAGGTCGAGATCCTGAAGTTCGGGGGTATTTAACCAGGGGCTTGGGTTCAGTTAGAACGTCGAGGCGCTCATAAGAGGGGAGAAGCGCTTTCATCAGGGCCGAATAAGATGCGGTGTCGGCATCCGACAACGTGATCGAAAAGGCCGCCGCAATGTCGCTAATTTCGTCGAGTGATGGAACTCTGACAGCCATGACAATTCTCCTGCCCGTGGCGGCATTCGATGATGGGTTTATCTACGTTGCGAAATTTACCGCATGAGATATGTACATGCTAGTCTAGTACATCGTCGTAGACGTACATATAGTGCGCAGGACCGTAATTCGCATCCGCGTGGGTGGCTTTCGCCGGGTCCTGGCTTGGCCGGTCCGCGCAAAAAACCGCAGTCCGCTGGTTCCCCGACCCAAATGAGTCTCAGAGTTCCTCGAGGACGAGATCCGGGTTGGTATACCCGTGTCGCGAAAAGAACCGGTTCAACTCACGCGATTGCGGCGCGACGCCGGCGAAGACCGCAACGTAGTCACCAATTCGGCTCATTCGTGTTACGACGTCCTCCTTGGCTTTCAAGGAGATATAGCCAATCTGGGTCAGGTATAGGGTTCGCGCCCGGACATCGGCGGGAAGCGGAGCATATCCGAACCGGGAGAACATGCGACGCAGAGCCGCAAGCCTGGCTTCGTCCGCCGTCCCTATTTCCCGGGATACCTTCGTTGATTGTTGTGCCCAGCCACGAACCGATAGCTCGAAGCGTGAATCGAATAGTTCTGGATTCAGCCAACAATCGAACACGTTGAGAATCGCCTCCGAAATGCTCTCCGCGTAGCAGTCTGCCTGTTTGATGAGGTTGCCCGTGTTCTTTGCTCGCCACAAATCGATCAGAGCGGTAAGAAGTGTTTCTCGGTCCTCGAAGAACCAGTAAAAACTGGTTCGAGATAGCTTTAGCTTTTCTGCAAGGGGCGTGATCCGAACCGCGTCAATACCCCCTTGGACCAGATTGTCGTATGCGCCCTTAAGCCATTTCTCAGCGGATCCCCGCTCCCGCGTTTTGTTTATCTTTGTTCGCGCCACGCCTTTTTCCTTATGTAACTATCACCAATTCCAACGACTCAGGGTCCCCGATGATCCGTCCTGTACCTGCGTCGTGGGACGTGATGCTTCGCGAACCATCTTTTAGCTCCATTTTACACGCCATAGGTTGCGCCAGGATGCCATGCCAATCGACGGCATTCGGCCGTCGCAAACGGCGGCACGACGACCGATCATCAAGGCCTTGGGTACGACCGGCCTGGTGTGAGTCTCTCGACCGGCGGAAGGAGTTGCAATTAGCGCGGCCGACAAACATCTTCGCGTAATTGGCGTACACCTACGTCATTAGACTCGACAACTATGTACATAGTTTAGTAACATAGAAGAAAGGCAAGAAAACCGGGGAGTGTTGGTGCGATGCGCAATGATCCGCTACTTCAGCCATTTCAGCTTAAACACCTGACTCTTCGCAACCGGATCATCACCACATCGCATGAGCCGGCTTACGCCGAAGATGGTCTGCCCAAGGAGCGCTATCGTGCGTATCACCTGGAACGTGCGAAAGGGGGCGTCGCGTTAACCATGACGGCCGGCTCGGCGTCGGTCGCACGCGATAGTCCACCCGTCTTTAACAACCTGCTTCTTTATAAAGACGAAGTGGTTCCTTGGCTGCGGGACCTGGCTGACTCCTGCCACGAACAAGGGGCCGCCGTCATGATTCAGATCACCCATTTGGGCAGGCGTACCCGATGGGACAAGGGTGACTGGCTGCCCACGGTCTCTCCCTCACATAACCGAGAGCCGGCTCATCGCGCATTTCCTAAGAAATTGGAAGAATGGGACATTGAGCGAATAATCAGCGACTATGCAGCCGCTGCCGAAAGGGTACGTGCGGCCAATTTAGATGGCCTCGAACTCGAGGCTTATGGCCATTTGATCGACCAGTTCTGGTCGCCCTTGACCAATACACTGCCGGAACCCTACGGCGGCTCAATCGACAATCGATTGCGATTCACCTTTGATGTCCTCAGGGCAATTCGCCAACGCGTGGGCCCGCAATTCATCGTTGGCATCCGATACACCGGCGACGAAATGCTCGCGGGCGGTCTAACGAAGGCGGAGGGCCTCGATATTTCGCGTAGGCTGAAGGACAGCGGCTTGGTCGACTTCCTCAATGTGGTTCGAGGCCACATTGAAACGGACGCAGGCTTGACGGACGTCATTCCCATCCAGGGAATGGCAAATTCCCCGCATCTTGATTTCGCCGGAGAGGTTCGCGCCGCGACGCACCTCCCCACGTTCCACGCGGCCAAGATTCCCGATGTCGCCACGGCAAGGCACGCGATCGCCACCGGGAAGGTCGACATGGTCGGCATGACTCGGGCGCATATTACCGATCCTCACATCGTGCGAAAGATCATGAGCGGCCGCGAGCACGAAATCCGCCCGTGCGTCGGCGCAAATTACTGCTTGGATCGGATTTACCAAGGCGGCGAGGCCCACTGTATTCACAATGCGGCTAGTGGACGCGAACTTCACATGCCGCACGAGATTCCCGCGGCCCCGGTGAAGCGCAGGTTCGTCATCGTCGGCGCCGGTCCGGCGGGATTGGAAGCAGCACGCGTCGCCGCCGAACGCGGTCATGAGGTAATGGTCTTCGAGGCCGCCAGTAAGCCCGGCGGCCAGGTCCGCCTCACGGCACAGAGTTCTCGCCGCCGCGAGATGATCAGTATCGTCGATTGGCGCATGACCCAATGCATTTCGTTGGGAGTGAAGTTTCAATTTGATGTTTTGGTCGGGGCGGATGAAGTGGTTGCTGAAGACCCGGATGTCGTAATTGTCGCTACCGGCGGCTGTGCCCGAACCGATTTACTCAAGTCCGGCAACGAACATGTCGTATCGTCCTGGGACATCATATCGGGCCACGTAAAACCCGCGCCAATCGTGCTGCTATTTGACGATGCTGGTGATCACGCAGCACTTCAGGCTGCGGAGTTCATTGCGGCCACCGGTTCGCAATTGGAAATCATGACGCCGGATCGCACCTTTGCTCCGGAGGTCATGGCCATGAATTTGGTTCCTTACATGCGCAGCCTGCAAAGGCACAACGTCACTTTTACGGTGACCTACCGGGTAGAGGCGGTTCGGCGGGAGAACGATCGACTCTTGGCGGCTATCGGTAGCGACTATTGTGCAACTCAAATGGAACGCGTGGTCGATCAAGTAGTCGTGAACTGCGGCACGATACCGATGGATGATCTGTACTTCGCGCTGCGGCCGCTGTCGAGGAATTTTGGTGCAGTCGATCATCAGCAGCTCGTTACGGGTCGCCCTCAGACGGTATCCACAAATCCGCATGGCAGTTTCCAGTTGTACCGAGTGGGCGACGCGGTCTCTGCGCGCAACACGCATGCTGCTATCTACGATTCTTTGAGGCTTGTTAAGGACCTCTGATAGCCGAGTTTCATGGCCATTGAAATGTCTCCCTTCAGAGCGCCAAGACGCGGCTCGGTCCGTCCTGATTGAACCTGACAATCCTTTTGCTTCGCCGCCTCGCTGCCCGGAATCTTCGCAGTGGGTGACGTGCGCGCGGGCTCCGTCGCCTCCTCAGTCGGCGAAGGATCGGTCGTGATCTCCAAAGTCTGGGAATTCGTCAACCGCAAATCTTGACTTCAGGCGCTCGCTACACTGTTACTCGCCCTTGTCGCCAACCGGCATTCAGGTTCGGTGCCGACTCATGGCATGTCGTCGCCCTTCCGTTCAAATGACGCAGCAGGGCGCATTTCTCTGCTTACGGTTCCAATGTCACCTGCATGATGACGACATTCCGCGTATTGGGCAACACGAGCGACTCGACCGGCTTTCCCGCATCGACCGGGATATCGTACCGATAAATGTTGTACGTTCCCGCCTGCACCCCGCCGCTTGCGGTGAGCCGGTGCGACATCGCAAGCGCGATGCTCTCGCCCGAATAGCCTTGGGACGTGTGCCAATCGCTGAAGCTCTGATGCAGCATGGCGCTGGTTCCATCTTTGTAGTTGATGGTCAGAGTCCGGTTGGCATAATTGCCGCGAACGGCCGAGCCAAACAAGCGCAAAGACGAATAGGTTCCGGCCGGCAGCGGCACGGTGACATTCGCGACGGCATTCGCCTTGTAGTCCGGTACCGAGCGGAGCGAGGCCTCGAAAGACGCCGAAGCGAATATTTCATTGATGTCGACAGCGTTGTCGAGGCCGTCGATTCCGCCGTCGGTCGTCGGCACCTGCTGAGGCTCCTTAATTGCCGGGACATTGTAGAGCGGTGCAAGGTCGGCGGTAGCCGGCACGCCGATCAAATGCAGATTCATTGCGAGCACCGCAACGCTGTGCGATCCGGGTAATTTGACGCTGACGACCTGCTTCGAATGGTCGACTGGAAAGGTATACGCGTACAGATAGTACGGCCCTTTCGTGCTGCGCACACCATCGGCCGAAAGCCGGTAAGCCGTGGTGGCGGCTATGGACTCACCCGAATACTTCTGCGGTGTGCGCCAATCGCTCAGGCTCTGCTTCTCGGTGATGCTGCTACCATCTGCGTAATTGATGACAAATGGCTGGTCCTGTTGATTGCCGCGGATCGCGGTGCCAAGCAGCGAGATTCCGTAATAGTGGCCTGGAGTCACAGGAATGAGCATTCCGGTGATCGCGTCGAGCGCATCTCCTTTTCCCAGCACGAAGGTCTGGCCGGATGCGAAAAACGGGTTGGCCAGCAACTCGGATGCGTAGACGTTGCCCAGTCCATCCAATCCACCGCCAAGAACATGACCGCTATCGAAGCCGATACCATCGATGTTATAGGACTTGCCGAGGTCTGCAGTGGTTACGCCGTCGCTGATGCCGACCCCGGATAACAAAACTTGGGTCGAGTGGTAGAAAGAGCCTGTTTCATCCTCGCCGTTTACAACGGACCAATAGCCACCCGAGGGGCCGGTGGTCGAGGGCAAGAAAATAATCTGATACGTACACGAGCTGTTGGCGGCTATCGTGCCGCAGGTTGTGGTTCCGATCGCAAAGTTGGTTGCCGCGAGCCCGTAGTAAGTGTAGTCGTAGCTAACCGGGATCGGATTCGGATTCGTGAGGGTCACCGTGCGAACGGCTTGGGTGCCAATAGGCTGAAAGCCGAAGTCGACTGTCGTCGGACTGATCAAGAGCGGTGCCACCAAACCGTAGGCGCCAATATCTTCAGCAAAGGGGCCGGACGTGGTCGCGAGTTCGATCGACTCATCCACAAACGCCGCCGCGTGAGGCGTAAATTGCACATCGACTTCGCACTTCGTCGATCCTTGTAGAACGATGCCGCCCGTGCAGGTGTTTTTGACAATCGAAAAGCTCGCAGGGTTAGGGCCCGTCAGTGATGCACCGGTGACCTGGATCGGCACTGTCAGGGTGCCGAACAAGAACTGCCCCACCACTGATTGCCCCACCAAGAGATTGCCGAAGGGAGCATTGCTGCCGAAGCTCTCATCGACTGGTGGTGGCGCCGTTGTTAGTGGATGAACAGAGGATTGCGTTGCAGCAAGCGTCCCGTCAATGGGCGCAAGAAAGCCGAAAGCCATCGCGGAAATAGCGAAAAGGTGCAGATACTTACGCATAACCTCTCCCTGGCGCACTGCAATTTTATCGGGTCGCGGACGACCGCTTGGTTTGCTTATAGCATAGTCTGGGCGCGCGACCTGTCCGACGGTCTCCGGCACTTTGGTGAAGATGATCGGCACATCGGGAATGGCCTCGCCTGCCGAACGAGCTGACGAGTCGAACCCGCTCTTGGTGAATTCCCGAGCATGTTCTCGATAGTTCTTTCCGACGCAGAAGATATTGCGATGCGGGCGAGGAATGGGCGCGAGCAAACGAACTTCGGCCAGATCGAGCCCCTCGCCGTCCAGGTCCGGCATTGGTACTCGGGGCCGAGCCAGGATGGCGATCATGCCGTCGACGTCGAGGGGATGAATGCGGCCGGCGGCGGTGTCGACCAAGCCGACCCGTTCACGCCCGCCATGCTCAAAGGTTGCGTATTTCATTGAGTTTCCTCCGCCCAATTATACGTTTCGAAGATGGGCGGCCGGCGGCAGCATCACTGTCACTTGGGCCCGTACTGCATCTCGCCATCGCCGAAAGACCAATCCTCACGGCCCGTATCGACGAGGTTGATCCACACGTCTTCTTTTCGCACGCCTCCCTTCGCATGGATCTCGTCAGCGATCTGATGGAAGAATTTCTTCTTCACCTCGGTCGATCTCCCGGCGAGCCAGGTGACCTGGATGATGATGAGATCGCGGGTGTAGTTCAGGCCGAGATATCCCTCTTCCGGGTAAATGATCTCGTCCGCCGCGTGCCGGTTGATGACCTGGAACTTGTCATGCACCGGGACATTGGCGACGTCCATCATGGCCTTGTAGACCGCCTCGCTCACGAGGCGGACCAATTCAACCGATGCGTCCCTGCGGATATCTATTCTGGCTAACGGCATGTTCGATCCTCTCTTTAAATTTCCAAGGTTCTCGATAGGTTGTCCGACCTGCGCGCTCAATCTCGCCGCCGCGAGGGCCTTCGCCATCAGCACGGCGGAAGCAGCGCCGATCTGCGCTCCAGCCTTCAAGATATCGCGCCGCAGATATCGCGTAGCCGCGGGTCCTAACCGCCGAGCCTCACACCGAGCGCGGTCAACTCGGTCATCGCCTTTTGCAAGGTGGCCCAACGGTCAATACCGAACCCTCCTATTACCCGGCTTTGCGCCCTTTCCCAATATTCGGCGGCACGGGTGGTCGCGCTGATCCCGGCTTTGGAAAGCTGAACTACCTTTGCGCGACCCTTCGGCGCATCTTTGATGAGAAGCCATCCGGATTGCGCCATTGGGCCAAGCGCACGGTACAGAGACGTTCGATCCATGACGAGCGTTTCTGCAAGACGGCTCAAAGGCTCACCGCCTTTGGGCCCGCGGCCAATCGCGCGCAACACGCCCAATTGCGCCACCGTCAATCCCGCTGGCGCCAAGGCTTCGTCGTAAATGCGGCTGAGAGCCCGCGAGGCTTGCCGAATGGTCGTACATGCGCACGGTAACGTAGGAGCTTGATGATGCATATGCATAGTGTATTCACATCATTTAAGATTTCAAGTTGCGAGCGCCGAGGGCGCCGTTGTCTTCCTCGACGTTCTGGCTGACGCGCCTACCAGCACGCTATGGGCCTGCCAGATTTATTCATCTTCACCTAGCAGCACTCGCCACAGCACGTTGCGTGGCTTTGATCTCAAAACCGGCAGCGGCAAGTTTCGCTGGGAACTGAGATTCGGCCGGGACAGGGTCTGGCGTACTGGGCGCTCGGGCAGTACGAGCTCGCACGAGCCGCCTGCGCTACGCCGCCGGTCGAGTGGGAAGGTAACACCTGCCTCGCGGTGGTGTACTACAAGCTTCAGCGTCAATTCGACGCGGATACTGCACTTGCGGCAATCATGACTTCGCAAGGTGACGCGGAGGCCATTCAATATGCAGAGATTTACGCTCAATGGGGCAATATCCCGAAGGCACTGGAGTGGCTCGAGACGGCATACCGGACGCATGATCCGGGTTTGATTGCGCTGAAGACGGAACCCATGCTTGACCCGTTGCGCGAAGAACCGCGGTTCAAGGCCATTGAGCGCAAGCTCAAGTTTCTTCCGGAGGGGCAATAGCCCGATCGCCGCCTTGTTTTCCGACGCACAGGGAAAAAATAGACGCCGGGCTGCGCGGTTTCCGTATTTCTCGCGTATCGCCTGCTGCAGGTAGAACTCTTGCTCCGCAGCATGTGTGCATTGCCCCAGGATCAGCCAATTCTGCGGCGAGCGCTACTCGGTAGGCGTAGTAGCCGCTAGCATCCCGTTACTGCGGCGCAATGCGATCTCCCGGTCGCGACTACTGCGGCACCGGAGCATATAATTGGGTCGTAGGAGAAGTGATTCGTCGTTCACTGTCGATTCGACTCGTCAGCTATGTGGGCATTGCGCCATATCAGTTGAATACGGAGGGCTTATGGACATGAAACGGTTGCGCGACTTGCTTATCACGGTTCTCGGATTGTGGTTGATGATGTCCCCCGGGATTATGCACTTCGCGGTCAGTCACGTAGATGCGGCGTGGAACACCTGGCTGGTTGGCGTCGTGCTCATCCTGATAACTGCCGTTAGCCGCTACCTCGTCGACACGCGCAGTCCTTGGGAAGACTTGGCCTGCGCCGCGCTTGGCTTTTGGTTGATGATCTCACCCTGGGCGGGCTTTGCGGCTGACACGGTGGAGCGATCCAACTCGATCATCGTCGGTTTTCTTGTGACCGTGTTAGCGCTTTGGGCGACGGTCGTCGACGCCGATCTGCGCAAATGGATGGATGATTGGATGCACCGACATCATCTTCTGCGATAATTCGATCCTTGGTTGTGGCACCTTACGTAGTGTTTTCGGTGTTCATTGACGACGCCCGGCTAGGTGCCGGCACCGAAGTGTGGTGGGGTCCCGGGCGATCGCGCCGCCGCTGCTTACTTACGAACGGCTCCTGACCGTCAGGATTCCCATGGTCGCCTCCTCGCAGCACCCGCTCGTACCGCGGGCCGATTCCTGCAGCCATCTCCGCCAAACACGGTTTCCTCACACACGTCGACCAGGCTGAGCGGCCGGCGCACACCCTTGCAAACGATCGGTCCACGCATTAGTATTTACTAATGATAAGCCGTCGCTTATGATGAGCTGATGCAATCACTACGTAGGACTTCGGCCGAACTTGAAGGACTCCTGAAAGCGCTCGCCGACCCGACACGGCGTGCGGTTTTCGAGCGTCTGATCGCGAGGGAGGAAAGCGTCGCGACCCTGACGGCAGCCTCACGCGTCTCTCAGTCCGCGGTTTCACAGCACATCGCTGTTTTAGCGAAGGCGGGCCTTCTGAAAGGCCGACAAATCGGCCGCTCTACGCTTTACCGCGCCAATCCACGTGCCCTTGAGCCCCTCATCGACTGGGTTGAACGACAAAATCGCTTCTGGCAGGCAGCCCTGCGCCGCTTGGATGAAACTTTAAAGGAGACCAAAGAATGAGCCAAAACCTACGAGACGCGGACCGGCGCTCCATAGTTGTCGACTATCACCTTTCTGCGCCGCCGCCGAAAGTGTGGCGCGCGCTGACCGAACCGAAACTACTGGCAAGTTGGTTGATGCCGAACGACATCAAACCCAAGGTTGGCCATCAATTCACGTTCAAAACTGCACCAGCCCCTGGTTTCGACGGAATAGTTCATTGCAAGATCATCGAAGTCCAACCTGTCTCGCGACTTGTGTATTCGTGGCGGGGCGGCCCCATCGACACGATGGTAATTTGGACGTTGGAGCCAACGATATCAGGTGGTACACATCTCAAACTCGAACAAAGTGGGTTCGGACCGGAGCACGGCATGACCTACGACATTCTTAGCCAAGGCTGGCGAGAGAAAGCGGCCGGCTCTCTCGAGCGCATCGTCAACCTGGCGTAGCAATAGTCGCAATACTCAACCTTTGTGCGACAGCCGCGTCAGTCGAGCGGCACAACAACACCGCCTGATCGACCTGCCCGATACCTGTCGGTCAGTGCGCCCCACGCCGCGCTGTGGCAGCAAACCGCAGATTGGCTGCTCACGACTCTTCGCGGCGGGGCCCCGAGTTTTGATGCAGCAGATCATCTGATCGAGCATTTTTCTCGCAGCCAAGTCGAGTGGCCGGCTCAAGTGTGCGCATGGGCCCGTCTCTGACCTGTTCGGCAGACTTACAAGGCAGCGTCGATTGGCCCATCAATTCGGCTTCTTAAAGCGAAACAGGAACTGGTCGGTGTGACCGCGGACAGACGGGTCGAACACATTTTTGGTGTGATCATCGTCCTTGTTTGCAAGAATTGAGCTCTCGGCATCCAGCTTAAAGCCTGCTGCCAGCACATCCGTCTTCACTCTTGCCGGATCGATCCGGTGCAGTGTATCGGTTGCGCCGATCCCTGAGCCCGCTATCGCTGCGTGATCCAACACGACATAGACACCGCCTCGCTTCAGGGCGGCAAAGACTGCCTTGTTGAATGCCGGTACATCCGCTGGTCCCATAAACTTGTCGTAGAGATCGTGATAATTCTGTCGAATGAACACGGCATCGAGTCCCGATGGCAATGCCGACGCGACCGGCTCCTCACTGACGATGACATTGGGCGACCGACTCGCCAGCTCTTTCATGTGCGCCAAAGCTTCGGGATGGGCCTTCACGACTTCGGCCGTTTCAACCGCGTAAACTTTTCCGGACGGCCCGACGGCCTGGGCAAGTGATGCGGTAAGGCGCCCCGCCACGATATCGGCTACTTTGTCTCCTTTTTTGACCCCGATGAATTTGATAACTTCGGGCGCCTTCCAAGCGGGATCGACCGTTGGTGCGGCGGATTGCGAAAATGCGCTCGTTCCAGCGCCCAGTGAGATAGCCAACGTTAAAGATAATCCGAGCTTTCGCATATGCCAATCCTTCTAGGTAGTTTCACAGTAAGCAGGGTCGTGCCGGCGTGCATTAGTCATTGTTTGTCCCCGTTCCCGAGCGCGTAGCCCGGCGCGTGATGCGTCCCGCACTCGCTCGGTACGGCGAGTCGAAGCGCGACTTCGACCCTTCGAACCAGAGGTCGCGGGGTGATCATGGGCATCATACGTCTCCTTGGCGTGCGAAAAGACCCGAATAGTCGCGGCGATATACTAACAAGACGAGCCACCGCCCTCTTTTCCGACAGTTCCGTCGAAATTGTTCTGTATCGGCAAAGGAATCTCCGTGGCGCTGGCCTCAACAGTTTGTTCGTATTCGAAGGCATCGAGATCGCTTGAAGGGTCACGGCTCCGAGCAGATGACCGAGGCACTGGCGCGGCGGCTGACGTGGCCGAGGCCTCACGAAAGGCTTCGATGCCGTCAAGGGGAACCTCGTGTCGGCCCAACGGTGTTCTCTGTTGACACATTCGGGCGGATCCTCACGTTCATCGCTACTGCCTGTTCCGCTCCCCATTCGTAAAGATGTTGAAGCACGGGTCGTAATGTCTGTCCCTTTTCCGTCAATCGATATCGGGACCGATCCGTTCCATTATCATCGCGCCCGCGCTCAATCCACCCCTGGCGCTGGAGATCCGCAAGGCGTTCAGTGAGAACCTTGTCCGACAGATCAGGGACCCGCTCCCGCAGCTCCGCGTAACCCAGGGGCTGCTCTTTCAACCGGGCCAGAATGACGACTTTCCATTTGCCACCTAACAAGTTCAGGGACAGTTCGACTGGGCAACCTACTGAATTGGGAAATCGTTTCACAACAGTCCTCCTCGGCGACACACCAAATGGTTCGTTGAACCGCGCTTCCTCATTACGTACTCTGCCGGAAACGTTGAGGGTAGGTGCACATGAAAATAATCGCGTTCGACAAATTCAAACCGGGCGTCACGCTCGACCATTTACGCCCCTATTTGAAGGAGGAAGTAGCCAACGTCTGGCGACTTTGGAAGGCCGGCATTGTACGTGAAAATTATGCACGCGCCGACATTGGTGGGGTAGTGATCGTATTCGAGTGCGCCGACGCAGGGGAAGCAAAACGCTATGCGGCAGATTTTCCACTATCAAGGGCAAACCTCATCGAATGGGAATTCATAGCCTGTGAAGCGCCGCTACCGCTGGAATTTCTTTTTGACCAAACCGTGGACGTAGCCGCCCCATACGATCGGACGGCTAAGCGATAGGGACAGGTGTTTCAGCCATGAAGCGAGCAAGCGGCGTCTCAATCCCTACGCGTTTCGACGATCTTTGTGATCCAGCATGCTCGGCACTGCTGATCTACGACATGCAGGTCGGTATTCGCCAACAACTCAAGAGCGCAGATACCATCGTTACGGCGTGCGTTCGCGCGCTCACGGCGGCGCGCAGCGCTGGAATGCGAGTCGTATTCACGCGACACCTGTCCTGTCCGCGCGCCTGGATGGGTGCCACGCAGTACCGTACGGCAATGAATTGGCAAGGAGTTGAGGACCCCGCCGCCGTCAGGCCCTGGTTTCTACGCGGTTCTCCAGCATCCGCCATCATTCCAGAACTCGAGCCCAGCGATGACGAATTGGTCCTCGACAAACTTGCGATGTCTGCATTCGAAGGCACTCCCTTGGCGTTTGCCCTACGCGATTCCAATATTACGGGTATCGCCATCGTCGGTATCGCACTCGAGATCGGCATTGAGCCGACCGTGCGTCACGCCACAGATCTCGGATTTATCCCCATGGTATTGACCGATGCCTGCGGAGCGGGACACGCGGAGGCCGGACAGCGTGCGCTCGACACGATTCGTTTCGTCGGCGAAGCAATCCTTAGCGATGTTGGAACATTTTCGGATCGTCTCCTGGCCCCTTTCTTGAGGTAACTCCAATAACGCCAGCATTCGCTCATCGACGAGGGGCTCGGCTTTCGTCAGCTTCTTGGCCGGCCCTATGCGACATCACCACTGCGGATATCTGCCATGATTGAATGTCGCCACAGCACTTCCTTCACTGCGTGCGATTGACCTTTGCGCAGTATCACGGACGCGCGCTCTCGCGTGGGCTGAATGTTCTGGAGGAGATTTGGCAGATTGATTGACCGCCATATTCCCTGCCCCGTCTTTCTGACTTCCGCTGGCCGCAGATCTTTGAAGTGATGAAAATAGGAGGTGGGCCGTTGGAATACTGTTCTCTGGAGTACCGAGAACCGCTCGACGTACCATTGCTCCACATCATTTTCATCCGCATCGAGGTAGACGCTAAAGTCAAAGTAGTCTGCGGCCACGGCAGCGCTAGCCCGCGACGACCCCTGCAAGACATTGACCCCTTCGAGAATCAGGACTTGGGGCTGGTTTATGGTTTGAAACTGTCCTGGGACAATATCGTACAACTCATGGGAGTAGACAGGCACCCGGAGCTCCGACTTACCTTCTTTTAGCTCCGCCAGAAACACCAGCATGCTTTCGAGATCGTAGCTTTCTGGAAAGCCCTTACGACGCATTAGGTTTCGTTTTTCAAGAATTGCGGTTGGCCACAAGAAACCGTCTGTCGCGACCAATTCTACCGTTCGGCCTACCTGAGCGAGCAAGGCGCGGAGAACCCTGGCGAAGGTGCTCTTTCCAACGGCTACGCTACCGGCCACTGCAATCACGAAAGGACGAACGTCATTGGCCTCCTCCATTTGAATATCAAGGAGTCGGCAAAGAGGTCCAATGACCTCCTCCACCTCCGATATGGGCATTGGCTCATTGACGCCCTTGAGCAAAGTCAGCGCGGCCGGGGCGAGCCGGTAGCTTCCCGCATCGAATCGCGCCCACTGTTGTCGAGCGAATGAATCGTAGAAGTATGGCGACGTGTCACGTCTCATTGGATCAGATCCCGCAAGATGAGCGCTGCGTCAGTGTGATGCCCTCTGAACAATAGAACAGCGAAAGTTCGATACAGCCTTACGCGGTGATTTGCTTCGCAACGTTCAGTATAGCGCGAAGGCTTCGAGCTACATCGTCATCCGTCGTGGCCCAGTTACTTACACTGATACGCATGGCCGTACGCCCCTGCCACACCGTGCCTCCGCACCAGCAGGTGCATTCGTCCTGAATGCCTGCAATTGTGCGACGCGTCTGATCGTCATCGCCGAACGATACCAATACCTGATTTAAGACCACATCGTTCAATACTTCATAGCCGCCCGATTGTAAGCCGGCGGCGAAACGCCGCGCGTGCCGACAGCAGCGATCGATGAGTTCTGTTAGGCCGCTTCTGCCGAGCGCCCGCCGTCGCAGTCTCCCAGCATTTTCACCTCATAGCGGCGAGTCAGGTCGTCGTGCATGAACTCGGCCGCCGGAAAGGCGCCCATGCCACCGCCGCCGAAGATCTTCAGCAAGGTGCTGTCCTCGAATTCGCCCGCCACCTGTGGCCGGATCGAGTGACGTTCCAGCCAGTGATCCAGCCTGTCACGCACGGCGGCATGCTTCGTTGGCAGGAGAATGGGAATTTTAGCGAGTGAAGCAGGAAAATTGCGCCGAGCCACCGCATACCAGGCGGGAGGCGCGTACCAAGCAAAGCGTGACGATCCCAGCGCGTGGCTGTACAACTTGAGGTTGGGGTTGGGCGGTGCAATGCGATCGGCCAAAACCACATCCAATCGATGCAGCGCCAGATCGGCCAGCAGATCTTCGAATTCGTCGACGTCGCAGCGCAAACGCAGATTCGCCACCTGCATCACGGGTTCGAGTAGATTCCACACCGCCTGCTTGGGCAATGCATCGGAGATGCCGACGGTCAGACGCACGGTGGGCGCACTGGACGCATCGCGAACCACGGTGGACAACCGGTCGCCCAGTTCGAAGATGAGATCCGCCTGCCGCATGGCGGCTAAGCCGCGGAAATGGCGCTGGGTATCGCCGCGAGCCTCATCGTCATGTGGTTCTCGCGCCGTCGCGAATTTCGCGCCGATGAAGGGGGCGCCCAGCTTGCCGGCGCCCTACCTATGATTGGTGCGCTCGAGGCCCTGCAGCGCGCGCACGAAACGGAGGGACTGCCTCGGCAGATGTCGGCTTTCGGCATCAATGGCGGCGCACCCACTGGGTTGAGACGGCTGTTCATGAGTCACCCGCCCATCGAGGAGCGCATTGCTGCCCTGCGGGTGCGCAGTTTGTAGCGGGCATGCGCGCCGTCAGCCAAGTCCCACGGAGAGGGCCGGGCGTTGCGACCTTGGTTTTGTGTCCGAGGCGT
The DNA here is from genome assembly GCA_036502605.1 of Steroidobacteraceae bacterium. GTDB lineage: Bacteria > Pseudomonadota > Gammaproteobacteria > Steroidobacterales > Steroidobacteraceae > Bog-1198. The sequence continues at coordinate 87,359 of DASXYI010000008.1, forward strand.
TCTACGATCGGCTACTCCGATTTGAGGAGCGACGCCAATGCATACGAACCCGCCGATCGATCCGGATGACCCCAGCGGCCCCTCCGGCGATGATGTTCGGGAACCCCCGTTGCCGGGAAATGCGCAACACATTCCCCGCGAGGAATTTCCACGAAAGGGCGACCTCGTCGATCCCGAGCCCTCTCACACCAGGAAATAAAGTCGGGCTCGGTTTGTTCGAAGCAACAGCAGCGGCGATCTCGGTCGAGTGTCAGTTCGCTGGGGAGCGGATGCTGGCAAAGGCCTCGGCGATACGGGGTGGCGCGTGCGGCCTGGCATACATTCGTTCCATGTAGGCTCCCAGCTGCGGGTAGTCGTCCAGTAGATGCACCTCGTTGGCCCAGTCGAGCGTGTAGGCGAGCACGAAATCACCGACAGTCACGCTGTCTCCAACCACGAACGGGCGATCCTGCATGTGCTCCAACAGCACGCCCGCCATCGCAGTGAACTCCTCGCGTGCGAGCGCCACATCAGCCGGTAGTCGCCTGGCTTCTGGGTAGAGGCTCGTGTGGCGGGCGATGCGCCACAGCGGCTGCTCCAGCTCGGTCGCGGTGAACAGCAGCCAACGATTGATCTGGGCGCGCTGCTCGACGCCCGCCGGCAGCAGGCGCTTCTCCGGGTACTTGTCCGCTAAGTACAGAACAATCGCAACGGATTCGGTCAACACAAGGTTCCCATCCACCAGTGCCGGGATCTTACCGGCCGGATTGATCCTCAGGAACGCCGGCTGCCGATGTTCGCCCGCGGCCAGGTCGACGGTTACGGCTTCGAAATCAACTCCCAGCTCCTGCAGGGTCCAGCGCACACGGATCGATCGGGTTGGGGCGAACTCAAATAGTTTCATGGCATCCTCCGAGATAGTTGGCTCATCACTAAAGACGAACGAGCCAGCCTCATTTCGACATGGGGAGCTCAAAAGTTTGCGTTGTGCGTCCCCGCGAGGCTCGCCTCCCGGACTTACGTCCGTTGCCTATGCAACACGGGGTCTTCGGCTAGCTCGTCTCGGTTGACTGCCATTGCGCGATGCTGCTCAGCTTCGCATCGCTCTCGACGTCGCCTGGGCGGATGGATCGCCGGAGGCGGCAAGCGCCTCGGCGACTCTCGCCTGGTCGACCGCGTCGCGATTCTGACTCAGCTTGGCTTTGCCTTCCAGCCGATCGATCGGAATCTCGAACGCTACAATGGCGCGCACCATGCTGCCGAGATACTGCTCGGTGAGCCCGTTCATGCGCCAAATGGTGCCGTTCGCCGCTTCGTTGGCGTCGACCAGCCGCCGAAGGATGTCCTCCACCGCCGCCGGCGCGTTGACGATTTTCGGCACGCCGTAGGCATGCACCGCGATGTAGTTCCAGGTTGGCACGGCCGGATGGGTCGCGTACCAGGCGGGCGAGATATAGGCGTGCGGCCCGTGGAACATGGCGAGCGCTGGTTTGCCGTTGGCGAACTGCTGCCATTGCGGATTGGCGCGCGACATATGGGCCATCAGCGTGCCGCTCACGCTCCGCGCGGGATCGATGAGGAATGGTAAGTGGCTGGCGAAGGGCAGCCCGGCGTCATCCAGTGTCACCAGCTCGCCGAAGCCGTTCTCGACGATCACTCGGTGGCAGGCGGTTGTCTCGTCAATGGCGAAGTGCTTCGGGATATACATGGCAATTATCTCCTCGGAACCGCCTCTGTAATGCGGAGGTGGCCAGCAAGAAAATAGCAAATTTCCGAAAGCGCTGGGGCCAGAATCCGCCGGCAGTCGACGAGTGCCTGAGAGACCCTTCCGGGGCGCTCGTGATATCCACGTTCTTACAGCCTCCCACTACGCAGAAGAGTTGCGTTGGACAGTGCGATCCGAGAGATTGGTGACCGGCGCGAGCGCGCCGGATTGTGCCATCAGCTCTTCGCCCCTGCGGCCCCGTCGAGGCCTTAATTCAGCAAGGCGGTCGCTGCGCTGCTGAAATGTTAGGTCGAGCTGTCAATGGTGAGACCTAGACTGAATTCGAAAGCACCGTGGCGTCACTCCCAATTTTGTTTTGAACACAGTCGTAAAGTGACTTTGGTTGGACAATCCTACAGAGCAAGCGATTTCGGTCAATCCGATATCAGTCGTAGATAGCAGTGACTGAGCCCTGAGGACACGCTGCTCCAGCACATATTGGTGAATAGTCTGACCCGTACTTCGTTTGAACAACTTGCCGAAGTAGTAGGGACTCTTGAATGCCACTCTCGCGATTTCTGCAACGCCGAGGTTGCCGTGCAGATTTGACTGAATGTAATCGATTACGTCGTTCAGTCGCTGTTTCGTCAGGCCATCGCGGTATTCGGCCAATCGCGTGGAGAACACCGAATATTTCCCCCCGACGTACGCAGCGATCGCGGTAGCGAGCGACTCGCCAAAAATTCTGCCGGTGGGGCGCCCCGCCATCAAATCCGCGACCAACGTGGATAGCAGAGTTTGGAGAACCTTGTCCTGTAAATCATTGCGCGGAATCAATTCAGCTTGCCGGCCCCCGTTTGATTCCTCGCAAACCCGCGTCATCGTTGAGCGTTCAATGAACAGAGGGAGGGCCGGTTCGCGATAGAAGAACCGTACGAGTTCTGGGCACCGACTCATCGCGATTATGTGACCGGAGAACTTTATATTGCCGGGCAATTCCTTAAGCGGCGGAGTGTAGTGCTGCTCCAGGATGAATCCCTCCCATGCGGTATCCGCACTGGAAAGACGAGGTGCGCCATCGACCGGCCGGCGCACGGTCCCGTTCACTGTCGCCACAATCCCTGTCTTTGCCATCGCGTACTCCCTGCGTGCCAATTTACACGTCAACGGCTGATGTCATTTGCGGCTCGCTTAGATTGATGTTAGCTCGAATTGCAGAAGAAATGACTCGATTTCGAAAGAATTCAAATCCCATTTTTTATTAATGTGTGGCATGTGGCTTCGGGCAACAATGCTGCGTTGCGCTGCGGAACTAGAACAAAACTGCTGGAGAATGACAATGAAGTTGCAATGCATTTCAGTCCCAATAGTCACCTTCGTTTGCACCGCGCTGATTGGCTTGTTACTCGTTGCACCATCACGTGCAGTCGCGACCCCCAGCGCAGATAGATAGAACGCTGGAATATCTCGATGACCGACTTTTCGGCTAGCCTGCCTCCACCGGGCCTTCCGCCGTTCGTCGAAGCCCGCGTCTACGCGATGGCACACATCGCGATGCTCCAGGCCCTGAAAATTGCAACGCGACGTGCCAATGCCCGGCTCACCAACGTGGACGCGGCCATCGCGGCGGCGGCCCACGATGTACTTGACGTCGAGTTTGGCAAGTTCATAGGGCCGAATACGCCTTTCGACGGTCTGTACGCGGCGGAACTGGCCGCGATTCAGAGCGGCCCTGCGAAAATTCGAGGTATCACGATAGGCCAGGACGCCGCTGCCGACATGCTGGCGAGCCGCGCCAATGAAGATGTGCTTGGCGCACTCAACGAGCCGTACACGCCAGGCACTAACCCCGGCGACTACCAGCCTACTCCGCCGACAAACATTGTCGCAGGCGCCGGTTGGCCCGTGCTGAAAACCTTTGGTGTCCGTTCATCCGCGCAGTTTCGCGCGCCACGGCCGTATTCATCGCTGCAAGGACTTGATTACGCTATGGACGTCAACGAGATTGCGGTGCTGGGTAAGGCCGCCGGATCTGCGCGCGACTCTGATCAAACTGGGATTGCATTTTTTTGGTACGAGAATTCTTCGTTCGCCTGGAACCGGATTGCACGCAAGCTTGCAGGGGGTATGTCATTGTCGGACCACGCGCGGCTCTATGCTGCACTGAACGCCGCGATTTCGGACGCATATGCGACCTCGCTCGAATCGAAGTTCCACTACAACTTTTGGCGACCACTCACGGCTATCAGAGCGGCGGACACTGACGGTAATCCGCTGACCCTCAAAGACCCCCTGTGGGAGCCGGCGTTCGTCACGCCGCCGGTGCCCGACTACCCCTCGGCGCATTCAGCGGCCGGCGGTGCCGCTGCCGAGGTACTCGACGCGTTGGTCGGCGCGAACCGGCCGTTCCAACACACCTCGACGAGTGCGGCTGCTGCCGGGCCGGACGCTACACCGACTCGTTCCTTCAACAGCGCGCTCGATGCCGCGCGCGAGAATGCGTTTTCGCGCATGCTCGTCGGAATCCATTTTCGGCGCGCCTGCGTTGTGGGACTTCAACAGGGTCGCGATGTCGCCCGAGACGTACTTGAGCACGCGCCGTTCCTTCATGAAGATAATGATGATTGAGACCGGTTGCGAAGCTCTTTGGTACTGTGGCACAGGCGCCAGTTGGCCCGGCCAATTGGGCCTCAGGATCCGGTTACTCTCCTAGTCGAGATGCAGTTGGTACTTCGCGCAGGATTCCAGCGCCACGAAACTGTTCGGGAACGGCGGATCGCTGCATTTGCGCCGGCTGGCTTCATCCAAGGTCGGGAACTCATTTTGGACGGTGAGGCGGGTCCAGGCGTCCATTTCGTCGGCCGCGGTGACGGCGCGGAACGGACTGCTGCCGTTCCCAATGATGCCGATGAGTGGTTGCGGGATGAGGAGCGTCCCTGTGATCCAGAGCGTGGCTAAGGCAGCCCATACGACCAGGACCCCGATCAGCGTGCCGTAGAGCCACGGCTTGACGCGGCGCGGCTGCCGCGGTGCCAGGTCGGCAATCGGCAGCCCGCAATGCGGACCCGTCACAGCGAATTATTTGTTGTTCGTCGCGCGTCGGCTTTTTAAACGTCCCGTAAGTGGGCGTCGCTTGTGATTGCGCCTGAAGATCGACCTGACGCCATTGTGCGGTGCGCACCCCCAAGAGCAGATCCGACCCGCTTGGCTCTTTACAGGCTGTGTTTCAGCGCGGTCTGGCGGTTATGGAGAACCGAATGCCCATTTTGGGGCGATTCGCCGACATCGCTTCAACAGTTGGCGTGCCGAATGGCCGGCGCCGTCCGATTGCCCATGTCAATCACGCCTGTCCGAAGATGACTTCATACGTTGCCGGCAGGCGGCCCTCGCGCCGAAAGGTCTCATAAGCGGCCTTCATTGCCGCGAACTTGCGCGGTCCCGTGAGACCCTTAGGACGGCCGGCGGTGACATTGTGCGCGCCGATGGCTTTGAGATCTGCCGCGAGGCCGCGCACTTCTGCGTAGGCCAATGTGTAGCGCTCGACGTAGAGCACCGGCGCCGCAAAGCCGGCGCGCACCATGGCGGCGCTCACGTCGCGCATGTGCATGAAGCGGTTGACGTGGCTATGCGAGTCCACGCTGGCCCAAGCAGCACGCAGCTCGTGCAACGTGTCAGGTCCCAGACTCGTGAAACGTAAGCATCCGTTGGGCGCGAGTACGCGGCGAAATTCCGCGAACACGGCATCGAGATCGCACCACTGCAGCATAAGACTGCTGAAGATCAGGTCGACGCTGGCATCCGTCAGAGGCAAGTGCTCAGCGTCCGCGCATACCCGGTGAAAACATCCCACCCACGACTGCTGGCATCCGGCTGCGCGCAGCATGCCGAAGGCCGAATCCAAGGCAATCACCTGACTGACCGGATAACGACGCTCCAACGCGTGGCTTGCATGACCGGTGCCCGCTCCGGCATCCAATATGACTCGCGGCGCCACGGCGGTCGCATCAAGGCGTTGCAAAAGGCTCTCGCGCACATCGGCTTGCAATACGGCAACTGCGTCATAGCCGGCACCGGCGCGGTCGAAAGACCTTCGGACTGACAGCGCAGCGAGCGCAAAATCGTCGGGCGCGTCGCCGGCGCCGCGTTTGTTGCCTGCGCCCAGACTCATGCCGCTACCTTGGTTTCGAGGAACGGCAGAATTTGCGCCAGGAATTCGTCCGGGTGGGATAAAAACGGCGCGTGCGCAGCACGACGAATGACCACGGCGTGCGCGTTGGGGAGCGCTGATGCCAGTGCCTGCGCTGCTTGCGGGGACGTCACTCGATCGTATTGGCCGCTCACCACCAGAACAGGCTGACGGATTTGAACAAGCGCCGGTGTCAAATCTGCCGAGCGCAGTACACCGAGACCGGCGTCGAGCGCTTCCGGATGTGGTGCCTCGCGTTCCAACACGCTGCTCTTCAAGGCCGCAAGCGTCATCTGTGCGTGCACAGCGCCGCGAACCTGCAATTCCAAGAAATCCGCGAGCAATTGACGATAGTTGTCGTGCAATTGATATGCGAAGTGCTCGAGAACGGCGGGAGCAACGCCATACGGCCAATGTGCGGCGGCAACAAAGCGTGGCGTTGCGCCGACCAGGACCAACGCCGACACGCGGGCCGCTTGAGTACGGGCAAGTTCAAGCGCGACCATTGCTCCCAAAGACCAACCGAGGAGCATCGTGCGCGGAGGCAAGGCCTCGCCGACCAATGCCGCAAGTGAGGCAAGATCGTAGAACCGTGGCGGCCAGGGACTTGCGCCATGCCCAGGTAAATCAATGGCGCGAATCGAATATTGGCCGCTCATGCGATCCATCAACGGTTCGAATACGCTGGAGTTCAGGGCCCAGCCGTGAAGCAGAGCGATCGGGGGACCTGAGCCCGCTTGCATGACGGCCAGACCCACCGCTACGCCAAACCCCGCCGTTTCAAATCGGCCAGCGCATCGCACAGCCGTGCCACATCGGCGCTGTCATGCGACGCCGAGAATAATGCGCAGGCGCGCACTATTCTTGCGAACGGTCGGTGGTCTGATCGCCACAACCCAGAGTTCCAGGTCCTCCAGCGCCTGGCTAGCCGCCAGTGCGCGCTCGGGACTGCCCCATGAACGGGAACGCGACTCACTCCTCAACATCGGCGAGCGAGCAGTCGCTGCGTACCTTCACAAACACCACCCTTGGAAACTCTGTCTGGGCGCCAGTATTCGATTGAAGACGGGCTTAGTCAACCAAAAATGTCAGATCGGGTTGACTAGACACCGAAACGGGTCAACTTTAACGGGCGGAGTCCACTGCAGCTAGCGGAAGATCCAGCACAAAGGTGGCGCCACAGCCGTCCCCGTCGCTGTGCGCACTAAGCGTTCCACCGAATTCTGCCGCGGCCAGGGCCGCGCTGTGCAGTCCAAAGCCGTGCCCGGATTGACGGGTGGTAAATCCATGACTGAAGAGTTGATTCCTGTGTTCCGGTTTAATTCCGACGCCGTTATCGATAACGGAGATTCGCACGGTCGTACCGGTGTTTTCGACCCTCACGCAGACCTCCTTGTCCGGGCGACCGGATTCGTCACACGCGTACTTGGCGTTACGTACAAGCCCCGCCAGCTCGCGCGCGGTCAGCTGTAATAGGCTGCAAAACGCTTGATTGGTCCAAATAAAGCGTCCGTCGCGGGATGCATACGCAATCCCGATTGGCAGCTGCTCGAAGGTATTCCGATGCAGAGCGGATAGCTCTGGCGTGTCACTGGTGGAAATGACCGTGACGCGCTTCACAGTGCGCCCGCCGTCAGGCACTGCGCCTCTGTCGTTAGGCCGCGGGGACTCGAAATCCATTCGTTCGCTGGTCATTCCTGCGGTTCCGTCCGGTTTCATAGAAGGTACGGTGGCCGGCGCAAGGGAATACCAGCCCCCAACTACTCCCAAGATTCTAGCCACTTTGACCTAAAGAGCTATCGGCGCTAGACGGCCTGACTTTAGGGATGTTTTGGCCGGCACTCACGACAATCGCGAGCACTCTTTTGGAATAAATAACTCAGCGCCGAAGTCTTCTCTCCTGAACCGCAACTGAAGGAGACAAGCATGCCGGATGACCAATCGCTGCTATCACGTCGCAACGCACTCAAATGCATGGCCTATGGCGGGGCCGGAACCCTGTTCGTGCTGTCGGGCGGAGTGTTCACGCCGATCGATCTGGCCATGGCTGCGGGCTACAAGCAAGGCGCTGCAAAACTGGGCAAGCCGCTGTTCGTCCAGATCAGCGACACCCACATCGGTTTCAACAAGGAGGCGAATCCCGACGTCAACGGCACACTCTCGCAGACCATCGATCTGGTGAATGGCATGTCCGATCAGCCGGCGCTCATCATCCATACAGGCGATATCACGCATCTGTCGAAGCCCGCCGAATTCGATCTGGCGCAGCAACTTTTCACCCGTCTGCGCACCACCGAGATGCACACCGTCCCGGGCGAGCACGACACTACCGATGCGACGGTTACGGAGTACTTCAATCGATTCGGCAAGGCGTCCGACAACAAAGGCTATTACAGCTTCGATCACGCGGGCGTGCACTTCATTGGACTCATCAACGTCTTGCAGTTCAAACCAGGTGGTCTCGGCACCTTAGGGGAGGAACAGCTCGCGTGGGTTGCGACCGACTTGAAGGGGCGGTCGGCGAGCACCCCGATTGTGGTCTTTGCCCATATGCCGCTATGGACCATCTATGAGCCTTGGGGCTGGGGGACGGGAGATGCGGATCAACTCATGAGTCAATTGCGGCGCTTCGGCTCCGTCACCGTGCTCAACGGGCACATCCATCAGATCGTGCAAAAGGTTGAGGGCAACATGACCTTCCATACCGCGCGCTCGACCTCCTATCCGCAGCCCGTCGCCGGCGTGGGGTCGGGACCTGCGCCGCTCAAGGTGCCCGCCGATCAATTGGCGGCGATGCTCGGGATCACCAGCGTCTCGGTCGTGAAACACCCAAGCGCCCTGGCGCTCAATGACACAGCGCTCGCCTAGCAAGGCGTCAAAGCTCAATTAAGAAGGAGACCCACGTGAATTTGCGACGAACTCAAATACTGCTGACGGCTGTCGGCATGGCGATCCTGGGCGCGATGGAGGTGTATATCCCATCCGCTGCGGAAACCTCAGACACGACGACGATCTTTGCCAAAGATTTCATGTTCAATCCCTCGCCCTTGACGGTCAAAGCAGGTTCGACCGTGACTTGGATCAACAAGGACGATGAACCGCACACCGTGGTCAGCGACGCAGGGATATTCAAGTCGGGCGGCATGGATACCAACGAGAGCTTCTCGTACAAATTCGACAAGCCGGGTACATACCACTTCACGTGCTCGATCCATCCGCGCATGGTCGGTACGATCGTCGTTCAGTAGCCTCATGAAGAGCTCGACCAAAACGGGCCTCCCGGTGCTCATGCCGCCTTCTTCAGCGCGCGTTTCCCTGACTCGCGTCGGCGATGTGCCTGGCTCGTGGGCGCTGCGGAAGAAGAAGACTCGTTCCCGCTGACGGACGGAATAAAACGCGCGTGCCGTGAAGCGGCAAAGCGTACCGCGTGGACCCCAAGGTTGAGCAGTTCCTAGGATTCAGCCCCCAACTGCGCGAATCTGCGCAGGCTCCATTCGATGCTCACTCATCGTGCATAAAGGCGACTCGATGTTCCGGGAGTGTGCAGCACGATACCGCGCCAAAGTCGATCGCCTCCCTCCCGTCGCTCCTGACCGCGAGACTTCTCGCAAAAGACGGCACCGGCGCGCGTGAACAAACTCCGTCGAGCCCAGACACCATTGGCATGTCTTTTGCAGCCTGGGGCATACACAAGCCATAACCAACGGCGACACCCTCGACGAGCGCGCTTATCGCTTTGCTCGCCGTCGATGGACGTCTCACCGGCCAGGGGATTCCATGACAGCGCAGTTTCTTCGACACGGACGCTCGTCAATGACCTTCCGTAGAGAGCCGCTCCAAAGAGCGCTGACCGCGTGTCTTCGCATGGTCTCCATCCAGTTTCCTCCATCTACCGAGTAACGGCGCACCTAGCTATGAACTACGCATCCACCAAGTACGCTCTTGTCATGGCCGCAATCTGCCTGACCACCTCAAACGGCCTGCTGGCCCAAACCGCCGCCACGCCGGCGACCGGTTCCGACAACCTCGAAGAGATCGTCGTCAAAGGCGTCAATCTCGAAGACCAGGTCAGCCCGCTGCAGCGTAAGGTCACTTCCGTATTTGGCCTCGATCTCTCCGTGCTCGATACGCCGCGCGCGGTCACCGAAATCAATGCCGCGCAGATCCGCGACCAATCGATCGTCGACGTTACCGACTTCGTAAAAATCGTCTCGAGCGCCTACACCAACGATCAGTTCGGAGGCCCCAACGTGCCGTTTCTGCGCGGCCAGTCCGCCGAGATTTTCCAGAACGGCATGCTGCGTACGCCACGCTCCGACGGACAGCCTTTGAGCTTCAACTCCGTTGAAGGCTTCGACATCGTCAAGGGCCCCGCGGGCGTGGTCTATGGCCCCACCGGCAATGTCGGCGGTTACGTCAACCTCGTCACCAAGCGCCCCTACTTCGACGGCCAGCATGAGACCATCTCCCTCACCTACGGCGAATACAACACCCGAAAGGCGCAACTCGACGTCAGCGGCCCGATCACAGATGCGCTGGCCTACCGCGTGAGCTACGAATACGACCATTCGGACAGCTACTACCGTTTCGGCTATACGCACTCCTCCGACGTTTACGCAGCCCTACGTTTCATCCCGAACGACCGGCTCACCATCGATTTCAACACCGAGTTCTACAGCGCTCATTACACCGAGAACACCGGCATCAATCGCCCGACCCAGCAGCTGATCGACAGCGGGCTCTATTATCAGGGGACCGGCGTGAGCCCCTTCACGGGCCCAGGCCAAGACCCGCGCAACTTCCTCTCGGTGGTCGACGTCACCGGCGTCACTCGTATTAACCGTAGCTACCAGCTCGTCGCGCCTGCGGACCATGATCAAGGCACGAACTTCCAGGCCCAACTGGACGCGACCTACACCGTCAACGACTGGCTGACGGTGGCCAACAAAGGCTACTTCGAGGACTACTCACAGCTGCAACTGGAATACGCGCAGCGCTACTTCAATGACATTAAAGAATCCTACAACTTCGAAGACCGTTTCGAACTGCGTGGCAAGTTCAACAAGAACCAGATCATCGCCGGTTTGGCTTACCGCTTCATGCACGTGCTCTCGTACGGCGACTTCTACAATGAGTACCTGAACGCGACGGACATCACCACCAATCCCGCGAATTTCCCGATCACCACGAATCTCTTCGGCGTGGTCCCGCTGCCGGGGCAGGCGCAGTATCAGGCGACGCCGGGCGCCACCTACGCGGGCGCGGCCGCCTTGGGCTTCCCGAACTCCATCGGCAACACTCAAGATCAGAACTCGCACCAGATCGGCGTGTTCCTACAGGACATATACCAGCTCACCGAAAAGATCAGCATGCTCGGCGGCATCCGCGCGGATCTGATCCACGAGAACCTGACCGACCCCCTGCCGCCGCCCGGATTCCAAGCCGCGCATGCGACCGCGACGCAAGGCGAAACTGCCGCGGATCTGAGCATCACCTACAAGCCGCTGCCCTGGATCACGACCTACCTGACCGCCGACTACAACCAGTCGCCGGTCACCACGACGGGCGGCGGCTTCGCCGCATTCACCGGCAACACGATCAACGGCAGCGACTTCAAGATCAAGAATTTCCTCTATGAAGGCGGCGCGAAGACCGCGTTGCTCGACAATACCTTGTTTCTCTCGACTGCCGGCTACTTCCAGAAACGTGCCCAGACCGACCAGTTCCAGAATGTGGTACAGATCGATGCCTACGGCTTTGAGTTCGAAGCGAACTATCAACCGACCCGCAATTTCTCCGCGACCGCTGCTTACGGTTATCTGGACGCACACCTGCATGCCGCCGGGGGCAGTCTATCGTTCACCGGCAATGTTTACGATGCTTTCGCCGCCCCCTACGGCACCGGCATCGGAAGCCCGAACTTCAGCTCCCTGCCCGCAGCCGACTATCGGCTGCCAGCGGTCCCGGCCAATCTGTTCAGCGCTTTCACCAAGTACCGCACCGACCTTGGCGTCGGCGTCAGCATGGGCGTGGTGGTGACCGGCCCGATCAACACCTCGTATATCGGCAATGTCCGCGTCCCAACGCAATACACCTGGGACGGCACAATTTTCTACGAAACGCCGAAGTGGAATTTGCGCGCGAATTTTTACAATATCACCAATCAGAAGAACTGGATCGCCGAAGCAGGCGCGCAGGGAAACGACCTGATCACCGCCGCACTGCCGTTCCACTACCAAGTCAGCGCCTCGTACCGCTTCTAGGAATCAATCGACATGTATCAATTGCACATCGCATCGCGTTCAGGCGCAATGTTGCTCGGCGTCCTCCTCTCCGTCACAATCTACGCCAAACCGGGTGATCAAGTCCCGACGGCCACCCAGGTCACGCACCCGGTCGGCTTCGATGCAGAGACCAGGATCCGCCAATCGCTGGTCCAAGTCGCCCTCACCAAGGAACCAGCGGACCTCATCATCCGCGGCGCCAATGTTCTCAATGTCTATACCCTGCTGTGGATGCCGGATCAGGACATCGTCGTCCGCGGCAAGCGCATCGCCTGGGTCGGCCCAACCGGACAGTGGAAGGGTGAGTGCTCAAACATCGTCGACGCCAAAGGCCTGTACGCCGTACCCGGCTTTGGCGAGTCGCACAAGCACATCGAAAGCTCGCTGCTGTCACCCGAATGGGAAGCCGCTCTGGTCATCCCGCTCGGCAACACCTGGACCAGCGAAGGCTCGCACGAATTCTCCAACGTCAGCGGCCCGCACAACGTCGAGTTCTGGCTCACGCCCGAGAAGTATGGCAGCCCGCTGAAAATCTTCCCGGCCCTAGGCTCCGCGACACCGCCTTCGGCCTTCGAGGTCGGCGGCGGCAACTACGCCTACAAGGAAGTCGCTGACAATCTCAAGAATTCTCTGTCCGTCCAAGGTCTCGACGAAGTGATGGACTGGCCCGCCGTGTCCGTCCCGACACATCCGGGCTACCAGCGCATATGGGAAGACATTCAGGCGACGCGCGACAATCGCGGCGTGATCGACGGCCATGGTTCCGGCCTTCGCGATCTCGACCGCATCAACGCCTTTGCCGCCGTTGGCCTCACCAGCGATCACGAAACGCGCGTCGCCGAAGAGGCCTGGCAAAAACTCCAAGCCGGGCTCTTTCTCCAATTGCGTGACGATAACATCGAGAAGGCCGTGCCGCTGTTCGTGAAGAACGGCCTCAAGGAATGGTCCAACATCTCGCTAGTTACCGACGATCGCAACGTCGCCGATTCCCTGAAGCAAGGCACGATGAACGCCCACATCCTTCTGGCCATGAAAATGGGCGCCCCCCCCGAGGCTGCCTATGCCATGGCGAGCCTGTACCCCGCACGCCACGCGCACATGGATTCTATTGTGGGCTCGATCACGCCGGGCCGCTACGCCGACGTCGTCCTGTTGAGCTCCGTCAAGGACGTGACGATCAAAGAAGTCTTCGCGAATGGCCTACTAGCCGCGAAAGACGGCAAGTACCTGCTTCCCGTGCCCAAGATCAAATGGCCCGCCTGGGCGACCGATACCATCCACGTCGGCCGCAAACTCGCCGCCAAGGACTTCGAAATCCTCGCCCCGGTCGGCAAGACGACCGTGACCGCCGCCATTCAAGCGCCCTTCTACACAGACACCGAGCAGAAGACCGCGACTCTCCCGGTGGTCAATGGCATCGTCCAGCGAGATATCGGACACGACATCGTCAAGGTGGCGATCGTCGACCGTTATGTCGGCAAGGCGAAACTCGGCAAAATGTTCTGGACCGACATGGGTCCCAAGACGCCGAACTCCGCTGTCGCAACATCCGTGTCTCATGACTTGCACAACATCACGGTCATCGGTTCGAGCGACGAGGCCATGGCCATCGCCGTCAATCGCATCAGCGAGATCAACGGCGGCATCGTGCTCGTCAACGACGGCAAGGTCACCGCCGAAATGCGTCTCGAGATCGGCGGTCTCATGACCAGCCGCCCGATCGCCGCCGCCGCCGCCAGCATGGAAGACTTGTACGCCAAGGGGGATGCCATGGAGTGGATCGGCAGCCCCGGGTTTCCGCGCCGCGTGCTATTCGCCATGATCACCTGCAGCCCGTTCACCTGGCGCCTGGTCGTTCCCTATCCGGGCAACCCGTCCGGCCTCGTGCTCCTGCAAACCGGCGAGACCAAGCCGATCGTTTGGTAACCGTCGTCCCATCGATGCGCAAGAGCATCGCGTGGGTGCTGCTTCTGGTGGGGTGGGTCCCGCTCGCGGCGGCCCACACCATGACGATGACCGAGGTGACGGTTACCTTCGCAGAGCCCGGCACCGTCGAGGTGAAGGTCGGCATCGACCTCACGCAAATCTTAGGCTCACCCGAGCGGTACTACGAACTCGTCACCGAGTCCGCCACCGCGCAGCAAGCCGACATCCGTAAGGTATTGCCGCAGGTACGGGACAGTCTGCGCCTCGTCATCGGCAGCCAACCGTTGCAGCTCGATTTTCAGCAATTCTCCACCGCAACCGCGAACAAGACTCTGATCATCGACGGTTCCATGAGCACGCTGTCGACGTTCCGCTTCGTCGCGCGGTTGCCAGCCTCCGCGGAACCGCTCAAGCTCATCGTACCGCTCGGCGCCAACATCGACTATCCGGTGGTCTATACCATCCGCATACCCGCCGCGCACGTCTCCATCACTCGCTGGCTTGAGGACGGCGCTCACGACAGCGAGCCGTATGCCTGGGCGGAGAAGGCGCCCGCCGATTCACGGGCCAACCCGGTTTCGAATCCCGACGCGGCTCGCGACGGTGGCGACAAGTCGCGTATCGACCTTGATACGGTGTCATGGCCTCGCCAAGCCGCGCTCTACTTACGCCTGGGCTTCAGACACATCGTTCCCGACGGCGCGGACCACATCCTTTTCGTCCTAGGATTATTCTTCTTAGGGCTCACGTGGCGCAAGCTCCTGTCGCAGACCACCGTATTCACGATTGCGCACGCGACCACGCTGTTCCTCTCGACCTACGGAGTCTTCAGCCTTCCGAGTCGCTATGTCGAACCCGCCATCGCGTTATCGATTGCGTGGATCTCCATCGAGAATGTGGTCAACCCTCGATTAGGACCCGGCCGCCTGGCCGTGGTATTCGGCTTCGGGCTCGTTCACGGTCTCGGTTTCGCCAGCAGCTTGAGCGACATTCCCTTTCCGAAGCGAGACTTTCTCATTGCACTCCTGGGCTTCAACTTCGGCGTCGACTTCGGTCAACTGTTTGTCATCGCATTGGCATTCATCGCCGTTGGCTGGTTCCGCAAAAAGCCGTGGTTCCGCGCGAGGATCGCCATCCCATGCTCAATTGCGATCGCCGCCGTCGGCATATTCTGGGCGATTCAGCGCATCATCTTCTACAGCATGCGCTGACGCGGCTAGCAATTTGGTGATGTACCTTACTACTGCTCGCTACATCCGGAGTGGCACTTACGTTCCATCCGCCGTCCAGCGCTCGGAATGCACTTCTGAAAGCTAGAGACGCTGCGCCGCGGCGAAGTCGTAGGCAGGCTAGATTTCGCCGCTGCCCATTAAGTTTGCGAGCATCTCCGCTACCGAGTCGGACTGTATTGGTTTTACTAGGTGTGCATCGAACCCGGTCTCCTTGGTGCGCTGGCGGTCCGCTTCCTGCCCCCAGCCGGTTAGGGCGATAATGAAGATCCCCTTAGCCCACCCCTCGTGGCGAATGCGACGACATATCTCGTGACCATCTATATCGGGCATTCCGATGTCCAGAAGGATGGCCTCCGGTAAAAACCGTTGTGCCGTTTCGATTGCCTGCAACCCGTCATAGGCTTTGCACACATCGCAGCCCCACAAACCGAGCAACATAGCCAGGCTATCGGCCGCGTCGCGGTTGTCGTCAACGACGAGAACCCGGCGGCCAAGCAATCGTCCGTCGCCGGCTTGCTCATTCAGGGCGCTGCTTGAAACAGAAAAAGCTGTTGCCTCATGTATGGGAATGCGTACGGTGAATTCACTGCCTTGCCCAGTTCCATTACTGTGGGCGGTGAGCGTGCCGTCATGCATCTCGATGAGCTGCCGCGCAAGCGTCAGTCCGATGCCGAGTCCATCGTTCGAACCATCGGCACGATTAATTTGAGTGAATAGGTCGAATATGTGCGTGAGCATGTCAGGCGGGATTCCGATCCCATCGTCGCTAAATATGATGAGCGCGTTGCCGTCCTCACGGGCAACACGCACTGAGATGCATCCGCCACTTGGAGTGTACTTTATCGCGTTGTTGAGAAGATTCGTGAATACCTGGCACAGCCGTGTGATATCCGCATGCACGTAAATCGGTTCAGACTCGCCGGACAGCGTCAAGCGATGGTGCATCGCCTCTTGAACCGGACGTGTCGCGTCCAAAGCAGTCGAAATCACGTTTTTTAGACTCACGCGCTCCTTGTGCAGGACAACCTTGTCCAAGGTCAAGCGTGAAACATCGAGAAGGTCATCCACCAGCCGCACCAGATGCTGCGCTTGCCGGTCGATTATGTCGCGAGCATTCTGCAAATCGGGATCAATGGTGTTCTGAAGGCGCATGAATCGGACGGCATTGAAGATGGACGCGAGCGGGTTGCGCAGTTCGTGAGCCAAAGTGGCTAGAAATTTGTCCTTTCGTCGGTCGGCATTTTTAGATTCCTCGGCCGCGCTTTTCTGGTCGTGTATGTCGGTCATAGTTCCGATCCAACCCTGCAGCTCTTGGTCCTCACCGCGTACCGGTAGCGCGCGTGTGAGGAACCAGCGAAGAGTTCCATCGCTCTTCCGCCTCATCCGAAACTCCGCTTCGAAGGATGTCCCAGCAACCCGGCATTCTGTCCACCGGGTGAAAACCATTTCGCGATCTTCCGGTGGGATGATCCGATCTAAAACATCCGGACTGTGGCCCGCAAAGCCCGTGTAACTGCGCCAACGATCGTTTGTGTACTGAACGTTGCCATCCACATCGGTCCAGTAAAGAATCTGCGGCATCGTTTCCGCCATGTGCCGAAAGCGCGCCTCACTCTCACGCAATGAGATCGAGGTCGTCTCGAAGGCTCGCCGATGCGTTGCACGTTCCAAGGAAGCCTTCACCGCATACGGAACGCGCGCGAAGTGCTTCTCTTTCTTGGTAATATAGTCATCAAGGCCTTCCTTCATCGCCTCGACGGCGACCTCTTCTGTGCCGCTGGCAGTGAACATGATGACCGGAAGCGCTGGCCAAGACGCCTTGAGCTGGCGTAAGACGTTCGTACCATTCGTCCATCGCAGCTCAAAGTCCGTAATGGCAATGTCGTAACCGCCGGCCGCGAGGGCGACATCCAGCTCCTTGGCGCTGCGCACGCTTTTCACGGCAAGGCTGGGAAAGCACACGGCGAGTTCTCGTTCGAGGCGCAGCCGATCGTGGGGATTGTCGTCGATGAGAAGAATCTTAACTTTCTCCTTAATAACCGGGGGAAGCGCCGCATAATCCGTTACCGTCACAAAGTCACCCGACTCCCTTGAGTTCGATCCAGAAGCGACTACCGCTATCCAGAACGGACTCCACACCCGCTTGACCTCCCATCCGCTCGACGCTCTTGCGCACGAGCGCCAGGCCTACACCTGTCCCGGGGTACTTCTCCTCTCCGTGCAGCCGTTGAAATACTTCGAATATGCGCCTGGAGTTCTCGGTTGCAATTCCGATGCCCTGGTCCTCAACCCATAGACGAATGCGTTGGCCGCGTTGTTCGGATGAAATGCGCACACGCGGCTGTTCGCCCTCGCGCACGAATTTCAGCGAGTTGGAGAGGAGGTTTGCCAGCACCTGCACGATGGTCTGATAGTGACCCGAGACTTCGACCTGTACATTTTGATCGACGTCGATCGTTGCATGACTACGGCTGGCCGCATGCTGCAGGAGATCGAGTGCCTCCTGCAGGGCTTTGCGAAGAGATACCGGTTCGAGAGTCAGCTCGGCGCTCGATAGCCGACTGAATTCAAGCACATCGGAAATCAGTGCTTCCATGCGGGAGGTGACAGAACCCATGCTGGTGACGTATTCCCGACCCTTTTCCGGCAGGCTCTCCCAGCAATCCTCCTTGAGCGCGAGCAGATAGCCCTGAACGTTGCGCAACGGCTCGCGTAGATCGTGCGAGACCGTGAAAGCGAACGCTTCGAGGGCGCGATTTGCCTCCTCGAGTTCCGCAGAGCGCTCGGCTACCCGGTACATCCGGGTGAGGTCTTCGACCAGCGCATCGATGGCGTGGTGCCCATTTTGCTGCACGCGCAGCAGCGATAGGTAGATCGATAGGGATTCGCCACCCGTCGCTTCAAGCCGGATCTCCCGCTCAATCGCATCGTTGAGCCGGCCCAGTTCTGGCAAAATTTCACGCGTTGCTTGCAGCAGTCGATTCGCCGCCGATGCATCCCCTTCCGCAGCACCGAAGCGCTCGAGGATCTGGCGCGACGCCGGATTGGCATCCAGCAGTTCCCCCTCGAGGCTCATGCGAAATACGCCGACATCGAGCCGATTGAGCAGCGTTTGTAGTCGCGTCTCCGAACGCAGGGCGCGCTTGCGGATCTCCGTGCGATCCAGGCACGAACGGACCGCGGCGGCCAATCGAATGTAATGCTTCGGACTTTTGATGACATAGTCGTCGAGTCCCGCTTTCATTGCTTCTACGGCGACTTCCTGAGTTCCTGTCGCCGTGAACATAATCACCGGACAGTGGGGCCTTGCATCCTTCACGGCCCGTATGACCTGCACGCCGGTGGTCCATCGAAGCTGGAAGTCCGTGATAACGACTTCGTAGTCTGCTTCGAACACAGCCGCCTGGAACTGGTCATCGTCGATCGGTTCCGTCGCTAGAACACCCGGAAATTCCTTTTCCAGTTCTCGCACCGTTAGCTGACGGTCATGAGGATTGTCGTCCAGTAGAAGAACGCGCAACGGTCCCGTGCTCACTTAGTCCCCTTCCCGTGATTTTTAGTGCGCGGAACCGAGGGAAGCGTCTCCGCCACAGTCATATTAGTCGAAAACTCAGCTTCATCTACCGACTTCCCCTTGTCGGAAAGCCGATGAATCCCGGCGTCTGGGGAATGCTGCAACGCAGCAACCCTTAGCGCGACGGAGGTGTGAGTTTTCCTTAAGTTACGAGCAACTGCGAGCGGAACCAAGCGCACGCTGCCTGCGAAGGTTGCCATTAGCGACTGCGTTTCCTCTTCCTCACGAGCGAACGACGCCTAGACGATTGCTGGCGCCTCACCGCCGAGGGCCTCGAGGCAGACGATAGGTCCGTCATCTCCTTCGACCGCTGTGCGTCTTCTTGTTTGAGCTGCTCGATGAACCAACGTCCGGCCGGGCCCGGCGGACTGTCGGTTCGATAGATGGCCGACATGACTATCATGCGGCCCCCGGGCGGTGCGTCCTCGGTCGTGATCTGAACGAGTGTGCCGCTTGCCAGGTCCGCCTCGATCCAGTGCAGGGGCAAGGCGCCAAACCCGAGCCCCGCGCGCAGGAAGGCCAGTTTGGCGCCGAGATGGGCAAGGCGCCAGACGCTCGCGTAGCGCGGCACGGATATATGGCTCGAGACATCTGCAGGATCGATGTGTGTGAGATGGACGTACTCGTCGAGAACGGCTGTCGGAATCGTTCCGCGGCGGGTTGCGAGCGGGTGCTGTGACGAAACGACCGTGGGTATCCTGACCGTCAGCAGCCGTTCCCGAGTGAGCTGCGGCGGCGCGAGCGACCATGACCCCACTACGCCGACGGAGCAGTGCCTGTTGAGCACGGGTTCGACAACGGCGCTCGATGCGACGTCGAACCTGAGTAGCGTCGCGGGAAATTCCTTCTGGAAAGCGGCGACAACACGGGTGAACGTCGCGTCCGGAAACATGACATCGACGGCCACGCTCAGTTCCGGTTCAAGCCCGCCCGCCAAACTCTTCGCGCGGGCCTTGAAGATATCCATGTTGCCCGCCACCGTGAGTGCATCGGCGAGCAGCGCGCGACCCTGGTCGGTAAGCACCGGAAACCGGGCGCTGCGATCGAACAGTTTCACCCCGAGTTGCCCTTCCAGATTCGCCAGGGTCTGGCTGACCACGGACTGCGCACGCTTCAGGCGACGGCCCGCCGCCGAGAAACTTCCCTCATCCGCCGCAGCAATAAAGGTGCGGAGTTGATCGAGTGAGACGCCATCTAGCATATATCTGCTCCACCGATACATCCTATCGAATGATATAGGCTACCAAGTGGTAGGCCTTAGCACTAGCCTTTTCACATGCAATATCCATGTGCGCTAACTACGTATGTGCAGCGCTCGCACTCTGCGCAGATTGTTGCAGTGAATAGAACAGCTCGGGGATTGTATTGCGGATAAGAAGCGCTCTCCTATCCAGTCTTTTTGGTTCACTGTTATGCGCTGGATGCGCCCAGAAGAAATCGTCATTCCCGCACCCCCCGCAGGCCCAAGTCGCCCGGGTGGTCTCGAGCGTAGCGAGCGCCTACTTTACGCTTCGGGAGCTAGATTTAGAGCTGGATGTGTCGAAAATGACGCTGGCTGCGCGACAGGATTCGTTGCGTCTCACCAGCGTGCTCGCCAAGAACGGCTCGGCATCGGGGCTCGATGTACGGCAATCGGAGCAACTGGTGTACACAGCAGCGGAGACCATTCCCGATCTTGAGCGCCAGATTGTGCTGCAGGAGAACTCCCTCAGCATTCTGCTCGGTCGCAATCCCGGTCCCATTCCGCGGGGCCGCAAACTCACCGAGCAGCCGAATCCGCCCGCGATTCCTGTCGGCCTGCCTTCGCAACTGCTGGAGCGCCGCTCCGACATCCAGGAGGCGGAACAGAATCTGGTGGCGGCGAATGCCGAGGTTGGCGTCGCCAAGGCCGCGCTTTTTCCCAGTATCTCGCTCACGGGCACGGCCGGATACGAAAGCTTCGCGCTAAACAACCTGTTTAGCCACGATCAGAGAGCGTGGAACGGCGCCGCATCGCTAACCCAACCTGTGTTTGCGGGGGGAGCTCTGCGCTCGGAAAAACGCCTCGCCGAAGCGCAGAAAGAAGAAATGCTTCTCACCTATCAGCAAACAATCATGAACGCTTTCCAGCAAGTTTCTAA
This sequence comes from Steroidobacteraceae bacterium, assembly GCA_036502605.1. Lineage (GTDB taxonomy): Bacteria > Pseudomonadota > Gammaproteobacteria > Steroidobacterales > Steroidobacteraceae > Bog-1198. Next base: position 108,365 of record DASXYI010000008.1, read on the forward strand.
CTCCCTCACCGCGTATCAGAAGGGCCGCGAGTTCCGCGAGCAGCAGGGGCTATTGACGGCGGCGGCAGAAGATGCCGATCGCCTCTCGAAAATACTTTACCAGCATGGCGGAGCGAGCTACCTTCAGGTCCTCACCAGTGAAAACAATGACTTCTCGGCGGAGCTCAATCTTGCACAAGCACGGCTCAATGAGCGGCTCGCGATGGTTCAACTCTACAACGCGCTCGGTGGAGGGTGGCAGTGAGCCGCTTTCGGAGTCTCCGCCGCGTTGCCCGGACCCTCAATCATTCGAAGTAACTGTCCGACGGTCCCCAAACACTTGCATCCGCGAGCTCCCCGCGGATGCGCCTAGTTGATTCGACGTGCCCGCGACAGTCGCGCTCGGACTCGTGCCGCCGAGCGCCAGGAAAAGTTGCACGGTATCAAGATAGCGCTGCACCACCGCCCTGACATAGCCAAGACGCGCCTGCTGGTACGAGCGCTCGGCGTCCAGTACCAGGAGGACACCCGCGTTGCCTTCTTGGTAACTCAGGCGCGCCAGGTCGAGACTGCTCTGCGCAGCTTGCTGCGCCTGAACTTGCGCCTCGAGTTGTTCGGCGTCGTGGTCCAATGCGTCGAGCAAGTCGGCCACTTGAGCAAACGCCTCGAGCACGGTTTGCTCATAGTTGGCGGCGCTCGCGTGCATGGCTTCTACCGCCGCGCGCTTCTCGGCGCGCAGCGTGCCGCCGTCGAAAATCGGCGCCGTCAAACCCGAGATGATGCTCCACGCGTTGCTCGCTCTGTCGAATAACTGGTCCGCTTTGAGTGATTGCTGTCCCGCCGTGGCGCTCAGCTGTATCTTTGGATACAGGTTGGATTGCGCAACGCCCACGGCGCTGGTCGCCGCATGCAGCCGCGCCTCCGCGGCAAGGATGTCGGGCCGGCGGTGCGCGAGCTCCGAGGGCAGGCTCACCGGCAGCTCGAGCGGCAGCGTGATTTGAGCCAAATCGACATCGGCAGGAAGCTCACTCGCCGGTACTCGGCCGAGTACCACCGACAGCGCGTGGCGCGCCCTCGCCAGGTCCTGGCGCAATGACGGTAGCAAGGTCATGTCGTTGGCAATCTGGCTCTGCGCACTCACGACGTCTTCACGTGCCACCGATCCATTGTCAAACGCAGTCTGCACGAGGCGGAGGTTATCCCGATCCTGAGCGAGGATGGTTTCAACGGTGGCAATCTGGGCACGGGCTGATGCGATCGCGAGCGTGTCCATGACTGCCTGGCCGGTGATCGACAGATACGCCGCATCGAGCTGGTGCCGTTCCGCCTCGGCCAGCGCGTACTGCTGCTCCACGCTGCGCGCGACACCCCCGGTATAGTCGAGCGTGTAGCTCACGGTGGGCCCGACGGCGAAGTAGGTAAAGGGGGGTATTTTTCCAAATCCGCCCAGAAACTCCTGCCCGTACTGCTGACGTCCGGCACCGGCGGTGAGGCCCACTTGCGGGTATCGAGAACCCGCCTGCGCCAACGCGAGTTCCTTGGCCTGTTTGAGGGTCGCCGTCGACGCCTCGAGACTGCGGTTGTGTGCTACCGCCTGTGTGACGAGTTGATCGATGGCATCGGAGCGGAACAGAGTCCACCAATTGCCCTCGATTTCTCGGCCGAGAGCAATGTGTTGCACGGTGTCGCCCGCCGAGGCGTCTTCACCGCGCGGGGTGTCGGCGGTATACCGCGCCGCCGACGGAGCCGTGGGCCGCGTGAAATCGGGGCCCGCGGCGCAGCCGCCGAAACCTAAGACACACGCCAGCACGATCGCACGCGCCATCGGTCCACGAGTCTTGCGGAAACGATCCAAATCCACGGCGACGCCCTGCATTATCATTCGATGTGGACTGGCTCAACACTCCTGCCGCCCTTGCGCAGCAGGAGGACCAGGGGGATCGCCGCCAGACTCAGCACCATCATCAATTTGAAATCGTTGTCGTAGGCGATCATCGTCGCCTGCTCCGTCACGGTGGCGTTCAATCCCGCCAAGGTGTGCAAGCTCGGCAATCCGCCCCCCGGCAGTTGGGCACGGAGAACCGGGCTGTAGCGGGTTACATGCTCGCCGAGCGTCGCGTGCATGATTTGCGTATTGCGCGTCAACAGGGTGTTCACCACCGAAATGCCGATGCTGCTGCCGAGATTACGGGTGAGGCTGAAGATCGCCGTGCCTTCGTTGCGGAGCGCCGGCGACAGCGTCGCGAAAGCGGCGGCCGCGAGCGGGACGTAGACGAAACCTGTACCCAATCCCTGCGAGAGACCGGACCACACCACCGTGGCGGAGTCCATTTGCAGATCGAACCCGGTCATCTGCCACGAGGAAACGGCGGTCAACGCAAAACCGGTGCCGATGATCAGGCGGATGTCGACCTTGCCCATCAGGCGTCCGACGATGAACATCGCAGCCAGCGTACCGATTCCTCGCGGGGCCGTCACGAGACCCGTGGTTACGACCGGGTAATTGAGCAGATCCTGCAATAGCGGAGGCAACAGCGCCAGCGTCGCGAATAGGACCATCCCGACGATGAAAATGAACACATTGCCGGTCAGGAAGTTCCGGTCCTTGAACAGCGCCGGACTCACGAAGCGCTGCTCGGTCGTCGTCAGCATGTGAATGACGAACAAATAGAAGGCCACCGCCGCAATGGCGGCTTCGATCCAGATCTCCGTCGAGCTGAACCAGTCTTTCAATTGGCCGCGATCGAGCATGATCTGCAAGGCGGCTATGCCTAAACTCAACGCGGTAAAGCCGAAAAAGTCGAAACGCGACTTGGCTGTCGCCGCCTCCGGAAGAAAACTCAAGATGCCGAGGAATGCGAGGATCCCGAAAGGGACGTTGATGTAGAACACCCAGCGCCAATTGTAGTTGTCGGTCAACCAGCCGCCGAGGGCGGGACCGATGATGGGACCCAAGGTCACGCCCATCACCCACACGGCCATCGCACGCGCGTGACGCGCGGGCGGGTTGATGTCGAGCAGCACGGCCTGCGACAACGGGACCAGCGCGGCCCCGCACAGCCCTTGCAGCAGCCGCGCCAACACGATCTGCGGCAGGGATTGCGCGATGCCGCACAGCATGGACGCCGCCGTGAAGCCTGCGACGGAATACAGGAACACTTTCTTGCGGCCGATCTGGCCGGCGAGCCAGCCGCTCAACGGCGTCATGATCGCAGCGGCGACGATGTACGAGGTCAGCACCCAGGCCATTTGATCCTGGGTTGCCGAGACCGAGCCTTGAATGCGCGGCAGGGCGACGTTGGCGATCGTGTTGTCGAGCGCCTGCATGATGGACGCCAGCATGACGGAGACCGTGATGAGCGTCCGGCGCGCTCCGGCAATCTCGGCAGCAGCCGGCGTCGCTGCGGCGCTCAATGAGCGGCCCCTAGGGTGGTGGCTCCCATAGCGGCAGCCACCTCGGGGTCGCGCGAGTGGGTGTCGACGGTCACATCGGCGCTCAGTCCCGATTGCAAAAGAAACTCGGCGTCGACGTGAGTCAACTGTAGACGAACCGGCACCCGCTGCACGACCTTCACCCAATTGCCGGTCGCGTTCTCCGGAGGCAACAGAGAGAACTGCGACCCCGTGCTCGGGCTCACGCTCGTGACCACCGCCGAGAATCGCCTGCCCGGGTATCGATCGATCCTGACGGTCGCGGTCTGCCCGGTACGCATCTGCGCGAGCTGGACCTCCTTGAAGTTCGCCTCAATCCACGTGTCGCGAGTTGACACCAAGGCGAACACCGGCGCGGATGCGGCAATGGTGTCGCCGACTTGCAGCTGCTCTACTTTAGCCACGACGCCATCGGTCGGGGCGCTCACCACGGTATACGATAAGTTGAGCTGCGCGCGATCCAGTGCGGCCTGGGCCTGCGCGACCAGAGGATGCCGCTCGGGGGCAATGTTGGGGTCGCCTCCTAAGTTGGCGAGTGCCACGCCGATTTGCTGCTGCACGTTGGCGACCTGTTGCCGCGCCGCATCGAGCGCATGGGCCGCCTGATCGAACTGCGCCTGGGATGCGATGCCGGACGTGAGAAGCCGCGTCTGGCGATCGTATTGCTGCTGCGCGTAACTCTGGGTATCTCGTGCGGCGTGCAGCTCGACCTGTCGCTGCCGATAGGTCGACTTGAGCGACTCGATTTGCAGCCGGGTGTCCGCCAGGCGCGCCGCGGCGTCGCTGACGGCGATGCGGAACGGCGCGTCGTCCAATTTAAATAGCGTCGCGCCGCGTTGCACGATCTCATTGTCGCGCACTTCGACTTCGCTGACGCGCCCGCCCACGTTGGCGCTGATCGACACGGTCGCCGCCTGCGCGTAGGCGTCGTCGGTGCTCTGGTACCGGCTGCCCTTGATGTAGAAATAGGTCCCGCCGCCGAGTACCGCAATGGCCCCAAGGGACATGAGCGGCCAACGCAGGCGTTGCAGGCGCGTCTTGCGAGCCGGCACTCCCCCTGTCAGGGGTGCCTCCTTCTCGGCCGTCTCCCTATCGAGTTCCAACGAACCATCTGCGCTCATGGCTCCGAGGCCTCGTGTCTTTGAGAAGGAAACGCGTCTTTGAGACGGAAACCAAAAGCGCGTAGTGGGTTCAAAATGAGCCGCGTAATTACCTGCAAAACAACCACATTCCATCCTCCCGTACGTGATGATCTTAAGTGTTAACACTTTTATGGACGCTCCAAAGCGCGGTCCACGTGTGCGTCGGCGATCACCCGATCGGGGTCGTGGACGAGGATCTGGATTGCTCCTCGTCCAAGCATCTGCGTCCTGTCTCTTCGTCCGGTTCTTGAGGCACTCCAAAAATACTCTCGGAAAGTAATTCTTGCGCTGCAGTCAAGAATCCGATCAGTAATAGAATGCCGACGCCTATAACCAATGCACATAAGACGAACAGCCGCATTACCGCAAATCCCTCAGCAGCCAGAACTGCACGTTTCCGATTGGTCGTAGCGCACCGAGTCAAAGCAATGCCGCAATAGGATGGGATGTATAGGAACTAATCGAAGCGACCCTTCTAAAGCCGAAACTCGGCGCGCTTTTCTTCGGCAATTGCCCTATCCACAGCATCAATCTCGTTTTGGATCCGCGAGATATCATCGGCGGCCAACAACTCGACGGAAGCACTTTGCAAACTCTCGACGATGGCGCGTCGTCGCGAGACGAGCTTGTTGCGCACTACGATTAGCTTGTTGCTCTCGGGCATTGGCATCTCCGGGAAATCAAGGCGGCTGTGGCGTCACTCGGAGTCTCCCGAGTTTGCGCGGGCAGATGTTCCATGCCGAAAGACTAATACGGATGTTTTTAGCTGGGTAGCTCATATTTCTCGATGGCATCCATCGGCGCCGACGATAGGTGCTCGAGGGACCCTCCACTCTTGGCATATGTCGACGAGGTGCCCGTATATCTTCTGACTAGATGGATCATATCGAGAGATATAGGCTAGTAACCAAGTTCGTCCGATTCTAGTCTGCACTCCATGGTCCGGCTGCGTTCACTCGCGATCCTTCTCTTCTGCCTCGTTTGCTTGTTCTCCCTTCAAGGATGTGCCGGACTTGCAGTCAGCGAGCCGAGGTTGCCTGCCGATCGGCAACCACCGCTGAATCTACCGATGACGATACGCACGCTCGGCGCAAATCATCGATTTTCGCAGCTGTCCTCCGCGACTGCGGCAGAGCGGCTGCACGCGCTGCATGCGGAGGGGCCCATCAACATCCTCGCGCTCTCCGGCGGTGGCGCCGCCGGTGCATTCGGTGCCGGCGCTGTGGCCGGCCTTACTCGCTCCGGAGCCCGGCCGGACTTCGCGGTCGTAACGGGTGTCAGCGCCGGCGCGCTGGTCGCTCCTTACGCGTTTCTGGGACCCGCCTGGGACCCTCGCCTTCTGGATGCGTTCACCGGTAGAGCGGGAGATAACTTGCTGCAATCACGTGGGCTGGGCGTCGTCTTCGGCTCGAGCTTGTACAGCGGCGCACCGCTGAAGCACCTCATTGACGCGTACGTTAGCGATACCATGATTAAAGCGATCGCGGCCGAAGTGGATAAAGGGCGCTTGCTGTTGGTGGCCACGACCGACGTGGCTACCGGAGAGCCGATCGTGTGGGACCTGGGGGCGATCGCCAAAAACGGCGGCTCATCGGCAAGAGCACTGTTTCGCGACGTGTTGGTGGCGTCCGCCAGCGTGCCCGGCATGTTCCCGCCGATCATCATTCACGTCGAGGAGAACGGAGGGTCCCATGATGAGGCGCACGTCGATGGAGCCGCCACGTTGCCTCTGTTCGTTCCGCCGGCGTTCATGCAGCCGCGGCCCGGCGTACTCGACACGTACCGTACAGCTGTATTCGTCATCGTCGACGGTCCGTTAGGCGACGCTGCGCGAACGACCCGATTGACGGCGCACGCCATTCTGTTGCGGAGCATTCATGCCGGATTGAACCACTTATTGTCAACAACGCTGAAACTGACCGCGGCGACCGCGCAGCTGGAGGGCGCAAACCTGTGGTATTCGGCGGTTCCGTCTGCGTACCCTGTTTTGAACTCCTTTGACTTCCGTGCCGAGAGCAGGCGCCCGCTCTTCCGCTATGCGTACGAGTGCGCACAAACCGGTCGACTCTGGACGGCGTTCCAGCGTTCCGACAATGATGGCGACGCGTTTCGCAGCACGGCTGAGCCACAGACACTGCCGTGTCCCGCCGACGACCCCTTCATCGGTCATTTTGCCACGCGTTGACAGGCGAGTTCATACCGTCAACGACTCCGTTTTCTTTTCCACACAGATGAATGACTGGGCGGTCGCCGGCGGGTGGCAGACGAGGTGATCGTTGCGGTCGATGGAGAGGCTTCCTGATTCAGCGGCCGCGCGTCTTCCTGTTTGAGGCGGTCGATAAACCAACGCCCCGCCGGCCCCGGGGGGGTGTCCGTCCGATAGATGGCCGACATTACTATAACGTAGCTCTCAGGCGGTGCATCCTCGACCCTGATCTGGACGAGCGCACCGCTGGCCAGGTCCGCCTCGACCCTATGCAGCGGCATCATGCCAAACCCGAACCCTGCGCGCAGGAACGAATGTTTGGCTTGGAGATTACAAAGGTACCAAACCCTCGGAGAAAGCACATTGAGGCCGCGGGCTCGTGAGAGATCCGAAAGATCGGTGTGAAGAAGTTGGATGTGTTCTTCAAGCATGGCGGTCCGAATCGTCGGGCCGTGGCTTGCCAACGGGTGCCGCGGCGAAACGACCCAGCCCATCCTGATCGTCAACAAGCGCTCCCGGGTGAGCTGCGGCGGCGGGAGCGGCCAAGTCGCAATAACGCCGACAGCGCAGCGCCCGTCGAGCACCAGTGGGATCATGGCGCCCGACGTCTCCACATGGAGGTTTAGCGGGGTTGCGGGAAACTTCTCTTGGAAGGCGGTCACAGCCGCAATGAACGGCGCGCCCGGAAACATGAAGTCGGCAACCACGCTCAGTTCCGGTTCGAGCCCACCAGCCAGGCTCTTCGCCCGGGCCTTGAAGAGGTCCACGCCGCCCGCCACCGTTCGTGCATGGACGAGCAGTGCATGACCTTGATCGGTCATCACGGGAAACCGACCGCTGCGATCGAAGAGCTTCACGCCCAATTGCCCTTCTAGATTCGCCAGGGTCTGGCTCACCACGGACTGGGCGCGCTTAAGGCGGCGGCCGGCCGCCGAGAAGCTGCCCTCGTCTGCGGCCGCGATGAAGGTGCGTAATTGATCCAGTGAAACGCCATCAAGCATATATCTGCGCCGACCTCGTGAAAGTCCCGACCGAATGATCCGCCGCTAGCGGTCTTCGAAAACCCCCATCGGCGATTAAAGCTCCCCAGTGCAGGTAGATGTTTGGCGGGTCAATGCTGCTTGTCTGGAAGACTAATACCGGGACCGCTAGCTGGATAGCTCTTATTTCTCGATAACATCTATCGACGCCGACGATATGTAGCGAGAGCCCTCTCTCCGCCCCCGCTTTGTTATCGGTCAAGCGGATATATGCTTGCCGCCTAATTTAAAGAGTCCATCCGGCTTCTGTTGAGGCTGGGCTGCGCCGCAATTTCACGCCGCAGCGCGAGTGTTTCAACTGAAATGTCGGTGTCTATGTGCACCCGGCGATAATTTGATCGGAGCCCCGGTCTTCATCAGTGAATACATCTTTCAATATCGGAGGTTCTTATGCTTAATCGAAGATCGTTTGCCGGGCTGCTCACCGCTATCGCAGCGGCTTCGTTCATACCTGGAATAGTTCAGGCCCAGAATACCGCCGTCGCCAAGAATGTCGTGCTGGTGCATGGTTTATACGCAGACGGATCGTCTTGGATAGACGTAATTCCCTACCTGCAGCGCGCGGGGTTGCACGTAACGGCGGTCCAGAATCCGTTGACATCATTGGCAGACGATGTTGCCGCCACTCGCCGAGTTCTGGCGTCGCAGGATGGCCCGACGGTTTTGGTTGGCCACTCTTTTGCGGGAACGATCATTAGCGAAGCGGGCAATGATCCCAAGGTTTCGGCGCTGGTATACGTCGCGGCTCGCGCGCCAGACGCGGGCGAGGATTTCGGCGCACTCGCGGCTAAATTTCCAAAGCCACCGGCGAGCGCAGGAGTGATCAAGCAGGACGGATTTTTTTGGCTAAGCGAGGAAGCTTTTCTTAGAGATTTCGCCGGCGATGTTGAACCGTCCAAAGCGCGTGCGCTGTACGCGGTTCAAGGACGGGGCGCGGACGCGCTGCCAAACACCAAGACCACGACTGCGGCATGGAAAGTCAAACCCACCTGGTATCAAGTATCGACTGAAGACCGCACAATCAACCCGGAATTCGAGCGATTTCTGGCCAAGCGCATGAACGCGACGACCATCGAGCTTGCTTCGAGTCACGTATCGCTCGTGTCTCACCCGAAGGAAATCGCGGATTTGATTCTGCTCGCTGCGGGACACAAAAAATCGCAATGAGGCGTTCCGGATGGACTACGGGCGGGACCGGAAAACGTACCGCCCGATTTTCCGTTATTCCTGGCCCTGCCCGATGCCGTTCGATTCAAAGATGCCGTTCGATTCAAACTAGGCGGTGCAAGGCTTGGGTGCCGCGGGTTTCAAACGCTCGAACGCGCCCCGTATTTAGTGTGCTGCGTTGAGGTATGCCGCGACTGCGTCGATATCGCCTTCATCGAACGTACGCACTAGATCGGACATGCCCGGTGAATTGGCGCGTAAGCCGCTGCGGAACTGGCGGATCGCGGCCGCGAGATAGGCGGTGCTCTGATCGCCAATGCGCGGGTTGGCGCTAAACCCTTTCCAGTCGTTGAAGTGACAGCCGACACAGCCGCCCAGGGCGGTGGCGTAGGCGCCCTTCTTGAGCAAGGCCATATCGGTCGAGATGGGCTCGACCTTCGGCCAGGGCTGGGTCGATGCGTATTTGGCCATTTCGAGCATGTCTGCATCGCTCATTGTCGCGACGAAGCCCCGCATGGCTGTGTCTTCCGGCGCATTACGCACGCCGCTTTTGAAGTCGCGCAGCTGGATGTAGATATAGCCCTCGCTCTGGCCCCAGATATTGGGAATCACCGAGGTGCTTTGCAACGTGCCGGTTAGATGACAGGTCTGGCAGACTGCAACTTTTTGTTCGATTGCTTGTGCCTGGGCGGCGCTCACGCCAGCAAAGCCTGCGAGCAGAAGCAGTCCACTGCGGGCGATAATTTTCAACATAAACGTTTGCGACATTGCTTACCTCGCTTCGAGGCGAATGGATCGGCTCGCGACCATGTCAGTAGGCGAACACGTAATATTTGTCGCCACGCTTGTAATCCAATTGCGTATTGCCGCCCGCACCAACAACGACATACTGCTTGCCATCGAGCATATAAGTCGATGCCGGCGCGTTAACGCCCGCATCGGTCTTGTAGCTCCACAACTCTTTGCCCGTGGCCGAGTCATAGGCGCCGAATTCTCCGCTGCCTTCGCCGGTAAAGATCAGGCCACCGGCTGTGGCAAGAATCCCGCCGAACATTGGCAGCGGCTTCTTGACCTTCCAGCGGATCTTGCCGGTGTTGTAATCGGTTGCCACGATATCGCCCCAGGCAGGCTCTTCCGGCGCGCCCTTGAAGGCGCCGCCAAGCCAGAGCTTGCCGTTCGGATATTCGGTGCTCGTGAAAAAGTAATACTTCAAGGCCGATTCATTGGTCAGCGCATAGGCGAGGCCGAGCTTCGGATCGATCGCCAGCGGCGTTACGCTCACGCCGCCATTCAAGCCTGGGCGGATGGTCACGCCTTCCTTGGTCGGTAGCGCGCGTTCGTTTTTCGCTTCGACGAGACCCGTGCTGCGAATCAGGCTGCAGTCCTTCGCATCGTGCACGTACAGATAGCCGGATTTGCCCGCGTGCAATACACCCGGAATCTTCTTGCCGGCCTTGTCCGCAACCGGCGTGAGCACAGCGGGGCTCACTGCATCCATATCCCAGATATCGTGTGGAATATATTGCAAATGGCAGATGTACTTGCCGGTTTCCAGATCCACCGACACGAGCGAGTCGGTATATAAATTATCACCCGGACGCACGCTGCCATCGATGTCGGGCGCCGGATTGCCGACGACGAAGTAGACGCGCTTGTTCGCAAGGTCTATCGCCGGGTTCTGCCAGATCGAACCGCCGAGCGTTTTGTACGGATCGCCGCGCTTGGCCAGTGCCGCCTTTTCCGCGGCGATATCGCGATGCAGATCGAGGCCTGTCGCATCATGTGTCGCCCACACACCAACCGAATTGGCCGGCGTCGTGTAGAACGTCCAGACTTCAGCGCCGCTCTTCGCATCAAGCGCCTTGAGCGCGCCGCGGACGCCGTATTCCGCACCGGCCAGGCCGATCAATATCTTGCCATCCACCGCAGTCGGCGCGGCCGTTACCGAATAACCCTTGAGAGGATCGGCGAGCTGCTTGCTCCACACAACGGCACCGGTTTTCGCGTTGAGTGCGACGAGTTTGGCATCGAGCGTGGTCATATAGACCACATCGTCAAGCGCGGCAATACCACGATTGTTCGGACCGCAGCAGATCGACACGGCGGGGTCCATGACGTGTATGTAATGCCACAGTTCTTTGCCGGTCTTCGCATCGACCGCAAACAGATGGTTGTACGAGGTGGTTAAATACATTACGCCGTCATAGACGATCGGCGCGCCCTGGATCGATTCGGTGAGATCGACCTGGAAAGTCCAGGCGAACTTCAGATCCTTGACCGTGTGCGTGTTGATCCGATCGGCCGCGTGATAGCGCGTTTGTGCATAGTTGCCGTGCGTGACGAAAAAATCAGTGCTGTTTTGTGCGGCGGAGTTCAAGCGCTCCTGGCTCAACGATCCGGGCCGCGCCATGGTCGCAGTGTTGTCGGCGAGACTCGTCACACAATATCCTAGCGCGATCAGACACACAGCTATCGAACGACGGAGCTGTATTCTGTTCGTAAATACCAAGTTGCCGCCCCGACCTGAATCACGCACAAGGCCCATGGATGTATTCCTAACGTCCCTTGCCATTGATTAAAATCGACGTCTGTCCAGCAGCGAAGAGTTGCTCATTCGATCGCACCTACCGTTTGGCCACTATGCAGTCCTTGGCGAATACTGTCGCTCAGAGGCCTGCGACCGTATCCCCCCGATGGGGGGGCGTATCGAGCTAAACCACAGCTATTGGGCCGAGCTCAGTTCGCCCTATGCGTTCCCGGCAGGATTCACCGCGATTGCGGGTAAGGCGCCGTGGGCTGTCAGAGGCAACACGCCGGCTCAGATCAAGAGCGCGTACGGGATTTCGGGCTACGATGGCAGCGGCCAGACCGTGGCCATCATCGACGCGTACGCCTCGCCGACGATTCTGCAGGACGTCAATCAGTGGTCGACCAACCGCGGGCTGCCGACCATGACGCCCGCGCAGCTGGTGCAAGTCGTGCCGCCCGGCGTCTATAAGCGGCCGCAAAATCCGAAGCAGGACCCGCAGGGTTGGTATGGCGGAGAGACCCTGGATGTCGAGGCCGTACATGGCATGGCGCCGGGCGCCAAGATCGTCTACGTTGGCGCCCCGAACAACTACCAGGATCTAGGCGCCGCAATGAACCACGTGGTCGACCAGCACCTGGCGCAGATCGTCACGAATTCCTACGGCTTCCCGACGGAACTGGCGAGCCCGATTTTTGCCGGCCTCATGGCGCTGGCCGATCAGAAGGCCGCGCGCCAGGCTCGCTGGGCGATATGGCTTACTGAGAATCTTGGACCTGACGACGATCATCTCACACACGCCAAGATACAAAATCCGGCTATTCGGTCAATAAATGGGCCGGTCTGTTCATATCGCTAATTGCTAGACTAATAATGTTGCTCCTCGGGAGCGCTCCGCGCGTCGTGCCTCTTTCACCGCGTGCGCACCCACCGGGGAAAACAAATGCTCAGAGGCTCTTCGACGCAAGCTCAGGTTAGTCGCGGCTGGAAGGAAATCCGGACTGGCTGGCGTGTGCTACTCGCCGCGACCCTCGGTGTCATGCTCGGCTTCCCCACCTTGGCGGTTCAAACCCTCGGAGTATTTGCTCCCTTTCTTGCCAGCACCTTCAAATGGAGCTTTTCGGAGATCATGGGCGGGCTCGTGATCGTCACGGTCGTCGTGATCGTGATCGGTCCAATCACGGGCTATTTGTGCGATCGATACGGTGCACGTCCTTTGGTGTTCACGTCGTCGGTGTTGCTTGGTTTCTCGTTTATCGGGTTTGCTTTTTCAACCGGCAGCTTAGTCCAGTATTATGTGACGTGGTTGGTCATGTCCGTTGGTGCAGCTGGCGCGACGCAACTCGTTTGGACGCGGCCGGTGAACGAGTATTTTGTTGTTCACCGTGGACTGGCGCTCGGTATTGCGTTGTCCGGCGTCGGTTTTTTTGCGATATGCGGTAAGCTGTTGGCCGGGAGCCTCATCGCGGCAGTGGGATGGCGAGCCGCTTTTGGCGGAATAGGGTTGCTCCCGATTGTGATCGTGGCGCCCGTCAGCCTGTGGGCTTTGCAGTCCATGAGCGAAGGCTGTTCTTCCGCCGCCAATGTGTCGAGAAAATTGGCGTTGAGCGGTATGACGCTCTCCCAAGCGCTCAGACATCGGCGCTTTTGGTTTTTGGGCGCCGCCTTTCTTCCCATGAGCTTCGCGCTAGGGGGGCCCATTCCGAACCTCGAGAATATCCTCCTCTCGCATGGCTTTTCGCACCCCACGATTCTGAGTTTGACTCCGTGGCTCGGCGTAGCCCTGATCATAGGCCGCACCGGCGGCGGATGGTTGGCGGATAGGATTTGGGTACCGTTCTTAGCGTGCGCCTTCATGAGCTTGAATGCGATCGCGTCACTGACGCTCGCTCAGCCCCACCTCACCTACAAAATGGCGTTGATATCCATCTTGCTACTGGGCACGGCGACCGGCGCGGAAATCGACCTGGCTTCTTACCTAGTCGCACGGTACCTCGGAATCAGACACTATGGGCTTCTCTACGGCATTCTCTATTCCATGGTGGCCATCGGCGGCGGCGTGGGGCCCAGCCTCTTTGCTGGAATGTTCGATCGCACCGGTACTTATTCGCTCGTCCTCATTGCGTCCGCTATTTCGCTTTTGTGTCCCGCCGTCGTTCTATTGCTCCTGGGGCCTTATCCCGAGTTCGCGAAAGAGGACGTGTAACCCCTCGGTCCGCTCCAGCGCAATGCCCCGATCGGCGAGAGGTCGGCCGTCGCGCGAGATGCCGCGGATCCGTATCTACAGAAGCGTCGCGAGCAAGTCGTCCATCCGGTCGTAGGATTTCTGCAGGCGGTTCATCCCTGACTCGGCGACCTTGTCGCGCAGGGCCTCGGAAGAAAACTCGCAGGTCAACGTGACCACTGTGTCCGTTGCGGTCTCCTCGAATGAGATCGTGATAACACTGTCCTCGCGATCGACCGAGTCGTCGCCGCGTTCGCCCGACGCCTTCGGCCAACCCTTCGTGTACACGAACCGCTTCGGCGGGTCCAGCTCGAGGTACTCGCCAGTGAAGATGACTTCGGACCCGTCGGCCTGACGTTGGCCGAAACGCCAGCGACCGCCGGGCCGGAGATCGATCTCGGTGATGTGGTTGGCGGCCTCGGGCAGCCCCCACCACTTGCTCACGTAGTCCGGATTGTGGTGAGCTTCCCAGACGAGCTCACGCGGCGCATCTACGTGGCGGGTGATGACAATCAGCTTGTCGCCGGACTTCGTGACGACGGCGGAACCGGTCAAATTGCTCATGTTTTGCCATCCTCGGAAGATTGGTTTGTCTATTGGTCCGCCCAAGTATCCAGCACAACACTATCCTGTCAACGGCAGAACCGTGCAGTTCGAAAAGGTTGAGCAGCGCATCCACCACCGGCCTCGCCCACGCCGGGACTGCGGGCTAGGACTGGACTGCCGATCACATAAAGCAGTATTCCGGCTAAAGACTTTGCGGCCGTATCGCGAGACAGTTCCCGCACAATTCAACCGGTCCATGAACCGGCGGATCAAGTCGCTACCACAATGGGTAGCGACAGGGGGGGACTTTGAGAATGCACATGATGGCACGCTTCGCAACACTATTATTCGCGTCATCGGTGATCGCGCAGGCCGCAACGTCACTGGGCACGGATGGTACCTCGATTGAAAGCATCCCAGAAGTTATCGTCACCGCGACCAAGTACGGCGCGACCGAGGCGCAGAAGACACCCTTGGCGATGACGGTATTTTCCGCAGATCGCCTAAGCTCCTCGCTGGTCACCAATATCAAGGATTTGGTGTCGTTGGCGCCCAACGTTAGCGTTGCGCAGGCCAACGCAAACGCGGAAATATATATTCGCGGTATCGGCAGCAACAATGTATTCAACGGTTCCGACCCCGACGTCACAACCCAGGTGGACGGTATCTATATCGCCCGGTCATTCGCCCAATTCGCCGACTTTCTCGACATCCAGCGAATCGAGGTACTGCGCGGTCCCCAAGGGACCCTGTATGGCCGCAATGCCGTCGGCGGAACGATCAACATCATCTCGCGCCAGCCGACCGACGACTTCGAAGGACGAGCCCAACTCACCGTCGGAGACTTCGGCCTGGTTCAGCCGCAGGTGTCCGTTAGCGGTCCACTCGTGCCCGGCAAGCTCGACGCCAGCCTGAGCGCCAACTACATCCGCCACAACGACTTCATCAGCAATGTCGATCCCGGCCATCAAGGCGTCGGTAACGCGAACCGCGGGGGTGTTCGGGGCCAGCTGAGATTCATCCCGACGAATAATATCGAAGCGATGACCCGCGCCGACTGGAGCAGCGCCAACGAGCGCTTCGACAGCTACGATCACCTGTTGGCCCCGGTGGCCGTCGCGCCTTTGGCGAGCAGCATCGTCGGCGACTATACCAAGACTGCGATCGATGCCCCACAGAGCAACCACACCGAGATCTCAGGTATTTCGGAGACCATCGACGCTAAAGTATCCGACACCGTGTCGTTGAAGTCGATTACCGCCTACCGGTTGAGCCGCTATACGCTCAACAACGACAGCGATGGGACCGAGATCACCATCAATACGGCTTTGCAAAGCGACACCTCCCGGCAGTTCAGCCAGGAATTCAATTCGACGGCGAAACTCGACCGGTTCACGGGCGTCGTGGGCGTGTTCTATTTTCAGGAACACGAGACCAGCACGATAGCGGGTGTCGTACCGCCCAGCGTCAATACCCCGGCGGCCAAGTCATTTATCAATCAGGTGCAGCCGGACTCCCACACGCAATCGGTGGCGGGCTTTGCCCAGGGAACCTATCACCTCATCGACGGACTAAGCGTCAGGGCCGGCATTCGCTATACGGCGGACAAAAAGAAGCTCAGCCAGAACTACACCCGCACGTCGCTCAATCCTGCGGCCCTGGGCGCGTCCTTCGCCGGCTTCCCCTTCGTGGCCACCTTCGACCGCAATTTCGATGCGGCAACGCCAAAATTCGGCATCGACTGGCAAGTCACGCCGGTGGTTTTGCTGTATGCGTCGGCGACCAAGGGCTTCAAGAGCGGCGGTACGAACTTCGCCGCCAGCAGCCCTGTGAACGCCAGCTTTGGGCCCGAGCATATCTGGAGCTACGAAAGCGGAATCAAGAGCGATTGGCTCGGTCACCGCCTGCGGCTGAACATTTCAGGCTTCTATTACGACTATACCGGCCTTCAGGTGCAGTCGCTGATCGCACCCGGTGTTGTGGCCATCGGCAACGCCGCGAGCGCGACGGTCCACGGCGCGGAGTTCGAAGTCACGGTGAAGCCGATCCCCGCCCTGCTGCTCAACGCCAACTATTCGCTTTTGTACAGCCGCTACGACCGGTTCACCAACGCCAGCGTGCCCGCTCTCTTGATCCCCTACGTCAAGGGCTCGCGGAGTTACAACGCCGCCACCAACACCTATTACGCGACCGGCAACAGTCTTAGTTCGGCGCCCAAGTCGTCCTTCTCCGGCAGCGCCGAATACGACGTGACGCTGCCTGACGGCGGTACGGTGTTCGTTCGCGGGGACTACTACTGGCAGGATCGCGTATTTTACGATCCGTCAAACGCGCCGATCCTGAGTCAAAAGCCTTACAGCCTGGTCAATCTCGGCATCGGCCTGAACAGCCCCGACAATCACTGGCGCGTGGAGTTGATCGCCAAGAACGTCGCCGACACGCACTACTTGATCACCGTAGCGGCCAACGGACTGGCGCCGGCGGGGCTCGCTGGGGCACCCAGGACGATCGCCTTTCAGGTCTCCCGCAACTGGTGACGGCGAACCGGGGTTGCGCTTCCGACTCGCCCCCGTGCAGGCCGCTACGTACCCGTGTAAGCGGGCGGTCGCTTCTCCTGGAAGGCACTTACACCCTCTGCAAAATCTCGGGTCTCGAATATCCGCTCGGCACGCTGGAATGCTTCTGTCAGCAGGGCCTGAGATTCCGCTCGAGCCGCGCCTCGCATCAGGCTCTTGGCCGCCGCAAGCGCCAAAGGCTGCTTGCTAGCTATCTTGCCGGCCAACTCGTGGGCCGCTTCCATGATCTTTTCGGGCGGCACCACACGATTCACGAAACCGGCAAGTTCCAACCGGCGGGCGGACCACATATCCCCGGTGAGCAGCAACTCACTGGCCAGTTTGCGCGGCATGACCTGAGACGCCATGACGGCCGACACCGGCCCGAAGCCCACGAAATTGGCGTGCGCGTCACCAATCATTGCGTCCTCCGCAGCGATCACAATGTCCGCGAAGCAGCACAGCTCAAAACCGCCTGCGGCGGCAACACCGTTGACTGCCGCAATGACAGGCGTCCGGAATTCCTCCAACTGATGAAACATCGCGGGCGCTCGAGCGCTAAATCGCTCGCGCAGGCTCGGATCCTGCGCCCACAGTCCAAGCTGCCCGATGTCGGCTCCCACGCAAAACGCCCGTCCCGAACCGGTGAGGATGAGCGCCCGCACATCGTGATCGGCTTCGGCGGCGGATAACGCGACTGAGAAAGCTTCAATCATGTCGATGGTGATGGCATTGAGTGCTTCCGGACGGTTCATCGTGATGGTCGCCACGTGACCGCTCTTTTCGTACAGGATGGTGTCGCGCATGGTTTCCCTCACTTCATGAGGCGTTGATAAGGATGTCGGCCAGGGTGTCCGGCGCATCGAGCATCACTTCGTGACCGCAGGGGACGTCGAGCCGCACCCAGCCGGCATCGTTGGCGATGCTCTGGTAGGACAGAAAACCGAACTGCTCGTAGCCAGGCCATCCCGTGGCCCGAACGTAGGTCTTCTTCGCAATCTTGAGCCAGGCTCCAGTGATCGCAACGGGTTCGCAGAAGGATGCCAGCGGGTGTGGCGTGGACAATCGGTCCAGTAGCGCGACATCGGCTGAGTTGGTCCCGAAAGCGGCGGCCGGCAAAGCAGGCGCGAGTTGTCCGCCTGAAGCCACCGTCGCCTTCAGCAGCGCCGCGACGACTTCAGCCGACTTGTTGACATCGAACAGCGACTTCCCCGCTTCCGGGATGATGGCGTCGAGGTACACCAGTCCGGCAATGCGATCTGCTAAGGCGTCCGCCACGCCGGTGATGACCATGCCTCCATAAGAATGCCCGCAAAGGACTACATCGTGCAGCTCCTCCCAGAGGATCACGTTCACGATGTCCTGGATGTGCGTGCTGCAGGTAATGGGGAAAAGACCGGCGAGATGGGATCGTTCGCCCACACCCGTCAATGTCGGCGTGAATACCCGATGACCCCGCGATCGCAGCAGCTCTGCGACGCGGGCGTAGCACCATCCGCCGCTCCAAGCACCATGCACCAGAACAAAGGTCTTATTCATGGGATGCGCTCGTGTGAGCCGAGTCGTCTCAGACGCTCTTTCGACCAAGCAGTGAGTACGAAACGTCCCTGCCTGATCTCCGTGATGGCAACACCCTCAACTCGCAATCCGGAATGGTCGGTTTGCGAATAGCGGTATTCGCCCTGCGGCGTGACAAGGCTTAGGCGATCCAAGGCGCGTTGTACGGCAGCCGGCTCAGCGCTGCCCGCCTGCGCGATGGCAGCGGCAATGAGCTTCACGGCCACGTAGCCGTCGATCGCGAACTGCGAAGGCAAATGGCCATACGTCTTCTCGAAGGACTGCGTCATGGCCAGCGCGACCCGTCGAGTATTCGACTCGGGCAATTGAGGGGCAACGGCGGCGAGCGACGTCGCCACGGTAATGCCCTCGGCCGAATCCCCCACAGCCTGGACAAATGCAGGACTCGCCGCGCCATGGCTCAGGTACAGGGGGAGGTCTACACCGGATCGTCCATGATACTTTGCGAGTCCGACGGCGGGCGGTCCCGTCACCCATGCCATGAGCGCTTGAGCCCCACTTCTCGACACAGCCTGCAGAGCCGGACCAAAGTCTGTCGTGTCAACTTTAACGGACTGCTCCGCGACGAGTTCGATCGCGTATCGGGCGAGCATCGCCCGCTGTTTCTCCCAACCATTTCGTGCGAACTGACTATCAGAATCGTAGATCACAGCCAGCTTCATCACATTCTTGGACTGCAAATACCGCAGCAGTTGCTCGGCCACGAGCTGCCCGGTCAGAGGAGTCATGTAGATATAGGGATGGACTGGTTCGACTTGGGCGTCTGCCGCACCGGTGGACATATAGGGAATCATCGTGCGCTCGGCAGTTGGAATGACCGCTAGACTCGCATTGGAGAACGAGGTGCCCACGATCGCTGAGACACCTTGACGTGCCAGGCGCTCGACGGCGGCAATGGCCTGCCCCGCCTGCGTCTGGTCATCCTCTACGCGCAGTTCGATGTAACGACCGCCGAGCAGCCCGCCGGATGCATTGATCTGCGCCGCTGCCAGGGCAGCCCCCTGCTCGTTATCCAATCCGCCCGGGTTGTTGCCAGTCCGCGATGCTACCTGCCCCAACAGGATGGGTCGTTGCTGAGATGCGGCGTGCCCCCCGCCCCCCTCCGCGGCGCGCGACATCGCCGGTGAGACCAAAATGCACAGTAACATCATCCCGCGAGACAGCAGCGGTCGGTCGATGGCCGCGATCGGTCGCGTCAATTCACCCTCCGATCATGCCCAGCCCAATACGATTCGCGCAATGCCTTCTTGTCGATCTTACCGACGGAGGTCTGCGGCAGACGCTCGACCACATCGATTGATTTCGGAGCCTGGTGCGAGCCTTTCCTGCTCTTCACCATCTCGATCAATGCCCGCGAATCGATGGTTTCACCTGGGCGCGCCACCACCACGGCCTTGACAGCCTCGCCCCACTTGTCGTCGGGTACGCCGATGACGGCTACGTCCGAGACAGCCGGCGCTTCCGAGATGACGTCCTCGATCTCGCGCGAATACACATTGAAGCCTCCGGTCACGATCATATCTTTCTTGCGATCGACGATGTAAATGAAGCCGCCGTCGTCCTTGATCGCGAGGTCACCGGTGTGCAGCCAACCCCCGCTCAGCGCCTCTGCAGTTTGTTCAGGCATTCGGTGATATCCCTTCATAACCCCTGGGCCGCGAACACAGATCTCGCCGACGACACCGGGCTCGACCGGCTCGTGGTCTTCGCCCAGGATTTCGACCCGCATACCGAGCACCGCGCGTCCACAGGAATTCAATAGGTGCGGATTGACCAGAGGTTCGTGCTCGTCCTTGCGTAGAGTGGTGGCAAAGGACACACATTCGGTCTGTCCATAGGCTTGCAGGAACACCGGCCCGATGACTTCATGGGCTTCGGCCAGCCGGGACGGTGACATCGGCGCCGAGCCATACATGATGGTCTCCAGTGAGCTGAGATCCACGGTCTCCGGCTGAGCGCGGTCGAGCAGTGTGTAGAGCATCGTCGGCACGAGAAAAGTCCAGTTGATTCGCTCATCGCGCACCGTCCTCAACCACTCCTGAGGATCGAACGAGCGCTGCAGCACCACGGTACCGCCGCGAATCAGAGTCGGCAGGACGGGAAGCATTCCGGCATGCGAGATGGGTGCAACGGCGAGAAACCGCGGCACCTCCGGCAAACCCAGCGATGTCGTCACGGTCTGGACCTGCTGCACCAGTGCCCGATCCGGAATTTCCACGCCCTTCGGCCGCCCAGTGGTGCCGCCGGTGTAGGCTACCCACCGCACCTCCTCCGCATCCGGCTGACGGCGCTTGAGCGCCACGTCCGCGAATGCCTCCGACAGTGCGATCAAGTCTTCCGCAGCGCTCGTAGCTCCCAGCGTCAGTACGTGGCGAATCGAGCCTGCGCGCTGCGCCACCGCCATGCCGCGATCGAAATACTCGGGATGGATCACGAGAATATCGACGCCGGCGTGATCGCAGGTATAGAGCAGATCTTCCGCGGAGCTCTGCGGATGCAAGCCACTGTACCGTGCCCCCAAGAGACAGGTTGCTGCCTGCAGCATCCACACCTCCGGCATATTGGAGCTCAACACGGCGACTGAGCTGTGATCGGAGGCACCGCGACTCGCCAGCACTTGCATGAAACGCCCCGTCCGGCTCGCCGCCTGCGCATACGTCACGCTCCGCGAGCCGAACACGAACGCCTTGCGGTGAGGATAGCGATGGAGCGCCTCAATGATCAGATCACCGTAATTCACGTCTCGAGTCAATAAAGACAAAATTGTTCACCGGTGATTCGTAAGCTGCAACGCCATCGTTCGATAGTCGCCAGTGGATCCGACGCCGCATCGTCCAGAGCCGCTATGGGCCCGAGCAGAAGCGGCACGAGGCGTACTGACCTGCCTGCCATGATTGCGAATTTCAAAGGCCCCCTCCTTGTGGCCGCGCTCCGGCGCGGCTCACCTGTTCACCGATTCGCGATGCGGTTGACTTATAGGGTGACTGTCGCGCAGCCGAGGGGAGAAGTCTTTACCCGAAATGCGGCTTTAAATGACCCGCAGTCCAAGCGGGTCGGCCGTCGAAGTACTCAGCAACGCGGAGCGGCGCAATGCGCCCGGAGGTGAGCCGCTCCACTTGCGAAACGCCCGGTTGAAGGCCGCTTCGGAACCGTAGCCGGTGAGGTCTGCGATCCGGGCGAGCGAAATCTTGCCGTTGACGAGTAGGTCCGCTGCTTTCGCCATCCGGACGGCAGTCAGAAACTGAGCCGGTGTCATGCCCATCGTTATTCTGAACCGCTCCGCGAATCCTGAACGGGACAGACCCACCGAATGGGACATTTCCTTGAGTGTCCATTTCGCGCCCGGCTGGTTCTGTATTGCACCGATCACCTTCGCCAGGAACGGGTCCTTCAACCCACGTAGAAAGCCGGGCCGGCCTTCACCGAACGTGACCAGAAACTCGGAAAGACATCGGACCAGAAGGGCTTCCGCCAGGCGAGTGGCCGTGTCCTGGCCCGACAGTCCCTGCTCTCCCTGCTCGATAATTTGGGCGAGCATCGCCTCCACGAAAGATCGATTACGGGGTACGAATCCCTCCAGATGGATGAGCGCGGGCAGGCCATCGAGAACAGCCGAGGAAAACTTCTGATCAAAGAACATCCGCAGCGCCGTCATGCCTATCGCTGCCGTTCCGCCCTTGGCAACGTGGTGCAGAAACGGCGACGCAAAAAGCGCCTTCCATTTCTCTTCAATGGTCTTGATATCGCCAAGTTCCCGCTGCAGCAACTCTTCAAGCGGCACGGGAGCAAGATGGCGGCTCTCAGCCATCATGCACCGGCCCGGCCGCGGCAAGAGGAGCGCGTCGCCTTGCTTCAGATCGACGAGTTGTCGCGGCTCGAGAATCCCACCAACACAGCGTCCGGACGTCAGAACGTAGAGAATGATGCAGTCATCGGCGTGGGGCATGGACGTAGCCCAAGGTCCCGGTCCGATCGCAACGGTGCTGGCCAACACGCCGGTCAGACGAATGGTGCGCAGCGCCTGAACAAATGGCTCTCCGCGCCGCAGCAGATCCGGATTGCGGATCAGCGTGTCGGACTTATCTAAACTCATCGACAGCCCCGCTGCCCACGACATGCAGGGTGGGTTCGCCCGTTTCACACAGACCTTGCTCCGGTCTGGCCGCCCGCCGCGATGAACTATTGACCACGCGGTGGTTGGTACAGGATCTTATCATGCCGCCGCACGCACGCCGAACACGGATCTGGATTGACGGGCACGAATAATACGTGCCACAAAAATGGCAGCGGCAAAAGTCAGTCTTACAACGAGCTCTTGAAAATGGCTTCACCTTCCATAATCACGAGTTCACAGCCATCGCACGGCGCGCGACGAATGGCTGCCGCTTCCTGATACTCAGGTGAGTAATAAAATGTCAGAGCCGCTTCCATGGATGGGAATTTATGCAGAAAGTAGCGATCGAAATACTGACTGCCTTCTAGCACCTGGAAGTTTCCCGAGCGCGCCAGCGTCTCGTGGGGATGAGGGCCCAGCATCGTGCCGATCTTCGGCACGCGCCGCCTGGATCGCGTGAAGGAAAATGTTGAACCGGTCGGGTTCGGGATTCGCACGGGGATCGCGATTAGCGTCGGCGAGCGACACACTGATGCTTTCGCTCCTGTGCATGGGGCAGTCACTGAACGAAGTATCTGTCAGCAGCTCAAGTCAATGCCGAGTTGCTGCCTGCGCATCTCGATCGCGCGGGTGAGATATTCACAGAGCGCTTCCTGCGCACGGCCCCCGCGCGCGCTTTGTTCGGCGATTTTCAGAGGATTAAAGAAACCTGCGGTGAGGTCTTCCGACCATTTCTTGAACGCTGTGCGCTGCTCACGCTCGATACCCAGCATGTCGGCGATGACGAGGACTTGTTCGCTTTTTTTGGGGCCCGACCGGCGTGATCGATCTACGTTAGTAAGGATGCTCCGGGCAGGAATACCGGGGCCCAGCGAAAATCAGCGGATTCCGGGTGCCTTAGTGCTGATGTAATTGAGTTTTTCCACGACCGGCGGTCAATTCGGCGAGGGCAGTGCGCAATTCTTGCAAGCGCGGGGGTTTGCTGAGAAGGCGGTCCACGCGCGGGGTCCGCTCATTATCTGCCAGTTGCTGCCCCCAGCCGGTGAGCATGATGATTGGCGTATCCGGCGTTGTCGTGCGAACGCTGTCCACCACCTGGCGTCCGTCTACGTACGGCATTCCCAAGTCCGTGATCACGATGTCGAAAGGCTCGGATGTCTGTCGGGCGCTGCGGAAGGCATCGATGCCTGCTTGGCCGCCGCCGGCTGTGGTCACCTGATGCCCGTCCGCTTCAAGCGTGTTGCGCAACGATTCACTCAGTACCGGATCGTCGTCCACGACGAGTATGCGTAAGCTGCGGGCCGTTGGCTGTGGCGTGGGAACTCGAGCGGTGGAGGACGAAGCTGCGGCGCTGACAGGGAAAACAAGCCGTACGGTGGTGCCGGTGCCGGGCTTGCTGTCGATCTCGAGCGCACAGCCATGCCGTTGCGCCATCCCGTAGACCATCGCCAGACCGAGGCCAGTGCCGCGCTCGCCCTTCGTGGTGAAGAACGGCTCCAGGCAGCGTCGGCGCGTTTCTTCGTCCATGCCGATACCGGTGTCGCTCACTTCCAGCCACACTTGGCGCGTTGGTGCGCCGCCGTGTGCGGGGACGGCCGGCATGCTCGTGCGCACCTCGATCACGCCGCCATCGGGCATGGCATCAACGGCATTGAAGATGAGATTGGTCAATGCATCGCGGACCTCATTGTCGGCGCCGCGAACATCGAGGAGATCGGGTGCAAGCTTGGGTTTAAGCTCGATCATGATGCCTCGCCGCTGGGGCTGGTCGCTCCAACGGGCGCGCGTCAGTTCGATCACCTGCTGCACGAGCCGGTTCAACTCGACGTCCGATTGCTCCAACTCCGGTTCGCGCGAGCGGTAGAACTCACGCATGCGGGTAACCGTCTGGGCCACATCGTCGATGGCGCGCTGAATGGTCACCAGGCGATTCCGCGCCTCCGGACTGAGGGTGGTTTCGCGCTCCAGCATCGATTCGGTATAGAGCGCGATCGGCGAGATGGCGTTGTTGATGTCATGAGCGATGCCGCTCGCCATCTGACCGAGTGCGCGCAGGCGCTCCTGTTGAATCAATGCCTGCTGCGCCTGCCGCAGCGCTTCGTTGCTGAGTTCTAGCTCGCGGGTGCGTATGAGCACGCGGTCCTCCAGCTCACGCGTCAACCGCTCCAGCTCCACATTGGTCTGCCGCAACGTATCGCGGGTGGAGCTCAATTCCGCATTGCGCTGCATGGCGGCTTCGTACGTGGAGAGCAGCAGGTTGAGGATCTGCAGCCGATCCGCGGTAATGAAGTGTTTCTGGCCGCCGAAGACGATTTCCAAGCCCATGCCTGGTTGCTCGCTCCGGCGCATCTGGCTGTTCACCAGCACGAACTGGATGCGGCGCAGGAGCTGATCGGCGTCGTAAGGCTTGAGTATGAAATTGTCCGCTCGGCACTCGAGACCGCGGATGACGTCTTGGGGATCGGACAGAGTCGTGACGAGGACAACTGGAACATCGGCGAGGCGTGCATCTGCCTTGACTCGCCCGCACAGCTCGTAGCCGTTCATCTCCGGCATGATGACGTCGCTGATGATGAGCGCAGGTTTGCTGCGCTGTGCGGCTTCGAGCGCAAGGCGTCCGTTCGCCGTGGCTGTAACCCGGTAACCGTGTTGCTCGAGGATGTGCTGGAGCCGTTGAGCCTGAGTTGCGCTGTCCTCGGCAATCAGGATGTGCAGCCCCGTAGGCTGTGCGGTGATGATGTTCATGGCGCGATTTCTCCTGCGAACGAGAGCCTGCCCCCGACCCGCGCGATAAGGGCGCCGGCAATCCTGTCGGCGGGCAATATTTGGCTGGCCGCGCCCAGCTCGATCGCTGCACCGGGCATGCCGTGCACGATGGAACTGTCGCGATCCTGAGCGATGGTATAGGCGCCGTGATCCCTCATCCGCTTCAGTTCCGCCGCGCCGTCCTTGCCCATGCCGGTGAGCAGCACTCCGACCGCATTCGCGCCGTAGGAATCCGCCAGCGAGCGGAACAGATATGAGACGGCCGGCCGCAAACCGCTCTCGGCCTGTTCGCGTGCCAACACCATGTGCCCTCTGGCATCGGCGGCCAAATGAAAATCATCGGGCGCGACGTAAACGTGACCGGGCAGCGGCGTGGCGCCGTGCGCGGCGATATGCACGCGCAAGCCCGTGGTCTGACTCAGCCAATCCACCATGCCCGGCAGGAATCCACGCGCGATATGCTGCACGATGAGCAGCGGCACCGGAAACTCTTTAGGCAGTCCCGAGAGGATGGTCTGCAGGACCGGCGGCCCGCCGGTCGAGGCACCGATGCCAATGAGCTTGACGCCGGCGAAGCCTCTCGGTTTGCCCAAACTGCTCGCGGGCATCGTCACCGGCGCGCTGTGCGACCGATTCCAGCGGCGCACCACCTTGACTTCGGACATCAGGCGCACGGTCTGCAGCAGGTTGCGCAGCCGTGGCTCGAAATCGGCCCCGAGGGCGACGGGCTTCTCCACGCAAGCGACAGCTCCCGCTTCCATGGAGCGGAAGGCAACCGCAAGATCCTTTGGAGAGGCGGTGGCAGTGCAGATAATGATTGGCAGCGGCTGCGTCTCCATGATGCGGCGGGTGGCCTCGAAGCCATCCAGACGTGGCATGTGGATATCCATGACCACCACGTCGGGACGCTGGACGCCTGCAGCGAGGAAGTCGAGCGCGGCCTGTCCGTCGTTCACCGCGCCGATCACTCGGATGCACGGATCAGAGTTCAAAAGCTGGACCAGCAGCATGCGCGTCACCTGCGAATCGTCCGCCACCAGCACTTTGATCTTGTCGGCGTGCATACCTTTAATTCGCGGCTACACGAGCCGGCGCAGCGCTTCCAGCAGATTGCTCTGATCGAGATTGCTTTTCACCAGGTAGGCGTTGGCGCCGACATCGATGCCCCGTTCGCGGTCCTCCCGTGATTCCAGGGCAGTCACCAGCACGACCGGTACCTCCGCCAACGCGCGGTCTGCGCGTATTCGGGCGGTCAGATCGAAGCCATTCATGCGCGGCATCTCGACATCCGAGACGACCAGATCGAAGTGCTCCGCACGCAAGGCAGTGAACCCGTCGATCCCGTCCACGGCCGTCTTCACGTCGTAGCCCGCCGATTCGAGTATTCCTTTCAACAGCATGCGCGAGGTAATGGAGTCCTCGACCACCAGAATCCTCTTGACCGGCGCTGCGGACGGCGTTGCCGCCGGTGCCGTACGCAACCCGGCACCCGCGGTCCGGGCGGACTTGAGCAGGTCCGCCACGTTCAGGATGGGTGCTACCTCACCGGAGCCCAGCACGGTCGCACCGGCAATGTTTCGCACCCGTGACAAAGGCTTCGCAAGCCTCTTGACCAGCACTTCCCGCTCATCGAGCACTGCGTCCACCGCAAAAGCCACACGCTGCTCGCCTGCACCGAGAACCAGGATGGGAGTCGCTTCCGGCGCGCCGGGCTTGTGCGGGGTGGAGGGCAGTTGCAGCACCTCGGCGAGATCCACCAGCGCTACGGCGCGTCCGTTTAGCGCGAGGGTTCTACGGCCTTCGACCGTCTGCACCTCTTGCGGCTTGAAGCGCGTCACCCGCTCCACTTGCGCCGTGGGCAGGATGAACAAGCGCCGCGCCGATTCGACCAGTACGCCGCGAAACGTCGCCAATGTCAGCGGCAGCGTCATGCGTATGGTCGCGCCCGAGCCGCGCCGGCTCTCGATCGCCACGCGACCGCCGAGCTTCTCAGCCTTCTCGCGCACGATCGCGAGCCCCAAGCCGCGGCCCGATACCCGCGTGATCATCGGACTGGTGGAGACTTCGGTCTCGAAGACCAGCGCCAGCGCTGCGGCCTCGCTGAGCTGGTCAGAAGCGTTGGGTGGAACGAGCCCGCGTTTACCGGCCGCCGCCTTGACCTTCTCGACGTCGATGCCCGCGCCATCATCGCTGACCGAGATCTCAACCTGAGTGCTGTTCACCGGCGATACCGTGAGCGTGATTTCGGCACGCGCTGGCTTGCCCGCGCGGCGGCGCTGCTCGGGCGTCTCGATGCCATGATCGACGCAATTGCGCAGCAGGTG
This sequence comes from Steroidobacteraceae bacterium, assembly GCA_036502605.1. Lineage (GTDB taxonomy): Bacteria > Pseudomonadota > Gammaproteobacteria > Steroidobacterales > Steroidobacteraceae > Bog-1198. The sequence goes on from DASXYI010000008.1 coordinate 135,965, forward strand.
AATGAGCGGGTCCTTCAACTGTTCCAGGATACGTTTGTCGATCGTGACTTCCTCGCCACGCATCGTGAGTTCCGCCTCCTTGCCTTGATCGCGGCACTGATCGCGAACCAGCTTGGAGAGCAGTCCTGACAGCGTGGCCAGCGGCAGCATGAGCAGTTTCTTGGAGTTCTCCAGCAGATCGTCGACGAGTTTCCCGATGAGCAGGCGATCCTGCTCGGCGGTGCGTCGCAGCGCGGTCACTTTTCCTTCCAAGGCGCGCAAGTAGTCGTGATTCCAGTCGAGAAACTCGGCAAGCCCGCGCAAGTCCGGCGAGGCGGCGGCCTCGCGCGGCCGCTCGGCCGCCTGTCGCAGTGCGCGCGTCCGCGACTGAATCCTGGCCCATTCCTTGCGCCACAGCTCCAAGCGGCCCGCCAATGCGCCCAAATCGGCCGCTCGTTGCGCCGCCGCCAGTTTCGCCGCCAGCATTTCCTCCGCTTCCAGTAAGCGCGCGTCCAGCGAGTTTACCGTGATGCGCACGGTCTCGGTTTCTGCCGTCGGCACCGTGACGGGTTGCGGCGAAGCGGCCGATGCCCCCTCTCCCGGACGGGCGCTTCGCTCCGCAACGGCGGATACGGCGATCGCCTCGGACATCTTGTCGATGGTTCGATGCGCGGTGTCGAGAGTCGACGGCGTAGGCAGGCTCTCGCGGCGCTTCCACGCGGCGAACAGATCCTCGATCGATTCGCAGAGTGATTCGATCTCGGTGAAATCGACCGCGCGTGCGGCGCCCTTGAGACTGTGCGCGGCCCGGAACACCGTTTCGATCAGCTGTTGCTGCGCCTCGGGAGCAGCGGCCTTCTCCAGCTGCAGCAGTCCTGCGCCGATTTCCTGCAGATGCTCCGCGGCTTCGACTTTGAACGTTGCGCGCAAGCTCCGCAGGAACTCCTCGTCTGCGGCGGTCATGTTGGCAGGTCGGAGCGGAATTTTCGGATCATTTGGCGTTCATTCAGATCGCATAACTCTCGACCAATTGCTTCAATCGCTGGCCCAGATCACTGAGGTTGCGCGCCGCGGTCTCCAACTGCTTGGCGCTCGCCACGTTCTGGGTGCTGGCCTGCTTGATGTTTTCCATTGCTCCGGCCACCTGATCCATGCCGACCAGCTGCTGTTGGCTCGAGGCGGCAATTTGTGTCGCCGCCTGCGCGGCCTCGGTCACGCCGGCCGCCAGGGCAGCAATCGACTCACCGGCCGCTTCGGTTTGTTTTCCGCCCGCTTCCACCGCCTTGCCGCCCTGTTCCGTGGCCATCACTGCGGCGGTCGTGGCTTTTTGAATATCGCCAAGAATGGTGCGCACGCGATCGGTTGCCTGGCGCGACTGCTCGGCCAGACTCTTGACCTCCTGGGCCACCACGCCGAATCCTTTGCCGTGCTCCCCGGCCTTGGCGGCCTCGATCGCCGCATTGACCGCGAGCAAATTCGACTGCGCGGCGAGGTCTTCCACCGTGGCAATGATCTGGCCGATGGTCTGACTTTGCTCGCTCAGGCGCATCATGCTTTCCGCAATGGCTTCCATCTGCACGCGAATACGGCCCATCCCGGCAGCCACATCCTCCGTGGATTTGCGGCCGTTGTGCGAAATCTGAACCGCCTTTTGCGCACTGTCGGCAACCGCTCTTGCCTTCTGGCTGGCCAGCTCCGCGGTCTGGCGGATCTCCTCCACGGTGGTCGTGGTCTCGCTCACCGCGGCGGCGGACTCGCTCGCCCCGGAAGCTAACTGAGCCGTGGACGCCACGATCTCGCTGGCGGCAGAGCCCAGCACGGCGGTGCCTTCCAGGATCCCACCGATCTGCCGGCGAAGGTTGTCGGTCATGCGGACGAACGCATTGCCGAGCACATCCTTGGGCGATTGGGGCTGCAGGCTCGCGCGCAAATCGCCCGCAGCGATCTGCTCGGCCGCGCCGGCCATCGTCCGCAGGGAGCGTGTCATGCGTTCGAAGGCGCGCGTCAGCACGCCGACTTCGTCGCTGCGGTCATTCACCGGCACGTCGGAACTCAGGTCTCCGGCGGTGATCCGTTCGGCGATGCCGGTCAGGTTCTTGAGCGGACCGGCAATATTGCGCGTGATGAGCAGCCCTGAGATGCCGGCGACCACCAAAGCCAGGAGCGTGCCCAGCACGATGGTCAATTTCGCATCGCGGGCGTCGATCTGTGCAGCCTCCGCGCGCGTCTTCAGCAGCGCCTCCTCTTCCGAATTCATGTCCCGCATGATCGTGCGGATCGCGTCCATGGTCTTCTTGCCCCGATCGGACGACACTACGCTTTGCGCTGCTGCGAAATCACGGGTCCTGCGAATGTCCACCGTCTGTTGCAGCTCCGCCAATTTGTCCGCGATGAGCGACGCCAGGGCATCGGCGCGGGCCTGTTGCCTGGGATTGTCGGTGACGAGCTCCGCGAGGCGCCTGCGGTTCTCCTCGGCCCGAGCGGTGCCGTCCGTATAGGGTGCGAGATAGCTTTCCACCCCGGTAATCACATAGCCGCGTCCGCCGGTTTCGGCATCCTGAAGATTCGACAGCAATTGTGTCAGCTGATTCTGGACTTCGCGCGTGTGTGCCACCCAGGTCGCGGCTTCCGTTTGCTTGATTACGCTCTGATAGGAAACCGCCCCGACGATCACGAAGATCGCCAGCGTGATCGCGAATCCGAAGCTGATCTTGGTCCCGACGTTCCATCTCATAAACAGGCGCTCCGGTGATTGGAAAGGTTCAATTGTCGACTTCTTCGTGCACGATAATTCTCGGATCCGAGAGAATGCGGCCGAGATCGAGAACCACGAGGCGCTCTTCGCCGATCCCTTTCAGATAATCCGCACGGATGCCGGTGAAGGTCGGCGGCGCGGGCTGCAGGCTGTCGGCCGCGACGCTGCGCACGCCCACGATCACATCCGCGAGCAGGCCGAGCTCGAGATCGTTGCCGCGCACCAGGATGATTCTGTGCAGGTCGGTCAAGCCTTGCTCGGGCAATTCGAAAAACTTCTTGAGATCCAGTACGGGCAATATGCGGCCACGTAGATTGACGATCCCCAGCACGAAGGGCGGCGTGCAGGGCAGCGGAGTCAGGTCCCGCAGCGGATGCACATCTTGAACATGCCGGATTTCCAGCGCATAGCGCTCCGACGCCAGGCGGAATTCCAGCAGCTCCAGCATCGTGCTCGGGGCCGGCGCCGACGACGACGGACGCGCGAGCGCCTGGGCGCGGGCGCGCAGAATCCGGTCGGTCTCAGCGTCAGTGCTTGTCATTCGGGGACGCCTCCGGTGGGGAGAGGGGGCGATCGGGCTGCGCAAGCAGGGTGGTAATGATTTCCACCAACCGGCCGGCGCTCATACCGTCGGATTCGGGCAGCAGCGCGTCCGGCGCGCAGCTGCGCAGCAGGTGCAGCGCGTTCGCAAAATGCTTGTTGGCTTGTGCGGTCCGTGCCTCGGCGCGGGCGAGATTGCCCAGCGCGAAATGCGCCAGCGCGAAGTCGGGCTGGAGATACACCGTCCGATGCAATGAGTCGCGCGCCGCCTGCCCCTCACCCATCTCTTGCAGGATCATTGCATGCACGTAGTGAGCGGCAGAATCAATCTTGTCCGAGGCAATCCACTGTTCACTCGCGGTCAGTGCGGCGGCGTGCTGACCTTGGTTGGCGAGCGCACGGGTGCGCTGGGAAAATGCCCCGGGTTCCTGTTCTGCCTGGGATGCTATGGGCGAGGTCTGCGCGGCCGCTTCGGCAAAGGGCGCCAGCGGTGTGCCGCCGGTCTGCGGATGGCGGTCCGGTGCGTAGGACGTCAGCGGTTGGGACGCGTCGAACGCCGCCGCAGGGCGTTGCCCTACCGCGTCCGACGGCGGCAACCAAAGCGGCGGACCTCGCTTTTCGGCCTTGCACTTCCGGTACAGGATGGTGCCGGGAAAATTCACGGCAGCGAAGCTTGAAAACAGGGTCTGCGAACATTCGCTGGGGCTGACCGCCAGCCAACCCCCTTCCACCAGTGCACGGTGCAGATTCTCCGCCAGCTTGCGCGCGTGCGACGCGGTGAAATAGATGAGCACATTGCGGCAGAAGATGATGTCCATGCCGTGCGCCTCGGCCGTTGGCGAGAGCAAGCTGTCCTCCGCGAGATTCAGGTGCGCAAAGTTCACGCAATTCCTGATTTCCGGCGCAATCGCGAACCGTCCGTTCGACGTGGCCGTGAAATGCCGCTCCTTGAACCCGGCCGCCGATTCTCGGAACGACCATTCGCCGTAGATGCCGGCCGCGGCCCTTAGGAGGAATCGTTCATTGATATCCGTGGCCAAAATCTTGACGTTCCAGTCCTGCCAATCGGGCAGCAGTTGACGAACGAGGATCGCCAGCGAATACGCTTCCTCCCCCGTGCTGCAGGCCGCACTCCACAGGCGAAGACGCTGCTCGCGGCCCCGACGGCCACGAATCAGCTCCGGCAAGACGTGTTCTGCCAGCGCGTCAAAGGCCCTCTTTTCTCGGAAAAAATAGGTCTCGCCAATGGTGAGGTGACTCGCGACGACATGCAATTGCGACCGAGTCAAGGACGTCGACAACAACCAGTCCGCGCAGCTGGCAGCGTCGGCCAAGCCGAATTCCGTCGCCGCTGCCGCAAGTCCGCGTTGCAAATCCGAGCGGCGTTCGCCCGGAAAGTCCAGTCCTGTGTGCTGAGCGATGAATTCGCTGACGCGCCGCCAGAGGGCATCCGGCACGACGTCAATCTGCATGCGATATCCGTTGACTCATCGCCTCGTCCAGTACTCGAGCCTCGTCGGGCGAAAGAAAATGCTCCAGGTCGTGGATGAGCACCAGCCCATCATCGAGTTGCATGACGCCGCGGATATGCTCGACGTCCGGTGCAATGTTCGCGGCCTCAGTCACGGCCGTTGCGGGCCGTTCGAATACTCCCAGCGCGGCGTCGATGACCAACACCACGGTGCGCCGTGCCGTATGAGCGATCAAGAAATGGTCTGCCGGATCGATAGCACGCTCCGGTAAGCCGAATCTGCGGCGAATGTTGAATACGGGAAGGACGCAACCCTGCACATCGATCGCTCCAAGGACGATACCGGGTGCCCGCGGCATAGGGGTAACATGCACGGCCCGCACGAAACGGTCGACTGTGGTCAAGGGGAGCGCGTAGTGGCCCTTATCCATGCAAAAGATGACCCATTGGGCGGTTTCGCCGCAATTCGGTGCCGATCCTGCCATCTCAATCGGTGCGCGGTCAGGCATTGATTTCATGCGTCAGCGGCGCACGAAGCTCGAGCGAACCGCAGGGGATCGAACGGACTGTCATAGAATACTGGTGCGCAAAATTCCAAGCTGCAGGTCATCCGCAAATCCTCCTTGTAGCGACGCCCTGGAAGAACGGCGGCGGCATGACCCACGAAGCGATTCGCGTGCCGGCTAGCAGCGATCCTTTCCGCTGGCGGGTCAGTGTGGCGCACGTTGATGCATCGGGGCCTTTCTCGGAACTCGCTGAGTATAACCGCAAGATGGTGCTGTTGCAGGGCGCAGGAATCGAATTGCGCTTCGGCGACGAAACACATAAGACATTGAGGAAGTCGGTGATCTCGCGGAGTTCGACGGGACCCTCGCAACTCATTGCGAATTGCTGAACAGTCCCTGTGTAGACTTGAATCTCATTGTTTCCAAGTCGGACCGCGTGTCACTTCGAGTCTAGCGCTTCATAGAATCACTCGCGGTGAGCGCGTTAAGACGGCCATCGTCTTCGCCATCGACCGTAGGTGCGCCCTTAAAATTACTGCAGGGAAAACCGTAACGCTCGAGCCTTGGGATCTGCGGATTGGGTCGGCCGCGGACGCGCGACGCGGGCCTTGGAGCGGTTGGATGAGCTCATCGAGCAACCCACCTGAAAGCTCCCGATCACCTTTCGTCGCCGCTTGACTCTGCTATTGGCTCGCAGGCTCGACATCCACCAAGGTGGGTTCCCGCGGGACGGAGGGGCGGCGGATATCTTGGCTCAATGTGGGACGCTGATTGCGTTGTGTCGGCTTAATGTCTATCCAGCGTCCGCCTTTGATGGATCGATGCATCGCCTCGATGATGCGCACGTCCGCGAGCCCCGCCTCGCCCGAAGGCTCGGGAGCCCGGTCGTCCAAGATGCACTGCGAGAAGTATTGTAATTCCGCGGCAAACTGATCGTGCTTACCAAATTGCCGCTTACGCTTCCGATCACCAATTTTGACCGCGGACGCAAGGCCCTGGGCGTACTCGTATGCGGGATCCAAGGTGACGCTCCCGCGGGTACCGGTTACGGTATAGGTCGACCGGTCTGCTGCACCGAAACTGCAGTTGAAGCTCGCCAGCCGTTCGTCTTTGAATCGCATCACGCCGATCACGCTCTCCTCTACTTCCCGAAAGCGCGGATCGCGGCTCCGAGTGGCCGTCGCAAACACTGATTGCGGTTCTTCCGAAAGGGTATAGCGAGCGGCGTTGATGCAGTAGATACCGATGTCATACAGCGGGCCTCCACCCTTAGCGCGTTCTAGGCGGATGTTTTCCTCGCGAACTTGCATTGAAAAATCGGAACTAAAGAACCGCAGGTCCCCCAGTTTACCGTGCCGCGCCAAGTGCGCCGCTTCGAGATTGGCGCGTTCGAAGTGCAATCGGTACGCAACCATCAATTTGACGCTCGCCGCGGCCGTCGCCCGGATCATTGCCTTGCAATCGCGAGCGGTGACGGCCATGGGTTTTTCGCAAAGCACGTGCAGGCCGGCGCGCGCGGCGCGCACGGTAAAATCCCTGTGCATATTGTTGGGAAGCGCGATGTATACCGCATCGATCTCGCCGCTCGCAAAAAGACTGTCGGCCTCTCGGTAGTCGCAAAGATGCGGTACGCAGTAACGCCGGCCAAGCGTCCGAAGCTTCTTGGGATGTCCTGACACCAGAGCAGCCAACGTGCTATTGCGCTTGGCATGGGCGAAGCCCGGGAGAACGGCCGCCTGAGCAATATGTCCCAGGCCGATGACCGCGTAGCGTACGGCGCGCTTACCCGAGCGAACTTTGCGTTTCGGTTTTCGCGAAGTATTCAGTGATAGTCTCCTTCTGCGAGGTACTACAAATGCTCTCGTAAGGCGTCCAGCACCGTCACCCGAACATCAAGTGTCAGATCCTGGGGTCGACCGTTCACGACCAACTTGACGCGGGCCCTGTTCCCATCACGCCGCCGCGCCCTGTTTTGCTCGTCGCGTCATCATGTTCCGTAATTCTTCCAATTTAACTGCTGCCGACGCTCGTCCCGCCGTAGGAACATTCTTTCACGGAGGTCTGCGCGCGGTGTTCCTGCGCCGATTGAGATGACGATGTATGCAACGGTCCCGGCGCGCTAAGGCAATGTCCACTCCGTTTCTCACGATACTTATTTGTGAGATGTCGTGCCTCCCTGCCCGAGGTTTCGGCTCCGCTCGCATCGGCGTGATTAACCTTTTGCTTCAGGCCGGATTTGAGCGCTGACCTCAAATCGGTATCGCCGTTATCCGGTAATGGAATTACCCGATAGACGGTAATCCTCGGCGACAATTCAATAGCGTATTTACTCAGCCGGCAATAACGGCATATAAAGCCCTGCGGTTCCATTGATCCGGATAGTTGAAAGCATGAAAAACGTGACAGGCGGCGTGAATTCATGATCGAGGTCAATATCGCGCGCATGGACCCGAGCATCGACGTCCCGCTTGAGTCGATCCTATGTACAGATGAGTTGAATCGTCGTCCGTCGCGTTTGCCGGACTACCTGACGGAGAACCGCGCCCTGGTGTCCCTCGCTCAGGCGCTGGCTGATTCGCCGCGCACCATTCTTCACACCTTGACCGACATAATGCTGGAGACGCTTCACTGTGGCTCTGCGGGTATCAGCCTCCTGAGCACCGATGGGACCCAGTTTCATTGGCCGGCAATCGCTGGCCTCTGGAAGCCGCACATAGGCCGTGGTTCTGCGCGCGACTTCGGACCGTGCGGTGACGTTCTAGATCGCAATGTTCCGCTTCTGTTCAGGCACCTCGAGCGGCGCTACGTCAGTTTCCAATCGATAACCCCGCCCATCGAAGAGTACCTCTCAGTTCCACTTTATATTGCCAGCAAGGCCGTCGGGACGATCTGGGCGATCACGCACGACAAGCGCCGCAGTTTCGACAACGAAGATCTGCGAATGCTTGTCAGCCTGGGCGGGTTCGCATCATCGGCGTGCCGGGCCGCAGAGTCGTGGAATGAACTTGATCATCAGGGCGAGGAGCGCTACCGCACGTTGTTCGACCTCGCCCCCATCGCCGTCTATTCGTGTGATGCCTCAGGCGTAATCCGGGACTACAACAATCGCGCGGCGGAACTGTGGGGCCGTAAGCCGGCGCCGGGGGACACGGATGAGCGATTTTGCGGCTCGTTCAGGTTGTACCGCCCGGATGGCACTTTTATACCACACGAGCAATGCCCCATGGGCGACGTGCTAAGTGGTAGGGTACCCGGGACGCACGACGCGGAAGTGGTGATCGAGCGGCCCGATGCCTCGCGGGTGATTGTCATCGTGAATATTGCTCCGTTGACGAACGACCGCGGAGAAATCACCGGAGCGATCAATTGTTTCTACGATGTCACCGCGCGCAAGGCCTTAGAGCGCGAGTACGAGACGCTGCTGACCAAAGAGCACGCGTCGCGAATGGAGGCGGAAGCTGCTAACCGCTCAAAGGATGTTTTCCTCGCAATGCTCAGTCATGAAGTGCGCACCCCATTGAGTGCGATGCTGGGGTGGGCGACGATCTTGCGCAAGAAGCAATGCACCCAGGCGGAGATGCAGGAGGGAATCAAAGTCATCGAACGCAATTGCAGGGCACAGGCGCAGCTCATGGATGACGCGCTGGAAGTGTCTCGGATCATTTCCGGCAAGCTGCGGCTGGACATCAAACCGTGCGACCTTGCATCCGTCATCTATGCCGCCATCGACGTCGTGCGTGTGGCGGCGGATGCCAAGAGCATCGAGCTTAGCGCTGACATCAACCCAGACGTCATCTCTTTTTCATGTGACAATCTGCGCATGCAACAAGTCGTCTGGAACTTGCTCACCAATGCGATCAAGTTCACGCCGAAAGGCGGACACGTACGAGTCTTGCTCGACCGCGAAGATTCCCATGCACGCATCGTGGTCACCGACGATGGGCAAGGTATCGACCGAGAGCTACTTCCTTACGTCTTCGACCGTTTCCGCCAGGCCGACGGCAGCACCCGGCGACACCTCGGCGGCTTGGGCCTCGGGCTCTCCATCGTTAAACATCTCGTGGAACTGCACGGTGGCACGGTGAAGGCTCATAGTGACGGCGACGGAAATGGCGCGACGTTCACGATTCATTTGCCCATTCCGGCTATTCGTATGTCCAGTGCATCGGGCGATGGGTCAGCGGACGGTGCGGAGCGACGGGATCGGGCGGTGGTGCGTCTAGATGGCTTGCGCATCCTGGTGGTGGATGACGAAGCCGATTGCCTCCGCCTGGTCGGCAAAGTCCTAGCGGAGGTTGGGGCCAGCGTCATGACGGCGGGCAGTGTCCAGGAAGCGATGGCGGCGCTGGAAATTGAGCCACCGGATATCCTGGTCAGCGACCTGGGAATACCCGACGAGGATGGTTTTGATTTGATCCGGCAGATTCGTGATGCGGGCTATACCGCGCAACAACTCCCCGCGGTGGCGCTGACGGCGTTCGCTAACAAGGACCACGCCAACCGCGCGCTACTGTGCGGATTTCAGATCCACATTCGAAAACCGGTCGATGCGGACGACCTGATCACAATCGTCGCAGACCTGGCGGGACGCACCCCGTAGATTTGGCTCGGCGCATCAGCCGCCGGGCAATTCTCAGTAAGCCATATCGCCCAGCGAACCTGGCGTTTGACGACTAGAGTGCGTTCGCTTTTCCTACGGGAGACGACTGGCAATTCCGTCTTGATGGGCCACCGTCGGCGCGAGAGCATTCTGCCTGAACGCTGTTTGGAGAAGGAGTTTCCGTCGGCGTTTCGCTCCCCCGGGGGGCTGTACCTAGCAGCCCTTCAGGGGGAGTTTTATACTTGTGCTAGGTTTGGTCGTTCGCTACGCTCCAAGAACAATAACCTCCAACGGATCGATTCGACCTAGCCATAGACAAACAGAATCCTGCGGATGAAGCATGTACCGCTGGGCAAGCGGGACTATGAAGGCCAGTTGCGGACGAAGGCGGCCTAACCCGCCGCCGCCGCGATCACGTCATACGCTTGATGTTGCAAAGCCTGTCTCTCTCTCACCAAGCTCTCGACACGCGAGAGTGGCCACAACGTCAGCACTGTCAATGCCGCGAGGTGCGCGGCAGAACTCAAGGGGGCGGGTGTTCCGGGATCAGCTTTCGGCGTCGGTGTTTCTCAGTCTGCCGCAGCAAAGTGGGCCATCTGGTCGTCGTATGCCTTCACGAAGGCCGGTCGGGCCGTGGCGCGCGTGACGTAGGCGCGGCAAGCAGGGAATTTTGCGAGCCCATCGAACCGATCGACGAGGCGCAGCACATCCGCCATGAGAATGTCGGCTACGGAGAAGGTCCCAACCAGCCATTCGCTTCCGTCCAGGACCGTTTCCATGTGCTTGAGCCGGGCATCAAGGAAGGAGTCAATAAACTTTCGCATTGGCGTTTCGTCGGTGTCACCTGAGAACATGAAGAAGGACCAGGGCTGGCTCGCGGCCTCGACAGAAGCGAGCGCTGCGAACAGCCATTCCTTGGCGTCGCTGCGGCCGCGCCGATCCGCGGGCATCAGCTTGTCGCTAAGCTCGCCGAGGTGGAGCAGGATCGCGCCGCTCTCGAAGATCGAGAGGTCTCCATCGGTGAGCCATGGCGCCTGGCCGAAGGGTTGGTGCGCGAAATGGTCGGGGCCCCGATCTCGAAACGGCGTGCTCTGGACCCGATAGGCCAACGCGGCCTCTTCCAGCGCCCAACGCACCCGCAGGTCGCGCACGTAGCCGCGCGGCATTTCGGGAACCCAATCGAAGGTGGTGAGAATTATGTCGCTCATACGCAATCTGCAAGGAACACGGGAAGCTTGTCGAGGAGGCCGTTCCAGCCTTCCTCGTGACTTGTGCGGGCCTCTTCGTCGGGCAGGTGCTCGTGGGTCAGGGTCAGCACGGTTTCGCCGTCGAACGGCTCAAGCCGGAACGTCACCAGCGACTCTCGTTCCGGCGTCCCAGGCAAGTCCCAGGTGAAGACGAGCGTCTTCTCGGGAACCACCTCTTGATAGATCCCGGTCGGGTTGTGCTCGTCGCCGTTGAGCAGCCGGAACACGACGCTGAAGCGGCCGCCCGGGCGCACGTCAGCCACCACGCTGAGGGTCGGCCCCGCATCGGGACCCCACCACTGCATCATCAGCTCCGGCTGCGTGATCGCCGCCCAGACCTTGGCGGGCGGGGCCTTGATTCGGCGCACGATGGTCACGCTCGGGAGGCGGTCGGTCATTGCTCTCCACCCTCTTCAACGAGCAGAGCAAGTCGATCCAGGCTTACCGTCCAGAAGCGTTCATACCGGTTGAGCCACGCAATTGCCTCCCGCATCGGCGCGGCCGAGAGGTTCACCGCCACGGTGCGGCCGGTCTTGGCCCGCGTGATCAATCCGGCATCGGACAGAACGTCCAGATGCTTCGTCATGCCGGGAAGCTTTAGCGAAAAAGGCCGCGCGAGCTCGCTGACCGAAAGCCCGGGTTCGTCCATCAGGCGCTGCAGGACGCCCCGCCGGGTGGGATCGGCCAGCGCCCAAAACGTACGGTCCATGCCTGATGTCTGATACTTCGCCATATAGCGAAGTATCACTTATGCTGCTTGCGGAGTCAACAATTGGACATCCCGCTGCGGCGACAATTGGACGCCGCCTGATGCCAAAATGGATAGCGGCTTTCCAACAGCGAGGTCATGAGAGAGATCGGAGAGCCAACCTCAAGGAGTCAACGAAACTCCACTCGATCCCACTGCCGGCTCTGCATCAGCGCCGCTGTGTGTAGCATGAGGAATATCGGCACGAGGAATGCCGGGATCAGCAGCAGCGGCAGTGCCGCCATCGGAGCGGTGCTGACCTCTCCAGGGGCCCCAGTCGTGAAGAGGGCACTCACGGCTCCGATGCTGACCGCGACGAGGAGGTCCAATATCCCGAGGACATTCCAACGGATGAATGTGCCGCGGGCAGCGAAGCCAGGCTCTCGCACCAAGGCAAGCATTATCCATGGGGCTGTGGCCCCGATGGCCATGTCTCCGAGGCCAGCTGGCAGGGCGAACACAGCCGGGAGCACCTTGTGCGCATAGAGGGAGAGGAATCCCAGACCGGCCCATCGCCAGGCCTGCATTCCCGCAATGAGCCGAAGATCCAGCGATAGGACGAACTCGCGGAAGGATTGAGAGATCCGCAGCGACGCGAAAAAGAGCACCAGGGGCGCTGCAACTCCAATCGCAATGGCCAAGGGAGGTGTCCCGGGAGGGCCGACGAATGCGCCGGCGGCACCGAGTAACACGACGAGCAAGAGCCAGACGGTCAGTACGATCGCGACAGCGAGGCGGATACCGCTTCGCCCGCTAGGCTGAGATTCGGCAGGCTGGGGAAGGACAGTCGCAGACATGACGCGCTCCTTTTGTTACTTGCATTTTGCAAGTGTATGGAAAACGTAGCACAATGACTTGCACTCTGCAAGTCACCCGCTCTTAAGGCGTGGAAGCCAAGATATGAATACCGCAAAGTCTTTCGCACGTTCCGCCTGTGCGGTCGCCAACTCGCTCGACATCGTGGGTGACAAGTGGTCGCTGCTCGTGGTGCGCGACTTGCTGCACGGCAAGCGCACCTACGGCGAGCTCGCGCTTTCGCCCGAGCGCATTCCGACCAACATTCTTGCGGATCGCCTCGAGCGTCTGAAAAGTGCCGGCATCGTTATCCGCACTCCCTATCACCAGCGTCCGGTGCGGTACGCCTACACGCTTACCCCGAAGGGCAGCGCTCTGGGCGAGGTGTTGCTCGCGTTTGTGCGTTGGGGCAAACAGCACATACCAGGTACGGTCGCGTTGAACCAGGGTCCGGCGGCCGGCGCCGGTGCGGCGTCGGCGGCGCATTCAAGCCGCACCCGCGCAAAGCGTGCGGGATGAGAACTCCTATTGCTTATTCCCACGCCTATGACCTCACCTTGAACGTCGCGCAGCGTTTGGCAAAAAGCAATGCGGACATGACCTTCTGCTACTTCACAGGGGCGGGCACCGATATCTACGCGCGCAAAGACAAGGCGTCCGGCAGTCGGCACACCCCGATTGGGCGAGCGCTGAAGAAACTCTCCCATCCAGTGTTCCGCGTCGCCGAACACTGGATGGACACGCAATCGACGCGCGCTGTATTTTCGAAACATGAACCCCTGGAACGCCCTACTTGGTTTGGCTCTGGTATGCCCGGATCAGATCAGAGACCAAAATCCCGTTGATCGTCATACCGGTAAGGTTGGCGTTCGTGATCGAAGCGTTCATCAGATTGACGTCAGCAAACGAGACTTCGGAAAAGTTAACACGCGTAAAATTCGACTGACTGAAGTTCACACACTGAAAGCGACACCTCACCAGTTTGGCATTTGCAAAATGTGAGTCTGTAATATCGGAATCGTGAACATGCAGTATTTCGCGAAGACAGTGTTTCATAGCACAGCTCACTAGTGTACGAGACGTCGATCCTACCGGATTACAGGCGGTATCGCGATCGCGGCCTGGCTTACTTAGCGACATGGAATTCGCTGTCAACCTATTCCGAATATTGACTGTACTTTAGGTAGTCAACAACAGCGGGTCACTCCGGACCATTTCCGCCGCTGGCGCCACTCGATTCACGGCCACATCGGTGACGCCGCCGATATCAGCGCACGGCGCTCGCGTGCGCTCATCGTCGGCATGAACTCGACGCCGGTCTCCTTCTGAATCCAATCGATGGACGTGATATAGGACTCCAATCGATAGGGCCCCTTGAACTCGATGTTCGGCAGGACGAAGGCAATCGCTTTCCATGTTGATACATCCTGCACCAGAATGATCTTATAAAAATACAACGGCACCGCCACGCCATGCTCGCCAATCGTCTGGCGTTGGCAGGCCTCTTTCGTCGTGGCCGGCGGTAACCGCTTTGGTTCGCAGCGAATGGGCCCGGTCCATTCGTATGCACGGCCGTACCGGAACACCCAGGCTCGAGTTCTATCTTCCAGCATCTTCCAAATGCCTCGATTCAGCGAGGGCCACTGGGGAGCCATATTCGACATGTAAAAGGTTTGGTCTTTCAATTCCCGTTCTACAGTCTGATTACCGGCGGGTGCTTGGTGGCCCCGGTCATACCCCGATCCTACGTAGTCATTGGGATACGCTTTCGGTCCTTTCAGATCCGGATCCGCCTTGAAGCGGTTGGACCGCGCGAGATGGCCCCTCAATTGATCCGCAGCGACGCTCTCGCACACCCATAGGGGAATTTTATCGACGGAGCTGTGCTCGAGCACGTAGCCCTGCCGAATGATCAACTCAGTCGAGCCCATCACCTCACCGGTATCGACCGGCAGTCCACCGTAGCAACTGGCGTCGATGAGTGTTTGTTGCTGCGGAGTGAGCGCTCCGAATCGAGTCGCCGCCGGACCACTGTCGCGTGACGGCGGCCGCTGGGTCACCCAGGTCGTCGAACAGGCCTGAATGACCAGGCAGACGGCAATAAAGCCGAATAGGAATCGTTGTTGCACTCACGATGCTCATTTTGGAATAGGCGCGCAGATTGGCACAACACTGGGCGGTGGTGCTACACCCCCCCCAAACCGACGCAAGGTTAACCGCCTTCAGTATTCGCTCACGCCGCCCACGGCACCTGAATGTCCAACTCCACAGCGCAAGCACTAGAAACTTCCGACCCGCGCAAGGGGAAACCACGCCGCCTTGAGATTCGTAGTTGCTGGGACTGCCTACGGCACCGATGTTGTGAAATGAGGCGGCACGCGGGCGTGGCTTGCCTGTTCGAACGCATAGGCGTAAGCGATCAGCTTGGGCTCGCTCCACGCCGTCCCCACCAGCGAAAGTCCAATCGGTAGTCCGCGTACCAGCCCCATCGGCACGGTGATGTGAGGATAGCCGGCCACGGCCGGTGCGCTGGATACACTGCCGCCCAAGAAATGATCGCCATTCACCCAGTCGGTGATCCACGCGGCGCCTATCGTGGGAGCGATGAGCACATCCAAGTGATCTTTCGCGAGTGCGGCATCGATACCCTCGACGCCGGCAAGCCGCTTCGCACGCTCGTGCGCCTCCACGTAGTCTTTATCTGTGAGCGGGCCCTTGGCCTGCGCGTTGACAAACAGATCCTGCCCAAAAATGGGCATCTCCCGCTCATGTTCGTTGTTGTTGAACACAATCAATTCAGCGAGTGATCCAGGAGTTGTGCCGCGGTTGGCGAGATAGCGATTGATACCGTCCTTGAATTCGTAGAGCAGTACGGTCTGCTCGTCGGCGTCAAACTTGCCGTGTGTAGGTATGTCTGCCGGATCGACGATGACCGCGCCCCTGCCCCGTAATGTTTCGATGGCCCGGTTGAATACCGCGTCGACCTCTTCGTGAAATCCGGCCTGTTGCCGCATCACGCCAATGCGTACTCCTTTAAGTCCATCGCGGTTAAGGAACTGCATGTAGTCCAGCGGCGTTTGCGATTTGAGCGGCTCGGTTGCAGGGTCGTCCGGGTCGTAGCCCGCCAGCACGGTCAGCAGAGCGGCGGCATCCGCGACCGAACGAGCCATCGGGCCGGCGGTATCCTGACTTGCCGAGATCGGGATGATGCCGGAACGAGAGACCAGGCCCATGGTGGGTTTGATACCAACCAGGCCCTGAACGCTGCTCGGACATACGATCGAGCCATCCGTTTCCGTTCCCACCGCGACCACGGCGAGATTCGCGGCAATGGCCGCTCCCGACCCCGCACTCGAGCCGCAGGGATTGCGGTTCAGTGCGTACGGATTGCGGGTTTGCCCACCCCGGCCACTCCAGCCACTCGAGGAGTGCGTCGAGCGGAAGTTGGCCCATTCGCTTAAGTTGGTCTTGCCGAGGATCAGTGCACCAGCCTGGCGCAGTCTGCGTACGATGAAGGCATCACGCGGCGGCTTGGACCCGACGAGGGCCAGCGATCCGGCCGTCGTCTGCATACCGTCGCCGGTGTCAATGTTGTCCTTGAGCAGGATGGGAATGCCGAACAGTGACTGCCCGCGATGATTCTTGGCGCTATCGAGGGAGACTGCGATTTTCGCCGCGTCGGGGTTGATCTCCAGGACGGAGTTGATCTTGGCGCCGGCGCGGTCGATGGCGGCGATGCGCGCCACGTAGTGACGTTCGAGAGTTCGGACATTGAAGCGCCCCGCCGCGAATGCCTGCCGCACTTCCGCGATGGAGGGTTCCGTGGGAACAGGGTCGCGCGCAAGCGCGCAGTTCGCAAACGCCGCGAGCAGGGCGGAAACCAAAACACCACTCAGCCGCGACTGTTGAGCTAAGCGGCGCCCGACGACCAGGTCAGAGCTCGTATTTTGCCTGAGTGTTCCGCAATGCTGGCAAAAGATCATAAGTGACCCGAATCGTAGCGTCTGGGGGTGTAAGTAAAGCAGATCGGCGAGTGACGCCGAACACATTATTTACAGCTGGCGGGAATTCTTGTGAATGAGCCGGGGGGACTCCGCCAGCGTCGACGATTGCATGAATGAGTTCAATGTTCGGGATTTTACAGACGCCAATCATTGACAAGCATCGAGGCGATAGCAGACTTGCTGGCAGTCGGGCGGAGATTTGCAGGATTAATGCGGATTGCTCGCCTCGCGGAAACCCTCCCACCGATCAACTAGCTTCAGACGGTCGGCCCCCTGGAACGGCAGCACCCAGCCTGGATACTCAGGGGCAAGAGCGCTGACCTCATCCAACTGCCTAAGCTCGTCTTGGGTGAGTGTGAGTTCGACCGCCGCCAGATTGTCCTGGAGCTGGTTGAGGCGTTTCGCTCCAATGATGACCGAGGTTACCACCGGCTTTGCCAAGAGCCATGCAAGCGAGAGACGTGCAGGACTACATCCGTGTGCTTTCGCGATCGGAGCCATCACGTCGAGGATATTCCAGGTCCGCTCTTTGTCCACGATGGGAAAGTCGTATTCGCTGCGGCGCGAATCCGCGACCTTCTGGTTCGTCCGGCTGAACTTGCCGGAAAGCAAGCCGCCGGCAAGCGGACTCCACACGAGCAGGCCGACCTTTTCAGCTTCCAGCAGGGGAACGATTTCACGTTCGAGATCGCGGCCGGCGATCGAGTAATAAGCCTGCAGCGTGTCGAATCGGGCCAGGCTCCTGAACTCGGAGATGCCGAGGGCTTTGGCGATCTTCCATGCCTGCCAGTTGGAGCAGCCGATGTAGCGGACCTTTCCCTGCTGCACCAGGGTGTCGAGAGCACGAATCGTCTCTTCGATAGGGGTCACGGAATCGTTGCCATGGATTTGGTACAGGTCGATATGGTCGGTCTGCAAACGGCGGAGACTGGCCTCCACACCGTCCATAATGTGACCGCGAGAAGCCCCGATGTCATTCCGCCCGGGGCCGACGCGGCTATAGACCTTCGTCGCGATCACGACATCCTTGCGCGCGATATTAAGGTTTTTCAGTGATTGCCCGAGAATCTTTTCGCTCTCACCCTCCGTGTAATTGTCCGCCGTATCAAAGAAGTTAATCCCGCCGTCAATTGCTGTCTTGACCAGTTCATCGGCCCTGACCTGGCCAACGACGCTGATGGCCTTGAAGAGCCCTCTGCCCTCCCCGAATGTCATGGTTCCGAAGCAGAGTTTCGAAACCAGGAGACCTGTATTGCCGAGCGTTGCGTAGTCCATGATGTTTTCCTCTCATATCGCCATTGCCGTTCCTTTTAAATGTGAGGCATAGTTGTAACTGTGGACCATACTCCACTGTCAAGAGGCGCCTATGCTGATCTCAGATTTTGCGCGGGTAACAGGACTCACCCGCGATACGGTGCGCTTCTATGCGCGCCTCGGTCTTCTGCGGCCCCAGACAACCCGCAAGGGTGGCCGCCATCCTTATAGTTATTTCACGGATGAGGATGTTCAAGCGGCAGAGGTAATCCGGATCTCGCAATCGCTCGGTATGTCGCTCAAGGAAATCGCGGCCTTCAACGAGGAGCGTCGCGAGGGCCATCTTACAAGCGAACGCAGGGTCGAGATCATGAGCGCGCAACTTGTCAGCCTAAAGGCGAAAGCGACAGAGCTGGAAATGATGATCCGCTATGTGCGCGCCAAAATCGATTGGCTGACGGGCGGTCAGCAGGGGCCGGAGCCGGATTTCGAGAGTTATGCGAGAGGAGTTTCGCGGGTCAACGTGGATGACACTGACAAACCGACTACCGACGTTCGACGCGCAAAGAGGCTATGATGAGCATCGTTGAGTATTTCCACACGCGCGAAGAGTGGGATCGACGCAGAGCTTCTAGCAATTGAATTCGGGCGCGTAATTCGGCTCATCTGCGAGACGCAAGAGGGCTCGATCGACGTCACCGAACAGGAAAAGCAAAGGCTCCGTCCTGGCGCGCGGCTGAGAATCTTCGCCGCATAAATTCCAGCCAAAAGTAAGGCGGTTTGCATTTCCGAGGATGGCGACTATGGCGATGATTACCTTCCAGCCAGACAGGGTCGAGCCCGATGTGCCCTCCTCCATCGAGACCGCCCTCTTTCTGGGTGTTCGAGGCAATCCGCCGCTGGAATCGACTCAGCTGCGTTGGCAAGTGAAGGTCGGACCAGACGATATAGTGCAACTCGAAAGCGGCGGAACCTATCTAGAGCATCTCGGCGGAGCGCTTTTTCTGACGACCAAGGAGCCGCGACCTGAGGTTGCGCCGGGCGAGACTCCGCAGCCCATCGGCTGGATCAAATGGATTGCCGAACAAGGGCGTCGCTCGTTTCAAATTCAGCTTGCCATTTCCCGAATAGGCTTCGATCGGGTCTGCGAGTTGGCCGAGAAGGGACGATTTCCGCATGCAATCCTGACCTTCGAGGACGATGGTGGCATCGACTACGGGCTTAGCCCTAACGGCGAGAAGAAGATTTGGAAGAACCTCGAATCGCGTGTTGCGGTGGTCAGCGAATTTACCTTGAAATACGATTTCTCTCTGGTCGCGTAATGCCAGTGACATTGCATTAGCCGGCAACAGCCAGCCGACGCGATCGTGGTCTTGGGCATAACCTTCAGGTCGGCAACACTTTGTTTGTCAGGGTTTAACATTTGCCTTCGCTCCACGTTCCAGTGCCAAGAGCAAACCTGCGGATGGGAATTTCCAGTATCGACCAGGAAGCCCGTGTCAGCGGCATCCAGCAGGTGCGGATCTTCGGGCAGCGCCTTGACGACACCAGCTATCGTCGTCAGTCCCTGCAACGCAGGCTCTCCAGAAACAATTCCTCCTTGCCCGAAAACCCCGCGTAAAGGCCGTTTTTTGAAGCCCGAGCAATACTGAGGGCCAAAAAGGGTGTTTCGCCATCAGTTCGATGCCGGAGCTTGCCATCCTGCCACCCGCGGCGATCGAGATTCTGGGACGCAGCCGAGTGCAACTAAAGCTACTCATTGCCAAGAATATCGAGGCGGAAAAGCCGAGGGCCGATGTAAACGACTTAGCGGGTATGGTCCTGACGTTCTTCGCGGGCCTGAGTGTGGAGCAGAACCTTAAATCGAATCGGGCCTCCATCGGACGCAAGGTTGACAATCTGATGCAGGTCCTGCGCAGCCTGTAGCTCGCCATTTGCGGCGGAACTCGGCTTTACAGTGATTGTATCTACAATCAACGTGCATGATCACCGTGATCAGGCCAAATGTGTACTGTGCTTGGTTAGTCGAGGCGATGAGCGCACACCGTCGCGCCCAGTTGCAACTCGGAATCAATCGTTGGGTAGCCACCGTCGTCTGTTATCCTGTGACTTCAAACCCTCAAAGGAGGCTGATGTCAGTGACATCAAAATATGTAGTGCTTCTGTGGGCGCTGGTTTTTGCGCCGCTCGCGAATTCAGCGAATGCCGCAATTAGCGATCCGGCGGTAATTCAAGTGCAGCGCCTTCATACTTCGCTGCTTGACTCCATGCGGGCGGGTTCGAGCTTAGCCATCACCGATCGCTATCGAAAGCTCGAGCCGGTGATCGAAAAGGTTTTCGACTTGCCGCTAATGACTAGGCTCGCCATAGGCCCCGCTTGGACAAACTTCTCGGGGGAGCAGCAGCAGGCAGCGATAGCGGCGTTTACGCGACTCACCATCGCCAGCTACCTCCACAATTTCAGTAAATTTTCCGGCGAAAAATTCGAACTTGACGACAACGTCCTAAACCGCGGCGTAGACAAAATAGTTCAAACGAAAATCATTTCTCCTCATGACGAACCTACCAGTCTGGTCTATCGGATGCGCGAGTCAGGCGGACTCTGGAAAATCATCGATGTTTCCTATGACGGAGTCAGCGAATTGACGCTGCGGCGATCAGATTTCGCCGCTGCGATCGCCGCCGGCGGGGCTCCGGTCTTGATAGACCATCTGAACAAGCTCAGCGACGTCCAGATGAAGCAGTGAAGGCCTTGTCGCTCTTGACGAGCGGCGGGCCCATCAGCGCCGGTTGGAAGAGCAGTGCCGATACGAGGGTCCATACCAAAGAAATCATCAGCAGCTTTCCCATGCTGGCTGTTCCAGGATGGCTGGACGCCAAGAGGCTGCCGAAGCCGGTGGCGGTCGCGAGCGCGCTGAAGAATACCCCCCGAGCGAGGCTCGAGGTCAAAAGGTGCGAGTTGCCGGCGCGCCAGGACATCACGAAATAGATGTGGAAGGCAACGCCGATCCCGAACAGCAGCGGGAGGGCGATGATGTTGGCAAAATTTAACGGCTGGCGGATCAGTACGCAGGTGCCCATGGTCAAGAGCCCGGTCAACACGATTGGCGCCATGGTGATCGCCACATCGCGCACGCGTCGCAACGCGACCAAGAGCAAGCCAGTGATGGCGACGAACGATAGTGCGCCCGCATCGATAAAAGCACCGACCACGGCCCGGCCGCTGGCCTGAAGGGTGATCGCCGTGCCGGTAACGTCCGGCGCTATCTTGATTCCAACTGCGATGAACCGGTCGAGCACGACAACATCGTTGGAGTCACCTTTTGGTGCAATCGAAATTCGTGATCTTCCATCGGGTGTCTGCCACTCCCGTACCAGTTGCAGCGGAAGCGTTGCGACGCTGATGGGTTGAGGCTGCAATAGATTGCGGATCTGATCGAGCATCGTGACAAAACCGGGTATTAGCATCTCGGCCGCCTTGGCTCGTGCGGATGGTCTGGCCTCTGCCAGCTCGCTGAACTGGTCGGCGAGCCGGTGGGCATCCGCGCGCAGCGACGCGTCGTCGGTTGATGCTCGACGTAGGTTCGCGGCGGTCCGCTTCAGACTGTCAACGACTTGTGCATCGCTGGGTGGCGCCGCAACGACAAGCGGATTGAGTGTGAAACTCAGAAGATCCGCCGCGTCGGCGATCAGCGCGATTTTTTCGGGCTGACCGGCGGGAATGAAACTCGACAGGGTGCGCGCACTCGAGACTTCCGGGTGGGTTCTGAACTTGGCGGCAAGCTGGTCGGCCGCGGTGAGGTTGGGGCGGATTACTTCCAGAGTGTTCGGTGATTGGTCCGGATCACGCATCAAATCAGACAGCGTGGCGACTGACTCTACCTCGGCGCTGCGCAGGTGGATTGGATTGAAGTCAAAATGCAACAGTGGCAGCACAATGGCGGAGATCGCTGCGGCGATCACGCCCACACCGAGCACCAAGCGCCGGTGGCCCAGCACATAGTTGTCGATCATTGCGAGCCGCACGTCTGTTTGCCGGTCGGGCGCACCGGGCGGCCGGGTGAGTGAGATTAGAGCTGGCAATAGCGTGAGGTTTAACATGAGTGCGATGAACATGCCGAGGCCGGCTATCACCCCCAGCTGGGAGACTCCATAGTACGCAGTGGGTCCGAAGGCCAGAAAGCCCGCGGCAATGGCCGTGGCCGCGAAGGTCAGGGACTTGCCCATTTCACGTCCGGTCGCGACGAGAGCCGGACCCACGTTCGATCCAGTTCCCCTCTCTGCCCGATAGCGGACGCTGAACTGGATGCCGAGATCGATTCCCAACCCGACGAATAGAGGGATGAAGGCGGCTGAGATGACATTGAACCGATGGAACACGGCAAGCCCCAGCGCAGTGGCTATCACCAAACCCAACAAGGTCGTTGCCAGAATGGAGGCGATCAGCCACACCGACCGTACCGCCAACCAAAGCATCAGAATGATTGCGCCGCTCGCGAGCACAGCGATCAAGCCGGCGCGCTGCGCCAGAGTCGCAAACTCCTCATCCTGTAGCGGCACCGAACCTGTCAGGCGCACGCGCACGCCATGGGCGATGTCGAGTTGAAGCGATTTCGCGGCGGTTCGGATCGCCTCGATCGGTAACTTACCGGATTCCAATTGGGTAAAATCGAGCACCGGATCGATAAGGATGATGTGCCGCAACTCGCTCTTGTCTGGTTCGCGTTCAGCGATCAGCGTACTCCAGGAAAAGAAGGAGGGCTTGTCAGCAGCCAACCCTTGCAAGGCGTCGGCCAGCGTCCGAATGGGAGTGCGAAGATCCTGCAGCAAGGCCTGACCGCTATTGACGCCTTGGAGGGTGAGGGAAAGCGTGTCCGAAAGGCCGCGTATCGATGGATCGGACGTCATGGGTCCGAGAAACGGCTGTGCCTTCACGAGCCGAGCGGTGACAGTCTTCACGTCCTCGATCGAAGCGAAGAGCAGTCGGTTGTGGGCCCAGAATGCTCCCGCGTCCGGTCGCTGGACCGCGTGGAACAAGTTCAGTTGGGCGCTCAGACGCTCGGTGAGCCTAGCGGCAGCTTCCTCGCTCAGTTCGGGTGTTTGACCGTCGATAACCACGACGATATTGGAACCGTCTGATGGGAACGCCGCGTCGAACGCCGTTTCTTGGACTCGCCAAGCGAGCTTGGGCGACAACAACGCGGAGGTGTCGGTAGTCATGGCGAAATTTCCCACGACGTAGCGAGTCATCGCTGCGCCAAAGACGATCGCCAGTACCACGACGAAGAACGCGCGGTGGATGCACACACTAACGAGGCGTGCGATCAGAAAAGACCGCGAGTTTGCCGCGCCGGATTCGTTGCTCATTCGCGCCCTGGCCCGTTGGACAAGCCAATGTCTGGTCTCGAATTGCTCATACAATTGGTCAAGTCTGTGATACGCCTCTTCATCGGGACCGCCAGTTACACCCGACGATACGCTTCGGCCGAGATATCTATTGGGTCGATATGTCCTATCGCCCCCGGCGAACGGGTCGTCGATGATATCGCAGTCAAACCTTCGCTTGCACAAATCGCCGGCCACATGCTGAACGCCATCTTTATCGATACGTTGGATATGGATCTCGAGCGACTACAACGTGTGAACTAGACTCTGGCCAATGTGCGCGAGGACACTGGATGGCGCTCGAGTCCCGAACTGAAAGCAATCGATACTTTAGTTATCCAGCCCAGCGAGCGAATAGACGTGATTGCCGCTTCCCACGCGCGGGCTCGGCGGAAAGAGATCGTAGAGGCTGCACTGGTTCCCGAGCGGTCCTCCTCCAGACTCATCCATTTCCTTTCTGAAATGGTCATGCGACATACGTCATCCATTGGTGGAACTAACGCGAATAGGTTAGAGGGTCAACATGTCACTTGGGAACACATATCTTTCGATGGGACTCATCGTCGTTGACGATATGGCCAATTTGAAGGTGCTCCGCATACGCATATCTGCGCCGGCGATCACTGCTATCGAAAGATATTGGATTCCCCAATGGATCGCGCTTCTCTAGTCTCTGCCATGAGTTCACACGAAATGTTGGAGAAATCATGTCAAAGTCAAATGTTCGATACCGTCTTTCTCGCGTGCATGGTGGCTGGGTCCGGCCGTTTGCCAAGAACTTAATGAAGCGCGTAGCGGCAAGTTCTGTTCTATCGGTGCTGGCCGCGTTAACGCTGGAAAGCGCCCGAGCCGTGGCGCAGGAGCAGGCACGCACCCAATCGGTCGAGATCTTTGGCGGCGAGGTTCTGATTGTTGATCGCGTCATTCACGTCGTTGGCGGTGATCCCCTGCGCGCGCAGAGCATCGGGCCTCAGGTCGATCTGCACCTGGCGGGTCGCTCCACCGTAGGGATAAGGAATGGAGGCGCCGTAGACGGTCCCGATCTGGGTGCGCACGACCTGGTTGCCGAAGTCGAAGAGCTGCGACTCGGTGGCCGTGTCGCTCGACATCGCGAGTTGGAGGATTGGCACAGTGGCGGCGTTGTATTTGAGAATCAGCGGCGGCTGGATGCCCGTCGGCATGAACCTCAAGATCGTCTGCCCGAACGCAGTGACCTGCGACATGGCAAGATTGATGTCCACTCCCGGCTGGAAGAAGATCTTGACCACGGCCATGCCGGGGTAGCTCCGCGACTCGACGTGCTCTATGTCATTGACGAGCGTCGTCGCGTAGCGTTCAACCTGCGCCGTGATGCGGCCGGCCATGTCATCCGGCGGCATGCCGGTGTACTGAAACGTGACCGCAATGACCGGAATCTTGATGTCGGGAAAGATGTCCGTCGGCATCCCGGGACGCAGCGGCGTGCCCATGATCGCGAGAGCGCCGATCAACGGCAGCAGCAGCGCAAGAACAATGAAGGTGTAGGGGCGCCGCAGCGCAACCTGGACGATCCACATATCTTAGAGCCTCTGATCGTAAATTCATGGGCGCGTCGCAATAGAGAGCTGTGTATCAGGGCTCATTCGATCAGACCTGCGCCCTGCCGCCATCGACGAACAGTTCGGTGCCAGTGACAAAACTGGAGTCATCTGAGGCGAGAAACAGCGCGGCCTTGGCAATTTCTTCGGATGTTCCCATGCGCCCCATTGGGACCGTGGACACAATCCGCGCGATGGCATCCGATGGCGCTCCGTTCGAAAGCGGAGTATCGGTCGGACCTGGGCTAAGAACGTTGGATCGAATTCGCCGATCCTTCAATTCCACGGTCCAAGCTCGCACGAAATTGCGGATTGCGGCCTTGGTTGCACCGTAAACCCAGAAGCCGGCAGTACCTTTGACGCTGCCAACGGAGCCCGTAAGAATGACGGAGGCGCCATCATTTAGCAGCGGCAGTGCTTTCTGAATCGTGAATAGTGTTCCCTTTACATTGGTATTGAAGAGTTTGTCGAAGTGCTCCTCGGTGATTTTTCCTAAGGGGAGGAACTCACCGAAACCGGCATTGGCGAAGACAATATCGATTCGTCGGCCGGCGGCCTTAACGGTCTCGTAAAGCCGATCGAGGTCCGATAGGCTGGCAACATCGCCTTGAACGCCAGCGGCATTGATGCCGATGGCCTTCACTGCTTGATCAAGTTCCTTTTGACGTCGGCCCGTGATGAAGACGTATGCGCCTTCCTTGACGAAAAGATGTGCCGTGGCCAATCCGATTCCTGTGGTGCCACCGGTAATAACGGCCACTTTGCCCTGCAACCTACCCATAGTTGTTACTCTGGTTGATCGTCGGTTCTGAAAACGCTGATGTGTGCGATCTTTAGCTGCATGAGTTCACCGCGCTCTTATCTGAGCGCGGGCCGCCGCCATACGCAGACCCGCGGCCAGAACCGCGCCCAGCGCGAGCGTCATAACCACAAGGCCGAATTCCGTGCCGGTGCCGAGAATGTTTCCGTGCTGAGCAACTAGCATTCCAGCGGCGATGGCCGGCACGCCCATAGACAGATAGGAAACGATGAACACAATGGAGAGCACACCGGCCCGCTCGTGAGGCGCCGCGAAGGGCACGATGCTGCGTACGGCACCTTGAAAGCCGGTGCCGAAGCCGATGCCGGCGATGGAGGTACCGGCGAAAAACATCGCGAGTGAATGATGCGGCAGCGACCAGAGGGTGACGCCAACGCCAGCAGCCAACATCGCTGCGCCGAATGTCATCAGATCGCGCGGCTCGCGGTCCTGCAGCACTAGCACTGCCAGTCCCGCGCTAGCAGCCAAGACAAATAGAGCCAGCCCACCGAGAAGCGCCGAATTGACGCCAAGCATGCCTCGCAGCAGCATCGGACCCAAAGAACCATAAAAGCCCGCTAGCGCCCACGATGCCACCAGTATCGGCAGCGCCAGCAGCAGCGGCCCGCGTGCCGCGGGGGGTAAATTTAGCTGTGGCCTGAGCGATGCGAGCGCTCCGGAGGCCGGTGCGATGGTATCTGCCATCAAAGTGACGCCGATGCCTTGCAGTACGAAAATCACGCCGAGCACGGCGTAGACCAGGTGAGTTGGTGCCGGCAGGTATTGGACCAGGAAGCCTGCCAGCATGCCGCCCGTCGCCGTGCCGAATGCTGGCGCCACGGCATTGGCAGTGGCGCCCCGCGCCTTGTTCAAGTCGATCATCCCCGCACCGACCGCGCCCACGGCCGCGCCCGTGGCCAACCCTTGGATGATCCGCGCCAGTACCAGATCTCCGACTCCGCTCGCCGTAGCAAATATCACCATGGTCGCCGCCTGTACTGCGGTGGCGGCAATCAGCACGGGGCGGCGCCCGAGGTGATCGGACAACCTTCCGACAAAGAGCAACGCGGCCAATACGGAGATGGCATAGATGCCGAAAATGACCGTCACAGTAATCGGAGAAAATCCCCACTGCGCCTGGTAGATCGAGTAAAGAGGCGTCGGCGCGCTGGAGCTGGCGAGGAACGACACGGTGATCGAGGCAAGCAGGTAAAAGGCAGCGTTTCGCGATAAATAGCCTCGTGTTTCAGTGGCTTGCGCGTAGTTGGAATAGCTGCAGACTTTCATCATAGCGTTGCGTCTCATTCGGCTCGTGACAACAGACAGATCGGTCTGTTCGTTGCATGATACAGACCTGTCTGTTAAAGTCAAACAATGAATAAATCTTCCTCCCCGGATCGCCGCCCAGCACGGGAGCGTTTGCTCGCCGCCGCAGACGAACTCTTCTATGAAGAGGGAGTGAATCTAGTCGGCATCGACCGCGTGATCGAGCGCGCCGGGGTGGCCAAGGCCTCTCTTTATGTTTGCTTCGGCAGCAAAGAGGAGCTGATCCGATCCTACCTGCAGCAGCGGCATGAAGAACGTCAGGCCCGGGTGCTCGAGCGGGTGTCGCGGCATACCACTCCCAGGGAAAAGATCCTCGCGGTTTTCGACTCGATGGCAGAAGCCGCGGCGAAGCCCGGCTTCCGCGGCTGCGCCTTTGCCAGGGCCAGCGCTGAAGCGCGACCCGGTACTAGTGTGAAGGCCATGTGCGATTTCTCGCGCGCCTGGAACCTGGCCCTGTTTGCCGATCTTGCCAAGCAAGCCGGCGCAGCCGATCCGGATCGGCTGGCGCAACAGCTCAGGCTGCTCTACGACGGCGCGTCGGTGTCCGCCCACGTTGATAAAAACGGTACCGCGCCGGCTGCCGCACGCGCCATGGCGGAGATGGTGCTTGATCAAACTATCCGATGAAAGCAGCTAATGCTCTCGGACCACGCCCGGATGCGCAAGTATTGCTGCAAGCCGGATCCCACAAAATCAGTTTCTTGCGTTGAAACCGCATGAGTTCAATGTCGTAAGCAAGGAGACAATCGTGTCGCGTACCATCAAGTTTGCCAAGGCCGGAGGGCCGGAGGTCCTGGAGTTCATCGAAACGCAAGTTCCCGATCCCGGACCGCATGAGGTTCGTATCAAGGTCAAAGCGATCGGCATCAACCGAGCCGAATCAATGTGGCGCAATGACCGATATGTAGAGCCCGTACGCTTTCCAGCGGGTCTGGGTTACGATGCTTCAGGTATTGTCGATGCGGTAGGCAAGGATGTCGCCGGGTTCGCCGCAGGCGACGTAGTCAGTACGATTCCAGCCTTTTCGATGAACCAATACTTCACTTACGGCGAGATCATTCTTATACCCGCTTATGCCGTCGTGAAGCACCCGCAATCGCTTTCATTCATCGAAGCAGCATCGATCTGGATGCCGTTTATAACCGCCTACGGCGCACTCATCGCGGATGCGAAGGTTACCCGGAGTGATTTCGTCATCATCCCGGGAGCTTCAAGCAGCGTCGGGTTAGCGGCAATTCAACTCACTAAACATGCCGGTGGAACTCCCATCGCCCTCACCCGCACCCCGGCAAAAAAACACCAGTTGCTCGACGCGGGAGCAGCACACGTTATCGCAACGGATGAGCAGGATATGGTCGCCGAAGTACTGCGCATCACGAACGGCGATGGTGCACGCGTCGCTTTCGATCCAGTCGGAGGGCCGAATTTCCCAAAGCTGATTGCGGCGTTGGCCCATCAGGGCATCGTATATGTCTACGGTGTACTCAGTGAGGGGGACACTCCGATACCCGTACTGGCAATGATCCGCAAGGCACCAAGCATCAAGGGGTACAGCCTCTGGCAAATTACCAGCGACGAAGTACGTCGGCAGATGGCTGTGGAGTACATCGTTAAGGGTCTTGCTAGCGGGGCCCTGAGGCCTGTCATCGACCGCACATTCAAATTCGAAGAGATGAGGGATGTGCACCGCTATCTGGAACAGAATGGCCAATTCGGCAAAATCGTTGTGACGGTGTGATCGGCGCGATCCTGATAGCCGAGGTGCTGGCCAAAATACCGAACGAGAACATAGTCAGCCTTAATAGCAGAGAATTTGTTGAGGGACTGGAACGTGAGCGGGGGCGGCAAGAGGTTAGCCGCCAGTGTAACCGAACCCCGATCGTCCCCGGAATCGAGGATTCGCGATTCGGCAACCGTCAAGCAAGGTGCGGTTGAGTAACTCCGCGCCTGCTTGCGGGCAAGGCATCGCGCTCGCACTCGAAACCATCGCCAGAAGCTGAGGATGAATCATGAATCAGTTGAGCGGGCGCTACTTAGAATATTTTGCAGTGGGGCAAACGTTCGGTTCAGGGCGGCTGCGCATCGACAAGGAGCGGATCTTCGCGTTCGCTGCCGAATTCGACCCGCAGCCCTTCCATCTCGATGAGGCGGCGGCGCGCCATTCGATTTTCGGTGGACTGGCCGCCAGCGGCTGGCATACCGCCGCCGTGACGATGCGGATGCTGCTTGAGAGCGAACTCAAGCCGGCTGGCGGCATCATCGGCGCTGGCCTCGACGAGTGCCGCTGGCCCCGACCGGTGCGCCCCGGCGATGAATTGCGCATCGAGTGGTCGATACCGTAAGTAGCCGGACAAACCGACAATTGCGCCGGACGCGCCCATCAAGATCTGTCGGTGGATGCTGATATGAATATGGGTCAGGTGCGCCTTCTTTTACACTTGTTTGTCCGATGTAATGACACTGCCGCAAGGTCTGCGGCGAGAAACGTGGGGTCTTGGAAATGCCAAGAGCTTTGTGGAAGGGGGCCATTTCCTTCGGTTTGATCTACGTGCCCGTCGAGTTGCATACTGCCTCGAAGGAAAACACGCTGCCGCTTCATATGCTCGATAGCCGCGACTTTGCGCCGATCGGCTTTCACCGCGTCAATAAGAACACGGGAAAGGAGGTGGATTGGACGCATATCGTCAAAGGGTACGAGTACAAGACGGGCGAGTTCGTCGCGCTCGCGGACGCGGATTTCAAGCATGCCAATGTGAAGGCCTCCGAGACCATCCAGATCGACACCTTCTGCGATGTGGCGCGGATTCCCTCAATGTACTATGAGAAGCCCTATTATCTCGCGCCCACCAAAGGCGGCGACAAGGTCTATACGCTGTTGCGCGAGGCGCTGGAGGCGACCGACAAGGTCGCGGTCGCCACGTTCGTGATGTACCAGCGGCAGCATCTTTGCGCCATTGCGCCCCAGGGCGCATCGCTGATGCTGTTGACGCTTCGCTTCGCCGATGAGGTTCTTCCCCCGTCCGAGTACAAGACCACGGCCAAGATCAGCACCGCTGAACTTGCGATGGCGAAGCAGCTGGTGCAGAGCATGCAAGGCGAATTCGACGCCACCAAGTTCAAGGATACCTACAGGGCGGATCTCAGGCGACGCGTGCAGGAAAAAATCCGCAAAAAGGAGACACATTCCCTCGAGGTCGAGGAGCCGCCGAGCGGCGAGCGGCCCAAAGCGCAGGTAATCGACCTCATGGCAGCGCTCAAGGCAAGTCTGGCAAAATCGGGTCGGGTCGCACCCAAGACCGCGCCCACGGCGAGCAGGACGCGCAAGCGCGCCTAGCCCTCGCGCTGGCAGAGCCTTCACAGAGCACGCGGACATGCCTAAGGCGAGCCGCCGGACCCGAAAGACCAAGGCCTCACTCGCGCCCTATCTAGAGAAGCGCGATTTCAAACAGAGCGCTGAGCCGAGCGGTCGCTTGGCCGTTGCCCCCTCGACACAGCTGCGCTTCGTGATCCAGAAACATGCGGCGACTCGCCTGCACTATGACCTGCGGTTGGAGTTCGACGGCGTGTTCAAGTCGTGGGCGGTCACCAAGGGGCCTTCCGTTGACCCGAGTGACAAGCGCCTCGCGGTGGAAGTGGAGGATCATCCCCTCGATTACGGCGATTTCGAGGGCACGATTCCGAAAGGTCAGTATGGTGGGGGCACCGTCCAATTGTGGGATCGGGGCTACTGGACTCCCATCGGAACCGAGAGCCCGGAGCTCGCCTTGAAGGACGGTGAGCTCAAGTTCACACTGCGCGGAAAACGACTCGGGGGCAGTTGGGTCTTGGTGCGCCTTAAGAATGACCGCTCCGGCGGCAAGCGGAACAATTGGCTGCTCATAAAACATCGCGACGAGTTTGCAAAACCGGGTGATGCGCAGGCGCTCCTCGCTCTCGATCGGTCCGTCGCGTCCGGTCGATCCATGAGCCAGATCGGTACGGGCAAAGGCAAGCCGCCGACGCCCTTCATGCTCGCCGATGACACGGTGCAAGCAGATGCGCCGGAGGCGAACCATCCGCGCCCCACGAAGGCTGCGAGGTCGCGCGCTGCCGCGAAACCCTCGCCTCGATCATCCATCACCCAGAAAGGGGCCGCGGTCGTCATGGGAGTTTTGATCTCCAAACCCGACAAAGTGTTATGGCCCGACGCGGGCGACGGTAAACCCGTCAGTAAGCTCGATCTGGCGCAATACTACGAGGCCGTCGGCGAATGGTTGCTGCCTCATTTGCAAGGCAGACCTTGCTCGCTTGTACGTGCGCCAGACGGCATCGGCGGTGAGCAGTTCTTTCAGCGCCATGCGATGGCCGGCATCTCGGACCTCTTCACCTTGGCGAAGGTCAAAGGCGATAAGGCACCGTACGTGCAAATCGATCGAGTCGAAGCGCTCGCCGCCGTCGCGCACATCGGCGCGCTCGAGATGCATCCTTGGAACTGCGCTCCCGACGATCCGGAGGTGGCGGGGCGTCTGGTGTTCGATCTCGACCCAGCGCCGGATGTGAAATTCGCGGCAGTGATCGCGGCGGCTCTTGAAATCCGTGAGCGACTGACCAAGGTGGGCTTGGATTCATTCTGCAAGACCACCGGTGGAAAAGGCTTGCACGTGGTGGCCCCGCTCAAGACGGGAAAGGACGCGGTCGCGTGGCCGGCGGCGAAGGATTTTGCACACCTCATATGCTCGCAGATGGCACAGGACTCGCCCACCAAATACCTCGATACGATGGCGAAGAAAGAGCGGGTGGGTCGCATATTCCTCGATTACTTGCGTAACGATCGGACCGCAACCGCCGTGGCTGCGCTCTCATCCCGCGCACGGGCGGGCGCGACCATTTCCATGCCGATCCATTGGAAGGAGGTCAAAGGGGGCCTGGATTCGGTTCGCTATACCGTTCGCACGGCACCTGGCATCCTGCGCAAATCCAAGCCTTGGAATGAATACCTGCGAGCGGCGCAGCCGTTGACTCCTGCCATCCGAAAGCTCACCGCATCCTAATTCGGCCCCTCGAACACGGCGGGGACGCTACAGCACCAGGGGCGCGTATTCGCGTGAAACATTCAGCACGTCCCGGCGCAGCAGCGGCCTCATCAGGAGGCTCTCGGCCTGGACAAGAAGATCCTGTCGAATTCGTAGGGCCTGATAACTTCCAACTGATCGTAGCGACAATCTTGCGGCAGACGGTCCGGCCGCCAACGCCGGAATTGCGTGGCATGGCGGAACCGATCGCCCTGCATGTGATCGTACTTCACCTCGCAGACCCTCTCCACCCGCAGGGGCTCCCAGGACAAATTCTTGCCCGCGCTCCAGCGGCTTTGTGCGCCCGGCATCCGCCCATCTTTCCCGGTGACACCCGCCCAATCACGCCACGGATGATCTTTCATGGCGTTCTTGCGAAGCGGCGCGAGTTCCTTCGCAAGTTGCCGGCGCTTCGTCATCGTGAACGATGATGCGACGCCGACGTGCTGCAGTACATCCCGCTCATTGTAAAGTCCGAGCAGTAATGACCCGACCACGCCCTCGCCGCTCTTGTGCCAGCGGAATCCGGCAGCGACACAGTCTGCGGTACGGACGTGTTTAACCTTGATCATCGCGCGCTTGCCGGGCTGATACGCGGCCCCTTCCGGCTTCGCAATCACGCCGTCGAGTCCTGCGCCCTCGAAGCGCTTCAGCCAATCAAGGGCCACCTCGCGATCGCGTGTCATCGGGGTGAGATACACGGGCGACTCGCTACCCGCGAGCAGTCGAGTGAGCTCTTCACGACGATCCGCTTGGGCCAGGGACAGTAGATTGCGTGAACCGACGGCGAGCAGATCGAAAGCGATAAAGGCTGCGGGGGTCTCCCGCGCCAGCTTTTCGACCCGCGTAGCGGATGGATGCAAGCGTAGTTGTAGCGCGTCGAAATCAAGTCCTTGTGATGTCGCGATCACGATCTCACCGTCGAGAACGCAGTTCTTGGCCAGTCGGTCGAGCAGACTGGCGTGGAGTTCCGGAAAGTAGCGGTCGAGAGGCCGTGCATCGCGGCTCTGCATGTACACCTCGTCCGAATCGCGAAATACCAGCGCACGAAAGCCGTCCCACTTGGGTTCGTACAAATAGTCACCAATTGGCAACGCATCGGCGAGTTTCGCGAGCATCGGATCAATCGGTGGTTTCAGGGCCAGCGCTGACGTTTTTCTCGGCACAGGACCTCCCTCAAAAGGGTGGGATTGGCGCACGGCGCCCTCGACCACCGCACCTTCCCTCGAGGGTCTGCTCTCGTTTCTGGAATCCAAGACAATTCTACTCCAGCAGATGCCGAGTCACCGTATTGCGCCGCTGTGACGGCCTGCCTGTGTTAGGCGCCATTCGGCGGAATGGTGTCGCCTCCCACGCGCGACTGTCGCAGCAGAAACTCCTTGCGTATGCAGGTTATCTTGGCGGCAAACGAACGACGTGGTGTCGTAGATCAGAACGCTGTTTCTTCAAGCCGAACGTGACCTCCCCTGCTGCACTCGAGCCGGCCCAAGTGGGCAGACTCGAGTGCAGTCGAGGTGTTGTGCTAGCGCGGCGGCGAGACTTCGAGCAACTGGGCCTCGTCCCCGCCGCTCTTGTTGTCGAGCGACACGATCATCAGACCCTTGGGAGGTGTACGCGTCCATTCCGCCAGATTCACCGCAATCACGTTGCTCGTGTCCGTGCCTCGGGGCGCAACTGTTGCGAAGCCGCCCTGACTGATGGCGCTCGACCAGACATTGTATTTTGCCGAACCGGCTACTACGTCGACACCGCCATTGATCACATCATAGGCGACTGCATGGTAGGTGATGCGCGGGCTCGCGGCGGACAGGCAGGGTTCCAGGGCCCTGCACATCTGCGATGTCAGCAGCGCCAGTTCCGCCGTTGAGCTGTCGGTCGGCGCCGTTGCCAGGAAGTTGAGCGATGCGCCGGCCGAGCGTGTACTGAAGACGAACGCCGCCATGCGACCATTGAAGGAACCGGTGGTGACAACGCCCTGGTCTGCACCTACGACGATGTAGTCATCGATGCCATCACCATCGACATCCACATAGATGTCGAACTCGTTGGTCGATGCGTTTGACCAGCGATCGTAGGTGTTCACCGCAAACACCAGCAACTGTTGGGTTCCATCCCAGTCGAACGATTGGGTGCCGATCGCGCGGACATCGTTGGATACCCGACCCGGATCCTTGCGACCGAACAGACCCCAGGCGTAGAAGTCCGCATCGCCGGCGATGGCGCCGTTGCGATTCGTCACCCTCGCAACCGTCGACGGATTGCGCCTGCCGAGTTCGCCGATCGAGGTCGAGACCCCTGAAAGTGCGCGCGGCACCAGGTAGTAAGGCACGTTGATCGTCGCGCCGGCATTGCTCTGCGTGCTCACGGGCGTGAACCGAATGAGACCCGCGACCTCATGGAACGAAAGGCCCCCCTCGTTCGAGGCACCGGCGGTCGCCACCGGCACATTCAGCGTGACGCCGACGTCCACGCTGCTGCGCGCCGGCACCGTGACCGAACTGCGATCCAGATTGATGGTATGCGGTGAACCGGCGGGCAGGGCCTGTGCAACGCTGAAGGACGCCGGAGTCGCGCCGCTGTTGCGCAACCTGATCCTCTTGTGTTGGCTGAGGTCGCGACTGATTTCTTCCAGTCCGAAATTAAGCGACACGGCGAATGGCGCGTCATCCTCGGCCACGAGGGCCGTAACCTGGTCGACGGTCGATTTCGCGGGTTGCACCAGGCCCGAGCCGGCGAGGCTGGTGCGATAGGCGGCCACCTGCGCGGGGTCGCCGGTGTTGACGATCGCCGCCATGAGTAGCGGCACTTGCCAGGTCGGGTGCGCCTGACGGGTAAGCGCGGCGACCCCAGTGACATGCGGCGCCGCCATCGACGTGCCCGACAGGGTCGTGCCGCCATTGCCGGTGCCGCTCGCTGTGGACACGATGGCGACGCCCGGAGCCGTGATATTCGGCTTCAGCGAGCTGTCGCCGGTGCGCGGGCCGCTCGAGGAGAAACTCGCGATCGCCAGGAAACCTGGATTCGGCAGTAGTGCGTTCGTGGCAATCGCCGTGCCGCCGTCGGCCAGACGCAGACGACCGCCATCCGACGTGGCAGAGGCGGCGAGGCCGCGCACACCGAAGAAAGGAATCGTCACGGTGTACTGTTCCCCGGTATCCGGGTTGCTCGTGATCTGCCCCTCGAACGGCGGGTAGCCGGTGCTGGTGTCGATCATCGCTGCGGCCGCAGCGCCAGCCTTTTGCGCATAGACGGCGCGCGCGACTCGCGCACAGACGCCGCGCTGGGTGACGACCAGCTTGCCGGTCACGCCGGCAGCCAGGTATTCAGCCGGATCGCAGCCGAGCGAAACGGCTCCGGTTGCATCCCGCAGCACGACGATCGGGTAGCTGGTGCCGTCCGTGAATGCCGCGCCGTTGGAATCCTGAAGCGCCAGCGGCGCGCCGCCGGTGCTGAGCACCACGGACGCACCCCCGAACGATGCGGTCGGATCACTGGCCGCGACCGTGATGGCACCGTCGGCGGTGCCGGGTGAACCGACGAGGTACTGGTTCGGACCGTCGTTGCCGGCCGAAACCACCACCACCACGCCGGCCTTCGCGGCATTGGTTGCCGCCTCGGCATCGGGCGAGTCCTTGGCACCAAAGGAGGAACCCAGCGACATGTTGATGACATCCATGTCGTTGTCCACGGCCCAGTCGATCGCGTCGACTACTACATCCGTAGATCCTGCGCAGCCGAATACCCGGACTGAGTACAGATCCGCTTTGGGTGCGACGCCCGGGCCAACGTTCCAGGCGTTGCTGGAAATGGTGGTCGCGGTGTACGGGCCCTTGTACGTCGCGCCATCCGCGGTCACGCCGCTGCCCGCAGCGGTGCCGGCCACGTGTGACCCGTGGCCTTCGCAATCGAGCGGGTTGGGATCCGGATGCGGAACCGGTTGATAAGGGAAGGCAGAAGTGGGATCGGCGTTGGGATCGGCGTTGTAGTCGTCGCCCACCAGATCAATCCCGCCCTTGACGCGTGGCGCATTGGGCCCGAAAAGTCTTGGGTCGGCCGCCGCAGTATCGGCAGCGAACGCCGCCTGATAGGCCTCCGTCGTTCCCGGACCGCCGAAATTCGCATGGGTGTAGTCGATGCCGGTGTCAATGATGGCGACCTTGATGCCCTCGCCGTGCAGGCCGAGGTTCTGCCAGACGGTCGGCGCCCCGATGAGGGGCACGCCGTGGATGTTGTTATGCTTGATGGGCCACACCGGGCGCACGGCGAGGACTCCGGGGATAGTCGCGAGCTGCGCGACCTTGTTGACCGGCAAGCGCACCTTGATGCCGTTGTAGGCGGACTGATAATTGCCAATCACTCTGCCGCCGGCGCTCTCGATCATGCCGTGCAGCGCGGCCTGCGAGCTGCGCAGCTGCCTCTTGATCTCATCCTTCTCGCCACGCTCGAGTTTGCGGCCGACCTTGGCCTGTTGCACCGCCACCGGATCGCCGGCCAGCTGCAGCACCACGGTAACGGACTGGTTGCCGACGCCCAGCGGCGTCCACACGGGCTTGATGAAGCTCTGGACCGGCCGCGCATCCGGAGGCGCTGCAACGGAGACTGCAGACATCAGAGTGCCAGCGATTCCAGCGCATAGCGCCAGCGTACGAATCAGACGAATGTTCATGCGTTCCCCTTTGTATCTATTATTTCCATCGGTTTCCGGCCGCATGCAAAAGCTGGAAATCGCAGCGCATCCCGGCGACCAGACCCTGTTCCGATTTGATTGGGACAGTAAACTTAAGATATTGCTTCGTCAATGACGCGCACGCCCCGGCATGTCGCGACTGAACGCTTTGACATAACACGTCTCGGTTCAACAAAGCCCAGATGTTTGATTCACTTCTCTTGCAACGAATAATTAGTAGTACTGCGTGCGCGAACGCGCGATTGGTTTTCGGGTCCGCCGGGAGAAACGACTCGCCGCGCCCTTCGCAGAACACTTGGAATATCGTCCCGTCCGCTTTCTGGTGTCACCTCAAGAAAGGGGCCATTACGTGCGTCGGGCAATCACCGATCAGACTGGACAGGCACAAACCCGTCGCTCAGCGTCCGCATGAAGCTCACGACCGCATCTTCCTCCGCGTCCGACAGGCCCAGCCGCCCAACTCGGCTCGTGTTCATGTTGGCGGTCGACTCCGGCGCCGGCCAGCATGTCGTACCTTCACCGGCGTCATGAGAGGACTGGCAGTGCGGCAGGACGTCGCGCGTGTTGTAGAAGTGCACGATCGCCTTCAGGCTCGTGAAATATCCGTTGTGCGCATAGGCCTTCACGAAGGCCGGATAGGGCCGCTTGTCCACATTGCGCAATGTCGGCACCTGAATTCGCGCCTGGTTGCCCGGCGCCAGCTTGACCCATCGCTGATCTACCGCGGAGGTCTGGCTGAGCACATGCCCCTTGTCGAGAAAGTTGCCGACACCGCCGTCGACGTACGATGATCCTGCGGGATTGGCGGCATAGCCCTGTGCGTCGGGGCGATTTTCCGCGTAGTAAGGCAGCCGCGGATTGGCTGGCGTGCCGATGTTGCTGGCGGTGAAGTCGGTGAACAGCGGATCCTCGCCAGGGCCGCCGTCGCGGTGACAGGTGTTGCAAAGCGCCTTGCCGCGGAACAGGTCGTAGCCGGTCTGCTCTTGTGGCGTGAGCTTTGCCTTGCCGGCGAGCACCGCGTCGTACTTGGAGGTAAACGACGTCACCTCGGCAGAGGCCTCGTAGCCGGCAATCGACTGCGCCATCTGATCGAAAGTGGCGCCGGCCCGGCCGCGATCGATCGAGCCGAGATGAACCGGCATCGGCGTGCCGACGGGAGGCGGCCCCGGCCGTTCGCAGACCTTTTCCACATCGCGCGGCCACGCGATCGCGAAGGCTTGCCGTCCCCATACGCTTTCGAACAGGGCTCGATAGGGGCGCTGCGAGGCGCGATAGACCACACAGGCGATATCCGGCAGGCCCATTTCCACCGGGTTGATCGGCGGCCCTTCGGCCTGCTCGGCTGCCGGGCTACCCAGCCGGCGGCCCGTCGCGCGCATGTCCCAGAAATTGCCGCCGACGAGATCATCCTGCCCGGGATTGTAGTGGAGCACCGGCGAGAGCGGCGCATAGGCGTGCGATTGCGGCCTGCGATTGCTGAATCGTGTGCGCACCGACCCGGGATAGGAGCCGGTAGTCCGGTTCAGCTCCGACACGGGGCCGGTGAAACCCGTCTCGGGCATGTGGCAGAAAGCACAGGCCTCGTTGCGGTTTACCGAGAGCTGCTTGTCGTACAGCATCAGCTTACCGAGCAGCTCGATCTGCTGGACCTGATTGTCCGGCGGTACGGCCAGCCGCTCGATCGACTGCGCCTCGATGCGGTCGATCTCGGCCTCGAGCTGCGCAATTTCCTTCAGGGCCTGTGGTGAGAGCACCGTGCTGATCTTCTCCGCACCCGGCGCATCTGCGCCCAGCGTGGCGGCGACCAGGGCCGCCGTAATCGACAGAAGCGCGCGTTGTGTCTTCATCGGGGCTCGAGTGGCGGTACGTGGCCTGATACTAGATGCTCGCGTCCAACCGCATCGATTTTCCACTGTCGCATTGGGTCTGTCATCCATTTTCTCGGCGTTACCAGACGCAGCTCGAGCCCTCGGGCGAACTTGATCCGTTACCTTCCGTGCAAGGTACGATGGGCGCGAGATTCGACCGCTAAGATCAAACATCGGCTGAATCCCTCCCCTGCTCTCTCGCCGCCCGCGCCATGCCGCCACACAACGCGAGAATTTCCTCCCCGTTTCGCATCGGCATGCGGCTCGACTTCCAACGGCCCGACTGCATGATCGATGCTAGATCGATGTTGAGAGACAGAAGATCCCGTGTGGCGCCCACTCTGACCGAGTGACCACTGACTTGATTGACCCGCCTCGCCGACATTCCGACCCAGCGGGCCACTCTCTAAGATCTTGCCTGACGCAATGCGTCATCACAGCAAACGAATTTTCTTGATGTCGTACGAGCGTCCCCTTATAGTAGACATGCCTGTCGCTATGACACTGAAGTACACTATGATAAGACAGCTAGACATCCTCTACGTTCCCCTGGAGTACCGATGAGTACAGTCGCCAGCTTTTCAGCCGCGGACATCACCGCCTCATCGACCTCCGGGACCAATATTCTGGAGATATTGGTTCGACGAGCAGAAGCGCTGCACCCGCTTCTGACCGCCAATGCAGTAGCATCAGAAACACACCGACGCGCGGCGGAAGAGAACATCACTGCGGCTAAAGAAGCGGGACTTTTTCGGCTGATGGTACCGAAGCGCTATGGTGGCTACGAGGGAACGTTGCGGTCGCATTTGGAAGTCTCAGCCGCCCTCGGTGAAGCCTGTGGTGGCACTTCCTGGGTCGTTGCATTGACGAATGTGTGTGCGTGGTTCGCGGCGCTGTTTTCAAAAAAAGCACAAGATGATGTGTTCGGTGCGAATCCTGACGCTCGGGTGTCCGGCGTGTTCTCCCCGTCGCCGAAAACTCGCCGCGTACAGGGTGGCATTGTGCTGTCCGGAAAGTGGTTCACGTCCTCCGGCATCCTGCATGCCGACTGGGCAATAGTGGGCGCAATAGAGCACAACGCCAACGGTACCTTCGTCGCACAATATCTGGCATTAATTCCGATTGATGAAGTGACCATCGAAGATACCTGGTTCACCGCCGGGATGCGCGCCTCGGGCAGCAACTGCATCGTCGCGCATGAAGTCTTCGTCCCCGATCATCGTCTAATGAATATCCTTGCGGCGATCGACGGCATATACCCCACCGAATTCAAGGATGAAGCCGCCTACCGCGCCGCGTTCATGCCGGTGTCGGCGCTCATCCTAGTCGGCCCGCAATTGGGGATGGGACGAGCGGCGCTAAAGTATGTGATCTCCAAGGCGGCGCAACGTTCAATTGCTTACACATCATTCGAAAGGCAATCCGATTCGACGGCGTTTCAGATGCAAATCGCGGATGCCTCGCTCAAGATCGACACCGCACACTTGCGCGCGTTTCGCGCCGCGGATGAAGTAGACCGAGCGGCGGCGGCGGACACAAAGCTTGATTACTTGACCCGCGCTAGAGTCCGGGCAGACACCGGTCTCATCATTTCCCATATTACCGACGCGATCAATACGCTCATTTCGGCACATGGAGCCGGGAGCTTTGCCGAATCGAGCCCCATGCAACGCCTTTGGCGGGATTCGAATACCGCGGCCCGTCACGCCATTGCATTGCCCGCGGTCGCGAACGAGATATACGGGAAAGCTCTGCTCGGGATCGAGAACATCGTCTCTCCTTTGGTGTAAGGCATCTTATTCACGCCCTGCCATGGATATGCCCCTCTACAAGTCGGTCATGAGTCGCTATACGACGGGGGTGACCGTGTTGACGTTCTGGGCCGATCAGACCGCGGCGGGCATGACGGCCAACGCCTTCATGTCGGTGTCGTTGGCGCCCCCCCTCGTACTGACCTCGATAAGATTGACGTCACGGTTCAATCATCACGTCCGCCTGGGCACTCGCTTCGGCATCAATGTGCTGGCCGATAACCAGAGGACATTGAGTTCGCATTTTGGCGGGCGGGCAATCAAGGGGATCGAACTCCCGTTCTCCTTCTATGAGCAGGTCCCCCTACTCGAAGGAAGTTTGGCTCACATCGTGGTCAAGACCGTGGATATCCATCCGGCGGGCGATCATATGCTCTACATCAGCGAAGTCGACTACGTAAAGCTCGGCGAGCAACGCAAGCCGCTCGTCTTTTTCAGCGGACTCTATCCGCCGATCCAGGCGTCTACGCCGTTACTCAGTTGGTCGACTGCGCCGGATAGCTGGTAACCCCGAATCACAAGGAAAACGGCATGAGCAAGACCTCAGTTCCCTCAAAGGACATCATCAACGAATGCAGGGCGCGTGGTTACCTTGCCAAACAGCTCTACGTGGTGTTCACGAGACCGGTGAACGGCATCGAGCCAGTAATGGCCAACCTTGCAGTGCATTTGCAGTTCCAGGA
This sequence comes from Steroidobacteraceae bacterium, assembly GCA_036502605.1. Lineage (GTDB taxonomy): Bacteria > Pseudomonadota > Gammaproteobacteria > Steroidobacterales > Steroidobacteraceae > Bog-1198. The sequence goes on from DASXYI010000008.1 coordinate 177,051, forward strand.
ACAACTGGAACGGGATGGAATCATGTTCGCCGCAGGTCCGCACTGGACTGACGATGAGAGTGACTGGGAAGGAGAAGGAATGGTGGTCATCAGAGCCAACTCCTTAACCGACGCTCGTGCCATAGCCGCCAGAGACCCGATGCATCTGAGCGGCGCGCGAACCTTCCGTGTGCGACCTTGGCTAGTCAACGAGGGGACTTTGACAATCGAACTGGGCTTGGCGACAGGGCGGTTCAAACTGATTTGAGCTTAGTCAGACGGACAGCAGAGTGACGAGGCCAATGAATTCATAGGCAGTCACTAAATAGAAACTGGCAGGCATAACAGTAACTAGGGGAGTTGGCTAAAATGGATCACTTTGGGGCGAGCGCGCGAAGCCGCTTAAGCACGCAACTTTCAAGTCTTCGTTGGTTAGGCCTTCTGACAATGTTCCCTCTCTGCGCTCCCGCGACGGCGGCGGACTCTCCAGATCAGACGAACTCTGGGTCGCTCCAGGAAATCGTAGTCACCGCTGAACGGCATGAGCAGACTTTGCAGAAAGCGGCGCTTACGATCCAGGTGCTGAGCGGCGAGGCGCTACAAGCCGCAGGGATCTCCAACACGAGTGATTTGGAGAAGGTTACCACGGGCGTTGAAATCGGCGTCGGCGGCGCCAACAACCAGATCTTTATCCGCGGCGTCGGGAGCTTCGCGTACAGCCCTCTGTCTACGCCCGGGGTCGCATTCAATGTGGACGGTGTGTACGTGGGTCGTCCAGATGGCATCGGCAGCAACTTCTATGACGTGTCACGCGTAGAAATATTGAAGGGGCCGCAAGGCACTCTATATGGGCGCAACGCGAATGGCGGGTCGATCAACGTCATAACCAATGAACCCATTCTCAACAATACGAGCGGCGAGATCGCAACCGAATTCGGAAACTTCGGTCTGGTGCACGTCGACGGCGCCCTGAACGTGCCGATCGGCGAATTCTCGGCGCTGCGCGGGGCATTTGACATTGTCCATCGCGACGGATATTTATCCGACGGCACCGACGATGATGTAAAACAGGCCGGCCGACTCCGCTACAAGCTGCAGCCCAACGATCAGTTGAGGGTGTTGTTCAACACAGACTATGCCCACCTCGGCGGCCGGGGTGGCGGTTCTACGTGGTTGCCACGTCGTCCCGGCGCGAATCCCTGGGAAGCGACTACGGCGAGCGCTGCGAATGATTATCTCCATTCGTTTCTACCGCTCGGCCCACTGATCGACGACCAGCGTCCGAATTCCTATCAAGATTCATCGTTCTTCAATGCCAGCGCACAGATTGACTGGAATGTTCGAGTGGGTACGCTCACCGTTCTTCCGGCATACCGTCACGTCGATGCGAACTCCGTTGCGTATAACGGCTTGAAATATGACGAACACCAACGCACACAGCAGAAGTCCTTAGAAGTCCGCTTAGGGAATAGCTCATCGGCCCTGACGTGGGTTGTCGGCGCGTATTATTTCGACGAATCGGCCACGGGGTCGATCAACGTTTTTCAAAGCAATATTCTGCAGAACTACTTGATCGACTATGTTCCCAAAACCAAGGCGTCGGCTGTATTCGGTCAGACCACCCTCAGTTTGCTGGATAACTTACGATTTATTGCAGGCGGGCGATACACCCGAGAAACCGGCAAACTCTCGGGTGCGATCAATAACCTGGCAACTGATCCGTCGAGCTTGATCGAAGCGTTTGGAGGCGACAAGACCTTTACCGGGTTTACCTATAAGACTGGCTTTGAATATGATCTGACCGCCGCCAATATGTTGTATCTCACGTATAGCACGGGATTCAAGTCGGGCGGCTTTTCGCAGACGATCGCGCCGCTCAATGTATTTCAGCCCGAAAAACTTCGATCCCTCGAAATTGGATCCAAAAATCGGTTTCTGGAGAATCGCCTCCAGGCGAATTTCAGTGCGTACCAATGGAAATACAAGGATCTTCAGGATCAGCGCGTGAATTTCGATCCGTTGGGAAACGTCAACTTCATCACCTACAATTCCGGTGACGCCACCATCAGGGGCGGAACAATGGACCTGATCGTCAAAGCAACGGAGACGGACACGATCTCGCTGTCAACAGAATATGCGAACTCCCGCTATGACCGGTACTTCTTCCAGACGCCCGTCGTCGTCTTTCAACCGACAAGTTCCGGTTGCCGCATTTCGGGACCTTATGCGCCCGGCGCAGCGCTTCCCTACACCGACAGTAACGGCAACAGTACCAATGTCGGACCCTTACCGGTGGTGGTCGGCAACTGCGCCGGATTCCAAGTGGCACGCGTACCGCGCTGGACCGGTTCGCTCGACTATGCCCATGTCTTCACTCTGAGCAATAGCGATGCGATCAAGGTCGATGTCAGCATGAAGTTCGCCTCGGCGCGATGGCTCAATATCGATTTCGTTCCCGCGGAGCGCGACGGCGCCTACTCCGTAATTGATGCGGATATCACTTATGCATCGTCTGCGCACTGGTCGATCGGACTGTTTGGCCGCAATCTTGCTGACCGCCCCTACTATACGGGCGGCTTGGAGCAATCGTTCGTCGGCGGTCTGTTCGCCGCTAATATCGCGCCTCCGCGGACCTACGGAATTCATGCGGACTATCGCTTCGGACAATGAGCGCGCTCGGCCTCAGTCAAAGGGGCGCCACCACGGAAGTTTCCCCGGAGCCTCGCGATGCAGCCGTCTGGCGGCGGCGGCAACCGCCTTGTCCGCCACCTTCGGCGCTACACCTAAACTTCGCAACACCATACCGGCCATCGCCTCAATGTACGCGCGGGACCCCGAGCCCTCAATGATACCCTTGATGCCCTCTATCATCGCTCCAATCAGTAGGCGGACCGCCACATCGATGGAGTGAATATCGTAAACACCGGCCTTTGCTCCATTCGTGAAATCGGCGGTCACGTGATTCATTAGTTGATCATCGGGATTCAAATGATTTAGGTGGGCAACAAATACCCCCCACTTTGGCTCAATGATGGCGCGCGATAAGTACAGTTGGAAGGCGGTTGCGGAGCGCTGCACCGGATCCTCGAGCGTGTCATACAGCGCCCCAATGGCAGCGACCATTTCGTCCGCTAGTTTTGCGCCGAGCTCGCCGACCGCTTCCTCCAGCGACGGATAATATTTATAGAAGGTGCCGCGTGAGACTTTGGCAACACGGATCACATCGTCAATGACGGCCAAACCCTGCGCCGGCTTTCCGGGATAGACAACGAGCACGGAGGCGAGTAGATGCGCGCGCATGCGTTCGCGCTTTTCGCGAGCCACGCGCACTCGATGATCCTCACGCGGTAATGGAAGCTTTGATTTTCTCGGCTTGGGCGATGCCATTAATACCTACTTTCCAATTGAGTCCGCCTGTACCAACAACACGATAGCCCGCGCGCCGCATTGCGCGCTCATTCAGTCAAATCTCGGCATCCGGCTCCGTCAAAATTTATTTTAAGAATAGACGCCACTGTCATCTTGACAATTAATTGGTTACAAGTATACGCTTTTGATGCAGGCGGTCGATGTGTTGGCGTGAAGTCTATAGCTGGGGTCTCATTGTTGTTGCACGGGAGGCGGTCGTGAGTTTTGTCCGCAATGCGTGGTACATGGGGGCGTGGGCCCGAGAGATTGCCGAAAAGCCGGTGGGGCGTGTGATCTTGGGCGATCCCGTGGTCATGTTCCGTACTGCGAGTGGTGCGTTCGGAGCCCTACGAGATGTCTGCCCTCACCGTGCGGTTCCGCTCAGCCTCGGTACCGTCGAGGGCGAGCGCATCCGCTGTCCCTACCACTCACTAGAATTCGACATCGCCGGGGTATGCCGCCGCAATCCGCACGTCAAAAGCCCCCCGGATCGGATTACAAATCGAGCATACCCGGTCGTGGAACGACACGGAATGATTTGGCTATGGCCGGGCGAGGCCGCACTGGCGCGACCCGACACGATTGTTGACTACAGTTGCTTCAACGACTCGGCGAAGTTTACAACGTGCACCGGCTATCTCCACATCAGCGCGGACTATCGCCTTGTGATTGACAATCTCATGGATCTTGCGCACGCCGAGTACATTCATCCGAACACGGTGGGATCCAAGGGTGCGGCCGAAGTACAAGAAGCGAAATTGGTTCAGTCCGATGGCGCCGTTTCAGTGAACTCACTATGGCCGAATCTTCCTCCCAATGCAGTCAGCAAGGCGGTCTGGACGAGGACCGAGCGAATCGACCAATACCAAGATATGACCTGGAGACCCGCCAGTAACTTGCTCCTCGATCTAGGAATCATGGCGCCGGGAGAACCGCGCGCGAGCGGCTACCACACCCCGAGCGCGCACATCCTGACGCCGGAGGGTGAGCGGACGACGCACTATTTTTGGGCATTTGGTCGTGACTTTGCGATGGGGAACGAGGCGGTTAGCGCGGGCATCGCGGCGACGGTTCAGGCTGCCTTCACAACTGAGGACAAGCCTATGATCGAGGCTGCGCAACGAAATATCGACCGCGCTGCCGCAACTCTACGCAATTTCACAGTCGGAGACGCCGGCTCTGCGACCGTCCGACGCGAACTAGATCGGTTGGTGGCGCAAGAAAACGATAACAGTGCGGCCGCGTAGGCTCGTCGGCGATGTATGTGCGATTTCTTCGAACGAATTGGGCGTTCTTCGCAATCCGATGATTGCCGAGCCCTAACCCAGCCGGTAGGAGGTAATATGGCAGAGACGAATGGTAGGCGGACTTTTCTTGGAGTCCATTCGATCGATCATTTTTCTTTGCTGGTACCAGATGTCGACAAGGCTCGGCATTTCTTCACGCATTTTGGCCTCGACATTCGCGATGTAGCCAGGGGAATCGATCTTTACACTTTTGGGAATGACCATCGCTGGGCTGCTATTCGCGAAGGCAAACAGAAGCGTTTGCAGCACGTCTCGTTACTGGCGTTCCCTGACGACATCGAGCGTTTTCGTGGTCACTTCAAGAAACACGGAATAGAGACCATTGCGGCGCCCGTGGGTGCTTCGGTCGACTCCGGGGGAGTCTGGATTGCCACTCCGGACGGACTCGCAATCCACATCGCTCCTGGCGCAAAGAACTCGCCAAATGAACGCGACCCCGTGATTCCGACTCCCCGTCACAGCATCGAGCGCGGCGCCCCGGTGCGCGGGACTACGCCGCCGACGCGGCCGAAAAGACTGGCTCACGTCTTGCTATTTACAGAACACTTGGATCGGGCGATCGAGTTTTTTGGAAAAGCGCTGGGACTGCGTCTGTCGGACCGTTCGGGTGGCGTGGCATTCATGCATGGCGGGCACGGGAGCGATCATCATCTTATCGCGCTTGCGCAATCGAACGGCTACGGTATGCACCACAGCGCATGGACGGTGCAGTCAATCGACGAGATCGGACTGGGGTCGGAACGGATGATCCAAGTTGGCTACTCACGGGGTTGGGGTATCGGACGTCATGTATTGGGCTCTAATTATTTCCGTTATATCCGCGACCCGTGGGGGAGTTACGCGGAGTACTCGTTCGACATCGATTTCGTTCCCGCGGCGCCGCAATGGGAAGTCTGGTCTCCGCCGCCCGAGAACAGTTTGTACATCTGGGGTCCAGAGGTGCCGGAGGATTTCATACATAACTATGAAGCGGCGTGCGATTAGGCCCGGTTTTTCAGCGACGAAAAAGAGGGGTCGATCAGGGGCGAGCGACCCACAGGAGACTCTGAAAGCTTATAATGATTTTTTTTCTTCGACACCGGCGTATTTCGAGCGAATCGCCCACAAGGACCCCTGGACTCTCCTTCCGAGCTGAACGGGCTGGCGTTGGAAGGACTGGTAGCCCAGCATATGCGCACTTGGCTTTACCGAGGCAAGACCGACTCTTACAGGATGGCGTACTGTGTATTCCGTGCGAAGAATTCCTCTCGGCGTTGAAACCCGATAGATTTCCCAATTGATCGACTCGAGCAAACGACACGGGGATAGGCATGAGCGTAGGCTCGATTCGAGCTTTGGATTTTCCGGAGCTCCGACCTGCTTCGCCGACATCCCGATCCAAGCGAGAGCGGTCCAATCCGGGTGCTGGGTTGCGATTTGGGCCCGAGCGGCATTGATGTTAGCGTCGGGCGATGGGCGCCGACTGCCGGATTGAATCCCGACGCCTGGTTTCCGCCCGCTAACCTCTTGCCGCCCGGTGTATCGCCTTGCGCACCCGATCATACGTGCCGCAGCGGCAGATGTTGGTCATGGCCGAATCGATTTCCGTATCGGTGGGATGCGTTTTGCGCTTGAGCAGCGCCGCCGCCGTCAAGATCATGCCCGACTGGCAATAGCCGCATTGCGGGACGCTTTCCTCGATCCAGGCCTTCTGCACAGGGTGCGACTTATCAGCCGACAACCCCTCGATGGTGGTGATGGACCTCCCAGCCACCGCGCTCATGGGCAGCACGCAGGAGCGCGTGGGCTCGCCTTCGAGCAGCACCGTACAGGCGCCGCAGGCGCCGACACCGCAGCCGAACTTGGTCCCGGTGAGGCCCACGTCGTCGCGGATCACCCAGAGCAAGGGCGTGTCGCCCTCGACATCAAGGTCGTGTGTCTTGCCGTTGACGGTAAGTTTCATCATGGCTTAGGTCCTCGCGACCGAGAAGGTGAATCCATGCTTGGAAAGTGGCAACGAGCGCACGCGCGTGCCCGTGCCCGCGTAGATGGCATTCGCCAACGCCGGTGCGATCGGTCCTGTCCCGGGTTCGCCGATGCCACCGGGAGACGCCGTACTCGGCAGAATGTACGACTCCGTCCGTGGCATCTCGGCCATCGTCAACATGGGGTAGTCGGTGAAGTTGCTCTGCTTCACCGCGCCGTTCTCCAAGGTGATCTCGCCGCGCAGCACGGCCGCCAAGCCGTAGACCATACCGCCCTCCAACTGCGCGCGGATGTTGTCGGGGTGCACCGCCACGCCGCAATCAATGACGGTCACGACCCTGTGCAAAGTGATGGCCTTGTCCTTGACGGTGACGTTCACCACCGAACCGATGTAGCTGCCGAAGGCTTCGAACGCCGCGATGCCGAGCGCATGACCTGGCTTCGCCCTGCCCCAGCCGCCCTTCTCTGCGACGGCATCGAGCACGCCCAGCAGCCGCTGGGCCTGCGGATGCAGCAACATCGACCGACGGAACTGATACGGATCCTGCCCCGCCTGATGCGCGATCTCGTCCATAAACCCTTCGAGCATGAAGGGGTTGTGCGACTCGTTCACCGAACGCCAGAACCCGAACCGCACGCCGATGTTTTTGTCGACGCCGGTGACGCGCAGGTTTGGAATGGCGTAGCTCAGGTTGTATACGCCTTCGGTGTAGAACGGCGCGCCGTGAGACGCAAAGCTCGGCTTCGACGACGTGACGATGTTGCACTCCAGCGCCTTGAGCTTCTTCTCGCTGTCGAGCGCCGCGCGGAACTTGATGGCCGCCGCCGGGCGATAGAAATCGTGTTGGATGTCTTCTTCTCGCGTCCACACCAGCTTCACCGGCCTGCCCGCGGCCTTGGCCGCCGCGGTCGCCTGCGCCACGAAGTCCGCCTCGCCGCGCCGGCCGAAGCCGCCGCCGAGATACAGGGTGTTGACCTTGACCTTGTCCGGCGCGATGCCGAGCACTGCGGCGGCGGCGTGCTGCGCGACCTGCGGCGACTGCGTGCCGCACCAGACCTCGGCCCCGGCCTCATCGGTGCGAACCGTGCAGTTCATGGGCTCCATACAGGCGTGGGCCAGATAAGGCACCTCGTACACGGCCTCGAGGGTGGGCGTGCCGGCCGCCTGCGCCACGGCCAGGAACCCCGAACCCCCTGGCGCAGGGCCGTTCGAGGCCACGTTGGCGAAGGCAGAATCAACGTTGCCGTCGTCGCGCGCCACAATCCCCTTTTCGTTGAACCCATCGTGCAGGCGCTGCGACACCATGGCGCTGTCCACGCCGGCCAGCGCCCCCAGCTCATAGTCCACGGTGACCAGCCCCAGCGCCTTCTTTGCCTGCCAGTAAGAACGCGCCACGACGATGACACCGTCGGGCAGCGCCACCGTGCTGTGAAAGCCCGGGGCCGCCTTAGCCTTTGCGTCGTCGAAGGTCTTGAGCTTGCCGCCGAGGGTAGGGCAGGTTTTCACGGCGCCGTACAGCATCCCGGGCAGCTTGACGTCGATGCCGTACCGGGCACTGCCATCCACCTTGTCGGTCACGTCGACGCGCAGCGGCGAGGTCCCGATGAGCGTGAATCTGCCAGTCTTAAGCATCGGCTGCGCCGGGACCGGCAAAGCGGCCGCGGCGGAGGCTACGCTGCCATAGGTGCAGGTGCGGCCCGAAGGTGCATGCGTGATCACACTGCTGCCCCCGGCCACACATTCCGCTGCAGGCACCCCCCACTGCTTGGCGGCGGCGGAAACCAGCATCTCACGACCTGCGGCACCCGTGCGACGCAACTCGGTGTACCACCCCCGCACCGAGAAACTGCCCGCCGTGAGCTGCACACCGAAGATAGGATTGTTGAAAATCGCGGCAGCCGGTGCATCCTCCACCTTGAGTCGTGTCCAGTCGCCCCCCAGTTCTTCCATGAGGATCATAGGCAGAGCCGTGTGGCCGCCCTGCCCCATTTCCACCGAGGGCGTCACGAGCGTGATGGTGTCGTCGGGCGCGATGTGCAGGAACGCCGAAGGCGCGCGCGGCGGCGCCACTTTGGCCGCCGACGCGGGGGCGTTTTCCTGCCCGACTGCCTTGCCGATGGGGAGGTAGATTCCCAGCATCAGGCCGCCGCCGACGCTGGCGGCGCCGCGGATGAAGTCGCGGCGGGTGACGCCGGGCATTCGAATGGCGTGATAGGGCGAAGCGGTGCGAGGCGGCATGGAAGTCTCCCGGGCGTCGGAAGCAGGAAGCGGTGTCAAGCGCCTAGTATAACCGGATGCGGGGCCGTTAAAAATGCGGGGGTTGCAGCAGCCTGAAAACCCCCGGGGTTTAAACGCTCCCGAGAGGCTGCATGGCTCAGCCATTCTATCGAAATGACCTCAAGTTCCTGACGAATTTGCGCGGCGTGTGATGCCAGGGGTGAGAGTCCGGCAGGACTGCGGTCCGATCCATTGGGCTTGCGACAACGGTCAGATCAATAGCGCCAGTTGAACTCAACCCCGGCCATGCGCGGCGTTCCCACGATACCTCGGATGAATCCGAAGGTGCTGGTGGGATCGAACTTGTCGGAATAATATTCCTTGTTGGCTACGTTGTTGACGAACGCGCCGATCTCCCAGTGCTTCGCGAACTCATACGAGGCGCGCACATTGCCGATCCAGTAGCCGTCTTGCTGAACATAGGGGTCATTGTAGACGTCAAAGAACACGTGGCTCTTGTAGTTGGCGTTGCCCTCGAGATTGAGCGCGCCCTCGCCCAGGGGAATCCGGTACTGCACCAGCGCGGAAGCCGACACGTGCGGCGCCAGCGGCAGCTGATTGCCGGTAAAGCTGGAGAGTGCCGCGGCGAGGTCGGCATTCGACTTATCCACCTTGGTTTGCGACACGCCGAGCTGCAGCGTCGCCGTCAGCTGCGATGTTGGCTTGGCCGTGATCTGCAAGTCGAGGCCATAGGTGTGAGCGTCATGTTGCTGCCGATTGTAGGCGCCGTCGTAGAACTTACCTGGCGTGCCGTAACCGAACAAGTCGGTGCACTGGCCCGCGTAGGCGGCCGCCACGGAGCACACCGTGGGAGAAGGGTTACCCAATACTCGTGCTACTAGCCCGCCCCCGTGCACATCACCGATGACGAGATGAGCTTCCCATCGCTTTTGCTCACATGAAATCGCACACCCCATGTCCAAACGTCTTCCGTGCCCTTGACTTCGTGGCCGATTGTCACGTCGCAGGTCCAGTATCTTTTTTTGCCATCGACGCATAGAGTCTTTATTCGATTATTTCCCCGCTCATGTAGTTGAGACAAGAACCCGGAAAGGTAATCGCCAAGAGTCTCATCGTGCTCATCCGTGCCGGCCCCGTTGCAATATTGCGCGCCCGACAACCGAAGGTTGTGATTTTCAAAAAGCAGCTTCCACGCCGTTTTCGGATCGGGAGGACGCGTATCGTCAGCGATTGCACTCGCCTGGACGATGAGGAGCGCCGCAGCAATTATTTGCGCGTTGACGTTCAAAGTCCCACCTCATTGGATTTCTCAGGAAACGTGCCGTAGAAGGCTTTGATCGCCGAATAATGGTGCTTCACGTGCGTCAAGAAAGTCTGCGTATCCTGCATCAACACCTTCTTCTCGGAATTCGAGAAATGAAATACGGCGTCGCCAATGTAGATTCCAACATGCTTCTTCGGAATGTTGTTGAAGTACTTCGTGCTCAGATCTACCTTGTTCATCTTCGTTGTAACGAAGATAAGCCCAGAATCCGTCGCTGCCGTCGATTTAGCATCCCATTCCCCGACTTCCGGGCATTGCGCGAAGACCTCTTGAACTCTCAAATTCGCCCCCGGGGACACCGTGTGCCCAGATTGAACTCGGCACGTATATCCGAACCCAAGACCGAGGACGTGTGAGACGAAGTGGGCGCACATATTGAAATGTGTGTCGGTGAAGTTCTGGCATATCTCGGTGATCGGTTTATTTTCATAGTCCGAGAGCTTGATCATTACGGCGTCCTTGTTGCATTTATTGTGGCCCGGCTGCGACGAATATAGTCATTGCCTTCCGCAATTGTCCATATTCTAACTTCCGCAGTTGCCGCCGTATCAGCCAGTCGCGCAACCATTCGAGCAAAAACATATAGGCCTGAGTTCAAGAAACGGAGATTTACGAACGATAGCGGCAGTGCACAATGAAATAAAATCAGGCGCTTTCGCCGCCCGCCTCAGTAGATGATTTTCCAGTTCGGACGACGACGTCCGTCTATAGAACATCGAACAGGTGTCGACGTCACGACGTCACTATTTCCTGTCCTAAACTTATTCACCAATTTGTCGGTTGAATTCAATTGTAGAATATATCACAAGCTATTGATATCGCGTGTATTTATCGTTTGTAGTATAGCGCTGCAAGCGCGTCCATTTCGGTTTGTCTCCCTTCACGGCAGTGCGGCGTGCATTCGCGATACCGTGACGGCGGAGCTGCGCGAGGTGCCGGTGACAGATCTGCGTGGCATGCCGACCCTTCCGTCCGAAAAATTTGATCGGCGCCTCGATCGACTTCGCACGAAGGCTGTCGTTTGGAACCACATACTCGGCCTCTTGGCATTGGAAGGCGCCTCCGATGAAATGGACGATCCGAATTGAGCTGACGCCAGACGGCAACCCGCCAATCACCTATGACATCGGCGCGATCTCCCGACAGATCGCCGATCTGTCTCCGGAGTAGATCGGACTGACTCTCGAAGAGGGCCAGCAACTGCTACGTCGTGTACAGGTCCATATGATCAGCAGCCAGGCGCACGCCTATGCGCTGTGCCGACGACCTTGCGTAGACTGTGGCCGACCTAAGCGCATTAAAGACACCCGCACCAAGTGCGTTCAAACCGTGTTCGGTGCCTTCCGATTTCGGGGACGCCGGTATAGGGCCTGTGGCTGCCGTGATCATCCTAACGAGTTTCTCCTAGATTTCCCGCTTGGAGAAATCATTCCCAGGCGGACAACACCGGAGGTGCGCTATTTGTTTGCCGAGCTTGGCGCTCGGATGCCGTATCGCGCGGCATCCCGAGTGCTCCAGGTTCTCGAACACGGCTTCGATGATCAGCTCGCAACCCGCAAGGTCCGCAACGTCGACCGTCGGCTTGATCAGCCTCAAGGTCTCGGCCCTGCCCACCTCGTCCATCCGGCCTTTTTCAATCGCGACCTGCAAGAGCTTCTCGGAATAGGCTTTGCCTTTCTGGGCGGCGTCGAGGGTAACGTCCCGCAGTACCACTTCGATGCCGGCCCGCGCCGAGACGTAGGCGATGCCCTGGCCCATCATGCCGGCACCTAAAACACCGAGCTTCCTAACTTTGGAGTGAGCGATGCCCTTTGGCCGGCTCGCGCCGCCATGGACTTCGTTCATCTGGAAAAACATCGTGTTGATGATGTTTTTGGCTTGCGGCGTCATCACCAGGTACGTCAGTCCGCGGCTTTCGATCCGCAGTGCCGTATCGAAATCAACGATCGTAGCCTCGGCGGCGACCGCCAACACGCGTTCCGGCGCCGGGAGCAAACCGCGTGTCTTTTTGGTCAGCGTTGCCGTTGCGGCGCCAATAAATTGCGCGACGTGCAGCTGTGCCATCGTGCCGCCGGGAATCTTGTGGTTCCTTTGGTCCCATGGTTGTGTGCCGGCGCCTTCGTGGGACCTGATATAGGTCTTCGCGGCCGGTACGAGGTCCTCGGCCCGGTCGACGATTTCATCGATGAGGCCCGCCTCGAGCGCCTCGGCGGGCTTTGCGCGCGTGCCTTCCAGCAAATAGGGTAGCGCTTTTTCCAGTCCCAACAGGTTGACGAGGCGCACAATGCCGCCGCCGCCAGGGAGGAGGCCCAGGGTGACTTCGGGTAGGCCGACCACGGCCGTGGGGTGGTTCAGTACGATGCGTCGATTACACGCCAGTGCGATCTCGTAGCCGCCGCCGAGCGCAGCACCGCTGATCGCCGCGACCACCGGCACCGGCAGCTTTTCGAGACGCCGAAACTGCCGCTTCATGGCCTCAAGAGCGGCCATAAATGTCGCTTCTGTGCCGGGAGCGGCGGCCAACAGCTCGCGCAGATCACCGCCGGCGAAGAACGTGCTCTTGGCCGACGCGAAAATCACACCTTTCAGATCTGCTTGCTTTTCCAGCCGATCGACCGCCTTGCCCATCTCCTCCCGAAACTCCCCGTTCATGGTGTTGACGGGACCATCCATGTCCATTGTCACCGTGACAATGCCCTCGGCATCCTTCTCGTAGTTGAATCCACTCATGGCGGATTCAAACCCGCTCGATAATCGTGGCGATACCCATGCCGCCGCCGACGCACAGGGCGATCAGGCCCCGTTTCAGATTGCGGCGTTCCAACTCATCGAGCATGATGCCGACCAACATGCCGCCGGTCGCGCCGAGCGGATGCCCGACGGCGATCGCGCCGCCGTTGACGTTGGTAATTTCATCCGAGATCCCCAAATCCTTCATGAAACGCAGCGCCACCGAGGCGAAGGCCTCATTGATCTCAAACAAATCAATGTCCGCGATTGTCATGCCTGCCTTGGCCAAACACTTCTTGGCCGCGGGCCCCGGACCGCTGAGCATGATGACGGGATCGGTGGCCAGTACCGCGACGGCGACGATACGCGCGCGCGGCTCCAAGCCGAGTTCCTTGCCGATTCGTTCGTTTCCAACCAGTACCGCGCTGGCGCCGTCGACGATGCCCGAGGAGTTGCCCGGCGTATGAACATGGCGAATTCGCTCGACGGTTGAGTATTTTCGCAGTGCCAAGTCGTCGTAGCCCAACTTGCCGACGGCTTCAAACGAGGGCTTGAGTTGGCCCAATCCGGCCATTGTGGTGTTAGGCTTGATGAATTCGTCGCGCTCGAGCACCGGCAGGCCATTGATGTCCTTGACCGCTACTACCGACCGGTCGAACCAGCCGAGGTCGCGTGCGCGCGCCGCCCGCTGTTGCGATTCGAGCGCGAAACGATCCACATCCTCGCGCGAATAGCCATCCAGCGTTGCGAGGAGGTCGGCACCGACGCCCTGAGGCACCGTCCGTATCTGAACGCTAATCTCGGGATCTTGCAGCCACGCGCCGCCCGATGCGCCCATCGGCACACGCGACATGCTCTCGATCCCGCCGGCCAGAATAAGGTCCTCCCATCCGGCGGCGATGCGGCTCGCCGCCTGATTCACGGCCTCGAGGCCGGAAGCACAAAAGCGGTCGAGCTGCACGCCGGCAACACTCTCATCCCAGCCCGCCACCTGAGCCGCCGTCTTGGCGATGTCGCCTCCCTGCTCACCCACCGGGCTGACACAGCCCAGTACGACATCGTCGACGCGGGACGTGTCCAAATCATGCCGCCGCTGCATCTCGCGCAGCAGCCCAGCCGCCAGGTGCACCGGCTTGACCTCGTGCAGGGCGCCACTCACCTTGCCCTGCCGCGCGGCGTGCGGATGGCGTCGAATACATAGGCGGCATTACTCATTTTCTGGTCTCGCAAAGTTCATGGTTGATCCTAGACCTTTGCGCATGGTTCCCCCCTCTAGCGGGAGCGTTACGCCATTGATATAGCTTCCTGCATGGGACGCCACGGCGCATAGCACCCCGGCAAAATGCCGGCCCAAACCGCTGAAAGCGCGTGACGAGTGTGTGCGTCCACTCAAAGCATGGCCTGCAACCGAAGTCCTCTCCAACGTGATGGGAACTCATCCTAGCATCGCCCGGATATTTAATCACTCGATTACTTCCAATGCTCATCAACGGTCAGCGTTGTGAAGAAGGTAAATCGACCACCAGCCCATCCAGCTCAGGCGTCAAGACAATCTGGCAGGAGAGCCGTGAACGCTCGTCTGCGCCAAGGGCCATTTCGAGCATTTCCGCCTCGATCTTGTTGGGCGGACCAACGATCGACACCCAACGAGGGTCAACTTTAACGTGACAAGTTGCGCAGGCGCAGGCGCCGCCGCACTCGGCGTCGATCCCTCTCAACCCTTCCGCGACGGCGCCCTGCATGACTGAAGTACCGACTTCCAAATCGAGAGTCCGGCTACTGCCGTCGGGCTGAACATACCTCACTTTTACCAAACGCCACCCTTTCGGCTGTCGAGTACTTATTTTGTAGAATAACGCACTTGCCAGTTCCGCCGATAATATTTAAGGACTTAATTAGTTAAGTGGATAATTATTACGCAATTTGACTTTCTCGGTCTGACCAGAAAGGAAGGCGCAATTCGCGGCGAAGAATTTTGCCGGATGGATTGCGCGGCAGTCGGGCGACGAAGTCGATGGACTTAGGGACCTTGAAGCCGGCGAGCCGCTCGCGGATGAATTGGATTAGATCTGCTTGCGAAACTGTGCTGCCGCTTCTCAGGACGACGATCGCCTTCATCGCCTCGCCCCAACGAGGGTCAGGCACCCCGATCACCGCGGCCTCAAGGACAGCCTCATGATCGCAAATCGCATTCTCAACCTCGGCCGGATAGATATTTTCCCCGCCCGAAATAATCATGTCCTTGATTCGGTCGCGAAGATACAGATAGCCGGCCTCATCCAGATAGCCGGCATCGCCGGATCGATACCAATCGCCGTAGAAGGCTTCGGCCGTGGCTCGCGGTTGCTTCCAGTACCCCGCCATGACCGAGCCGGCTCGAATACAGATTTCACCGACGACCCCGGCCGGCACGGTGCGGCCTTGCCCATCCATGATGCGGACGTCCACATGTGCCAGGGGTATTCCGCACGATCGCATCCGGCCTCCCGCCTCTGAATCGTCGTGGTCTGCCGGGGGAAGGCAGGTAACGGTCCCTGTCGCCTCCGTCATCCCGTACACTTGCAGCAGCTCACAAGAGAGCGTCGCCCTCGCCTGCCGAAGCAGCGCTGCCGATATCGGCGCGGCACCATACCGAAGGAGGCGCAGGCTCCGCAGGGGTTGAGGCTTACTCTCGCATCGATCGAGAAGCGATTGGATAACCGTTGGGACGAGAAACAATTGCGTTACTCGATGTTGCTCGATCGTTGCGATCAAGCAATCGGGATCCGGATCCTTCGAGACCACGGTCGTTGCGCCCTGATGAAACGCTATGGTTCCCATTGTGAGGCCGCCCACATGGTAAGTAGGCATCACAACCAGCGCTACGCTGCCTTCCTCGGCGTTCATCCATCGGCCCGAGTCCGCTGCCGCCCGCCGCTGTTCCATGAAATTGCGGTGGGTAAGAAGGACTCCCTTTGGGCGTCCCGTGGTGCCGCTCGTATACAGCTGGCAGGCGACATCATCTAAACCTACTTCGCCCGCAGGGTCGGTATCGCACTGTGCGCCTCGCCATGTCAGGTAATCGCATGCTGGCTCCCCGCTCGGCGCATCGAGCACGAGGATCTGTGAGATCAGCGGACATTTGGCCGCCGCAGCCCGCGCAAGAGCCAGGGTAGCCGCATCGGTGAACATCAAACGGGCCTCCGAGTCCGTTAAAATATAGGCAACTTCGTCGCACGACAGCCGCCAATTTACGCCCACCGCCACGGCGCGCGCTTTAACGCCGCCGTAGAACATCTCATAGACACGCTCAGAATTGCGGCAAAGATAGGCGAAGCGGGCTTGGTCGGTGATACCGGCAGCGATCAATCCGTTCGCGACCCGCGATGTGGTGGCGTGGAACTCCGCAAAGGTTGAGCGCCGGCCTTCGCAAAAAAAGGCAGCCGAGTTCCCTCGTTCGCGCGCATTGAGCCGAACCAGATCAGCAAGCGTCCCAAACGCGTCGGCCATTCCAGTCGTCAGCCTCCGGCCTTGTTATCGATATACTCTTCGAGGGTTTGGTGAAAATGTCTGATTCGCACCTCCTGGTAGTTGGCTAGAGTCACTCCGGGCTTTCTTGTCGCCCGCAGTCCCTTCTGCAGCCGGGCTAAATTGGGCATATCCTGATCGATGATTGGACCGTAGCCGCCTAGTTCCGCCGCGTTCGCCCATTTTTCGCTTTCGGCAAGCCGCCGCTCGCGGCCCACCTTGGCGGCATCGCCGTATTCCGGTTTGGGATACAGAAACCAGACTTCAAAAATCGCTTTGTTCGGGTCGTTTCCAAACGGACGAAATCGGTAGCACAGCGGTGAATTGGCTGCCGGCCATAGAGTGAAGTTCGGGAAGATATTGTATTGGTTCTGATCCATCACTTCGCTGTCGCTGAGTTTCGTTAGATCAGCCCGATACAATTGGCCGAGCGCTTTGCGATTGAATTCGGCGATGACCGCACGAGCGCTCTCGCCATTCTTTACCTTCGGCCGCGTCGCCTCCGGCACTCGCCGCAGCATGCGATCGACTATCTCCTGCTCGCTCTTGATTTGATGCGCAATATATTGGCTCGGGATGCCGCCTACCTGCATCAGTCGATTGATGTGGCGGCTTTGCTCCGGCCAGATGTCGTACTGCGTCGCCGTGTCGTGGGAAAACGAGGCAATCGGATCAGTGGCGAGGACCTGACCATTGTCGTCTTTGCCGAAATGCGTCTCGGCCACATGGTATCCCTCGATGAAGGCCTCTTGCACCACCTTCCAATTGCACGGGACGACCTGCGAGACGTGTATCGCCTTGTAGCGGCTTTCGAAATTCTTGCCCTCGAGGTGATCGGGCAGAATCTCCAGGTAGTCACGCAGAGGCGGTGCCGCGGGATCCAAATTGACGAAGACGAAGCCGCCCCAGGTGCCAACCTTGACCTCGGGCAGATGAAACCTCGCCCGATTAATATGCGGGAAGTCCCACTGCCCCGGGATATGGCGAAGGACCCCTTCGAGAGACCACGTAAAGCCGTGGAACGGGCACCGGAGCTGTTTGGCGTTACCATGCTCGAGGCAAAGCATGTTTCCGCGGTGAAGACAGGCGTTGATATAGGCTTTGATGTCGCCCATCGAAGTGCGCACGATGAGGACGCTGTCGTCGACAATGTCGTAGACGAAATAATCTCCCGCGTTCGGTATCTCCTCTATCCGGCAGGCGACCTGCCAAGTCTTGCGCCAGACTCTCTTCACCTCCAGCGCGTGCCATTCGGGCGAAATGTAGCGCTCGATCGGGATATCCTGATCGCCCAAGAACTGGTAGGACGTTTCTCGATACGATGACGGCGGGGGTCGCACATCTCGCGCAAACACGCTCTGCACCGACTCGCCGGGAGATTTCGCGTAATCTTTCGTTTGGTCGCCGGAAATGCCTTTCATCGCGTCTTCCCCCTCAGCTAGTTCTTGCCGATCTGGTCAATATCCGATGCGGCCATGCCTGGCCGCGCACCATCAATATTTAATCCAATTGCTATTAATTCTGAAATTTCCCGCTTTTAGATGGCGATCAGCGTCTGCCGTCAGAGTAACAACGCCGTCATCGGCGCCCTTCGCCGGTATCTCGAGACCGCGTGAGACGTCCCGGACGGCATCAAGCTGCCGAACTGCGGCATAAGGTCATTTACTGACGATCGATCATCCGAGCGTGGTGATTGATGTTGATGGCGGCGCCGCAGGAACACGCTCGGAGTCCGCGCGTCGTTCGCATTCCGCCTCGAGGTCGTTCATATACTCCTTGAACGGGATCCCGAGAAAATTCTGATAGGTGATGCCGGCTTCTCGCACCTGGTCGAGCGCCTTCTGACTCGGGATGTTCTGCATGTCGTAGACCCACTCACACCCACCGTTGTGGCCAGTAAAGAAGCGGATGACTCCTTGGTGAGCATCGATCATCGAACTATTGATGATGTGGTAGCCATACACCTCGAGCGGGCGCCATATGTTGACGATCTCATCGATTTGCCAGTCGAACACTCCCATTCTGCGAATGCAGCCGAGCCCGTTGCGATCGGGAGAGCCGGGCTTGATGATTTGCATAGGAGTATTGGTGAACTCACCAATACGTTCGTGGTCCGTAAAAACGCTCCACGCAACCGCGACGGGCGCTCGTACATGCGCACGATGGAAGAATCGGTATTTGTCAGCCATGACTATTCTTAACCTCTCGCGGTTTAGCTTAAAGTAATTGAGCGATTAATTCAAGAGGTGCTTTAATGACGGGATACTCCTGTCGCTATTGATTTTTCAACATATTCGGTCCCAAGCATTTACGGGTTGCAGCCATGAATCTGCATTCTGATATCCCGCCGACGCCGACATCGGGCCAGCTCGGGACCTTCGCTCGAGCTCGAGCGAAGACCGCAGACCGAGGATCTCCTGCTCAGCGGCTAATCATCTTCCAGATGATGTTCTTCTGAACTTCGGTCGCGCCGCCGTAGATCGTCTGCGCGCGCTCGAACAGGTAGGACGCGGTCCACGGTGCGGCAAATCCAGGAACGCCGGGTGCTAGTTCACGCCAACCCACGATCTGGCGGTCGGGCCAAGGCGCGACGCTGCGTCCAGCCAGCTCAACGTACAGTTCGGTGATGCGCTGAGCGGTCTCGGTGGCGAAAATTTTCAGGCTAGACACCTCCGCAGGCCCGGCGGCCGATCTCGCCGTCAGCACCCGCAGAACGGAGACCTCCAGCACGTCGACTTGCACCTCGCAGGCGGCAATCTTGCGCACAAATAGCTGGTCGTCCAGCATCGAGCCATCATTGTCTGACGGCAACTCGGCCGCCAGGCGTCGCAACCGCTTGAGATCCTCCTTCTTTCGCGCGACATGCGCATAGGACAGTCGCTCGGCCTGCAGCAGGAAAAGTGCGTAGTGCCAACCGCGACCCTCCTCGCCGACGCGATTGGTGACGGGCACACGAACGTTTTCGAATTCGATGCGATTTAGATGGTGAACGCCGTCGATCGAAATAATCGGATACAGCGTGATCCCGGGAGACGTCATCTCTGCGCAGATAAAACTGATCCCGTTTTGCTTACGGTCTTCCTTGGACGTGCGCGCCAGGCAGAAGATCCAGTCGGCCCACTGGGCATAAGAGGTCCAGATCTTGGTACCATTGAGAATATAGTGATCGCCATCGCGCTCGGCTCGAAAGCGCAGGCTCGCTAGGTCGGATCCAGCTTCGGGCTCTGAGTAGCCTTGTGCCCACAAGGAGCGCGACTCGAGGATGTCAGGCAGCCACCGACGCTGCTGCTCTGTGTTGCCGAACGTATAGATAACAGGGGCACCGTACAGGATTGCCATTGGCAACAGATGGGGGATTCCAGCTCTGTCCATTTCCTCCTCGAAAACGTAGCGGCGCGTGGCATCCCAACCTGGTCCGCCATGCTCCTGCGGCCAGCCGATTGCGAGCCAGCCTCGCGCTTGCAGCGCCCGTTGCGAGCGGATATGGTCGGCACGACCGAGGATGTCACCGTTGCGCAGCTTGTCCGGGATGTCGCGCGGATATTCATTCTCGAAAAAGTCCCGGACCTGCAGGCGGAACGCCTCCTCTGCCGCCGTGTACGTCAAATTCATGCAACTACTACCTCTTACGGAATGCCGCCAAGGTCTTCACCTCCGGCGACGAAGGCACGCAAGCGTGCAAGCGTGTCGGGGTACTCTTTAAGCAGCGCTGCGAAACGCAACACTTCCGCGCGCAGTCCGCTGTCGTAGTCCCCCGTCCGGGTCAGTTCCATAATCGCGCGAACTGCCGCAGGAGAACGTCCGACCAACTCGTTCGCCAGTTCCATAGCACGTGCGAACGCCGACGGCGCGACTTCGTCGACGAGGCCCATCGATAGTGCCTGTTCAGCCCCGATCACAGCGCCGCGCAGAATGAAGGCGCGCGCTCTATGGGTACCGATCAGGCGGCCCAGACGCTGCGTACCGCCGCTGCCCGGGAAGATGCCGACACGAATCTCCGGCAATCCAATCCGCTCGACAGTGCGACCGGCAATCCGCAACGTGCAGGATAAGGCAATCTCAAATCCACCGCCCATGCACACGCCATCGATCGCCGCAATGACCGGAATCGGCGCCATTTCGCAGAGTCGCGTCAGCCGAACGAAAGGTGAGGCGAGGAAATCCTCGATGCCAATGCGTTCCGCCGCCAAGGCCTCGCCGGCGCGCACGATCTGCGCGACATCGGCGTGCCGGATGAACACTCCGGGTGCAGCGCCGGTGATCACCAACGTCCGAACCGAAGAATCGCCGAACAGCGTCTCGATGGTATCTGCCAGGTGAGCAGCGCCTTTGCTTGCGATTAAGCCCGAGGGCGGATTGTCGAAACGCACGACGGCGACGGCACCGATCCGCTCCACGCTGCTGTGTAGTTGCACGCGCTAACCGCCAATCTAATTGATCCGCTGATTATTCCAGGCATAATGTCGTACCACCATCAATTTTGCAAATGCCGGCTATGGATTTTGATCTTACGCAATCTCAGACGCTGCTCAATGACGCCTTGAGACGATTTCTTGGAGATCGTTACCCGGTCGAGGAACGGCACAGGATTGCAGCCAGCGCCGACGGTTGGAGTCCCAACCACTGGCGGGGCTTCGCGGACGAACTGGGCCTCCTTGGATTAGCGCTGCCCGAAAGCAACGGTGGCATGGGTGCGGGTGCCACCGAGACCATGATTGTAATGGATGCCCTGGGCGAAGCTCTGGTCATCGAACCATACTTAGAAACAATGGTGATCGGCGTCGGATTCCTGAAACGCAGTCCCGGCTCCGCCGCGCATGCTCTATTGACCGAGATCGCCGCCGGGCGGGCGCGCCTCGCTTTTGCGTGTGGCGAAGCACGCAGCCGTTATGCCCTGCAGGATGTGTCAACGACGGCGCAGCACGATGGTAGTTTCTGGCAGATCAACGGAATGAAAAATGTCGTCTCCGCGGCGCCCTTCGCCACACATCTGATCGTTTCGGCCCGCACGCTCGGCCAGCCCAGGGACCGGGAGGGCATCTCCTTATTTTTGGTCAACACGAATACCGCCGGACTGAGCATGTATCCCTATCGAACTATCGATGACCGACGCGCCGCGGATGTGCAATTCGACCTCGTCCGGTTGCCGAACAATGCACTACTCGGCGAACCCGGGACTGCCCTACCGCTGATCGAACTGGTAATGGACGAGGCAATAGCTGCACTGTGCGCCGAGGCCGCGGGAGTGATGCGTCGGCTACTGACCCACACCATCGAATATACGCAGCAGAGGCGCCAGTTCGGCCAAACCATTGCTCAATTCCAGGCGCTCCAGCATCGCATCGCCGACATGTACATGGCGCTGGAACAGGCCTGTTCCGCGGTGTATCTGGCGACACTGAAACTGGATCGATCACCCAGAGAGAGGGCACTTGCGGTCTCAGCCGCGAAGGCTACCATCGGCAACTCTGGCCGCTTCATCGGACAAAACGCGGTTCAACTCCACGGCGGCATAGGCATGACGCAGGAACTCGCAGTCGGCAACTACTTCAAGCGATTGACGGTCATTGAAAACCAATTTGGCACCGTCGATTACCACCTCGCACGCTACGCCGCACTCAGCCGAATCGCGACTGCATAAAGCCATGAATTGCTTGTGCGTGAGCTTTTGGACCCAGTCGGGCTTGGCTCCACTCGAACTCAAGGCATACTGAAAGCCTGCGAAGCCCTGCGTGTTTCGAGCCTACCCTTCTATCATTAACCAATCAACCGTTTAATTTGTTATATTTACTGCGTGGTAGGCCCGTAATTTTCAGACCGTTGCATAACAAGGACCGAAAATGCCATATGAGCGCATTCTCTCACCCATAACAATCCGCAATGTAACGCTGAAGAATCGTGTGATCCGGACCGCGCACGGGACAAGCATAGGCGCCCGGGAGCCCGGCGGCATCGGACCAAATTTCATTGGTTATCACCTCGCGCGGGCGCGCGGGGGCGTTGCCCTGACGATCCTTGAGATTTGTTCAATTCACTTTCCTACTTGCAGAGCCAGCCTCGAGAGTTTCAATCCCGACCTCCCAGACGGATATAAGCGATTAGTCGATGCCGTGAAACCGCACGGCATGGCTCTCATGCAGCAATTGTGGCATTCCGGGGCTCATGCGACGACGCATGACGGATCGCCGCCGTGGGCGCCCTCGGATGTGCCGGGACCCGCAATGGGTATCGTACCCACCGTAATGACCAGGACCATGATTCAGGAGCTTATCGGGGGCTACGTCAAAGCTGCTCGGATCGCGAAAGACTGTGGGCTGGATGGCGTCGAGGTCCACAGTGCCCACAGTTATCTGCCACAACAGTTCCTTTCTCCGGTGACCAATCGTCGTGAAGATGAATATGGTGGTTCGTTTCAGAATCGGATGCGGTTCCTTTTGGAGGTTCTACAAGGCATTCGCCAGGAAGTCGGGGACGATTTCCTGATGAGCGTTCGTCTCTCCGTGGACGGACTAGCGGCGAGCATGGGCATAGAGGAGAACAAGCGCGTTCTGGAGAAGCTCGAAAAATCGCAACTGATCGACTTCGTAAATTTCTCATGGGGCAGTTATTTTTTAGGTTCGACCACCGTCGGGGGCATGCATTATCCAACGGGCTACCAGTTGGAAGTGACTGCGAAAATGGGGACAGAGACTAAGTTACCTCGGCTCGTCGCAGGACGGTTCCGAACTCTGGAGGAGGCCGATCAGGTCATTCGCCTCGGTCAGGCAGACATGGTGAGCATGGTACGGGCGACGATCGCTGATCCTAACTTGGTGAAGAAGACCGTCGAAGGACGGGTGGACGACGTACGCCCCTGCATAGCGTGCAACCAGGCCTGCATAGGGAACGAAATGAAAGGTGTGCCCTTGGGTTGCGCCGTCAATCCAACCACTGGCATTGAGTCAACGATCGAGGATGACAAATTCGCGCCGGCCCGTCAGTCGAAAAAAATTCTGGTAGTCGGCGGCGGGCCCGCTGGGATGGAGGCCGCTCGCGTGGCCGCGCTTCGCGGGCACAAGGTGACACTTGTTGAGGCTTCCAAGGCGCTCGGCGGGCAGCTCAATTTTGCCAAGAGAGCGCCGTTCCGGGTGACGATCGGAGATATTGCCGATTGGCAGGAACGCCAGCTCTACAAGTTGGGAGTGGAGGTAAAGTTGAATACCTACTTGGAATCCGAGGACGTGCTGGCCGAGAGAGCTGATGCAGTTATTGTTGCAACGGGCTCTTCGCCGCGGATGGATGGCGTCTTTCTTAGCGAACCAAGTCTGCCGATTGCAGGTGTCGAGCACAGTTTTGTCGTTTCCAGCCATGATGTCATGAGCAACCCGGCGAAGAACCTGTCCGGCAAAGTGGTCATCGACGACGATGTCGGTCACTATGAAGGCATTGCCGTTGCGGAATTCCTTCTTTCGCGTGGAGCACAGGAAGTCGTCTTTGTGACCCGCTTTGCCTCCCTAGCGCCCTATATGGAGGCGATATTGATCGGCGTTCCCGCGAGGCTTCGATTGAACAAGACGGGGCGCTTTCGACTGCTACCTGATTCGTCTATCCTGCGCGTCACCGCGAGCAAGACCGTGGAGATTTCCGCAGCGTTGGGTGCACGCCAAGAGGTCGTCGAGGCGGAGCTTGTCGTCCTGATCTCCCACAACAGGTGCAATCGAACCATCTTCGATGAGCTTCAAGGCCGTCATCCATGGGTCGAACTTGTCGGTGATGCCAAATCGCCACGATACCTTGAAGCGGCCATCAAAGAAGGAAACTTGGCAGCGCGGGCAGTTTAGAGTTTAGGGGGCGGGGACCTCCGGTCGAAATAACGTCGAAATAACGCACCCTGAGCGCAGTTGCACGAGTTAGCGTTGTGACGACCGGCCAAAAGCATACCGGCACTGACCGGCACTACTTTTCCCATGGTACATGGATTGCTTATACTGCACGCGCCCTGGCGAAAGGTCACCACAAGGTAATCGGGTGCAGATTACACGCGCCACACCAAATGACTCCGATCCCCTTTCGAATTAGCTTTTCAGATTTAGCCCTGCGCGATCTACGCGAACGATTGAAACGCGTGCGATGGCCCGATGAGGCGCCAGGCCCGCCTTGGAGCACCGGTACCAGCGTTAGCTACATGAAAGAGCTGGTTGCATACTGGTACGATCATTTCGACTGGCGTGCCCAAGAGGCGAAATTAAACTCCTTCCACCACTTTACCGTTCCTATAGGCGGCATAGACCTTCATTTCATTCACGAGCAGGGCAAAGGTTCGAATCCGATGCCTCTTCTACTTTCACATGGGTGGCCAGGATCAATATTCGAATTCTATAAAATAATCCCCATGCTCATCGATCCTGTTCGCTTCGGCGGGAATCCCGTAGATGCATTCACGATTATTGCCCCTTCGCTTCCCGGCTATGCTTTCTCGTTTCAGCCAGGGCAAGCAAGATTCGGAATCGAAGGAATTGCGGATGTCTTCGCGCAACTCATGACGCATGTGCTCGGTTATGCGCGCTTCGCCGCACAGGGAGGCGATTGGGGTGCGTTCATTGCGTCGCGGTTGGGGATGGTCTATCCGGAGCGGCTTTATGGCATCCATTTGAACATGCTTGCCGTGCGGCGGGATCCGGCAATAGTTGCAGACCCGACACCTGAGGAAGACGTGTTCCTAGATCAGGTCAAATACTGGCTGAAAGAGGAGATGGGCTATATCGGGATCCAGGGTACCAAGCCGCAAACTCTGGCGTTTGGTATGTCGGATTCGCCGGCTGGGCTTGCGGCGTGGATCATTGAGAAATTCCGCGCCTGGAGTGACTCCAACGGAAATGTTGAACAATCTTTCACCAAGGATGAGTTGCTGACCAATATAACCATCTATTGGCTGACCGGAGCGATCGGATCAGCATTCTGGCCGTACTACTCGCGGTTGCATTCTTCGTGGCCAATACCTGAGGGAGCTTGCCAGCAGATACCTGTAGGATACGCTGAATTCCCCGCAGAGATGCTTCGCCCACCTCGCTCGATCGCTGAGAAGGTTTATGATATTCGGCGGTGGACTAAGATGGCGAAGGGGGGGCATTTCGCCGCGCTCGAGCAGCCCGAAGCGCTAGTACACGAAATACGCGAATTCTTCCGGCCGCTGCGCGGCATCTGACCGCGCCTTGTTCTTGCAACTCCGCCTGCATCGCAGGGATTAACCGAAACGGCGTCGGACGCGCTCCATTTCTTGGAGTGCACTGGTCGAGTCGGCGGTGGCACATTTCGTGTACGCGATCGCCTTCAGTCTTGACCCCGGCACGATTACTATAATAATCTATTAGGCAGTTAATTCTTCCGGACTGCAACCGCAAACCAGGAGTCCGTTCAGTGAGCCGAGCACGATTCGAAGAGAAGGTTGTGATCGTGACCGGTTCAGCCGGCGGGCTGGGTCGTGCGGTCGCGCTCACATTCGCGAGCCGGGGAGCGAAGGTCGCGCTGGCCGATACAAACGAGGATGCCAACCTCCAGACGCTGCAGTTGATCGAGAACGCCGGCGGCCAGGCCATCGCCATTACAACCGATGTTGCCGACAGGGCGAGCGTCGCTGATATGGTCCGCGAGACGGTTGAAAGGTTGGGAGATCTTGACATTGCAGTGAACAATGCCGGGATTGAGCAACCGCCTGGTTTCTTTCTCGATCTGGAGGAGGATGTCTTCGATCGTGTTATAGCCGTCAATCTCCGAGGCATCTTTCTGTGCATGCAGGCTGAGATTCGCGCCATGCTTCCCCGCAACAAAGGGGCGATCGTCAATGTCACATCGATTACCGATGAGATTGCTGCGGTCGGAAATCCGGCTTATGTCGCGAGCAAGCATGGCGCTCTCGGACTGACACGCTCCATCGCTCTGGAGTTCGCCAAAATGGGCATCCGCATTAATGCCGTAAGCCCCGGTGGTATGCGTACTCCAATGTATGAATCGGTCGAAAGGCTCCATCCGGAACTGGTCGCTCGCGGCTTAGCTCTCCATCCTATCGGCCGTATCGCCGATCTCGAGGAAGTCGTCAGCGCGGTACTGTTCCTCGCGTCCGACGAGGCGAGCTTTATCCTGGGCCATTCGTTGAAGGTCGACGGGGGCTATACCGCAGCCTGACAGTCCTGGGGAGCGGTCAATTATAGTCGTTAGACAGTTAGAGATAAGTGTGTGACTGATCCTGCCCTCTGCGGTCAGCCTGTGAGGAGACGCCCTAATGCCATTAGTTCACACTACTTATTGCCGAAATTGCCCGTCACTGTGCGGTCTGCTCGTCGAGGTAGAAAGCAACAAGATTCTTGGAATTCGCGGGGACACAAGCCACCCGCTTACCAAGGGTTATTTTTGCGTCAAAGGCCTTGCCAGTATGGACCTCCATAACGGAGAGGATCGATCAACCGGAACACGGGCACGGCGGGCGGACGGTACTTCAGTCGACATCGATATCGAACAGGCACTGGACGAAATTCACGCGAAGCTGACCACCATCATCATGCGACATGGACCTCGTGCGGTCGCCATGTATTACGGGACCGGAGCCAACAACAACTCTCTTTGTCATTCGGCGATGAAAGGATGGTTCGACCAGATTGGGTCACCCTACATCTTCTCCAGCATGACCGTCGATCAATCGGCAAAATGGGTGTCGGCCGGTCGGATGGGCATGTTCGGGACCGGCAAATACTCCGCCTTGGATGCGGACGTAATCATGGAGGTGGGCATTAACCCCGCCGTATCACACATGTCGGGCACGATTCCCATGACAGCCCCGATGAGGGCGCTACGCGAGGCGCAAAATCGCGGTTTGAAGCTGATTGTAGTCGATCCGAGGCGAACCGAGACCGCAAGACGGGCCGATCTTTACCTTCAGATCAGACCCGGCGAGGATGCCACTCTGTTCGCTGGCATGATCCGCATTGTCCTCGAAAAAGGTTGGCACGACCAAACCTTCTGTGCCCGTTTTATCCGTCCGCTCGATGAGCTGCGCACCGCAGTTGCCGATTTCACGCCCGACTATGTCGCGGATCGTACGGGTATCAATCGTGAGTTGATCGAACGGGCGGCCGAGATGTTCGCCACGGCCAGACGAAAGTCCGCAGCCTCGGGAACTGGCGCAAATATGGCCACCGATTCGAACGTCGCCGAACATCTGTTAGAGGCGCTCAACGCCATATGCGGCGGCTATCGCCGTTCCGGAGATGTCGTTCGCAATGTCCAGCCACTGTTCGGCGGGCATCCGGTGAGGGAGATGGTGATCCCGCCGAACCGCAGTTGGGAGACCGGTCCCAAGTGCCGCACCGCCGACATTGGGCCGATGTTTGGCGAGTATCCGACGGCGCTGCTTCCCAGGGAGATCATCGGCCACGGCGAAGACAAGATTCGGGCACTGATCGTCGTCGGTGGAAATCCCTTAAAGGCCATTGGCGATCCGGACAAAACGCTCGCCGCCTTCAATCGTCTCGAACTGCTGGTGACCCTGGATCCGCGCCCGACCGAGACTGCCGCCATTTCCCATTATGCGATTGCGACAAGTTTGCCCTACGAGCGCTTCGACTACACTGGAATGTTTGACTTTATTTACTCGGTAACCTTTGCACAGGCAGCAAGACCCGTGCTTGATCGTCCAGCTGGCGTGATCGATGACTGGGAGTTCTTCTGGGGTTTGGCACGGCGCATGGGTCGGCCGCTAGTTCTGAAGAAACCGACATTCGGTGTTCCCCATAGCCAGATCTCGGGGCCTTCGCTGGATTTGAATCCGGAGCGAAGGCCGCAGGCCGAGGATATCGTCCGTTGGATGAGCTCCCAACATCTGCTTCGATACGACCAACTCATCGCTCATCCGGAGGGCATTCTGTTGGAGGATCACGCTGTGATCGAGCCGGCGGGAGAAGACGACGGCTCACGTTTGGATCTCTGCCCGCCCGATGTTGCCGCAGAGATCGTGAACGTCCGGCTGGGCAGTAACAATGATCCCGCTTACCCTTTCAGGCTGACCTCGCGCCGCCAATTGGAATCCATGAACAGCGCCTACAGCAATGCATCCAAGACTCGCTTGCGTTATCCCGTCAACCCCGCTTTCATGAACCCGCAGGATATGGAGGAAGGAGGAATCTCAAACGGTGATATCGTGGAAATCACCTCAGCAAATGGCGCAGTAATTGCCGTCGTCCAGCGCGATTCTTGCTTGCGGCGCGGCGTCGTCTCCATGACGCATGCATGGGGTGCCCTCGACGCCGCGGCTGATCCGGAGGGTACTACGGGAGCCTTCGTCGGCCGACTGGTCTCCCTCGACACGCACCTCCAGCCCATCAACTATATGCCGCGTCAGTCGGCGATTCCGATCGCCGTGCGACCGCACGTACAAGAACGTGCGACGGCAACGCGGGGCGGCATATCGACGTCCTGAATTTCTGCTCTGTCCCCGGGCGCAGAATCTTTCCGGGGAATGCGCCAACAAACTCTCCCATGCGAATAATCTCGCAGCCGTTCACGACGACGTGCTTGATGCCCAGTGCATCCGCGTAAAGCCGTGCGCGCCAGCCGGGAGATCGAAACGCGTGTAGACAGGAAAGATGCAAATATAGAATTGAATGATTGACTAATTAATTCTTTGGGCCCATCATCGTTGCGGCCCGCGTTACGCC
This sequence comes from Steroidobacteraceae bacterium, assembly GCA_036502605.1. Lineage (GTDB taxonomy): Bacteria > Pseudomonadota > Gammaproteobacteria > Steroidobacterales > Steroidobacteraceae > Bog-1198. The sequence continues at coordinate 206,196 of DASXYI010000008.1, forward strand.
GAGCGAAGCGCGGGTGATTGAGGGATACCCAAAACGCGACATCGGGGGTGTCAATGTCGGACAAGGGCGTTCCTTAGGAAATTTCGACAACTATAAGCATCCCAAATGTACCCTGGGGAGGGTGAGCGATATATGCGTATATCATTCCTATCTACAACTATTCTAATCGCAGCACCGATCTTTGGAGCTAATATCTGTGGGGCGCAAAGTGCGGGAAACGCAGGCGGCGCTTTGCTCGCTCAGGCGCAGAGTGCTCAAGGGCCCTTGGGGGCAAGTGCCGGCGGTCTCGAGGAGATAGTTGTAACCGCCACGAAATTCGGCGCGACCAATTTGAGCACTACGCCGATCACCATCACAGCAATCAGTGGCGCCCAGCTCACGGCGAGGGACGTGACTGGACCGGTAGGATTGATGGGCCAAGTTTCCGGATTTGTCGTCGACCCAGGATCGAGTACGCCGAGGATCTTCATCCGCGGCATCGGTCAGGATCTATTTTTGATCGGAGCCGAAGGCGGAGTGGCTGTCTACCAGGATGGTGTGTATATAAGCCGCGTTAACGCGATATTGGCGCCGTTCAACGACTTGGCCGACGTGGAAGTACTCAAGGGACCGCAGGGAGCAAGCTTTGGCCGCAATGCGACCGGCGGCGCGGTGCTTTACAATTCCAAGCGTCCCGAAAACGGCTTCTCTGGCGAGGTTACCGTCGGCGGGGGTAGCCATCAGGACGGCAATCTAGCCGGCTACATCACCGGGGGCACCCAAGAACTATCGGGCCGACTGGCCGTCTCTGCCAATTATGATGACGGCTACGTAAGAAACACGTTCTTGGACAAGCAAGAAGATGGGGTGCACCAAATTGACCTGCGTGGATCGGTACTCTATCAGCCCAATGACAAGCTCCAGGCTATCCTGCGCTTTCAATTTGACGACCAGCACACGACGATCAGTGCGCAAGACCCGATCGGTTTGCCCGGCATCGGCGCGATCTTCGGCGGGCGATATGTTTTGTACAATCAGCATTCGTGGACCACGGCGTCCGACGTCTATCCATTTACGAACACGCAGGCGGGCGTCTATTCAGCCACGATCAATTACGATCTAGGAGCCGCCCAGCTCAAGTCGATCACCGGTCTCGTGACGATGATCTGGAATAATCGCGGAGACTATGACGACACCACGGCTCCGTTCCTCACCTCTTACGCCACCCCTATCAATGACACGGAGATCACTCAGGAATTCGATCTCACAGGTCAGGTTGGCGGCTTGAAGTGGGCAGCCGGCCTGTTCTATCTCCATGAGAAGACGCGCCAGGATGAAATCATAGACTTTGGTTCGCAGATACTCCCCGCGGGTCAAGGTACCTTCATCCTGGATTATCACTCGCAGAAGCTTCAGTCGGGGGCGGCCTTTACGGAGCTGAAATACTCGGTCACGGACCAATTCCGAATCAATGGCGGGTTGCGATTCACGCGCGATACCAAGAATTTCACCTACGACAATTTCTATAATCTCGGCGCGACAGGCGGCGCCCCCAACGGCCTCACGGTCAACGTCTGCGATGCCACCTATTCGGCCGGATTTAATTCTTGGACCGGCGACTTCGGTGTCGACTACGATCTCGCTGAGAACAGCTTCGCTTACGCCCGCTACAGCAAGGGATTCAAGGCCGGCGGCTTCGGGGATAACACGTGCGGAAACGTTTACAAGCCTGAGAAAGTCAACGCCTACGAGGTCGGCGTGAAAAACAGCTTTTTCGACAGACGGCTGACGCTGAACGCATCGGCCTTCTTTTACAATTACGACGATATGCAAGTATCGGTGATCGTTCCGACGGGAGGACCCGGCAGCCCCACCTTAACCGGCGTTGCCAATGCCGGCCGTTCACAGATAGCGGGGCTAGATTTGGATGCCGTCGGAAAGATCAGCCAGAACTGGACGACAAATTTGGGCTTTTCCTGGCTGCCGATCGCCAAATATCTGCAATTCGACAGCCAAGATCCTTATGTGACGAACTATGCCAACTTTGGCCTGCCCACGCCCCCCGAGCTCGCACCGAGAAATTCGGGAACCCATGATTGCACACCGATCAAAGGCCAGCCGAACTGCGTATATAGCTTGGCAACCAATCGGCTCAACCGCTCGCCCAAATACTCGGCAGTTTTTGGGACGGAATATACGACTGCTCTGCCGGCGGGCTTGACGCTCACCGGGCGGGGTGAAGTCAACTATATCAGCGGGCAGTATTACTCAGTATTCAACTCTCCCCTTTCACTCGAACCGCAGCACGGACTCGTGAATCTGCTGGCGACGTTAGCCAAGCCCGATGACAAGTGGGCGGTGAAAGTGTTCGTCACCAATCTGTGCAATAAGTTCTACTATACCGGCCGGATCGATAACGCCACGATCCTCACGGAATCGGGAGAATTCGGGCGGCCGCGCGAGTTTGGCGCCAAGATCACCAAGCGCTTCTAGTGCTTTTGTTTCCGATCGGCTATCCCTGCGGCGCAGGCACGTATTTGGGGCACTCTCGGCTGAAGCGTGCGCCTCAGAAAAAACTCGGCTCTTGCCACCAAGGATAGACAGGCGGCATGTCAGTGCTCGGTTTCATCTGAAAATTCGGCGAACGCTTTTCAAGGAAAGAGATCACTCCCTCCGCGGCGTCGGAACTACGGCCGAGCTGCGAGATCCCTCGAGAATCGATCCGATGTGCCTCCATTGGATGTGCCGCCCCCAGCATCCGCCACATCATCTGCCGGCTCATGGCGACCGACACTGGCGAGGTGTTCTCGCTGATTTCGCGCGCCAGCTCGATTGCGCGAGGCATCAACCGGTCGGGCGCCACAACCTCACGGACAAGGCCGCCCGACAACGCTTCGGCTGCGGCAAATACGCGTCCCGTCAATACCCAGTCGAGTGCTTGGGAAATACCTACCAGCCGCGGCAGAAACCAACTCGAGCAGGCCTCGGGCACAAGCCCGCGGCGCGTGAATACGAACCCGAATCGCGCGTCCTCGGACGCGAGGCGAAAATCCATCGCCAGCGTCATCGTCAAGCCGACCCCAACCGCGGGACCGTTGATGGCCGCGATCACCGGCTTTTTCGATACAAATATCCGCAGCGCTATATGACCGCCGCCGTCGCGCCAATTGTTATCTTCGGTACGGAAGCTGTCGCCTCCGCCGGACAGATCGGCGCCGGCGCAGAACGCCCGACCAGCACCCGTGACGATGATTACGCGGACGCCGTCGTCTTCATCCGCCCGCGCCAACGCTTCGATCAGCAGGACTTGCATCTCCAGATCATAAGCGTTGAGCTTCTCGGGTCGATTGAGCGTCACGATTGCGAGGCCGCCGTCCGACTCGTAGCGAACCGCTTGAGATCCGATCATGTTCTTGCCCTGCGTAATTCCCGATCCAGCGGTCGGATCACCGGTGCTGCGGCCGCATCCAGAGTCATTTCGTGCGGAAACGCGCCGCGACGACGCATGATGTTGACAAAGCGCGTAAAGATCGCCTTCAAGCGCACCACAGTAAACAGACGGTTCTCTGCATGGTCCGTATAACCTCGCGCCTTTCTGATTAGGAGCCGAACGCATCGCAAGCGTGCCTCTGAACCGCGGCCAAACCGCGGTTTCGCAGCGGCCAGTGATGATAGTCGCGTCCGTTCTTCGAAACAAATTAATCGCATGATTGATTCTTGCTCGTGGAGGTGCTTAAATCGATCCCGGGATGTGAGCCCCGGCGGCTTCAGGCATGCGCAGAAGCCGCGCTGATAAAAGAGAGATCTTTCATGAAATTCGGGCTTTTTTTCGAACTTTCGGTCCCCCGCCCGCTGACTCGGCAAAATGAGCAGCTGGCCATTTTCAATACCCTGGAACAGGCCCGGCTAGCCGATCAATTGGGCTTTGACTACCTGTGGGTGGTCGAGCACCATTTCCTCGAAGAATACTCGCACAGCTCCGCCCCCGAGGTGGTGCTTGCGGCGATAGCCATGCAGACAGAGCGGATTAGGATCGGCCATGGTGCCGTCGTCTGCGTGCCGAATGTTAATCACCCGGTGCGCATCGCAGAGCGGACCGCCATGCTTGATATTCTGTCCAAGGGGCGGCTGGAAGTCGGCACCGCCCGTTCCTCCACCTGGACTGAACTTGGCGGCTTCTGCGGTTCACCAGATATTACCAAGGCGAGCTGGGACGAGTACGTGCATGCGATTCCGCAGATGTGGATGGGCGACTCGTTCTCGTGGGATGGCGTAACATTCTCGATGCCCGAGCGAAATGTCATACCCAAGCCCTATCAAGATCCGCACCCGCCGATGTGGGTTGCCGTGACCACCCCCGGCACCGAGATGGATGCCGCAGAGCGCGGTATGGGCTGTCTCGGCGTCTCGGCCAACTCCTTCGCCCTGCAAGAACAGACGGTCAAACGCTACCGTCATGCAGTGCGCAACTGCAACCCTGTCGGTAAGGTGATCAACTCCCAGGTTGCCGGTATGAATTTCATGTACTGTCACGAGGACCCGAAACGCGCGGCGTCGATCGGACTCGAAATGGTCCGGAAATTCAACTACCTCAACACCCACCAACTTTGGAGCCGCGAGGTCTATCCCACCTCATCCTACCGAACCCTCGGAAATCTCGCCCCCGGCAAAGGAGCCAAGGCGCCTGGCGATCCCGCGGAGGAAAAAGGCGTGCCGGAAGGAGTCGCCGTCGGCAGTCCTGAAGACATCATTCGCGCAGTCAAGACCTGGGAAAGCACCGGCGTGGATAGCATCAATTTCATACTCAATACCGTCGAGACAATCCCTCAAGAGGAATTGCTCGCGAGTCTGCGACTATTCGCGCGCGAAGTCATGCCGGCCTTCAAGGCACCCACCAAGGCCGCGGGAGAGGCAGCGTAATGTTGTGTGGATCAGCGCCCATCGCTGCCTTGTCGGAGCGTGCAGTCAGTGTCGAGTTCGATCCGTCTTTCTCCGTCGATCTTGGTCACGCCCAATGGCTGCAGTTCACGTATGAGCTTCCTGGCACTCGCGAAGAACTGTTTCCTCCAGGCTTGCATCCCACAACGCCGGTGGTCGTCACGCTCCAGCTATGGCGCGTCGCGGGCGGTGAACTAGGTGATTTCGGTTTAGCGCAGCTCCGCCTGTCCTGTCGGGCGGGTATGCGCATCCGCGCTTTCCTCGTGCAGAGTGTCATCGACGGTGAACATGCTGCGCGGGTGCTGAGCCGGCATTACGGCTACATACCGACGCCTGGCACTGTCGTAATCCACCGCCGTTCCGATCGAATCGAAGGGCTAGTCGACGTCGGGGGGCAAAATGTGCTGCACGCAGCACTGCTCAAGCCCGAGGTCTTGGAAGTCAGCGGGCTGCAGCATATCGGCAATATGAATTTGGCCATCTTGAGGGGGGTGCCGCAATTGTTGCAGATCGAGCTCAGTATCACGACCTTGGGGCTGCAACGAGGTGCGCAACAATTGATCGCCTTTGACGGTGAATTCTGGCGCTTGCCCGGTCGTACACTCAGGCATTCCGTGATCGGCGCTTGCGCAGACGTCAAACTTGCTCTTCCGCCGGTCCGCTACGTTCAAGACCCCGCCCTATCCGCAATGGCCGGCACCAAGAAGCTGGATTCAAATTAGACGGGCGGGAACTCAAACACCACTCCCCCTGACACCAGCCACTTCGATTCCGCAAGGCTTTAGGCACTGCACTCGATGCGGGGCATTTTTTGTCGATCAGTGGGTCGCCGCCGATAATCGGACCCCGACCTCGGCAACTCATAGTCAATCGAGCGATCAATTGTTATCATACGAGTTGTTAAACTGTCGTTCGGGATCAACACGATGCTAACTACGGCACCCATCTTGGCCAATAAGCGCGCCCGCCCGGCGAGCGCGAAGCGCTCCGGTCGGCCACCGGACACCGACGGAGAGGTTACTCGCCGTCGGGTAATGGACTCTGCGCAGCTGTGTTTTGCCGAACAGGGCTACCGGGAAACGTCGAACCGCATAATTGCTGAAAAGGCGGGCGTGACCCCAGGCACGATCTATCATTATTTTAAGAATAAGCGTGATCTATTTCTGACCGTCCACGACGAAATCCAAGCGGAGGTGCAGAGGCGTGTACGAACCGCAGTTCAGTCGGCACCGACTTTCCGTGACGCGCTCCAGATCTTTGTCGAACGGTCGCTGGAATTGTTTAAGGAGCATCCCAATTTCAGCAAATTCAACGCCGTAGTTCGAACTGAGGCGTTGCGCAATCCGGAGATTGCGGGCGCTCGCTTTGATCAGGATTGGCGCCACTTTTATCATGATTTGACCGATTTGGGCATCGCTACCGGAGAGATCGACCGCCGTGATGCACGAGCCGTCCGTCATGTGCTTTCGATGATTGTTCTGGGCCTCACCCAACATGGGATTGAGGCAAGCGCGGCAGACCATGCCGAATGTCTGCGCGGTGTCATTTCCCTGTTCGAAGGGAAACTGGTCAAGCAGCCGAGTCCCAAAAAGCGTACGCGCTAGTACTTCGCAAGAACGGTGGATCGTTCTTTGAGCATGATTTGCTGATTAATAATTAATTTTCTGATTAAATAATAAAACCGATATGTTCAGCCGCTTGGGGTAGCAAATGACATTCGACAGCGCCTTTAGCATCACTATCAACGGCGCGGCCGTGCGCACGGCGAAGACATTCGATGTCCGGAATCCTGCCAACGAACGGGTCTTTGCACATGCGCCGGATGCAAGCCGCGAGAACCTCGATGACGCCGTCGCCGCAGCCCGCAAAGCCTACCCCGGCTGGCGCGGCCTGCCCTACTCGGAACGACAGGCGCTGATATCCGCACTGGGTGCCAAGCTGCAAGAACACGCCGACGCGTTCAAGCAGCTTCTCACCTTGGAGCAGGGTAAGCCGCATTACTGGTCGCAACTCGAGGTGGCCGGCGCCGGGATGTGGTTGCAGATGGTAGCGCAGCAGACATTGCCCGTTACCGTCAACGAAAGCACGCCCGAACGCCACAGTGAGACCCGGCACGTCCCTCTGGGGGTCGTGGGAGCCATCGTGCCCTGGAATTTCCCAATCCTCCTGGCAGCGTTCAAGATCGCTCCGGCGCTGTTGGCGGGCAACACCATGGTGCTCAAACCTTCGCCGTACACGCCGCTGACGGCGCTAAAGCTGGGAGAACTCGCGCGCGACGTGCTGCCGCCCGGCGTTCTCAACCTGATCTCGGGCGGCGACGACCTCGGTCCCTGGATGACCGAGCACCCCGACATCAACAAGATCAGTTTCACGGGTTCGACAGCCGCCGGGCGCAATGTGATGCGCAGTGCCGCCGGAACCCTCAAGCGCGTCACTTTGGAGCTGGGCGGGAACGATCCGGCCATCGTCCTGCCCGATGTGGACATTCCCAGCGTCGTGCCGAAATTGTTTTGGGCCGCCTTCCTCAATAGCGCACAACTATGTCTTGCGACGAAACGGCTCTACATCCACGAAGAGGTCTATGAGCCCATCGTCAAAGAACTGGTGAAATTCGCCGAGTCGGTCAAAGTGGGCGACGGCTCCCACCCGGACGTGCAGCTCGGTCCGATCCAGAACCGCCGCCAATACGAGCGGGTGCTGGAACTGATCGAAGGCGCACGGCGCCAGGGCCTCAGATTCCTGACCGGCACAACTCCGATGCAAGGTCCCGGCTACTTCGTGCCGGTGACGCTCATCGATAACCCGCCGGATGACGCGCCGGTCGTCACTGAGGAAGCCTTCGGCCCGGTTTTGCCATTGCTGAAATTCCGCGATATCGACGAGGTTGTGGCGCGCGCCAACGCCACCTCATATGGCCTTGGGGCGTCGATTTGGTCCCGGAACGAACTGCTCGCGCAGGACATCGCCGCGCGCCTCGAGTGCGGCACGGTTTGGATCAACGAGATTCATTACACCATGCCGAATGCCGCGCTCGCGGGTCACAAGCTATCCGGCCTCGGCGTCGAGAACGGCCTCGATGGCCTGCTGGAGTACACAGTCCCGCAAACCGTGGTGCTTCGGAAAGCGTTCAGCCTAGTGTGAAGCCGGTGACAAGCCCGACACCCAGCACTCGACTTGGTGCGCTCGAACGGCTGTTGCGCCCGCGAGCGATCGCCCTGATCGGCGCGACCGAACGATCCGTCTGGTCGAACTCCGCTTACGAGAATCTCCAGCGCTTCAAATACGAAGGAAGTCTGCATCTAGTCAACCGCAACGGCGGAATGGTTTACGGCAAGGCCGCCATTACCTCCCTCGTAGACATTGGCGAGCCGATCGACGTCGCGCTGCTGATGGTGCCGGCGGCAGCGATCGTGACTACCATGGCGGACCTAGCGGCAGCCGGCGTCGCTGCCGCGGTTGTCCTTTCGTCCGGATTCGCCGAGACCGGTTCGGCAGGCGAGGCTCACCAACGCCATCTCACACGAGTGGCCCACGAAGCGGGCATTCGCCTGCTTGGGCCGAACTGCTTGGGCTTCGTGAATTTTGTCGATGCAACGCCAATCTGGACCATGGCCGCCCGGCGTCAACCGAACAATGCCGCGCTGGCGGTCGTCTCGCAAAGCGGCGCGACCGCCGGTCAGATTGCAGCTTTTGCCCACCAACAGCGCATCGGTCTGACCTACATGGTATCCACCGGAAACGAAGCCGATGTGGGAGTCGCCGAGATCATCGACTATTTGGCCGACGAGCCGTGCAGCCGCGCCATCGCATTATTTGTCGAGTCGATTCGCGAACCGCAACGCTTCGCCGCAGCGGTAGGCCGGGCGCAGGCGGCCGGCAAGCCGGTGGTCGCCCTCAAGGTTGGCAGCAATCCAGCTACCGCCAAGGCCGCCCAGGCGCATACCGGCGCCCTTGTGGGCGATGACCGTGTCTTTAGCGCCGTCTGCCGCCGGCTTGGCGTCGTGCGCGTCGACAGCATAGAAGACCTGGTGATCACCGGCGACCTGATGGCGAAAGTTGGGCCGGTGCATCGCGACGGTGTTGGATTAGTCGCGATGTCCGGCGGACTGTGTGAGGTTGCGGCCGACCAAGCCGAGTCCGCTGGCGCTCGGCTCACACCGCTCGCGCCGGAATCCGAGAAAGCCCTGCGCGAGGTGCTACCGAACTTTGCCACAGCCGCCAATCCGCTCGACATCACCGGGGCGGCCGTACTGGAGCCGGAACTGCTGGCGCGCGCCCTCAAGGTGCTGCGCAGCGATCCGGGACTCGGTGTCGTTGCCTGTCTCTTCGATGCGCCGAGTGGCGCAGAGGCCGTACCTTGGTCGGGCAGCGTAATCCGCCATATTGCGGCAGGCTTTGCGGGTGAAGGTGCGCGCGGCATTTTGTTGAGCCATGCCCTCGCGGCCGTCTCCAAGGAGGGCGCCGGCGTCGTGGCGGGCAGCGGCGTCGTGTATTCCGGTGGCGGGTTGCATCATGGCCTCAAAGCCATAGGAAAGCTGATCGAATGGTCGCGGCTCTGCCGCGATGACCGACGCGGGGCGATCGCGTCGATCTTAGAGATCCGTCCGCGACCCGTCCTCGACAGCGAGCGCGATATACTCGACTTCCTCGCCAGCCACCGGGTAACCGTCGTTCCCGCAACGCTGGCGCGCTCCGAGGCAGAGGCCATCGCCGCAGCCCGGGGCTTCCACGGCCGCACGGTCCTCAAAATCGCCTCGCAACAGATTCAGCACAAGACCGAGGTTCGCGGAGTAGCGCTGGATCTCGAGGGCGACGAGGCTGTCTCGAGCGCCTACCGCGAGATGCTGGCGTGCGTCGCCGAGGTGCGACCCGATGCACTGATCGACGGCGTGCTCGTCTCGCCGATGCGGCGCGGTCGCGTGGAGTTATTTGTCGGAGTGAAGCGCGATCATCAATGGGGTCCCGTCCTTGCCTTGGGGCTGGGCGGCGTTTGGGTCGAAGCGCTTGATGACACCAGTTTGCGTACGCTGCCCGTGGCAGTGCACGACGTGATGGAGATGCTCGCCGAACTGCGCGGCTCCAAACTGCTCGATGGCTTTCGCGGTGCGCCGCCGGTGGATCGCCGCGCCGTGGCCGATACGGTCGTTGCGATCGGCAACTGCGCGCTCGAACTCGGGCCGGAACTCTTCTCGCTGGAGATCAATCCGCTGAGCGTCGCCGGCAGCACCGTCGAGGCGCTGGATGCCTTGGTGGTATGGAACGAGTCAACGCCGGAGTCCGCGCGGTGAGCCTTCGTGCGCAGCACATCCCGGTGCTCGTCGGCATCGGCGAGGTCACCGACCGACCCACCGAACCGCGGGATTCGATGGAGCCGCTCGCCCTGATGGCCGAGGCGCTACGCCGCGCCGATGAAGACGCGGGCGGCGGCTGGCTGTCCGGGTTGAATTCCCTCGATGTGGTGGGCCAGGTCACTTGGCGTTACGACAATCTCCCTGTCCTGCTCGCTCGACGCATTGGCGCGTCGCCTCAGCACCTTGTCAACGGTCCGGTGGGCGGCGAAAGCCCGATTCGCCTGCTGCATGAGGCGGCGCTGCGGATCTCGCACGGCGAGACGGAAGTGGCCGCGATCGTCGGCGGCGAGGCCATGTATGCGCGCGCGAAGGCGAAGGAGGCCGGATTGGTCCTGCCTTGGACGCCGATGTCGGTGAAGGACAATCGCTACGACGGGATGATCGCGCTGCACCCGCTGGCCCAGCGGCTCGGCACATCTGTTCCCGCACACATCTATCCGTTTTACGAAATCGCCAGTCAGGCGCAGTGGGGCCAGACGCCTGAGCAGGCGCGAGAAGAAAGCGGCGCATTGTGGAGCGCGTTCTCGCGCGTGGCCGCGGACAATCCTTACGCTTGGTCCACTCAGGCAAGGGATGCCGCGAGCATCGTTACTCCGTCCGCGACCAATCGCCTGATCGCTTGGCCCTACACCAAATCGATGGTGGCCAACCCGAATGTGAATCAAGGCGCCGCCGTCCTCATCTGCAGCTTGGATCGCGCACGCCGCGAGGGAATAGCCGAGGATCGGCTGATCTACTTCCACGCAGGGGCTGCCGCTTCCGAACCCGAAGACTACTTACAGCGCGACGCCTACTACCGCTCGACGGCACAGGACGCCGTACTTCAGGGAGTCCTGCGGGAAATGGGCAAGGAAGCGGCGGCGATTACCCATCTGGAGCTGTACAGCTGCTTTCCCTGCGTCCCCAAAATGGCGCTGCGCAGCCTCGGACTGCGCGCCGACACGCCAGCAACCGTCACAGGCGGCTTGAGCTTTTTCGGCGGCCCGTTGAACAACTACATGAGTCATGCCGTGTGCGCGATGACCCGGCGACTGCGCGCGGACGGCGGCGGAATTGGCCTTCTGTACGGCCAAGGCGGCTTCGTCAATAAGCACCATGCCCTGATTCTGGGCGCGCGCCCTTCTGAGCGGCCGCTGGCCGCGCAATACGGCGTGCAACAACACGCTGACCGCGCCCGGGGGCCTGTGCCGCCGATCATCAGGGAATATAACGGGCCCGCAACGCTGGAGACCTTCACTATCCTCTACGACCGCGCGGGCGTGCCCGCCCACGGGGTGGCGATCGCGCGCGTGCCCGCCGGTCAGCGGCTGATCGCCAGGGTGGCCGCACAGGACGGCGATACCCTCAATAGGCTCACCGATCCGAATCGCTCTGCAGTGGGTCTGGAAGGGAGGGCGAGCACACTCCCCGACTCACTTCTGCAATGGGAAGTCCAGTAGTCGAAGGAGCATTTCATGAATCGAGAATTTTGCACCGCCGTACGTGAGGGGCCGCTCACCATCGTGACGCTCAATCGTCCCGACACGATGAACGCTCTGCACACGCCCGCGCACTTCGAACTCGATGCTGTCTTCGACGAATTCGCCGCGGATTCTGACCAGTGGGTGGCGATTGTAACCGGTGCCGGCGGGCGCGCATTCTGCGCCGGGAACGACCTCAAATTCCAGGCCGCGGGAAATCGTCTCACATTTCCACCCGGTGGTTTCGGCGGCCTTACTTCGCGCTTCGACTTGAACAAGCCGATCATCGCCGCCGTCAACGGCGTCGCCTATGGGGGCGGATTCGAGATCGCGTTGGCCTGCGATATCGTGGTGGCGACCGACACCGCGACCTTTGCGCTCCCCGAGCCGAAGGTGGGAGTCGCCGCGTTGGCCGGCGGCTTGCATCGATTGCCGCGCCAGATTGGTCTCAAGCAGGCGATGGGGCTCATCCTCACCGGCCGCAAGGTCTCTTCGATGGAAGGTGCGCGGCTGGGATTCGTTAATGAAGTCACGTCTGGGGCCGATCTGATGCTGACCGCCCGGCGATGGGCCGAGGACATGAAGACCTGCAGTCCGATGTCCATTCGAGCCTCGAAGGAGGCGGTCCTCAAGGGTCTGGCTGAACCCAGCATACAGGCGGCCATCGAGGCCCAGCTCACCTACCCGGCCGTGCGCGATCTTTTCCGGTCCGAAGATTTCCGGGAAGGACCACGCGCCTTTGCGGAGCGACGCGCGCCGATGTGGAAGAACGACTAGCCAGATCGAACAGGCCCGTTCCGCAGCAATGCGGCGCCGTAGACCACCATCTGGCCCGCTAGGCTGCGCTCAGGAGGACGCCCGCGCCTAACGGCCATGTTGCCCTACGGGCGCTGGCGATACTTGCACGACGAGCTTGCCCTGATTGGAACCATCGAAAAGTCGGTTGAGTGCCTGAGGCGCGTGTTCCAGACCTTGCACCAGATCCACGCGGTACTTGAGCCTTCCTTCCAGTAGCCATTCCGTCAGGTGCGGCAGCGCTTCCGCAGCTCGCGGCAGATAGTCGACGACGATAAACGCCTGCATGCGTGCGCGCTGAATCAGAAAGCGCGAAAGATTGGATAGATTGTGCGAAGGGGTTTCGGCATTGTACTGGGAGATCAGCCCGCAGGTCACGACGCGCCCCTTGCGATTGATGCAACCCAGCGCGGCGTTGAGAATCTCACCGCCTACGTTATCGAAGTAGATGTCGACGCCCTTGCGACAAGTCTCTTGCAACTCTTCGTTGAGATTCGCGGTTCGATAGTTGATGGCCGCATCGAAGCCAAGCTCCTCGGTCAGCCATTTACATTTGTCGTCAGAGCCCGCGAGTCCTACGACCTCACAGCCCTTGATCTTTGCAATCTGCCCCACCAGTGAACCCACCGCCCCGGCTGCGGCGGACACTAGCACGGTCTCTCCTAACTCAGGTCGCCCGACCTCCAGCAAACCAAAATAGGCAGTCAGTCCTACGGCTCCCAGCACGCCGTGGTAAGCCAGCAAGGGAATGGTCTCGATGGGTGAAAGCAGCGACACTCTTCGTCCGGGACCCGTGTAGTACAACTGCCAACCGAGCAAACCGGAAACGAGGTCGCCGACCTTCAAGTGCGTATTCGCCGATTCCTCCACTATGCCGATCGCACCGCCGCGAACCACATCGCCGATGCATTGGGCTGCAAAATAGGTTTCTTCCCCGCTGATCCACAATCGGTTGGTCGGATCAAGCGACAGAAATATGTTCCGCACGCGAACGTCACCATCGCGTAATATCGGCGACGATGCCTCGACCCAGCGAAAATCCGACGCTTGAGGTACCCCCTTCGGAAGGGCTGCGATTTGCCACTGTAGATTCAGCGTCCCGGTCATGGCGCGTATTCTTATTTAATTGACTGTATAGTTTATTCTTGTACACTCTATCAAAGCACGCGCCTGCAATAGTGTCCAGTCTGTCCTTAATAGCGGAGCAGGTTATGGGCTTCGCTCGTCAGGTGCATGAATCTGCGTGGAAAAAATGACTCAACGAACGGTATTGCTCAGTTGTGATGGACCTATTGCGACGCTAACCTTGAACCGGCCCGAAGCGCTCAACGCAATCTCGCTTGAGCTCGTGGCCGATCTCAACGCCGGCCTGGATGAGATTGTGGCCGCGCCGTCCCGCCCTCGCTGCGTGGTGCTGACAGCTGCCGGCCGCGCCTTCTGCGTTGGTGGCGACATTACCGCTCATCGTGATCGGCCGGTGGATACGCCGCCCTATGACCTGGGCGATGTGCTGGAACGATATTTTAATCCGCTCCTGGTGCGCTTGATGACGTTGCCGGCGCCACTGGTCGTCGCCGTCAATGGGGCGGCAGCGGGCGCCGGCTGCCCTCTGGCTCTGTGCGCAGACATCGTCGTTGCCTCTCAGCGAGCTTATTTCGAGTGTGGCTTCACTAGACTGGGGCTGATTCCAGACCTCGGCGCGACTTGGTTGTTGCCCAGGCTAATCGGTCGCGCACGAGCACACGCAATGATGCTGCTCAATCAAAGAGTCAGCGCCGAAGAGGCGCAACACTGGGGAATGATCCATCAATGCGTGGCGCCGGAAGAACTGCACACAGTGGCGCTCAAAACGGCTTCCAGTTTGTGCGGAATGTCGACGCCGGCTCTTCGCGCCACCCGCGGTGCCATCTCCGAAGCACTCAACGGGTCGCTGGCCGACGCGCTGAAGCGCGAAGCGCATATTCAGCATGGGCTGGGGTATAGCCGCGACTTCGCCGAAGGTGTCGCGGCATTCTTCGCGCGACGTCCGCCGGCCTTTGACGAAGCTTGAACCCAGACCCTATAGGCAGTACGAGAGTAGTTTTCACCCGGAAGCCGTCTTCATTTATCAAAAGGGCAGCGAACCGGTAACTGCGCGAGCATTCTTCGATCGGATCAAATCTTCCGATTCTCTGGGTGCGGGATTCGTGCAAACCATGCATTATCTGTCGAATATTCTGATCCGGCTAGATGGCAATCAGGCAGTCGTGCAGTCGTCGATTTTCGCCCAGCATCTGATATCTGCGCAATGTTCAGATCATCCTCCCAATTTCCCAAACCTCGGCAAGGACTATGGCCTGCTGATTGGCGCACGCTACTACGACCTATTTACGAGGCGAAATGGCCTGTGGCGCATCGCTAGCCGCGAGCTGACGTACGAGTGGGATGCGCGGATCTATCCGTCGCAGGTCAGGGGGCCGCTGGCATCCGATCGCAAACTGGTACCGAGCGATCTGTGGGACTATAAGTTAAGCGGTTGATGTGCAAAGACCGGAAGTGTAGCTGCGCGAACGGAGGTGCCAGGTGAGAGCGCTCTATTCCATTGCGGCGGGCGGGCCCTCAACTCTTCAACTTGTAGACGTGCCGGATCCGGTTGCGGCGCGCGGCGAGATCGTGGTTGCAGTTGCGGCTTGTGCGATTAATTACCCCGATGTACTAGTGATCGAAGACAAATATCAGTTCAAACCGCACCGTCCGTTTACGCCCGGGAGTGAAATTGCCGGACAGGTCTACGCCCTCGGTGACGGGGTTGAGGGCTTCGCAATCGGCGACCGGGTTATTGCTATGCTCTCTGGCAGCGGTGGGCTAGCTGATAAAGCGGTCGCCTCTGCCGACAACGTATTTCACCTACCCGACGAACGAGACTTCATCGAGGGTTCGGCGCTACTCTTCACTTACTCGTCTGCAATTCATGCATTGAAAGATCGCGGCGGACTGAAGGCGGGAGAGACATTGCTGGTGCTGGGAGCGGGAGGCGGTATCGGCTTAGCCACGGTTGAGATTGGCAAGGCAATTGGTGCGCGGGTAGTCGGGGCTGTCTCATCAGAAGAGAAAGCCAAAGCAGCGCTCGTCGCAGGAGCAGACGACGCCCTGATATATGGTCAGCCGCCCTTCTCCCGCAATGCAGGTCGGGCACTCACAGACAGCTTTAAGGCAGCGGTCGGCGCGGGGGGTGCCGACGTTATTCTCGACCCGGTGGGCGGAGAATATGCAGAAGCCGCGCTGCGGGCAATCTCGTGGAGGGGCCGTTACCTTACGGTTGGGTTTCCCGCAGGAATTCCTAGACTGCCGCTCAATTTGGTTTTGCTGAAAGGTTGCGACATCCGCGGAGTATTCCAGGGTTCCTTTGCAGCACGCGAAACAACCGCCAATAAAGACAATGTACGCCAGCTATTCGAATGGTGGCGGGCAAGTAAAATCTGCCCGCGCGTGACGGAAGTTTTCCCGCTCGAGCGTGGTGGCGAAGCAATCGAGCGACTGGCCCGGCGAGCAGCGATCGGGAAACTGGTCGTACAAATTGCAAATCTACTTTGATCGGTTTTCCTGAAGATGCTCTTCGAACCACCTGCAAGATTGCGTCGCAACGAGATCGAACTTCTGGACGTAGCCGTCATAATGACCACCCCTAAAGAGCACGAGCCGTTTCGGCTCACGAGCCCGTTCGAACGCCGCCAATTGCAAATCCGTGCAACAGCGAACATCCTGGTCCGCAACGATCATCAGCAGCGGCGTAGGGGCAATTCGATGGATATAGTCTCCGGGCTCGTATTCTCCGACCATATCATGAGAAAGTATTGATACTCTGTTGACCCAGCCCTCGGCATGGTTGGAGGACTGGAACCAGTCCAGTGATTCGCCGCCGGTCGTGTGCGGCTGATATTGAATTCCCTGCCCGCTCATTTCTGCCCGTCGCGCCGCAATCATGCGGGCATGTCTTGCGGTGAGGTTCCCCTCGCCCGCTAGGCGTTTGACCAACTCCGCGCCATTCGTCGCAGGAACCACCGAGACAACGCAACCGACTCGCCGGTCAACTGCAGCTACGACCAGCGCATGTCCGCCGGAGTAGCTCGCTCCCCATACCCCGATGCGGTTGCCATCGACCTGCGGTTGTAGCGACGCAAACGTGATCGCATCGCGCATATCGTGCATTTGCCGAAATGGATCGGTTTCCAGCCGTGGTGTCCCTCCGCTTCTGCCGTAGCCTCTGTGGTCGTACACGAGAACGGCGAAACCCGCATCTGCAAATCGCTCTGCGAATCCCGCTAGACCTTGATCGATCACTGCGGTAAAACCGTGGCTCATGATGATACAAGGTTGCTGACGTGGCCCTTCCAGCGGTCGATAGAACCAGCCGGCCAGCATCGTTCCATCGCGCGCGCGGAATTCAATATCATCGCGGTTCATTGAACGACCCCCTACAGAGCATCAACGCGGCAGCTAGGTAGAGCGATTGGCCGCTCGCCAGCTCATGAACGGCGATCAACTCAGAGAATAAACTAATCATCTGATTACTTCAAGGCGGATTCAGAGAGAAAAAGATCGATCTGCCTAGATTCCCTCTCCTCGCTTTTGAGCAAAGCTTGACGGGATCCGGCATGCCAATATCTATTGACTGCTCAATCTATTAAATGCAATTATCTCACGATACTTTGCCTCTCGAGCCGAGCGCGCTGATCGCTCCCGCAAGTAAGGATCCCTCGTGAACCTGCACTCTCACGTCCCCCCGCAGGAAGACTTGCCGCACGAACCGCAATCCGTGGCGTACTGGAGCGAGAGCTACGCGTTCTGGGCATGGGATGATCTAAATGACCTCACCGTCTATGGTCATTTTCAGCGTCATCCGGAGAAACCGATCATCTGGAGGGGATATTGTACCGTCATGAAAGGGGATCAGGTTTACGCTCTTCATTCCTACGGCAGGCAGCGCTCGCCCTTTGGGCCGGGCTTCGAAGCCGTGCATATAATTATCGAAGAACCGCACCATCTCTGGCGCTTCCGGGCAGAAGGTGCAGGGCAACAGCGCTCCGCCGCCGCGCTGTTGAAGGCCGCTATTAGTGACGGTCCAGCGGTGCCGTTAAAAGTCGACCTACAGCTGAGCTTGAAAACGCCTGTGTGGGGAATGAAGCATGGCACGCCAGACACCGAGGCCATCATGCCTACGCACTACGAGCAAACCGGCAAGGTCATCGGTACGGTGGAAATCGGCAACGAAAGCTTTCAGATCGATTGCCTCGGCGCGAAGGACCACTCGTATGGGCCGCGCAATACGCAGAAGTTGCATAATGGATCGGGTTTTTTCAACGGCGCGTTTCCAAGCGGTCGATCTCTGACCGCCATACAGATGTCTCCCGACGCACATACAGGTTACATCCACCGTGGCGACGGCAAAGTTCACGTGGTAACTCGAGTGGTCATGCCAACTTCGGGCTGGGAGCCGGGTGAGAAGGGCAAATTTGCTGCGGTAGCAGATGGTCACGCCGCAGAAGTTTCCTATGAAATCACAAAACGCCGGGTGGCGCTAACTATGGTCCCCCCCAACTACGAGCACGTCGGTTTAGTGAATGGTCCCGCCACGCAACTCGCCTACTGCGACATTAGCTGCAAGATCGAGTGGGACGGCGAGGCGGGCTCTGGTTCATGGGAGCCATGCTGGACCAAGGAATAGAATATTTGCTCTCGTCGGGAATATTTGCCTCGCGCAATATCGAAATCCGCGCATGTTCGAGGTGTAGGCCTACCAGGGTGCGATCTGCTCCTCTTCGTTTGCTCGGGCCAAGCCGCGGTCCGCTATAAGCGAGTCCGGCGACATATAAGCTTTATTTAGGGCACAGACGCGTCCAGATAGGAGGGCAGTATGAGACTGGAAGGCAAACGAGCTTTGGTAACAGGATCGTCCCGATCGATAGGGCGCGCGATCGGACGGATGCTTGCGATGGAAGGCGCCAAGGTCGCCATCAATGCGAGAGGCTCGGACAGCGCCGGACTTCACGCCATTGACGAGGTGGTCGAAGAAATACGGGCGGCGGGCGGTACTGCCATCGGCCTCGCCGGCCCCGTTAATCATCCCAACTCCGCAAAGCAGTTGATTGACGGCTGTGTCGAGGCCTTCGGTGGAATCGACATTCTCATCAACAACGCGGGTACCTACAGCATTGAAGGCGTCTCGCCCGTGACCGGATGTACCGACGACGCTTGGCAGCAAACACTAGACGTCAATCTCAACGGTGTGTTCTATACCTGCCGGGCCGCGCTTCCGCACATGGTACGGCAAAGGTGGGGAAGGATCGTCAATGCGGGCTCCGTCGCGGGCACCGGCCGATTTGGCGGTAGCGCTTATTCCGCCTCGAAGGCTGCGCTCTTCGGTTTGGGACGCTCCATGGCTGCCGATTACGGTCCGTACGGAATCACAATCAACACGTACAATCCCGAAGCGCATCCGGTCCAGGACAGGAGCTACTATCCTGCGGTAGTACAGAATTGGATAGAGCGTGGTTATGTCGAGCCGGCCGAGGCGGCCTTCCGCGCAGGCATGGGGGGGCCGGAAGGAGTGGCGCCCTGGATCGTCTATCTCTGTACAGAGGAGGCGGCATATCTCAACGGCCAGGTCTTTGCCGTCGATGCCCGGCGCGTTGCCCTGCTCGCCGATCCGAATGAGGCCCGGGTTCTTTTCCGCGACGTTGCCCGCGACGGGGACTGGTCAATCGCGTCCTTGTCGTCAGTCGCACCCCTGGCGTTTCCGGTTCGAAATCATTGGCCGCGACGAACAGATGATGATCTCGCTCGGTGGGAATCCCCCCTCACCCAATTCGTACCGCCGCACAATTGACCTGAAAAACTCAAAAACGAACAGTTGTGATCGCGTATGGGCATCGTCCTGAACGATCCCAATCATAACTTCGGATCCCACACAACGGGTAAAGTGAGAGGATGCCTCTGGGTCCAGCCGGTGATCTTCGGGAGCACCTCCAGAGTCGGGTCCCATCGCAAGTTCGGTAAATCATCGATCAGGTGTTCCACATATCGAGCAAGCATGAAGCGGGCAAGATGCTGGCCGATGCAGGAATGCGCGCCATTACCGAATTGAATATGCGGTTGTCGCGGCCGTCGAATGTTGAAGACGTCGGGATCCTCCCACCTTGACCTATCGCGATCCGTCACGCAATGCATAATGAACACTACGGATCCTTTCGGAATAGCTGTCCCACAAAGATTTGTATCTTCGCGCGCGCGGCGACAGATAAGGCCGCCGATACCTTCGTAGCGCAGGCTCTCTTCGACTGCTGAGGGAATTAATGTGCGATCCCGCTTCAACTCCTCGAACTGAACCGGGTGAGTGAGCAGGTTATGGACCAAATTGCCCGATTGGCCGTACGTTGTGTCGATGCCCCCTGCCATAAAATGATTGATCATGGCTACAAAGCGTTCTTCGGACAGTTTCTCACCGTCCACCTCCGCACCCATCATGGCAGAAACGAGATCATCCTTCGGCGGCTGGCCGCGGCGCGAGTCGATCAGCTGTTTCGAGTAAGCCCTCAGCGCGTTTCCCGCGGCGTGCGCACCCTGCGGATCCACATTCGCATGCCAGATACGATTAAAACACGCCCCTACAAACGCGACGATTGAGGGATCAAAGCCGACGATTGCGCCCACGATTTCAAACGGGTAGAAACCGTTCAATTCACGCACGAGGTCAGCCTTTCCCTTGAACTTGATGGCGTTGAATCGACCCTCGATCACCGGATTTATTATGCGTTGCTCATACGTGGCTATCCGTTTCGGCGTAAACCCAAGCTGCATAATCGAGCGATATTTCGTATGTTCCGGGGGATCCATCGGGCTAAGGGCGGGTCCCCAAAAGGCGCCCACCGATTCTTCGAATACGGTGGATGAAAATACCCCTGGACTCATGTAAACGGCGCGAACCGCTTCCCAGCTTACCGCGCAAAAGCAATCGCTCTCACAGAAGCTCGGCGGCGTCATGATATTTGGAAAAGTGATTCCCGCGAACCGGACGGCCGCGGCGCCCGCCTCAGTTTTTACGCCCTGGCCACGGATCACCGGGCCCGCCGCAAACAGGCGGGCAGCAATCTCGCGGACAGGGTTTTCGTACGCGTCGATCTCGGCCGTATCGTCGGGATGCCCAAACATGACATCGGCGTCGTACTGAAACGGAGTTGTCAACCCAATGTCGATGTTAGACCCCTTAGATAATGCCGCCACTTCCGACACCTCTTCGTTGCATTGCAATGGCCATATTCGAACGAACCCCAAAGTAATCGTCTGTTTATTTCTTGATTATAGTCGCAATGGCGGTGCGGGTATAGACATCGATAACCAACTGCTTCGCTGAAACTCCCTTCATGACCCGGTCACGCATCCACGGGACGGCGTTTCATACGAAATCAATTCATCGGAATTCTGCGCTTTGCTCGCCTTTAATTGACCGATCGGAGAATTCGTATACTATACCAGGATGCCGGGAATAAGATGCCGTTGCGAGGAGAGCCTGCGGTGAACCAAGAGAGCCCCGACTGGACAATCCTTGAAGGCATTTTCAGAGCGATGACGCTGCTCAAGCTGCATGATGAGCGGTTTCGCAGCTTGCTAAAGGCGGGGCGGGTTGCCATGCCCTACTATTCATGGCGCGGTCAGGAGGCCATTCCGGCTGGGCTATCGGCGGCGCTTCAAGCGGATGACTACATTTGCACGATCTATCGCGGTCTGCACGATTCTCTATCGCGCGGCGTGCCGCTGAGAGAACTGTGGGCTGAGCTTTTCGGTAAGGCGACCGGAACTTGCAAAGGCAAGGGTGGACCGATGCATATCACGCATCCGAAATCGGGTGTAATGGTGACCACCGGAATTGTCGGCAGCAGCATGCCGATCGCCAATGGACTGGCACTCGCTTCCCAAATTGCTGGAGATGGTCGAGTGACAATCGCGGCCTTCGGAGACGGCGCGAGTAACATCGGAGCGTTCCATGAGTCGCTAAATCTGGCGTCGATATGGAAACTGCCCGTGATTTTCCTCTGTTCCAACAACCTCTACAGCGAGCATACGAAATTTGAGAACGCGACAGCGGTGGACCGCATCGCAGATCGTGCGGCCGCCTATCGAATGCCCGGAATTCGGGTCGATGGCAATGACCCGTTGGCGGTGTATTCGGTGGCGCAGACGGCAATCGCTCGGGCACGCCGCCGTGAGGGCCCGTCGCTCATCGAAGCGATGACATTCCGCTTTTATGGACACGTGTTTGGCGATCAGGATGCTTACATGAGCCCAGGCGAAAAGGCAGCGGCGATGGCTAAAGATCCCGTTCCGGCGTTTCGGCAGCGGTTGATTTCCGGCGGTAAGGCAACCGAAGCCGTTCTTGCTGGAATCGAGGCTGAAATCGCCGTCCAGATAGATGATGCCGAGCAATTTGCCTTCGCGTCACCGTTTCCTGACGCACTTGAACTAGAAACCGATGTGTATGCGGAGCGATCGGTATGATGCCCGATGATAAGCCCGTGACTCTGATCGCGGCGTTGAACCGCGCGCTACATGACGCGCTGGCAGCTGACGAGAAGGTGATTGCCTTCGGCGAGGACTTCGCCGATTGCGAGGGCGGTGGTGTGTTCGGGGTGAGCAAGGGCCTATCGACCAAGTTCGGCACCAGCAGGGTGCGCTCCACGCCTATATCGGAGCAGGCGATTATCGGAGCCGCGATTGGGGCCTCAATCGTAGGCTTTCGCCCGGTGGTCGAAATCATGCTGATGAATTTCACGACTGTGGCAATGGACATGATCGTGAACCACGCCGCGAAGTTACGGTATATGTCGGGCGGTCAGACACACGTTCCGATCACGATCCGAACGGCGACCGGTGCGGGCTTCGGCATCGGTGGTCAGCATTCAGACATGTTGGAGGCCTGGTTTGCGCACACCGCCGGCCTCAAGGTCGTTGTGCCGTCCAATCCGACCGATGCGTATGGCCTCCTGACATCGTGCATATTCGATGACGATCCCTGCATTTTTATAGAACCGCTCGGCCTATTGCGTTCGCAAGGAATCCTGCCCGAGTCAGGGCATCGCATTCCTCTGGGCAAAGCCAATATCGTCCGCGAGGGCTCTGACGTTACCGTGGTGAGCTACGGGCGCCAAGTGGGCGATGGATTGGCGGTGGCTGACTCTTTGGCCGGTGAGGGCATTCGGGTCGAGGTTATCGATCTGCGTACGATCTCGCCACTCGACATGCCGACGATATTTACTTCCGTGCGCAAGACGGGCCGTGTCGTAATCGTTCATGAGGCAGTCCGTAGTTTCGGTGTAGGCGCCGAAATTTCCGCACGCATCTCCGAACAGCTGTTTGGGCTGCTTCGAGCACCAATCCAAAGGGTCTGTGGATTCGATTCCCCAGTCCCCTACTCAAAACCGCTTGAAGCAGCCTTCCTGCCAAGCCGGGACCGAATCAAGGAAGCTATTTGGGCAACGATACATTCACCTGCGAATAGAGATGCGTCGCTTACTGGCGGCTGAAATTAGAGATATTTATGAAGGTTCAGATAGTATTTCCGAAGCTAGGATTCTCTATGGAAGAAGGCCGACTGGTCTCATGGCTGCACCCCGACGGGACACCGGTCACCGCCGGCGTTCCACTATACGAGGTCGAAACCGACAAGGCGGTGGAGTCGATAGAGGCTCCCGCCTCCGGCACGCTGAACATTCTGGCACCCGCGGACTCCGTATACTCCGTCGGAACAGTGATCGGAGAACTACTGCCGGCAGATCGAGGCTAATTCGCGCAGCCAGGAAGATGCGCCGCTTCTAACTCTTCGCGGATCAGATCGATGGGAGGGGATCTCTCGTTGAGGAACTTGCGACCCGTCTCTTCGTCCAAATCCGTCCGCATGACAATGAATCGTGAATACATGCACGCGATTTGATAGGCGGCAAAAATCCGGTAGTAACGCAGCTTCTTTCGGTCCACCGATCTGCCCGCGGCTTCCTCGTAGATGTCCACCATGTCTTTGCGGCTGGGCCAGCCCGTTAAGCGTGATCCCCCCATTTGATCGGCTACACGCTCGAACTGAAGATCCATCGCGAGCCAATAACCGAGATCCTTCTCAGGATCGCCCGCGCTCGCCATATCCCAATCGATGATCGCTACAGATTCTGTACCCTCAAACAAGATATTGCCAGGGCGGGAGTCTCCCCAGGATATGACGAGATTTTCGGTCTGAGGCTTATTTTTCTCCAGCCAAGAGCGGCCCTCGGACACGCGCGCCATCGGTCCATTAGCCCACGAGACGGC
Source organism: Steroidobacteraceae bacterium (assembly GCA_036502605.1). Lineage (GTDB taxonomy): Bacteria > Pseudomonadota > Gammaproteobacteria > Steroidobacterales > Steroidobacteraceae > Bog-1198. Next base: position 230,050 of record DASXYI010000008.1, read on the forward strand.
GCTGAACCGATCCCAATGATGGAGATCCCAATCAATTTGTTTACCGCCTTTGTTACGGCTAAGAAAATCCGCGCCGGTCTCATTCAGGGGTTTTGAATGCAGCTGTGCTAACGCCCTCAATCCCGATGCGCCGACCGCGCGTTGATCTTTCGACGGCAGCGCGGCTAGCCAGCCATCGATATAGTAAAGGGGCCTATCTGGCACCGCCCGCCCTGCGACGAAGTCGATCAGGTAAAAAGGCGAACCGAGGATGCTTCCGTCAGCTTCATACCCACGCACGCCTGCCACGGGCGCCAACTCGATTTTGGCGATCGCTTCCTGAACGCGAAATTCCGCCTCAAAATCATGGTCGGGAAAATAGACATGTTGAGTGGGTTTGCGCTTCAGCAGGTAGCGCTGTATGCGCTTTTCGCGACCACGGGAAACCTCAAGAATAAAGGATTCCCCGACGAACCCATTGGCGCTGATCGGCGTCGGCTCAAGACTCCTCATTAGCACGGGCTCATCTTGGCCGAGCTGCCGTGAGACCCACCGCGACATCGCACCGAAATACTGCGCCAGATCCCGCGTTTGGGGCTTTTCGCCGTAAAGGGTCTCGTTTTTCATGGCCTCCCCCTCTCCCAAAATAAAAAGCCTATCTGATCGATTAATTCTATAGCGAAACCCATGCACGCGGTTCTCTCGAAAGCGCTACAGAGGCAATGTCCTGTGAATCAGCCGTTCGGTTGCGCTCCAGAGCCGGTCCGCGTTATCTGGATCCATTGCATAGTCCATTACGCCGTAGCGATAGTTAGGCGCGTCAAGCACAGGAGCGACACTGCAATCCTCGAGATACAAGGCGGATCGTCCTGAAAGTAAGGGCTCAGTGGCCGCCCATACACTTGTCGCGGCCCCGCCTTCCGGAGATTTGAAATCCTCTGGTTCAGGTATGCTGCCTCGTTGCTTCGCGAGAAGATAGTCGTCTTCCGACATATTTCGGCCGAGATCCGTCCATATCGCGCCAGGATGGACAGCGAACGCGTCGACTCCGTTTCGTCGCAACGTCATTGAAAGCTTGACCGCAAGGAGCACGCAAGCGGTCTTGGATTGTCCGTAACCATCCCAGGCACTGTATGGACGGCGCTCGAAATTCAAGTCATCAAAGACAACGGCTGAGTAGTGATGCCCGAACGAACTGAGCGAGACAACCCTTGCGTTTTCAGCTCGGATAAGGGCGCCCGACAATCGCGAACTAAGTGCGGCATGGCCGATAAAGTTTGTCATCAATTGCGATTCGATCCTCTGCTCATTGCGAATCAGTTGACCGGTGATTCCGGCGTTATTGATGAGAATATCGATTGGTCGGTCGAGGGCCAGCACCTCGTTCGCAAATTTGTCGACGCTCGCCAACGACATTAAATCCAACGGATACGCATGCACTGTATTGGCTGTCAATACGGAAAGCATTTCCATTTTTGCGCGATCCAGCGTCTGGCCGTTTCGGCCTCCAATCACGATCTCGGCCCCTGCCCTCGCCAACGCCGCCGCGGTCGCCTTTCCAATGCCTGCCGTAGCGCCGGTCACCACGGCGATTTTGCCTTTGAGGTCTACGCCGCGAAGCACGTCGTCAGCTGTCGCCATCTTCCCGAATCGGCTTTTTATGCACTCTTGGGACATCGCGTGCTTATTCACGTCCTTCCTCAATTACTGTCCTGATAACCAACCGTTCGGGGCCAATGACCGCCCTCACGCTAGATAATGCGAGAGGTAAAGCGAGCCGCGTCCATCTATCCGCATTCGCTAAGAACACACGGGCCACTTGGCCCGTAGTTCTTGTTTGACTACTTTTCCCGCAGCATTGGTCGGCAGAGGCTGGTCACGCAACCACCATCGAGTGGGGACCTGAAAGTAAGCAAGCTTGGCGCCGAGAAAGTCCGCCAATTCGCGACTGGTCGTTGTGGCGCCTTGCTTAAGCACTACTGCGGCGGCGACTTCCTCGCCGAGATCGCTATGTGGCAATCCGACGACGGCCGCCTCCGCCACCGCTGGGTGTTGGTTTAGCCGCTGTTCGATGCTCATTACCGAGACATTCTCGCCTCCGCGGATGATGATGTCCTTCTTGCGACCGGTGACATATAGATATCCTGCGCTGTCAATTCGGCCAAGATCGCCACTGTGGATCCACCCATCATCATCGATAATCTGTTCTTCTAGCCCCCAATATGCGGTCATCGCAGACGGAGCGCGCATCCATATTTCGCCTTCGCCGCTGCCGAGGGGGTTTTCGATTCGCAGTTCACAGGTCGGAAACGGCTTCCCGGACGAGCCGACATGTGAGAGATAATCCGCACCGTTGATCATAGTTACCGATCCGCCCGACTCGGTCATGCCGTAGGTAGACCCCCGGTTATTGTGTGCGGAGGGAAATACCTCACTGGCGCGCTCCATTAACTCCGCACTGACCATGCTGCCTGCGGCGGAAACGCTCAACACGGTGCTTAATGTCGTGCCTTTGGCCCGAGCGTGCTCGACAACGCGCGATAGCAGTGTTGGCACGGTCGCCCAGATATTTATTCTCTCGCGCTCGATCACTTCCGTCATGGCGTCAGCAGTCGCGCGACCCCTTAGCAGCACCAGCCGGTGACCACTGAGCAGCGTCTGACACTGCAGCAGCATTCCTCCCACGTGGAATAGGGGATTGCAACAGAACAGGGACATTTGCGGGTCGTTCGGAAGCATTTCATTCGGTAGTCGGCCGCGATACGCATAAATATTGTGCAAACAGGCGATAACGGCTCTGTGGGATAGGATTGCGGCCTTGGGATGGCCTGTGGTTCCCGACGTAAAGATCAGGACGGCCGGGAGTTCCTCGTTGAGGACGGGCCGCTCAACGTCATAAATTCCTTGCATGTCGAAACATTTCTCCAAAGCTTCCATCGGCAAAACATTTTTTGCATCACATAAAGCGGTTCGTCGCTTTTCGTCGGCAATCACAAAGCGGGCACCCAGCGTGTTCATGGCCGTCGTTGTTTCACTGGCACTCCACCAAGCGTTTGCTTGGGCCACCACTGCATCGATACTGACTAATGCCCAAAATGCGAGAATCCATTCCGGCGAATTGGCACCATTTAGCAGGACGACCTCACCCGGCTTAATTCCTGCGTCGCGTAGCAATTTCGCGCAATGGCCCGACGCTCTAATAAATTGGGAAAAGGTTATGCGCCTCGAGGCGAACACGAGAAATTCGCGATCTCCCCACTTGTTCGCCTCGACCAGAATGCTCTGAAGGTGGCAAGGGCGGGGGTGCAAAATCTTGATGCGATAACTTCCAACGCCCTTCTCTTCGATAGACCGGCCCCATTCACACACTAAAAAGCCGCCCATATTGAAAACCTCCGTCGCCTTTCACTTTTATCCTGGACGTATCGAGCAAGTCTAAGCGTCCGCAGCGGTCGCAAAGCTCCCAACTCACGGCCGGAATACTAGCCCTCTCCGATCGTCGGCACAAATTGATCGATGGATTGATTATTTAGACAATAGATGGTTAAATTGCTATTGAATCTGCGTAGTTGGCGCCGTAACTCGATGAGGAGTGCTGTGAAATTCGGCTGTTTTTCGAACTTTCGGTTCCCCGCCCAAGTTGCCCGCGAAGGCCGCCGGGGAGGCGGCATAATGTTGTGCAGTGCGGCAGACATGTCCTCGCTTTCCAAGCGAGGAGTCGAAGTCGATTTTGATCCGTCGTTCTCGATCGATCTCGGGAAGACCGAATGGTTGCAGTTCACCTATGAGCTGCCTGGCAATGGCGAGGAGTTCTTTCCTCCCCGATTGCACCCGACCACGCCGGTCGTCGTGACGTTACGCACCCTCAGGCACTCCGTAATCGGCGCATCTGCGGATGTCTCAATAAGCCTTCCTGCGGTCAGATTTGTTCAAGATCCTACGCTGCTCGCAGTAGGCGGAACGGGGAAGTTGGACTCAACCTAAAGTCCGACAGCGTCGTACCAGTATCGAAGACTAGGCGAGATGCTCGCCGGCCGCAGCCTTGCGGCAGATTTATGCTCAAGCACTAATACCCGGCTTCAACTAATCGTCTGATTAATTCCACTGCTGTACTATAGCCTCGTCGCCACACACCGGGCAGATCGTGCGCCTCCATCGCAGCGTCCCTTATGATGGATGCGCGCGGCGCCGCTGTGAGCGACACGACCGGCCATCCGTGAGTGGGTGGTTCCTGCCGAAACAGATAGTTGATTGAGTGCTTCTCAGAGAGATGCTTAGAATCAGCCTTGCCTTATACTACTTTCCCGTACCACCGGGAACGTCGCTGGCGCACATGTTCAATGGCATGATCATTCGCTCAGAGACATCCCGATCGCGCTGCGAATGATGAACTGGCAAAGCGCGAAGTATTGCCGGCAATGCGGGACGCGACTGGCTCGTCAATGGGTAGCAACCGATAGTCGTGATCGATTGGCATGTCCCGCTTGCGGCGATATCCATTATGAGAACCCTCGAATTCTCGTCACCTGCCTGGTTGAGTGGAATGGGCTGTTATTGCTATGCAAGCGAGCGCAGGCTCCTGCCATCGGACGATGGACCATACCGGGCGGGTTTATGGAGATGCAGGAGACTTTAGAACTCGCGGTCGCGCGGGAAACCATGGAGGAAACTGGCGTCGTTATTGATCCTGCGCGGCTCGACCTTCACATCGTTTCCAGCGTACCCTGGATGAGTGAAGTCTACCTTGGATTTCGCACCATCGTTTCCGACCCAAAGATTACCGTCGGACCTGAGTGCCTAGACGTCCGCTTTTTTGACGAAGCGGAGATTCCCTGGAATGACCTAGCGTTCCCAGAAACCCGCGGGTACTTGCGGTTGATTTTGCACGAGCGTCGACGGGGCCGCCGCGCAATCAACGTTACCCGCATTGACGCGACCGGGGGTTATCGTCGCGAGTATCACATTGTGAGCCATGCAGATATCTTTCAGGCTGATGTGCCAACAAGTCGGCTGAGCCTGGAAAATAAGTAACGGTAGCAATTGAGCGATCGTTTTTGCGGTAGATCTATCGTCTGTCCCTATCTCAACCCGCGTTCACTGACCGCAAGAGGGAGCGCGGCGATCAGCGTAGAAGCCGCGCGCCGTTCACACTCGGCCTCCAGATCGGCCATATAGTTCCGAAATTCTGGGTATATGAACGTTTGCCAGTCGGGATAGCCGGCGGCTTTGGCTTGGGCGATCGAGGACTCGGTAGGAACATTTTGCATGTCATAGACCCACTCCGTACCCTGCTCCGACGTAGAGAAAAAACGAACAATGCCTTGGTGATGCGTGAGAACCGTACCGCCGAATACGTGGTATCCGAACGACTTCAACGGCTCCCAATAGTTCACAATCTCGACCACTTTCCAGCCAAGTGTTTCTATCTCGCGCACGCAACCCAACTCATTGCGCTCAGGATTGCCGGGTTCGACAATTTTCATGTCAGTGTTTGTGAACTCACCAATCCGTTCGTGATCTGTGAAAACGTCCCAAGCCACAGCGATCGGAGCTCGCACACGTGCCCGGTGGAAAAAGCGAGCTTTCATTTTTGATCGTCCCTTATTTCTCGCGGCCAGCATTCCGGCCGCGTCAAATGGTTACCCCGAACCTCATTGGGCAGGCGTGGAGCGAACGGTAAACCCTCCATCTACCGTCAAGACAGAGCCTGTGACGAACGAGCCAGCGTCGCTAGCCAGGAGCAGAAGAGGCCCCTTCAATTCGTCCACATTGCCCCACCTGTGCAGCGCATTCATCTTTGCATATTTGTCGTACGAAGCGCGCCCTTCTTCTCCGTAGCTGTCCAGCGATCTTTGCGCCATATCGGTGAGAAACGTGCCTGGCGCAATGCTATTGGCCGTTATTCCGAACGCTCCGAGTTCGATCGCGGCCGTGCGCATAAACCCATTCAGGCCCGCCTTTGTGGCCGAGTAAATTGCGTGTCCATCAACTTCCGATGAAACGAATGCGGCAACCGAAGAAAGATATATGAGCCTGCCCCATTTTTTTTCCTTCATTCCGGGAACAAGTAGGCGCGTTAATAGCATGGGTGCCAAAAGGTTGATCTCAACAAGCTCATCCATTCCTTCGGGGGAAAAAGATTCGACCGGCGCGGTTCCCGAAATACCGGCATTTGCGACCAAGATATCTACATGACCGAACTCGGCTTCGGCTGCTTTCGCCAACTTTTCTATTTGCTGACGATCACGCAGTTCGGCTGCCTGGGTCTTGACCGAGATGCCCGCCTTTGAAAAGGCCTGCTTGGCCTGCGCAAGCGCTTCGGCATTCTTAGCTGATATCATGACGCTAGCACCCGCTTTCGCAAGCGTATGTGCAAACGTCCTTCCAAGCCCGCGACTGGCGCCCGTGACCAGTGCAGTGCGACCCTCAAGCGAAAACATTTCGACAATGGATTGCACATCAACCTCGATAGCTGCTGAGCCAAAGAGGGCAGAACCCCGGGCCGCAGTCTCAGCACGTGATTGTTGCCCAAACTCTCGCCGCAAGCAATATCCATTAATCGTATGATTGGTTATGCGGCAGAACCGGTGACGTCGAGTCGACGGCACCTTTCCAGCATATTTCTTGAGATTTTCGCTGATCTCGCGGCATTGAATTGCTTGTGAATCAATCCGATGATTGTTTTTTAGCATTGGTTGGGATTTAATGGGGTTCCCGGACCCCAAGGAGCTTCCGAACGAAATCTTGCCTATTTTTCGAGATTTCCGTTCCGAGGCCGGTGAGGCGTGCAAACGAAGCGGCGGCGGTAGCAAATACACTCGAGCAGGCCCGTATTGCGGACGAACTGGCAACGCTCGTAGTGGAACTGTGCGGCTTCATGCCGAAGCCTTTCGTGCGTCGGCCGCGCCGGAAAATAACTTCTGGCAAATGAGAGAGAGTACGTGACCATGAAAATCATGAACGCCCGCGATGAGTGGCCGGCAACGCAATTTGGCACGGAGAAATATTGGAGCGAAAGTTACGCTTTTTGGGCGTGGGATGAACAAAACGACCTCACGATCTACGCTCATTTTCAGCGCCATCCCGACAAGCCAGCTATTTGGCGCGCTTACGCGTCGGTATTGCGCGGCGATGGCGTCTACACGATTCATTCCTACGGACCTCAACATTCTCCCTTTGGACCGGGTTTTAAGAATTGCGGGATCACCATAGAGAGACCGTTCGCCCTTTGGCGCCTCTCCGTAGATGGCGCCGCACAATTTCAGACATACGAACAGCAAATGACAGGCTGCATTAGCGACGGCCCTGCGGTGCCGCTAAAGATCGACGTCCTATTGAGCTTGACCGGTCAACATTGGTCCATGCCCCATGGATCGACGGATACATCGAAGGTAATACCAGCTCACTACGAGCAAACAGGTCGGATTTCCGGCGTGATCGAGCTCGGAAATCAGGAGTTTATTTTAGGATGTCCGGGAGCGAACGATCATTCGCGCGGTGTTCGTGATACGAGCAATCTTCGCGATGGGGGGTTCTTCTTCAATGCCGTCTTCCCGAGTGGCCGATCTCTCACCGCAATCAAAATGGGCTCCGAGCCGGAATCGGGGCAGGTGGGCTATATTGCGAATTCGGATGGCATACTGCAGCAGGCAACACTTGTGGTGAGCCCTGAAGCAAACTGGCCGGTAGTCGGCCAGAAAGATACTTTTTCATTAGAAACGTCTGGCGTGAAGGTGAAACTGAGCATCGAACCAACAAAGCGCCGCGTCCTTCTGACAATGATTCCGCCGAATTTCGAGCATGTCGGCCTTAAAGACGGACTAAATACGGAACTCTATTACTGCGATCACACATGTCGAGTGCAATGGGGGGACGAGGTCGGTTGGGGTTCGTGGGAGATCGCACGTCGCGGCGGAGAACCCTGAGCGACACGGCGCCGCGCCCGCATCAGTGGCTTGAAATCCGTCACTTCGGCCCGATAGGGGCGCCCGATAATCGGCTCATTGCGCCAGACGCAAACTGGATGAAACTTGGGGGCAACGTCATCGATCTAACATCCCAACACTCTCTCTCCCGCAAAGTCAGTTGGGCACGAGCAGCTTTGCATTGTCGACGAAGTACATCTTCATGATGTCCTCGCTGATGCCGTGACGTTCGAAGCTTTCGACAGCTTTGCCCATCGGGTCGACTCCGCCTTCCAAGTGCGGAAAATCGCTCCCATAGCAGTACAGCTCAGGCATACCATAACGTGCAATGTAATCGCCGACATCCTCGAAACCGAATGGCGCGACGCGAACATTCCGGCGAATGTACTCCGACGGCTTCATCTTGAGTTCGGGCCTCTTTGCGTTCGGTCCGACAAATAGGCCGGTCTGCCGGATCCAGATGTCGAGGTGTTGAGCTAACGGCCCAATCCAATTACCTCCGGTCTCCATAGCACCATAACGCAGCTTGGGATGACGCTCGAACACACCACCCATGACGAGCGTTGCAAGGAAATTTTCCGTCGCACGGTTCATCGTCGCGAGCGTCCAAGGATCGAGAGGCACTTCAGCGCCCACCCGGAAGCCCTCGAACGCAGGCGCGTCATTCCACACTTCGGTGCGCAAGAAGTCGCGATCAGCCCCGATATGGGCCAAGACCGGAACGTCGGCAGCCGAAAGCGCATCCCACAGCGGATCGAGAAGCGAATGCGCTGGCGATACTCCGGCCGGCGGGATCGAGCTGGGCATCCAAATGCCGCGGATCCCATGCTTCAAAAGGCGCTTTGCTTCCGCGAGCAGCTCGTCAGGCGTCTCGCCGATAAGCGCGCCGACTACAACATACCGATTAGACGAGCGAGTGACGCGCATGGCCCATTCATTGTGGCTTGCGATCAGTTTGCGGGCATAGGATCTGCGTTCAGTGGCCGATCCCGGAAGAGCGCTGAACATTTCGGGAATTCCCGCAACGGCATACGCCCACACAGCAAAAAGCCCCAAATTGCCGGGAAAAATGATTTGCTGCTTTACCCCGGTCAGATCCATTACCTCAATACGACGCCCGAAATCGAAAGCTCCCGGAGCGTTAAATAGCTTGGTCTTCCATACCGTCTGGGCGTTGATCTCCGTATCGTCCTTTTCCCGAACATCCAATATGGCGGGTAGCTTCATGACCTTCAAGGCTTCGATCAGAGGATCAACGATTGAACCATAGAGATCATTCCAAGTATTGATGGGGGATTGTTCATGTGTATCGACATCCATGATCTTGCCAGCATATGGCAAGATCTTCGTGGGTATGGCGAGCGCTGTATCCGTCATGGTTTTTCTCCTACGTTGCGGTCTCAAACATTCTCGACCGACGATCCGTTGAGGCACTTCCAGCCTGAGGATACACAACGGGCCCACCCGCCGTCCATAGCAATTAATCGATTAATTGATTTTTTTGGCTCTCGACAGTTGAGCGTCACAGGTAGACCCTGAAATAGCGCGTCCCAAATCGCTCAGTTGTCGTATGCAACATCCGCGGACCGCCGTGGCGTTTCTGACTCATCTGCCGACTCTTGAACACGGATAGGTTCGATAGCAACGGGGATGCCATCGAGGAAGCTCATGCCTGATAGCTGCTCCAGGTCGGACGGATCGGACGAGGCCAAAAGATTGAAATTCACACCCTCGGATAGATTTGCCCGTGTCCAACCTCCATCATGACCCCACCCATGGGGGTAACAGACCACCCCTGGCATCAGGTCAGCCGTGAGCTTGACTTCGGCTTCGACTCTACCCGTCTTCGATTGAATGCTTACCAAAGCACCGTCGGACAAATTTAACCTGTATCCGTCTTGATCGTTCATCTGCAAGCGTGGTCTCTGCGATCGCACCAGCCGCTCTGCGTTATGCATCCAGCTGTTCATGGAAAGCAAATTACGTCGCCCAATCAAACGAAAGGTAGGCTCGGGCAAGGAAGCGCTATTCTCCAGCCGACGGAATTCACTCTCGACGCGTTTATCCCAGAGGTGAATTCGACCGTCTGAATGACCGAGCTGTGATAGAGAGTCAGCCAGCAGGTCAGAGGTACCCAACGGAAATCCAGATGGGTGGCCTTGAATAAGCTTTTCAAGAGAGATTCCCTCCGGTCGAGCGCCGTAATGATCACCGAAGTCAGAGAGCCGAATCGTCATGTCGATTGACGCCTCGTGGGATGGCTCGATCCCGAGTGCAATTGCCTCCGAGGGAAGTGCGGAAGGTAGTGGATGTGGCACACCCAGTCGGCGTGCCAAATCTGGAAAAATCTCATGCTCAGGGCGTGCCTCACCAATAGGTGCAATGACTGGAGGAGTGGCCTGCAAGCACGGACGTACCATAGCCTGCGTGAACTCCAGCGTTGAATCAGCACGCTCCAAAAATGTTGTGACCGGTAGAATGTAGTTCGCGTATTTGCTTGTCTCCGTCATGTAGAAATCAAGACAGAACATTAGTTCAAGTTTACTAAGTGCTTCTTCGAGCTTCCTGCCATCCGGAACGGATAATACCGGATTTCCCGCCGCTACCATTAACGCACGGACCTGACCAGGACCCGGGGCTGCAATATCTGCAGCTAACAGTGCGCCCGGAAGATGCCCTCCCACGTCGGGAAGTCCGCCCACACGCGTGCGCCGCGTACCGACACTCGCTCCGCCAAAGTGTGAGCCATCTTTACGCAGTCGGAGGCCGAAACCCCAGCCGCCCGGGCGGCCAAATCGCCCCGTAATAATGTTCAATGCATCGATTAGCACATTCGTCAATGTCGAAAAGGTACCGCGACACACGCCGACACGCCCATAGGCGACAGCGCGCTCGGCGTTGGCAAATGAATTCGCGAGATCACGAATTTTGTCCAATGGCACCGCGCATCGCTCCGCTGCGTAGTGACAATCGAGTTCCCGAAGAGCAGCACTAAATTCGCCAAAACCCACGGTATGCGATTCTATAAAAGCACGATCTATCCTGCCAGATTCAATGATGGTTCTGATGATTACGGCCAGGAGCCAGACATCGGCATCTGATCGCACGAAGACGTGTTCGTACACTTTTGCCGATTCTGTCCGTCTTGGGTCGAAGATCACAACCCGCCCGCGCGCGGCTATGGCATCGAGATCTTCCCTAATTGTCGCCGTCATAAACAACGATCCTCGTGAAACGAGGGGGTTGGCGCCAAAGACAAAGATCAGATCCGTTCGCGCCAGATCTGGCATCGGAAACATGAAGGGCCCACCAAAAACAATATCCGAGGCTACACTTCGTGTTGCTGTATCTTGAGACCCCGGCGAATAGAGCTTATGAGAGCCACACGCATTCAGGAAACTCATAAAGTGAGTCATCGAAAACGTAGCGAACGCCAGAGGATTGCCAAAATAGCCCGCAAACGCATCCGGACCGTTTTCTTTTAAGATCGAATCAAGCGCACTGCTGATATCGGCAAGTGCCTCTTCCCAAGACACACGCTCAAATTGACCGGGAGCCCCGTTTCTCCTGAGCGGATGCAAAATGCGATCGGGGTCATGCGTGATGAACCGCATGGCTGGACCTTTTGCGCAAATCATCCCGTGCGAATGCGGACTGGCGCGATCGGGACCAATATGAGTAACGATTCGATTTTCGACGTGTGCAATTAGACCGCAGGTCGCCTCACATAAACGACAGTAGGTGATATGGTCTCCAGATTCGCCGGTGCGCAAAACCTTGGATGGTGCCATTAGATTGTCCTCGCAAATGCGTTCGCGAACTGCTTTCGAGCCATTTTCTCGGAGGATTGACGCTCCCCCGTTTAGGGGCCAAGGCGTATAGATCCTACCTTTTCCTCCCTTTCCGCGGCATGAGAGGCAGAACCGTTGCAACAGTTCGACGTCTGAGATGCAGCCTACGTCGCATACCGAAGTGCCCCTTTATAATCTTCACTTCAATGTAACTTCCACTTCAATGTGACACCAAACATACGAGGCTGCGAATTCTCGACCAGACTTGCAAAGACGGTCGCTTGGTTTTCGGTCCTATAGTATGTGTTCAGTGCATTTGTGATCCAAAACGAAGCGTCCCACCGCCCCATAGTGTAGCCAATCGAACCATTGAGAATATTGTATGCGTTCTCGTGATCCAACTCGCCGGCTTGCCAAAAAAATCCGCTGTTGCGGTACCAGTCGATATTTGCGTGCGCATGATTTCCCGAATCCAACTTATGATCATAGCCCACGGAGAGCGTCGTAACCCAACGAGGAGATCGCTCCACATTAGTATCTCTTACGTCCCTAACAACGGTCTGCAGACCAAACGGAAATGGGGGGCCGTTTGGAATTAGGACCGCTGCATTTGGAAAGCTGTTGTAATAGGAGTAGACATACGTCACACCACCCGAGAGCCTTAGATCACTCGTCAACTGCACATTGGCTGTACCCTCAACCCCTTCATATGTAGCGCGGGCTGCGTTTTCGATAATTGCAACGACAGTGTTCGCATTCGGGGTTGCCTGGACCTGTAGATCTTTGAAGTCATAGTGGAAAGCGGCCAGGTTGAGCCACGCGCGATTGTCCCAACGTGTTAATTTGGAGCCAACCTCATACGACATCAGCTTTTCTGGGTTGACTGGTCCAGGACTGGCCGGAGAGGCGCCATTGAAAATACCCTCCTGGTAGCCTTTTGCCCAAGTTGCATAGACCATCGTGCTCGGAAGCACTTGGTAATCAAGGGTCACCTTTGGCGTAAAGGCGCTCCATTTCTTGCTGAGATGAGGGAATTCGATCTGCGTTCCCGGAATCGGCGAAGCAGGCTGGTTCGTGGCAACGTCAAGGAAAGAGGAGAACTGGCTTGCTCCAAAGTGCTGAACATCAACTGTATAGCGGGCGCCCAGAGTCAGGTTCAAATCCTTTGCGACCACGGTCAGTGGAATTGTCGCCTGAGCGAACGCCGCATAGGAGTTAAACAGGACATCAAATCTCTGTGCGGTCGCTGCAGGAAACGGCGAAATAGGGGGTAAGCTCTTAAGCAGGAACGGATTCTGCCCCGCCTGCTGATTGGAATAGTACAGACCAGCAATCCATTTGAGGCTACTAGCTTCCGGCGATATGAGCTGCAATTCCTGAGAAAACATTTGAATAGAATTTTCGTCCTCAAAACTGAAGAGATTTGCATCGGTCGAATCGGCATCCGTCTCGCCTTTGAAAACAAGGTGCCTATATCCGCTGATACCCACCAACCGTGCCCAATCGAGATCAACGTCGGTGCGAAGAATGTAGGTGGACGCTCTTTGCTTATACCAATCTGGCTGGTTCGTAATTTGCGTATACTTATCGCTAACATGGGTTGCACCAAACCCCCAGCCGAGAGGAGTAGAGTCAGCGGTATCAGCCCTGAACACGGCGAAATCGCCGCTATTTGACTCCGAAAACTCCGCACTGGCCGTGAACTTCAACCAATCGCTTGGGGTGTATACTGCTTTTATCCGAACGGCACCGCTATCGTCATGATTGAGCTTTTCCGAACTAGTGGGACCTATCACAATCTGGTTCGTAAACTCGTCGTTTCTTCTTCCAGCAACATAAATTCCAACGGCCAGCTTGTCGCCGAGCCCTCCGGAGACATATCCATTCACTTGGGCTGTACCGTAGTTTCCTCCCGTTAGCGCAAGCATCGCGTCGGGTTCCTGGGTCGGCGTAAGCGTGTAAATATTTATAGCGCCGCCCACAGAGTTACGGCCATACAGAGTCCCCTGCGGTCCGTTGAGCACCTCGACTCTTTCTACGCCAAGCAAATTGCTCAGACCGCTTTGCGGCCCGGAGATGTAGAATCCGTCGATGTATGTACCGACAGATGGATCCACTTGCACTTGATTGTTGGAATTGCCAATTCCTCTCATCCTCGCCTGCGCAAAGCCATTTGTCATGGTGTACTCAAGACTGGGCACCTTGAATTGTAGGTCCATCGTCGTTTGGACGTGGGCGCCCTCAAGCGACTCAGCAGACAAGGCTGTAATGGCAATTGGTACGCTCTGCAGCTTTTCCGGGCGCCTTTGCGCCGTGACGACTACTTCTTCCAATCGCACTTCACTCGGAGCCTGCGCTGCATCGGCTCCAGCAGCATTTGTCGCTGCAACAACTGGTCCTCCAGCGACCGCTACCAGCGCAATCGCCGCGCTCACACAAAAACCATCTCCCCTAATCATACTTGCTCCCCCCTGCCTTTGACGTGCAGCAAATCGCTACGTCGATACGTTTGAGCTTTTCAAACCTTATACCATATATGCCAATCGGCTGGTCAATTTATTACTTGGGCGGCCGGCAACGAGAAGAAAGATGCTTGGAACCGGCATGCCGGATCGGGTCCCTAGCCGTGGTGGAGGAGCGCGCTGGTCTTGTGATCTCCTGCTGGCTTGACCGGAATTTCGCTCAAGGGAGCGATGACTTCTAACGGCAACGGCCGCGTTAGACGGTCCATTCGCGGTTCTATTCCAGACGGAAGATATCTACGCAGGGAGTGGGCGACGGTCGGTAGCATGAGACGGCTGGGGCGGCGATTCCCGTTGGCGATGCTTTTGTCGTTGCCACGCGTCAGTTCGACCGATAATATATCGGTCAGTTGATTATTGGGGAGGCTCTAAGAAATGTCGAAGTTTCAGCGTGTTCGCATAATCAATCAACAACTCGTGGCCGTTCCGGCCGCAAAAGCTTGGGAGTGGCTAACCGATTGGGCTGGCACAGGACGGGCGCGCCGAACAACGACATCGGGCGATCTGGCTTTGCTGAAAATCGTGCTGCATGGAGACCCGAATAAGACGCCACGCACGCGCGTGATGGAGTTTGGTTCGTTCGGGACGATTCGGGAAACCCTGTTGTATCAAGACGACGAGTTTCGGCACCTCTACTACAACATGGAAGGTGTGGGTCCGTACGGAATTCGAAATTATTTGGCTACAACGGATATTGACGAGATTTCCGAGAACGCCAGCCAGATCACAATAACTGCAAGGTTCGACGTTCCGCCGTCCACCGATGTCCTGAAAGCGCAAGCGCTTATCAATCAAGCACACAATGATTCGGTGATTGGCGGAATTCGGCGCTACTATGCCAAGGTGTAGCGCCCGCTCTTCGGACACTGCCTTAGTAGTCGTCAGTACTTCATATTCGTCAGATCTTCGATCAACGTCGGCCCCGTCGGCTCCCAGCCCAGCGTTTTGCGCGTCCATTCACTCGAAGCCGGCATATCCAGCCCCGCGAAGTGCGCAAACCACTCAAAGTGTTTGGCAGCCTTCTCCGGAGGAATCGAAACCACCGGCACCTTCAGCCCTCTGCCGAGCGTCTCCGCGATCTCGCGCAGCGCCACGCCCTCTTCCTGCACCGCGTGATACACCGTCACGCCCGGTCCTGTCTGCTCGACCGCGAGACGATACAGGTGCGCTACGTCTTTCAGGGGAGCCGCGGCCCAGCGATTCGCGCCATCGCCGACATAAGCCGAAACGCCCTTCTCGCGTGCAATTTGCGTCAGCAGCACCACAAGCCCCTGCTTGCGCGTGTCATGCACCTGCGGCAGGCGCACAATCCCCACATGCACACCCCGCTCGGCTACGGCCTTAGCTGTCTCTTCAGGCTGCCGCGGTATCATCGCTGAGCTCGCCGGCGGGTCGCTTTCGGTGCGCACATGCCCGGGTCCGCCGCTCGTCAGTCCCGTCCCGGAGGTCACGACCAGCAGCTTGCCTGGTTCAAGGACGGAACCCAGCGCCTCAATAGCCTTGCGCTCGTCCTGCCCGTTCTGTGCAAACCTCGAAAAGTCGTGGTTGAATGCCAGGTTCACGACGGCATCCATGTCCGTCGCTCCGCTACGCAGGCTGTCGAGATCCTCAAGACCGCCGCGATGCACCTCGGCGCCCGCTGTCTTCAACTGCTCCGCGCCGGCGTCGCTGCGTGCCAGCCCGCGCACCTGGTGCCCTGCCTCAATGAGCTCCCGCACCAGTTCCGTCCCGATGAAGCCCGTTGCCCCCGTCACAAATACACGCATGGTCGTCCTCCTACCGTTGGGACGCGGCCCGTGACGGTCGCGCCAGATTGACATTTGCTTCCCCGCCAGATAAAACGGAGATAGTCTCCGAATAACAGGATAACCGGAGATAGTCTCCGGTTCCAGATGTTTCTACAACCTGCGCATGCCCAACAAAAATGTCCCGCCTCTGACCGCACGCAAACCCCGCGCTGATGCTCAGCGCAACCGCGAGCGCATCCTCGAGGTTGCCAAGGAAGCCTTCACCCGCGACGGCGCCGCCGCTAGCCTTGACGACATCGCCCGCCAGGCAGGCATCGGACCCGGCACGCTTTATCGCCACTTCCCCACTCGGGACGCCCTCATCGAAGCGGTCTACCGCACTGAAGTGGAAAAACTTGCTGCCGCCGAGCAGCGCTTCGCCGCCACTATGCCGCCGCTCGAAGGCCTCCGCGCTTGGATGCTGCTCTTCATCGAACACGTCTCCGGCAAAAGGCTTATCATTCCCGCGATGGACACCGTCGCCGGCGGATCCACGCGACTCCTGGAAGGCGCCCGCTCACTCATCCGCACCGCCTTCGTTGCCTCCGTCAAGCGCGCGATAGCCAGCGGTGATCTCTGTGCCGACACCCACCCCGACGACTTCGTCCGCGCGCTCGTCGGGATCTTCCACACCACTGCTCTACCTGGCTGGGAGCAAAGTGCCCGCCGCCTCGTTGACATCCTGATTGCCGGCTCGCGCTCGACACCGAAGCACGCTAACGCCGCATCCGTTGCGCAGAAAAATACCCGCAGCAGACATACGAAGAGTTCCGGGCGAAGAGTTTGAGATACCGCCGTTGAGCGAAGCAGCCACCTTTGAAGGCCAAGAAGACCGTCGCCAAGCGACCGACTAAGAAGGCGCCGGCGCCGCGCCCGATGAAATCGGCGCGCAAGTGCCAGCGCGATCGCGCGGACGAGCGACTCGCTGTCAGCGATACGCGATCAGGTGACGGAGCTCGTTCGCGTGTGGACCTGGAAGGATATGGAAATTTACAATCGGGTCATCGACGGCGACACGGTCCAAACGAAGCAGGTCCGGAACCCGTCAGCGCCTCGGTATCAGCTTCAGTTTGGGTTCCACTCGGGCGAGATGCTCGAAATCCCGATCGTCGTGTAAGAGCGGTATGCGCTTGTCGACGGCCGTCGCAGCGATCAGGCAGTCGTGCGGACTGCGCGGCGTTACACCTTCCCAGCGTGCACGTGCGTATAGGCGCCCGGCGGCGACATGCAATTCCAACGAGTTCTCGACGCCCGACATCGGAATGGCCGTGAAGTATCTGTGAAGCTTGGTGAATCCAGCCGCGTCGGCGGCTCCCTGGAGCAGTTCTTGTACAATGACTGGCGCGACAGTCGCTTCGCCGGCATCCAGCAGTTTCCGCAGCCGGCCGACTGGCACGGTTTCGCAGTTGCGCAAAAGATCAATCCAAACGGTCGAGTCAACCAGGATCACGGATCATCTTCTCACGGACCGCGCGCACGTCGTAATCCGCGGCAATTGCTCCCGCGCCAATCAGCGCGAGAACATCTCTTTGCTTGCCGCGAGAGACGAACTCCCGCAAGGCAAGGTCCACAGCCTCCCGCTTCGTGCGGGCTTTCGACAACCGCATGACCTCTTTGACGAGGCGGTCGTCAAGCACGATGTTCGTACGCATCTATACACCTCCGTATGTGTATTGTAAGCGTCACGCCGACGTCACGCAAACTTTCGTGAAAATCGACCTCGGAAAAGTCGGTCGCATGCTGACGCATTCAGGGTCAGATACCGCGACTCAGAAACCGATCGAGATCGCGCCGATATTCCCCATCTGGGCTGCATCCGAGTTGTGGGGCTATTCGAAATTTTGGCGGACCAACCCGACCCCACCGTTCTAAACGCTTCCAACTCACACTGGTGGCAAACGTATGCGAGGGGTCAATCGCCTCGATTGGCCGTCGAATTGGCCTGCGATGCGAGCCGCGCAAGAATCTTTCGCGCCTCGAGCTGCAGCCGGTCGCCTTTGAAAGAAATCGGCGCCGCGTCGAGCAGATCCCGCGCGCCTATAACGCTTTGCTGTCCTTCCAGAATCGCCTTATCCTGTCCAAAGACAAAATTGGTGGCGTCGGCATACGACCGGTTCATGGACACATCGCCGTAATTGCGCACCGAGCGATAGAAATAGTGAGAGGAGGTCTCGGTCTCCGGAACGGCCGCATGAAAGTTATAGATTTCCGCCCGCTCACCATTTGGTTGATCGCAGGGAGCGACGATGACGTGAAAGGAGGAATAGGCCGGCGCCCACCAGCTCACTTCCATCTTGTAGTCGACCGGGAAATCCCAGCTCTGCAGACCGCGGCTATGGGCCAGCATCTGCCGCCAGAACGGAGCGCCGTCCATCCCTAAGTTATTAGCGCAGGTACGAAAGTGAACTGAATTCTCCTCGATCCGGTAAGTCATGCCGCGATCGACAAAATCCGTTCCAGGCCGCGCGTTTCGATAGAAGTGCACCTCCGATCCGCCGAACGACTCCGGATGCACGAATTCGGCGTGCGTAATATCGAAGAGATTGTCGTTGATCAGACGATAATCGGCTCTAATCGATTCGAAGCGACCATAGCATCCGATCCAGCGTGGATCGCCGCTAGGGGCGAATCCTTGTGGAATAGTGCTTACATCACCGGCGCGATCCGGATCGCCCATCCACACCCAAATATACCCGTGCCGTTCCAGCACGGGAAATGAGCGCACGCTGGCTGTACCTGGAACAGCCGACTGACCGGGCACCTTGAGGCAGCGGCCATCCGTGCCGAACTCGGCTCCGTGATAGCCGCAGCGCAAACTTTCGCCGACCACTTTGCCCAATGACAGCGGCGCGAGCCGATGCGGGCAGCGATCCTGCAAGGCGCCCAATGTGCCGGTTGCCGTTCGGCAAATGACCAGCCGTTCGCCTAGGATGGTGCGGCTGACCAGGCCCGCGTCCAACTCACTCGGCTCGGCAGCTATGTACCAGGCATTGCGGATAAGCATCGTTAGGTCCGCCTCATTAGTACTTTACCGCCAGCTTGACGCCGTAGACGCGTGGCCGATTGGGCTGATTGAAGGCGAACAGTCCGCCCGCGCCGATTCCATTGGCGATGAACCGGCGGTCGCTTAAGTTTTCGCCGTAGGCGGTGACTCGATACCGACCCGAACCGGACTCGTAAGTGATATTCGCGTCCACCAATGTGGCGGCCGGCCGGTGCGCGAACGCGTCGTTCGTCACGTCGGTCTCATAGTCGCTGCTGTAGCTCACGTCGACCAGCGCTCTGAGGCTTCCCGCCGAGCCCAAGGGCACTTCATAGTTCGGGGCGATGTGGCCCGTCCATCTCGGCGCGCGGCGCAGTTTCAGATTGGTGTTGTCGGTCGGTATTCCCGTACCGGTGAGATCGGCGAAGAAGCGCGTGTAGCGCGCGTCCAGGAACCCCACGGCCGCATCGATGCTGAATTGCGGCGACAACACGGCGGTGCCTTCGAACTCTATACCCTGAGTTCTTGCGTTGCCGACATTCTTGACCAGGGTCTCCTGCCCCGCTCCGGCCGCCGATTGAACGATGGCTTCGACTTGCATATCCGTATAGTCGTTGTAAAAGATCGCCGCATTCGCGCGCAGACGACGCTCGAACCACTCGCTCTTGTAGCCGACCTCGTAGGCAGTCACTTTCTCGGGCTGGTAAGGGCCGATGCCGGTGGTGGTGTTGGAACGGCCGTTGAAACCTCCGGCCTTGAATCCCTTCGAGTAGCTGACGTAGAGCATCTGATCCGCGTTCACTTTGTAATCGAGGCCCAGCTTCGGAGTGAAGTCATGAAAGCTGGCGCTGTCTGCCACAAACGGCGCAAAAACCGGCGGCGCCAAATTGAATCCCGGCGGACTCAGACTGAATTGCTTGTCCTCCCAGGTGTAGCGGCCGCCGACGGTCACGCGAAGCACCGGCGTTATATGGTAGTTGCCTTGGGCGAAGACAGCTTCGGCATTGCCTTTCTGCCGGGAAATGGATTCGAGCGAAATGGATACGATCCCGGCGGGCAAGCTGGGACACAGTCCCAGCAGCGCGCAATCGGCGATCTGATTGGCAAACTGATGGTGCATCTGGCGAAAGAACAAGGCGCCCGCGACATAGTCGAGGGTTTCGCTCCAGGTCGAAGCGATACGGATTTCTTCGCTGATCTGCTGCTCGATCAGTGAGCGGGGATATTCGAACAGGGTGATGTCATCGCCATCCAGATCCAGAAGCGAGCTGTCGTCGGTATGCCGAAAACCCGAAATCGAAGTCAGTGTATGGGTGGCCATCCGCCAATTCGCCTCCAGCATCACCCCCCGGGCCGTGGCGTTGATGTAGGTTTGAGCGTTCTCGCGAACCACGAACAGATCCGGGTTGGTCAAAGCCGGGTAGCCGAGCGCCGCCGCCGCGTAGCCCGGCGGCGAGGCATTACGCTGCGGCGACTGATCGCCCTTGTCGCGATTCACGTCGGCGACGAGCAATAGATCGAAATTCGCCGCAGGAGGCGCATACAGTATCGACAGCCGGGCGGCCTTGGTGTCTTCCTGCCCCGCCCTGCGGCCCTTGAACTCATTGTAGAAGAAGCCGTCCATGCCCTTGCTCAAAGCGGACAACTTGACCGCCAGACCCGAGTCGCCGATCGGCGTCTCGATGCTGCCGCGCCAGTCCATACGTCCGTAATTTCCGACCGTCAATTCGGCACCCACGTGAAATTCCCCCGTTGGGCGCTTCGACTTGACGTTGATCAATCCTCCAATGGTGTTCTTGCCGAACAGCGTGCCCTGCGGGCCGCGCAGCACCTCGACGCGGTCCACGTCGTAAAGGTCGTGCAGGCTGGCGTTCGCCTTGCCGAGAAAGACTCCGTCCAACACGATGCCGACGGCAGGCTCGAATGTGGGATCCGGGTCCTGAAAGCTCATGCCGCGAATCGAAAAAGCGGTGGCGTTGGCGTATCCGGGTGCCGGGTCAAGCAATACATTGGGCAGCCCGCGTCCGACGTCGCTCAAGTCCGGTGAGGCGCGCTGTTCTAGCACGATGGCGGTAATCGCGGAAATGGCAATGGGTACCTCCTGCAGCCCTTCGCTTCGCTTGCGGGCCGTGACGATGATGTCTTCGAGCTGGCCGGAAGTTCCGCCCGATGAGGCCGCTGCCTCACTCGCCACGGCGCGCATGCCTCCGCTGAAGGAGCCGTATGTCAAAACCATGAGCCAACAGGCGCCACGCCAACTTCGGTACACGAATTTCCCCCGTTTGCCCGCGAATACTATTTTTTGATGTCACCGTATCGTAGTGCGTACCGGCGGTCTCCCAATCCGGATTTTGTGCCTTGCCGTCCGGAAAGATCCGCCGCTTCGCGATGACTAACAATTGATGGACTGGCCGCGATCTACGGCGAGAATCTGGCCGCTGATCTCGCTGGCCGCGTCGGAGGCCAGGAATAGATACGCGCCGCCCAGGTGCGAGGGATGAATCAAGCCGGCCCGAATTTTCATCTGCCCGCAAAGATGATCGAGAAATACCTGGGGAACTTCGCGCCGGATCAGCGCCGTATCGATGGTGCCCGGAGAAACGCCATTGACGGTGACTCCGCGAGGGCCGAGTTCCGCGGCGAGAGTCTGGACCATGCCGACCAGTGCGTGTTTCGACGCCACGTAGGCGCTGAAATGAGGAACGCCCGTGTGCGCCCAATACGAGGTTGTGAATATGATGCGGCCGCGCGCCGTCAAGCGCGGCAGCATCGCCTGCGTCGTCCAGTAAAGCCCCAGCACATTGACATCCAGCGTGCGCCGCACTGCCTCCGCGGTCGAATCGCTGGTGTCATCGACGCTGGTCATGCCTCCGACGCCGGCATTGTTGACGAGCACGTCGACCTGATCGAGCGCGCCGGCGAGCGTTGCTACTTGCGAACGGGACGTCACGTCGCACTGCAATGCGCGAACCGACCTGCCCGCTTCGCGAGACAACTCCTGGGCCGCCGTGAAGATCCCCTCATTCTGGGCCACGATGCAAACTTCCGCGCCCTGGGAGATGAACTGGCGCGCAAGTTCATACCCGATGCCGCTCGACGCGCCGACGATTACGACCCGGCGGCCATCAATGCCGAAATTCATCATGATGTGCACTCCTGAACATAAGGGGACTTGCCGTCGATCAAGACAACGGCGATGACGCAGGGCGCATCGCTGCGGTTCACCCAAGCGTGGCTGGTGCCGCGCTGGACGATGCAATCGCCTTGGCGGACGTCCACATCGATGGCGTCCAGCACCAGCGTGCATCGACCCGAGAGCACCAACACGTAGTCGAGGGTGTTCGTCCTGTGCATGCCGGGATGCCTGGCCTTGTGTTCCGCCGTGGGTGGATTGCCGCTTCGTAGAGCCAAGAACGTGGCCTCGGCGTCGATCTGCAATCCATTTTCCGGAGGAAGTTCGATCACGCGAAATATGGTTCCGTGCGCCGCGGGGTCGTGACGGATCGGCCGCAACGCCCGATCAGCGACCCCCGCAGTGTCGGCGGGGGTCTCGTCCGTCACCCACACTTCGTTGACGAACAATCCGGGCCATCCGGGAAGTTCGCGGACATTCGTGGCCGGGCCATCGAAGGTCACATCCGCCTGCCCCGTGGCATTGTGACCGGTCACGATACGACGCACTGTATACGGCATGATTTTCTCCGGAATGGATTCAACGGGACGGCGGCGGGCGGCGGGAGACGCGGTTTCGCAGTTCGCCCAGTCCCTCGACGGCGACGACGACTTCATCGCCTTCCTCAAGGTAGGGGTATCGCTCCGCGCCATGGCTTGCCGAAAGCTCCATGATGCATCCGGTGCCGACGGTGCCCGAAGCAATCACATCGCCGGGCACCACCCTGGAATCGCGTGACGCGTGAGCCAGCATTTCGGAAAAGCTCCAGTGGATATTCGCCCAGTTGCCGCGGCTGTATTCGCGCCCGTTCACGCTGGCGCTCATCCACAAGTCGAACCCCTTGCCTGTGCGGCGCGGCAGCAGTTCGTCCGCCGTGACGAGAAACGGACCCATGCCGTTGTTCGAATCCTTGCCCTTCGAAGGCCCCAGGAGCGATCGCTTGAGATCGGTGCGCAACAAATCACGCGCGCTCCAGTCATTGAAAATCGTGTAGCCCGCGATGTAGCCTTCCGCCTCGTCCGACGATATGTCGGCGCCTTCGCGGCCGACGATTGCGGCGATTTCGATCTCGTAGTCCATCTGATTGGACGCGCGCGGAAATCGCACGTCGACCGCATCGCCGATGACGACATTGTTATTGCTGAAATAGAACATCGGCGCTTCATACCAGCGCTCATCGAATTCGAGACCGAACGCCTTGAGTCCGGCGCGGTAGTGATCTTCGAACGAGGAGAAGTCCCTGATTGACGGAGGACGGGGAATGGGCGCCTGCAACCGCGCGTCGGATATTGCGCGGATTTCCGCTGGGAAGCGCCGGGCGCGCTCGCCAGCTTCGCGCAGCGCGGTGCCATCGTCGCCCAGGAGCCCCAGCAAGGAATCGCTGCCTTCCAACGCGTGGATCATCTCCCCGATGACCAGGCCGATTCGATCGACGGTGCCGGTCTGATCGGGCGCGCGATAGGTCACCCAACGCATGCAGTAACCCTCATCTAGCGGATCAATCGGAAATCTGGCAATTGCGGACCCTTCTCGATCATCGCGATGAAGTCCTCGACGGACTTGGACCAGATATCCAGTTGCCCATGTTCATCCAGGTACCAGGAATTGCATCCTGACTTCCACACCGTCTTGCCGGACGCGGCATGCATGTCGCTGACGAAGCGCTGCTGAGCCTGCTCGGTCGGAACGATACCTCTTGCCCCGCGCTCGGCGCGCAGTCGCAGTGCCTGGACGATGTATGACGCCTGCATCTCGGCACAGGTGGTGTAGGAGAGATTGCCGACGGTCGTGTGCGGACCGCCGACCATGAAGAAGTTGGGGAATCCGGCCAGAGCCGCTGATTCGAATGAAACGGCGCCGTCGGACCAGGCCTGATCGAGGCTGACGCCGCCCTCGCCGTGAATGCCGATGGAGCGGCAGTACTCGTGAGTCTTGAAGCCCGTCGACACGACGATGACATCCGCTTCGCGCAGCGTGCCGTCTATTGAGCGTATGCCCCGCTCTTCGATGCTCGCGATGGGGTCGGTGACGAGTTCGCAGTGGTTCTTTTGCACGGCCTCGTAGAACTTCGCTGAAAAAACCAATCGCTTGCACAGGACCGGATGGTCCGGCGTGAGCTTGCGGCGCAGCTCCGGATCTCTCACCGTCGCGAGATTCTGCTCACAGGCATCGTGAAAGAACTTCTGTTTCTGAGTATCCCCCAGCACCGCATGCCCGAGACTGGTATTGAATTCCTGCAAGTAGCGGTCGAAAATCCGTCCCGGGATCCACGGGAAAAGCCGGCGCTTGAATCGCTGCCAGAGCGGATATTGTTCGTTCGGCAGCGGGAACAACCATTGCGGTGTTCTCTGGTATATGGACAGGCTGCGGACACGATCGACGATGGCCGGTACGAGCTGCACGCCCGACGACCCCGTGCCGATGACCGCCACTCGTCTGCCGTCAATCCGCACGCTCGGATCCCAGCGGGAGTTGTGCATCAACGCGCCGGCAAACGTGTCCATGCCCGCGATGTCCGGCAGCACAGGCACGTGCAGAAATCCCGTTGCCGCAACGATTGCGTCCGCAGTGTTTGCTTCGCCGTCGCGGGTTTCGATTTGCCATTGACAGTCACGGTAGCCGCAGCGAACGACCTCCTTGCCGAAGCGGATGTGACGGTAGAGGCCGAATCGCCGCGCGAGCCGCTGCAAATAGTCCTGGATTTCCGCTCCCGGCGCATTCAGTTGCGTCCAGCCCGGGTTCTTGAAAAAGGTGAACGTGTACAGATGCGAGGGGATGTCGCAGGCCACCCCCGGATATCGGTTGTCCCGCCAGGTACCGCCCACAGCGTCGCTCTTCTCGTAGATTTCAAAATTGCGCACGCCCGCCCGCAGGAGCTTGAACCCCATCGCCAGACCGCCGATGCCGCTGCCGATGATGATTACCTTGGGGCTGCCCGAGATCCTGGCGCGCATGCTCTTCTTGAGGACGGAAGCGGCTCTGAGCACGACTAGCCCTGCCTGTTATGCGTGCACGGCAGGCGCGGCATTTCCTCAAACAATGCAGTACCCTGCAGAGGAACGGCGCTCATCGGCGTCTTGATGACCCCAGGTGCCCTGCCGCGACAGCAATTTCGCCGTGGCAGCACCGATCCCAGACGCTGCGCCGGTCACTATGATCACACCCATGATTCGCCTTTAGCCGATGACGTTCGGCGCGGGAATTTAAGTTGAGGGGATCTTGCCGCACGCATTCCCGCGGCGTCACTGCCCGAGCGTCCGCAATTACGCATCGGCGGTCCGGACGATGAGGGGTCTTAAGCGGCGTTTGCGGCGGGCTCTCCGGCGGCTGCAAGCGCGCCTGCGTGCGCGCCAATCGCTGATGCTCGATAGCTGCCCGGGGTCAGGCCGAAATAGCGCCTGAAAGCCTTGATGAACGCGGGCTCGGATAAATACCCGACTGAATTCGCGATCGCGCTGACGGAACGCCGGCCGTCTCGAATCGCCGCGGACGCCAGCTGCATCCGGGTTCGCAGCAGGCAATTCATCGGCGTGTCTCCCACCAGCGATTTGAAGCGCACCGCAAATGCCGAACGGCCCATGCCTATCTCCGATGCCAGACTCTCCACCGTCCAGCCGCGCGCCGGGTGGCTTTCGATGAGCCGCAGAGCGCGCATCACCTGCTCGTCCGTCGCCACCTCAGGCCAATTCGGATTGTTCTGGGCGAGCTTTTCCTTTACATAACGCGCGAGCACAATGGTCATGATCTCGGCGGCGCGGCTGATGACCCCGTCGCGCTCAATCAAATCGCTGCTGCCGTGGACCTCGGAATCGATGAGATCCAGCATGGTGCTCATCCTTTGATGCGTCTCTGTTTCCTGGGGCGACAAGTAGAACGCGCGGGGAAACGCCGGAACCAACAGATTTCCGCCGCGCGGTGATCGGCCGATGAGAATCTCGGTCTTGTGCGTATCCGCTGGATCCCGCTGAAAGCTACCCAGAGGTATCGTGGGAAAATTCAGCATGCCGTCCACCTGCGCATCCAAACCGCTGCGCCACAGCTGCGTGCCCCCGCCCACGGTCACCATCATGCCGCCCTCAGCCACGTAGAACGGATACGGAAGAAACGACGGACAATCGATCCAGCAGCTGCCCCGCCTAACCAACAGGAATTGCGCGTAGGGTTCGGCCAGGCAACGCACCGTCCAGGGCGGCTCCAGCACCGCTACGTCGTAGTGGAGATCGGTCATTCGAAAGTCGGGCAGCCTCGTCATAGTGCGCTCCTGTATTTCTGATATATGAACGCGCAGCTGATTGCGATCAACCTGTTCCAATATGCCTGATTGCAAGCGCAGTTTCACACAGATATCGGCCTGCCAGCTCGGAGTTATCAAGGCTTCTCGATCCGCCCGTCAATTTCGCCGGCCTTGCGCTCATGCGCGTTCCAGGTCGCCTGGCAGACATTCGTGCCCGTTCCAGATTCGGGTGCGATCAGACGCTATACTTGCCTATCTTTTGCAGCAGCAGCGACAACACCGGTCACCACCAGAGAAGGGTATCAAGATGTCGAGTCCTGTAGTTCTCATCACAGGTGCGCTTGCCGGCATCGGCCGCGCCACCGCGAACCAAGGCGGCAGCTCTCGAAGGCGCGGCTGCCGGAGTGCGCGTCAATGCGGTCGCACCCGGCCCCGTGGATACCGAATTGTTGAACCGCTTTGCAGGCAGCACCGAGAAGAAGGCCGCACTCGCCGCTGGCGTGCCTGCCAGACGGCTCGGGACGCCCGAGGACATTGCTGCAACGATCGTCTTCCTGGCATCCGACAAAGCGGATTTCCTCACCGGGCAGATAATAGGTGTCAACGGCGGCAAGACCGCACAATGATTCTAGCGAGCTAACTGGGGAAGGAGAGGGAATCATGCCCGAGACCCGATTCGACGATCTGCTGCCGGCTCTCAAGACCGTGAGCCATATGACGATCCGGCGTCACACGCTCGCTATGGGCTGCGAGCTCGAGGCCCACCGACTTGAAGTGGCGGACGGGCAGGTCGTCCAAGGCTCCGGAGCCGCCAAATCCTTGGTGGTTGGAATCGACGACACCTTGTAAAACATCGAGAGCGCTCCCGTATGGCGAATCCGCATCTCAAACTGAAAACCACTGTCTACCCCTCCCAGAGAGAATCCTCTGAAATTCGAGCCCCGGAAAATGATCCATCCCAACGGCAGCGTGGTCATCGCCCTCCAGTTCCCGAAATAGTGCTTCGCGAGTTCGCGCGGCGAGCGCAGCATCTACGTCGGTCAGGAAGCCGATGTCCGTCTCAGTCAGCTGAAGAGGGCATTGAACCGCGTCGCCTAATAAATAAGCGCGATGAACACCGGAAGAGACAATCAGCACGTAGTGACCAGGAGTATGTCCGGGTGCGTGTCTTGCCGTGACGCCGGACGCTATGTTCAGCATGTCGCCTTCGATGGGCGATGCGCGACCCGCCGAGTGGATCGTCTCGAGCCCGCGCCGCCCTGGGTCGTCGATAGATGCCGAGCCAATCAATGGAGCCCAGTCTGCAGCGCCATAGACCACCTTGGCATTTTCAAAGTATGGCCTGCCCTGCGGGGCAATCCATCCGATGTGGTCAGGATGCAGGTGCGTTAAGAATACAGTGTCAATATCCGATGGTTCACATCTCGCCTCACGCAGCGCCGCGGGTAACAGGCCTCCTTCAGACAATAGCGGAACCTGTTTTCCTGGAGCGGCCTTTGCCGCCGGCATTCCTTCCGGAAACGGAATGCTTACCGGACCGAGACCTGCATCGACGAGCATGTTGCAGCTCGGTCCGCGGATTAGAAAGCACCCAGTCGGAATATGCACTGTTCCATCTTCATTCAAAATCTCTGGATGAGCCTCGATGTTGAGGCCTGGGTAGAACATGGGGGGCAACCGTGACATTCCGTCACTTAGCGCTACGATTTGGATGTCGCCGACTTGAACGTGCTTGGCCAAACATTCTCTCCTTTACACGCACATGCGGCGCTAAGCTATCTTCTGAAAGATCCTAATGGATCCCACGAAACGCGGTGCCCCATTAGCAACTGTAACTGACTTACTGTCAGTTCTGCAACCATTTGTCGGGTGGCGCTGATGAGCACCGCCTTCGCCACGCGACCCTTACCATGTTGCGTGACGTAGCGCGTCACCTCGCCACCCCCCGTCGAGTGCCCGATGTGAATCGCGTTCTTGAGATCAAGGGTCACGACGAGTTGCGCAACGTCAGCCGCGGAGGTGTCCATATCGTGTCCGTTCGCCCGCCGCCGATGGGCTGGGCGGTATCTTACGGCTGGCGATACCGCAGACTCCCCCAAATCACGCTCCGCGATAGCAAATCGTGTCCTCATCCGCGAGCTGTTGTCGCATCGAGCCTTGCCATAGTCGCTGATTTCACAACGGTTTTCTGTTCTTACCGGGGATTCAGGACGGAAATTCCTGAAATTTTGGCCATAAAATGCTGACGTCGACACCAGTCTTCGGTCGGCGCATCCTTCGTGAACTGAGAAGGCCACGGCCCTGCTTTGAAGGAGACCACGTATGAGACGGATTTTTTTCCTTCCGGTTGCCGTTATTGCGCTGGCCGGCGTAGTCAGCTACCTGGCTGTCGCGTCTGAACATGCCGATGGAGCAGCCGCCCCGATCTTCGGAATCAAGATCTTTCCCGGATACCGAGACTGGAAGCTGATCTCCGTCGCCCATGAAGCCGGGAATCTAAACGATATTCGAGCAATTCTGGGCAACGATCTAGCAGTCAAGGCCTATCGCGAGGGTAAGCAATCGTTCCCGGACGGTGCTGTTGTGGCTCGACTCTCCTGGAATTACGTGCCGTCCGAAGAGAACAACAAGGTATTCGGCCGCGATCAATCCTTCGTGGCCGGATCCGCTCCGGTTTGGTACCTGCAGTTCATGGTCAAGGACTCAAAAAAGTACGCTAGCACCGGGGGGTGGGGATACGCTCAATTTGATAAGGACGGTAACCCCGCCGACGAAGCGAAGCATGGCACGTGCTTCCCCTGTCATGTGCCGGTGAAAGAGCGCGACTATGTCTTCACCCGTTACGCGCCTTAGCACTGAAGCCTTTCGGCCCTCTGCTGATCTGGCGGGCCGGTCCGACGGCGGGGGCTTACTACCGAGCAAGGAAGTTGTCTGGCGCGAGGAAGTAACGTGAATGTAGATGTCGGACCGATATTGGTAACCGGAGCCGCGGGCCAACTGGGGTCGGTCGGACGCAGTAGACTCAGAATCCCGGCGGTCCCGGGAAGCGAAAGGGGGCACGCATGTCCACGATCCGTCTGCACCAGACAACCACCTCGACGCCCGAGCAGTATGTCGCCGGGCTCACCGACTTTGGACCTGGCCGATCGAAACTTTTTGGCAACAGCGCCGACGAGTACCTCAAGGTTCATAACCGTGGCCCCTCGCAGGCCGATGTCACGGAAGGCTCGGGCGGCATCTGGGAACGCCTGCACTACGACTGGTCCGATCCCAACCACGTTGTCCTCACCACGACCGACTCCAACACGTGGGGAGGCGCCTCCGGCCACACCTACACCTTCACACGTCGTCCCGATGGTTTGACCGACATGGACGTAGTCGTCGTACGCGAGGGCAAGAACCTCAAGGGACGGCTGCTCGGCTTCGTGCTCGGGACCATCGGCACGGGCGTTTTGAGAAAGGCGTTTGAAAACTCGGTCAGGGCTATCGAAGCCCGGAACGGCGGAGCAACGGCGGCACGCTCAGCATGAGCCGGGTAGTCGTATCTGCGAATTCACTCTCCGGCAGTGCGTCGCCACCTGGTACGGGTCTTAACTTAAGGTGGCGACCGCTCATTCACCCTCGAAATGCCGCTACCTACCCCGCGGCTACACAGCGACTGCGGTCGAGGGCTGGTTCCGAAAGATGCCGAGTCGATGGGCCGCGAGGACAAACCTTTGCTCGATTTCAGCAGCAAATAAAACAGCATAGGAGGAATCACAATGCATCCTTTACGCAAACTACGGGAATCCGGTAACCCTACACCCGCCCAGGTGAGCGCGTTGCTTGCCGAAAGCATCGTATTCAACAGCCCGATCCTGGTACGGCCAATCGAGGGGCGTGAGGTCATCGCGGCAATTTTCGCTCAGTCGAGCTCTACGCGTGGTTCCGGTACCTATACGGCCGAGTTTAAGCTCGATGAGCGCACCACCTTCTTGCGCTGGGTGGGGACCATGGATGGCCACAAGTTCGAGAGCTTGGAGGTCATCGTGGACAACGAGCAGGGGCTGATTGTGGAGCGCACCATTGCCCTCCGGCCGTATCCGGCTCTGAAACTGTTCCGCGACGCCATGTATGCATCGCTCAAGGATAAGCTGCCGCCCGATGTTTGGGACTACCCAACGCCGTAGATGTGACCACGACGGGGCGTTTCAGATCGGGTCGACTCAGGCATCTGATTGGTCAGTTGTGAGTTACGATTTGGGCTATACCGGTCTGGAAGCGAAAACCCTGTTAAGACGTCGGTCTCGCGTCGATAGATGTACGGATTGCGTGGGGATGATAGGTCCATCACGGGATAAAAAACGAACTACGCCTTAAAGACTTCGACTCTCGATGAATACGATTGAGACAGGCCCGTCTGACAATGCCCGCGATTCCAAAATGTGGTCCCGGTCCTGGACGCACTTCAGGGTCGATCGCCGCAGCGCCTGAGCTGACATTCGAATTTCTTTTTAATCTAAAGGCCAACCGGCCGGTGGCGGCGACGTCGAGGTTGCACGCGGCCACCCGATCCGGGAAGGCCTGCACCTCGGGCCAATTGCGAAGGCTCGAAGGTATTCCTGATAACCATTCAGCGGTGCGATCGAAAATCGCATTGTCGAGAAGCGCATGCGATGGTCAGCCGAAGGAGCGCATTTGCTTCTACAGATTCGATGCGCCGTATTTGATGCGGACGATATTTTTGGCCGATTACTTCGTCAATCCGGCCTTCAGGCGTGAGCTTCTGCGCGTGCTCAATCGCGGCGAAGCGACCAATGCCTTGAAGCGCCTGATCTACACCGGCCGCGTCGCCAATTATCAGGCCAAGAGCGAGGATGAAATGCAGGCGGTCGCCGATGCCCTGAGCTTGCTCGCCAACATCGTCATGGCCTAGATCTGCGCTGGCGGCTCCAACTGCCGTCGATGATTGGATGTTCGTGTGATGCAGTGATGGTGAGCGGCGCCACATGATCGCTCCGCCAGCGAGATGCTGACTGCCTCGGTCCAGCATTCCCCTCGTCCGCCATCAACCAGGCCCGCTCTGCGACGGACTTGGCGCGTAGACGATATCCGAACAGGGCTCAAAAATACCGCTGTTTTCGGCGGTCATATCCAGCGCCTGCGAGAGAATTATCTGTTCCGCATCGATGCGACGGCCGACCTCCGCCATCAATGCCGCGGGATCGTCGGTCTGCATGTCATAAATCGCGACGTACTTGTTCTTGATCTCGCCAGCGGTGGCAATTTTCAATACAAATCGCTGAGCAGAGACAAATCCGGGGATAGCAACGACATCCGGTAGATGCACGTTATTGTACCAGTCATTATATTCCTGATCCCGGCCCGCGACAGGATCAGTAAAAGCGATCAATCTGTATATAGCCATATTTCTTCTCCTATCCGGGTCGAATGTTTCGGCATCCGGGGAAAAATCTGGATCGGGATTGGCCGACCCCAATAGCAACCGGATGACCGATCCCGCTGGTCTCACTTCCCCATAGAGTTCGACCGGGCGGGTCGTGACACGCTGGATCCGCTGGAACGAGGGTCTTTGTACGAAGCACCTCTTCCTCGAAGATAACGACAAGGGATGCCTAGGGCATGAGGCCACCGCCGTTGACGTGCAGCGTTTGGCCGTTGATGAAACCGGCCGCCGGTGACGCGAGGAACAAGATGGGGCCAACGATGTCGATCGGCTCCGCAAGTCGCTGCATCGGCACGGTCTTCTTGTAGGCTTCGAGATCCGGCATTGGCGCGCCGGAATCCGCATTATGCGTCCCGCCCGTGAGGAATGCCGTCTGCACGATACCAGGCGCGACCGCGTTGGCCCGGATCTTCGGCGCACATTCCAGCGCGACGGACTTGGTCAGAGCGATCACGCCCGCTTTCGCGATGGCATATGCCGCCCCCCCCGCCAGCGGCCGGACGCCCGTGCCGGAAGAGACGTTCACGATGGCTGCCGCATCTGATCTCTGCATGATCGGGATCGCGCGCCGACAGATCGTTGTGAGTGAATCGAGGTTCCCGCGGATAGTGGTGTTCCACTCGTCGTCCGAGAGTTCCTCGATGCGGGCTCTCCGGTTCACGAAGCCCACGAGGTTGATCAGCACGTCGATCCCGCCGAGCGTACGATCTGCCTCCGCGAGCGCGGACGTAACCTCCGCCGCGCGGGTCGCGTCCAGTTCAATCGAGAGGACGCTGTCCGGCGGAGGGTTCACACCAATCGATCGCGGGAGATCGAGTGCGGCCACGCGATGGCCGAGGGCAACGCAGGCCCGGATCAGAACGCTGCCGATGCCTCCGCAGCCGCCGACCACCACCACCCTCGCGCCAGGTGGGGGCGTCATCTGCAGATTCGAGTTCACGTCAGTATTCCTTTATCATGACGGCCTTGGTCTCGAGGAAATTCTCGAGATGCTCCATTCCGCCCTCCCGTCCGATTCCGCTCATTTTGTAGCCGCCAAACGGCACAGCCGGGTCCATCTGCAAGTAGCAGTTTATCCATACGGTCCCTGCTCGGATGCGACGGCTCATGCGCAGTGCGCGGGACACGTCCTTGGTCCACACCCCTCCCGCGAGGCCAAAGGAGGAGGCATTCGCCTTCTCCACCACTTCATCTTCAGTATCGAACGGAAGCGCCGAGATGACCGGACCGAATATCTCCTCGCGGACGATGCGCATGGAATCGCTCACGCCCGTAAATACGGTCGGCGATACGAAGTAGCCCTTTGCCAGGTCGCCCTCTGTGAGGCGCGAACCCCCGCAGATGGCCTGAGCCCCCTCCTCGACGCCGAGGCGCATGTATCCCGTGACCCGCTCTAGCTGCTTCTCTGACACAAGCGGTCCGATGCGGGTATTCGGATCGAGGCTATCGCCGACTGTCAGGCTCTTGCCGACGGCCGCGACACCCTGCATGAACTCCTCAAAGATCGACCGGTGCACATACAGCCGAGATCCCGCAACGCAGGCTTGGCCCGAATTTGCGAAGCCCGCCATCGCGGCCGCCGGAATCGCCTGATCGAGGTCCGCATCGGCGAAGACTATGTTCGGCGATTTACCGCCGAGTTCGAGTGTCAGGCGTTTCAGGTTACCGGCTGAGGCCCGGATAATCGCCTGTCCGGTCTCTGTTGAGCCGGTGAAGGCAACTTTATCCACGCCAGGATGAGCGACGAGCGCCGCGCCCGCCAGGTGGCCGTATCCGGTTACGATGTTCACGACGCCGCTGGGGAAGTCCGCTTCGCAGATGAGTTCGCCGAGGCGCAGCGTACTCAACGAGGCTTCTTCGGCCGGCTTGAGCACGACCGTGCAGCCAGCCGCCAAGGCCGGCGCAATTTTCCAGATCGCCATGCCAAGCGGACCGTTCCACGGAATGATCGCGCCCACGACCCCGACCGGCTCCTTAATCGTGTAGGACAGGATTTCGCCCGGCAAGTCGTTCTGTATTGTCTCGCCCTTGATCTGGAGGGCGGACGACACGGAATAGAGAATGCGCCCGAGGGCTCGTCGCCTGAACATCTGCGACTGCGCCGCGTGCCCGATGGGCGCGCCCATGTCCAAAGTGTCCAGCAGGTTGAGCTCGTCGAAGTGCCGGTCGATGAGTTCGGCAAGACGTATCAAAAGCTGCTGACGTACGGACGGCTTGGTTCGCCGCCAAGGCCCTTCGAACGCCCTGCGCGCGGCGGCTACCGCGATGTCGATGTCTCGCTGATCGCCGGACTGAAGGTCGGCCAGCCGCTCACCCGTGCAAGGGTTGGGGGTGGGCACGGTCTCGCCGGACTGGGCTGCAACCCACTGGCCGTCGATAAGCATGAGGCGCGGCTTGACGAGCTCGCGCTTCAATCGCAGCGCCCGATCGGAAATCGTCTCGTTGTTCATGTTCGTATCTGCTTCACTGGAGCCGGAGGCGCCGCCCAAGTGATGGCGGCATTTCTTGCTGGAGACTTTGCGCTTCCACTTAGCCGCGGCGCCAGAGAGCGCCGCCTAACGATTGCGACGCTTTCCTTCGGTTGCTTCACGGCTGGGTAGGGTGTTTGGTTGCACCCTCTTCTAGAAATGTTCTCGCCACGTCCCGCTCAATGCCACCATTACTTAGCCAGTCGTCGACAATCTCTCGATATTCGACAGGCCCTCCGAAGTAGAAGAGATCGAAGAACGAAATCCTGCCTTTACCCTCGCCGTTATAGTAAGACGGCGTGCATTCCTCGAAGAATTTTGCCCGCGAGATTGCTTTCTCTCTCAGCGCCTTCTGCCAACGGTCTTCTGCCTCGACCGTAACCTCAAACGTTCGGACCTTATTGCGCACGCAGTCCGCAATGATCGCCGCAATAATTTCGCTGTGTGTCTGCAAGGAGAACGAAAAGTTGATTGACAGCGGCCCCTGCGGTCCGAAGGTCTGGAAGTAATTGGGAAACGTGTCGGTGTGAATGCCGTGCAGAGTCTTGAAGCCCTTCGACCAGAACTCTCCCAACGTAACGCCGCCGCGGCCTTTGGGATCGAAGCCTTGCCGGTACTCCATTGATCCTTCTACTCCGAAGCCCGTGGCGTACACGATACAGTCGACCTCATAGGACTGCCCCTCGACCACCACAGCGCTTTCGGTGATCCGCTCGACACCCCTTCCTTTTGTGTCGACGAGCTTGACGTTTGGTCTATTGAATGCGTTCAGATATTCATCACTAAAGCCCGGTCGCTTGCAAAACAGATTGTACCAGGGCTTGAGCGCCTCCGCCGTGGCCCGATCCTCGACGATCTCATCTATCCGTCGACGATTGGCCTCCATCTTCTTTAAGTCCGCCAGCTGAACGACCTCTTCCGGCGGAATTTTGTTTTTTTCCTTCTGCGACAGGAAGAATACCGAAGCGAAGATCTCGGTCCATCCATCTGCGACCATATCCTCTTCCTGGTAGATGCCGCTCACCACGGCCTCGAAGTTTGTCATGCGCTCCTTCTGCCAGCCCGGCCGAAGGGATTGCGCCCATTCGGGGTCGGTCGGTCGATTGGCGCGGACATTGATCGTGGACGGAGTGCGCTGGAAGACATAGAGCTGCTTCGCCGACGCCGCGAGATGGGGAACGGCTTGGATTGCGGTTGCCCCCGTACCGATGATTCCAACCCTTTTATCCTTCAGCTTATCGAGATTCCCCTTGGGTCCGCCACCCGTGTATTCGTAATCCCAACGGAAGGTATGAAATTGGCGCCCCTTGAATGTCTCGATCCCCGGCACGCCCGGGAGCTTCGGTGCGCCTGACCCGCTGC
Source organism: Steroidobacteraceae bacterium (assembly GCA_036502605.1). Classification (GTDB taxonomy): domain Bacteria; phylum Pseudomonadota; class Gammaproteobacteria; order Steroidobacterales; family Steroidobacteraceae; genus Bog-1198. The sequence continues at coordinate 265,719 of DASXYI010000008.1, forward strand.
CCGCGCGAATGAGAAACCTGCCCCTGACGGTGTCGTTCCGATCGGTCTTGACCACCCAGAGCGCGTTCTTCTCGTCCCAAGTGGCTTCGATCGCTTTGGTTTGAAAATATGTCCGCCGGTAGAGGTCAAAGTGACGGCCAATTCTCTGGCAGTGTTCGAATATCTCTGCGCCGGTGGCGTATTTCTGCGTGGGGACATACCCAACATCTTCAAGCAACGGCATATAGCAGTACGATTCGACATCGCATGCGAGGCCAGGGTAGCGGTTCCAATACCACGTCCCGCCAAAATCTGCGCCCTGGTCGATAATACAGAAATCCTCGACGCCCGCCTTCTGAAGATTGGCGCTCGCAAACAGGCCTGAGAACCCTCCCCCGATGATGACCGTTCCCACCTCCACGTCGACCGGGTCGCGGACCAAGGGTTTATCGAAAATGTTATCGCTGAAGTGCGCGAACTGTCCCATTGCCTTGATGTACTGGGCGGCGCCGTCTGGCCGAAGACGCTTATCGCGCTCCTCCCGGTATTTTCGATGGACAGTTTCAGGATCGATCTCCAAATCGACAGGCGCCTTTTTATCCATGTCTCAACCCTCCTTTTTTTCTATTTGTAGGAGATCGTGGCGGTCGATTCGCGCTTGCTGAGATATCGCCGGGGTCGGGCGTCGGATCGGGAAAATCCTTCAGCTCGAGCTCGCGATTTCTTTTAAACACAATACCTTTCATGAGAACTTTCCCGCTAAGTTGTCCGCCGAGTGGGGCGGATCCTTTATCGATTATGGGCTACTAGGTTATGGGCCGGCCGTGCGAAATGCGCTTCCACTGGTCCGGATCGTGGCCGAACAGGATGCGCGTCCCGTTGTCCCGCATGATGCGCAGACGGCGCAGCGCGTCCAGGCTCGCTTCCCGGTCCTTGTTGATCGCCGGTATGCAGAGGTGGTCGAGATTGTGCGACATGTAACAGCAGTCGGCCGTCAGCACGACGTCGCCACTCGCCAGCTTCACGCGCGCGGACTGGTGGCCAGGCGTATGACCATAGGTCGGGAACAGCATCAGCGTGCCGTCACCGAACAGGTCATGCTCGCCGTTGATTTCGATCAGCGGTTGGCCAAGGTCGAAATCGACGGGATCATACATATATCCGTCCTCGTTGCGGCGCGCCGCCTCCAGTTCGCGCCGCTGGATTACGACCGTCGCATTGGGCAAGAACGCGTTGCCCCCGCAATGATCGGGATGGAGATGCGAATTGATGACCCAGCGAACGGCGGCCGGATCGATATCCGCCGCGCGGAGCCGCGCCGCCAACTCGTCGCCCTCCCGAAAGTCGAAGCCGATCTGCTCGGGCGGGAGCACTGCGTCGGCCGCAAGCCGAAAGCGATGACCAACGCCGGTATCGAAGACCGCCAGCCCGTGAGTGGGATGCCGGATCAGATAGGCCGGCACCGGCGCCATGATCACCTCAGTCCTGTCGTTGCAGCCGAAGAACGGCTTGGGCGCCTGGAACCAACCGCAACCGAAGGCGAAAAGCTCAATCTTCATAACCGGCCTCCATAGTGCTGAGCTCAATGGTGTTGATCTCTCTGAAGCCCGATAATGGAAACAGTTCTTGTCGATAAAATCAACCCACCGTTTGGTGGTTCGCTTTTTTTGGCCGGTATGGCGGCGTAAAAGTGGAGATGCACAGGCACCTCCAATACGCGGCACTACCTTAAGCAACATTATTGTAGAACAATCAACCGACCTGGAACGGGCATTGAGCGCGGACGACATTAGCTCCTGGGACTGGCTCAAAAGGCTCGAGCGCGGCAAGAGTGCTTGCTGAAGATGCGAAACCGCCGGGGTCGCTGCACGAGTAGCTAAACCCCCGGATCGGCTCGATCGAATGGCCCGCGATCGACCCTACATTGATGACTCGCGAAGGATTCCGTGGGCTGGCGCGCCGCGTGAGGAATGGTCGGCGATCATCCGGCCGAGACCTCCCGCACCGCCTGTAACTACGGCAGTCCGGCGCGCAAGGCTAAATAGATCAGGAACTTCCATCGAAGACACCGCAATCCCCCGGATCTGGCTATAATCTACCAACCGGATGGCACGTCTATCAACCAAATAACCGGTTTGTAACTCGATCGGAAGAGTACGATAGCCGTCCATAGCTATAGCAAATAGGAGCATGGGATTTTGCCAGTGTCAAAGGCCGCAAGGCTAGCCCCCCTTAACCCGGATCGCGCGCAATCGGACCGGAAGCCCAAGGAAAAGAGATGGCAGGAAATCCTGCAAGCAGCGACCGAAGTCTTCTACGAGAAAGGCTACGATGCCGCGACGCTGCAGGACATCGCTGACCGTGTCGGTATACTAAAGGGAAGCATCTACTATTACATCAAAACGAAGGGTGACCTTCTCGAACATCTGCTGGCCGACGCGCACGCTAACGGCATAGCAGCTATCAGAGAACGCGCCCAAACACCAGGCAATGAGTTCGATAAACTCGATGCGATGTTACGCCGCCAGATCGACGCCGTCTGTCGCCAACAGATCAAGACGACCGTCTATCTCCGCGAACTGAGGTCTATACCTCTGGATAAGCGCAAGTCGCTGATCGGAGTGCACGATTTCCGGGACGAATTTCGCGCCATCATCAAGGAGGGCCAGGCCAAGGGACTAATTCTCAGCGACCTCGACGCGACTCTTACGGCGCAGGCCCTGGTCAGTTCAATCAACTCACTCTACCAGTGGTATAAGCCGCATCCCCGACGGCCCATCGGCCGGATTGCCGACCATTTCGCCACGATCCTCCTGCGCGGCATCGCGACCCCTGCCGGACAGAAGCTTCTTCCCGCCCCCCCCAAGGCAGGCGGAAGGGCTTCTACGGTTTCAGCCTAGGGCCATTATATATTCTCCGGCGCGAGGCGATGGGCGTACAGCCCTCTGTCGCGACCCTTGCCTGCATTCCGAAGCCGGTGTAAATAACAACCAATCATTCGTTTGGCACCCTTGGGAGAACGGCCATGACAACTACGTTTTGCAAGCTTTTGGGCACCGAATATCCGATCGTTGCATTCTCGCACTGCCGCGATGTCGTGGCGGCGGTCAGCCGCGCAGGCGGGCTCGGCGTGCTGGGCGCTGCCAAATTCACGCCAGACGAACTAGAGACCGCACTCACCTGGATCGACAACAACCTCCAAGGGCGCCCCTACGGTGTCGACGTGCTCGCGCCGCCCGCTGACGGAGAGGCCGACAATATTGATCTGGAAAAGCTGCGCCAGCGTATCCCGGCGGCACACCAAGATTTCGTGGACCAGATCGCCAGCAAGTATCACGTACCGCCTCTTTCGGAAGGAGCGGTGCCGACGGAGTTCGCGGGGGTCATCATCAATCGCCGCGATCTCGAGGCTCATATCGAGGTCGCATTGCGTCATCCCATCCGATTCCTTGTTAGCGGGCTCGGCCCTTTCTCGACGGAGGTCGTTGAGCGAACCCATGCAATGGGAGCGCTCGTGGGCGGGATGTGCGGCAGCCCCATCCATGCAAAGCGACATGTCGATTCCGGTGCAGATGTCGTGATCGCACAGGGCACGGAGGCTGGCGGACATACTGGCGAGATCTCGACCCTGGTGCTTGTGCCACAGGTGGTCGATGCGGTCGCGCCGATACCGGTTCTCGCTGCCGGTGGGATAGCGACCGGCCGCCAGTTAGCCGCTGTTTTGGCCTTAGGCGCCCAGGGCGCCTGGATGGGATCTGCTTGGCTAACCAGCGAAGAAAGCGATGTCGATCCGCAAGTCATCGACAAACTGCTCGCGGCAGAATCGAACCAGACGATACGAACCCGGTGCATGACTGGAAAAACGGTCCGGATGCTGCGGACATCGTTCGAAAATGAGTGGGCGTCGCCCGACGCTCCCGGGACGCTGGCAGCGCCGTTGCAAGGGTTGCTTGTGCTGCCCCTCCTAAAGCGTGCGTTCAAGAATCGTATCCTTCCGCTCATGGGACAGGCCGTTGGCCAGGCCGTCGGATTGATGCGACAGCGAAGAACAAGTCGGGCGATCGTTGATGAAATGATGGTTGAGTTGGTCGACACAATCGAGCGCGTCCGGGAAGAGCTGGAGCTGACTCAATGAGAGATGGCGGAGCGCGCAGGAAACCATTCGAAGCCTATGTGGCGGACGTGGCGGAAGCGCTCCTTCCTCAGCTCATCTTGCGCTCGTGCTACGACAAGACCGCCAGAACTTCCTTGCAGCGTCCTCCCGGCCACTACTCGACTCTGGATCGGGTTTGAGTCCACGACCGAGCCCGGCGACGTTTTCAATTGGAAATCAAAGTCCGGCACACGGGAAATCCCCGACGCGGAGCGGCTGCCGGTCTACGGCGGTGATCGACCATGCAAGCCGCGCACGCACTCTCACAGCAAAAGTGTCTTAGTTTCAAGGTATGGATGCAAGCCTTCGCGCCCTCCCTCGCGACCTATTCCGGATTGTTTGAAACCGCCGAACGCTCCTTGGAAGTCCGTCGCAAAACGATTCCAAGCGACCGTGCCCGCGCGAAGCTGCCGTGCTACCCCTTCAGCGCGGCTGCGATCTGCCGAGAATACCGACGAATTTAGACCGTAGGGCGAATCATTGGCGAGCCGGATGGCATCCTCTTCATCCCGAGCGGGAATAACGCTTAAAACGGGTCCGAATATCTCCTCGCGTGCGATTGTGGACCGATTGTCGACGGAGGCGAACAAGGTTGGGGAAACAAAAAAGCCCTCGTTACGCGGCGGTTCGGCGCCGCCTGTCACGAGCTGCGCACCTTCCTCTGTGCCCTGCCTAATGTAGGCCAGCACGCGATCGCGCTGAACTGCGGAAACGAGCGGCCCCAAATCCGATTGAGTTTCATAAGGATCGCCAACCCGCACTTTCGCAAATGCCTGCGCGATGCCATCGACCAGCTCGTCATGGCGGTGCTGCGGCACGATAATTCGAGTAAGAGCAGCACAAACTTGACCCGACAATCGCAAGCCCGCGTTAGCTAGAGTTGCCGCTGTCTGACCGATATCTGCATCCTCAAGGATAACCGCAGGTGACTTGCCACCAAGTTCGAGGGTGCAGCGCGCCATTCGGCCGCCGCACAGCGCGCCAATGCGACGCCCCGCCGCCGTCGAGCCAGTAAAGCTGATCTTGTCGACATCGGGGTGTACGACGAGGTGCTCGGATTCTTCGCGGTCCGCTGCGAGCACATTGAACACGCCGGGCGGCACGCCGGCTTCGGCTGCGGCCTCTGCGAGCACGAGCAGTTCAAATGGAGCCTCGAGAGAGGCCTTGAGAATGATGGTGCAACCGGCCAACAACGCCGGCGCGGTTTTAACGGCCGCGAGGAGCAATGGTGCATTCCAGGGAACGATTGCACCCACCACCCCCACTGGCTCGCGCACGAGACGCCCGCCGCCGCCGCCGGTCGCAGCGAAGGATTCTTCGAACGGAAAGTCCTCAGCAAGCGACGCGTAGAAGTCGTAGTACGCCGCCGCAGTGGCCGCCGCAAAGCCTGATACCTTATGGAGAACCCCAACCTCCATTGACCAGAGATGGGCGAGGTGTACAGCCCTCCGACGCAGCCCTTCCGCCAGGGACCGTAATATCTGCGCTCGCTCGGAATGCGACATTCGGGGCCAGGGCCCCCGGTCAAACGCATTGCGCGCTGAGGCGACTGCAGCATCGATATCGGCCGTACCGGCTGCTGCGATTTCGCCGATCTGCCGCTGCGTGGTTGGGTCGATAACCGGAGTCCGCCGCCGCGATTGGGTTTCTTGCCAAGCTCCGCCGATGAAAACCTCTCCCGCATGGGGAAGGTCCAGGTTCCGGGGTCGTTCGCTCATAAAGCCTCCCATAAATTCGAAGCCGTCATCCCGGAGCGGCGCGACCGCATCGAAGACGGGGACGAGTTTGACGCGCGGACGGAAATAGCCGCTCAATGCTCAGATCGCAACATAACCAACCAGTAGTTTGATATCAATGGCAATGTCCGGCTGGTGTGCCGTCCCCCCAAGCCGACGCCCGCGTGCGCCGGCGTTCGAGACCAACCAAACAAACAGCTGGTTGATTTCTCTGTTTACCATCCGCATAACTTTGTTTACTATCCGCATATCTTTGAAACACGCCGCTAGGAGCACTGACCCATGGCCGTCGCCACAGAAGACTTTGTCGCGATCAGCGATCACCTGGGCCGCTATTGCCTCGCCACCGACGGCAACGATCCGGACGGCTGGGTCGCGCTTTGGGCGGAGGACGGCGTGTTCATCGGCATCGGTGCCGGGCCTATCGTGGGCCATGCGGCGCTCCGGGAAGTCTTGCGCAAGGAATGGGACGCCGGCTTGCGCATGCGCCATCTGATCGGGAACCTGCACTGCGACTATCAGGGCGGCAAGAACACGGTCCTGGCGCGCTACTACAATTTGGTCACCAACTGGGCCCAGGGCGCCAGCTTCCGCTGCATGGCGCAGTGTCAGGTGCTGCTGGTTCGCAACGGCGACGGCTGGCTGATCAAGCGCAACGATTCCAGCGTGCGTAGCCAATAAAATCGTCACTCCATCGCCGACATAGTCTTCCAGCAGAAGGCTAGATTTGTTTGGGAGCCACCATCGAAGCCTTTCCGGGCGATCGATGGCAATCGTGGCGATGTGTCTATCGCGACGCAATGCGAGATAACCGATCCGATCCGCTTGAGATACCGACATGCTATCAACCTCGCCCATTGGAACCCCTCGGCTTTTTGGCCTCTCACAAGCGATGCATATCGGTGAGTAGGCCCCGGCATTTCCGCCGGAGCCCCTCGTAGAACTGTACGGGACACTCTCGCGTCATACAGCTCCCATCGTTGGTACCTGGTGAGAGGCTGATCGATGTAGTGGACTCATCCTCGTTGCCAAGTTGACCCGCTGCATCGACCGAACGACGCCACCGCTTTGCTCCACGCCCATTACAGACGCTTCAACGCTACTACCCGTGTTCCTAGAAGAGCCTGAATTGAGCTCGTGCCGCCTTTACACCGGCTGCCGCTGGGTCGATCGGCAGTGATATCTTCTTGTCAGCCTTATCAACCATATGGTAGTTAGAGAAAAATGGCAATAACCGCCATTTGCATACTGGCCAGAGGACAAACTATCAAACGGTGGGTTGATTTTATCGACAAGAACTGTTTCCATCACCGAGAGTCGGAGGGATCACACCGTTGAGCTCGAAGATCCGCCCCACTCTGTGGACAAATTAGCGGGAAAGTTCTTATGAAAGGTGTCATTTTCAAGGGAAATCGCCAGCTCGAGCTGAAGGATTTTCCCGATCCAACGCCCGGCCCCGGCGATGTCGTCATCGCGCTCCGTGCATCGGGCCTGTGTGGCAGCGACCTGCACCAATACCGCATCAAGCGGGATCTGCCCGGCACGATCATCGGCGGCCACGAGCCGGCGGGCGAGGTTGTAGCGGTGGGCCCCGGCGTCACCAGCCCTGTGGCGAAGGTTGGCGCGCGGGTGATGGTCCACCATTATCATGGCTGCACCGCCTGCGAACAGTGCCGCACCGGCTGGTCACAGCTCTGCACCGAGGTGCCGATCGATCAATATGGCATCAATGCGCACGGCGCCCATGCCGAATATATGAAAGTGCCAGCCGACACGCTGGTGCCACTGGACGATGCGCTGAGCTTCGCCGAGGGCGCAGCGATCAGCTGCGGCACCGGCACGGCCTGGGGCGCGCTCGACCGCATGAAGCTGACCGCGCAGGACACCATCGCGGTTTTCGGCCAGGGCCCTGTCGGCCTGTCGGCGACGATGTTAGCCAGCGCGCTCGGCGCCCGCGTCATTGCGCTCGACATTTCGCTGGAACGGCTGGCGCTTGCGCGCTCGTTCGGGGCGGCGGAGACGATCAACCCGCTGGCGGGCGATGCGGCCGAGCAGATCCGCCAGCTCACCGGCGGCAAGGGCGCGACCAAGGCGATGGAGACGTCCGGCGCATCCAGCGCCGCGGAAAGCGCCCTCGCCTGCCTCGGCATATGGGGCACGCTGGTGCTGGTCGGGATCGGCGCAAAGCTGGAGATGGACAGCCTCAAGCTGCTGAGGACACAGATCACGGTCATGTCATCGTGGAGCATGTCCTGGCTCGGGCAAAAAGCATGTGCCGACTTCGCCATCCAGCGCGGCCTCGACGTGGACCGGCTGTTCAGCGACCGCTTCGCGTTGGCCGACTGCGCTGATGCCTTTGCGCTGTTCGACCGACAGGATCGAGGTAAGGCCGCCTTCGTATTTTGATACAGCTTACGCCATCGCCTATCAGGACGTCGATCCGACAACTTGGAAAACATGCATCCCTCTTCCGCCGATCCTGAGACGTTCCGCGCCGAGGTCCGAGCTTGGTTTGCCGCCAAGTTTCCGCCCGAGCTGCGCGATGCGCCGCCCACCGAGAACGAGGCTGAGAACGCGTCATCGCCCCTGCGCGCGGCCTGGAAGAAGGCGTTAGCCGCGAAGGGCTGGGGCACGCCCACCTGGCCCAAGGAATACGGCGGCGGCGGCCTGAGCCGCACCGAGGCCGACATCGTGCGCCGCGAGATGGCGCGGATCGGCGCCTGGAATCCCATGATGGGCATCGGTGTCATGATGTTCGGCCCGACCCTCCTTGAATTCGGGACCGAGGCGCAGAAGTCGCAGCACATCCCGCCCATCGTTCGTGGCGAGATCAATTGGTGCCAGGGTTACTCAGAACCCGGCGCAGGGTCCGACCTTGCGTCGCTGCAGACCAGCGCCGCGGACAAAGGCGACCACTTCCTGGTGAACGGCCAGAAGATTTGGACCTCCCGGGCGCGGGGGGCGCACTGGTGCTTCGCCCTCGTCCGCACCGACCGCACGCGTAAGCATGACGGGATCAGCTTCCTGCTGATCGACATGAAGTCGCCCGGCGTGGAGGTGCGGCCAATACGGCTGATCTCTGGCGACTCCTTCTTCTGCGAGATATTCTTCACCGAGGTGCGCGTGCCCAAGAATAATCTGGTCGGGCCGCTCAATGGCGGATGGACGATCGGCAAACGGCTGCTGCAGTTCGAGCGCAGCAGCATCAGCGATCGGACGGGCGCCCCGGAACAGCCGAGCTTGGCGGTTCTCGCTAAAGCGGGTCACGTGGCTGTCACCGCGGATGGGCGCATAGCCGATCCTGACCTACGCCAGCGGATCACCAGTTATGAGATGGACAACACCGCCTTCGCGCTGACCGCCCAGCGTGTGGCCCACGCTCAGAACCCTTCGGCGACCAGCTCCATCCTGAAGAACGTTTTTTCTCGCCTGCTTCAGGAACGTGGCGAACTGGTGATGGAGATCATGGGCTGGAACGGCCTTGGCGAGGCGGGCGAACCGTTCTCGGAACGCGAGTTGGAGATGGTCCGGTCGTGGCTCTTCAATAAGTCAGCCACGATCTACGGGGGCACCCATGAGATTCAGAACAACATCATCGCTAAGCGCATCCTGGGCCTGCCGGACTCGCCGAGCCCCGACGAACGCACGCCGCGATGAATTCGATACCCCTACAAGTGCGCGCTTCATGTGACGCGGCGTTGGGGTTCGATGAAAAACCTTTCCGCGTCTACCCCAGCCCCCGCCTTGTGATCCGGGATTTCAGAGAATGGCTTCACTGACCGAAGAACAGGAAATGCTGCGGGACGCCGCCCAGAGCTGGGCGCGCGAACGTGCGCCGATTGCCAGATTTCGCGAGATGCGGAACAGTGGCGCGCCGTTCGGCTATGACCCGGCGCTCTTCTCCGAGATGGCCGAGATGGGCTGGACTGGCGTGGTCGTGTCAGAAGCCTATGGCGGCTCCGACTTCGGGTATCGCGGACTGGGCCTCATCATCGAGGAGACCGGCCGGACATTGACCGCCTCTCCGCTGCTCGCCAGCGGGCTCGCGGCGACCAGCGCGCTGCGTTTTGGCGGCACCGAGGTCCAAAAACAAGCCTGGCTTCCGAAAATCGCCGCCGGCGTCGCCGTGGGAACCCTCGCAGTAGACGAAGGCCCACACCACGAGCCTGAGGCGGTCCGCCTGGCAGCCGCGACCAGGGCCGAGGGTTTCGTCCTGTCCGGCCGCAAGACGGCTGTGCCGGAAGGAATGGCGGCTGACGTCTTCGTGGTTTCCGCGCGCAACTCGGGCGACACAGGCGACCGGGCCGGCATCAGCGTGTTCTTGGTTCCCGCCAGCGCTGCAGGCGTGTCGCGCGAACCGCTGCGTCTGATCGACAGTCGCGGCTGGGCAACGGTGACCTTCGACAACGTCGCCTTGAACTCCAATGCTCTCTTGGGTCGCCCCGGCGAAGGATGGGACCTTCTCGAGCAGGTGTTGGACTGCGCCCGCGCGGGACTGGCGGCGGAAATGCTGGGAAGCGCGCTGCAGGCGTTTGAAATGACTTTGGACTATCTCAAGACCCGCGTGCAATTCGGGCAGCCGATCGGCGCCTTCCAGGCGCTGCAGCACCGCGCCGCCAAAATGTTCACTGAACTTGAGCTGGCGCGCTCCTGCGTCGAGGCTGCGCTCCGCGCTATCGACGACGACGCCTCGAACAAGCGCGAGCTTGTTTCCCTGGCGAAGGCCAAAGCCGGCGCGACGGCTCAGCTCGTCACCAACGAGGCCGTCCAGATGCATGGCGGGATCGGTATGACCGACGCTCACGATGCAGGCCTGTACCTCAAGCGCGCACGCGTCGCCGAAGCGGCTTTCGGCGGCGTGGCCTACCACAGGGAACGCTACGCATGCTTGAGAGGCTTCTGAATTTGATGGCCGGAGGCGCCGCCTCCCCGTCAGTGAGGACTAAGCGAACCAACAGGAGAGACCTAAATGGCAACTCAATCGACAGGAACATCCATGGGGATTCTCAAAGGGAAAGTGGCTGTCATAACCGGCGGCAACAGCGGCATTGGCTTCGCCAGTGCGCGGAAATTCATCGCCGAGGGTGCGACAGTGGTGATTGTCGGACGCCGGCAGCAAGCGGTAGAGGAGGCGGTGGCGCAGCTCGGCGCCTCGGCACGCGGCGTCGTCGGCGATGTCACTGACCTCACCACGCATGATCGCGTCGCAGCCTTTGTGCACGACACGTACGCCCAAGCCGACATCTATTTCGCTAACGCCGGCATCAACATCGTCAAGCCGACCCCGGAGATGACGATCGAGGACTATGATCAGGTGTTCGGAATCAACGTCCGAGCCGTTTTCTTCGGTGTCAAGGCGATCCTGCCGGTGCTGCGTGACGGCGGCAGCATCGTCGTCACCACCTCGATCGCGGCCAACAAGGTGCTCCCGGGCCATGGCGTCTATGGCGGCTCCAAGGCTGCTGCCGAGGCATTCGTGCGCGACTGGGCGATGGAGCTCAAGGAGCGGCGGATACGGGTCAATGTCCTGAGCCCTGGACCGGTGGTCACCGCGATCCTTGGGAAGCTCGGGATTCTGGACGAGCATAAGGCGATGCTCGCGAAGATGATTCCGCTCGGCCGCATCGGCGATGCCGATGAGCTCGCTCAGGCCGCGCTGTTCCTCGCCTCGGACCAATCAAGTTTCGTCACGGGCGCTACACTCAGGGTCGATGGCGGCTGGTCTCTCGCCTGACCCAAAAGGAACCGATGGATTTCGAACTGCCGGAAGATGTTCGCGCCGTTGGACAGGCTGCGCAGGTCTTTACCCGCAGGCATTTGATCCCGCTCGAACAGATGATGCTGGAACGGGAATGGGGTCCGGAGGGGTCGAACGGCGCGCTGCCGTCGGAGGTCGTCAGCGATCTTCGCGCCAAATCTCGCGAACTGGGCCTGTGGGGCATCGACGTGCCCGAGGAATTCGGCGGACTCGCAATGGGCGCCCTCGCCAAATTCGAGGCGATACGCACCCTGAGCTACAGCATCACGCGCTTCACCCTGCCACCCGACAGTCCCAATTTAGATTTCCTGCGCAAGGCCTGTACGCCCGAACAGGCCGATCGTTACCTTCTGCCCTATGTGCGTGGCGAGAAGACATCGGCCCTGGCGATGTCGGAGCCAGGAGCGGGATCGGATGCGGCCGCCATAACGACGCGCGCAATCCGCAAGAACGTCAAATGGGTCATCAATGGGCAGAAGATGTGGATCAGCAACGCCCGAAACGCCGATTTCACGATCCTGATCGCCATCACCGATGCGTCTAAGGGCACGCGCGGGGGCATGACCGCCTTCCTGCTCGACAAGGGCACGCCCGGTGTAACGATCTCGGACAGGTTCCCGGTGATCGTTCGCAATCTGAACGTTTACGCAGTCTATCTCGACGAGGTTGAACTGGGAGACGAACAGGTGCTCGGCGAAGTGGGCGCGGCCTTTCCGCTCCTCCAGCAGCGTTTCGGCGTTCGCCGCATCGAACTTGCCGCCGATTCGATCGGCAAGGCGGAGCGGTGTCTCGACCTGATGATCGAATATGCAAACCAGCGAAAGACTTTCGGCAAGCTGCTTGCCGACCGACAGGCGATCCAGTTCTGGATCGCGGACAGTTATCAGGAACTCGAACAGGTCCGGCTGCTCGCGTGGCGGCTCGCGTGGCGGCTCGATAGCGCCGCGCAGGACGATCCGCGGCAGCGCACGATCCGACGAGAAGCGGCAATGTTGAAGGTTCAGGCGACCGAGATGGCGTGGCGCGTGGTCGATCGCGCCATCCAACTCTATGGAGGGCTCGGCGTCAGCGCGCAGTTGCCGTTCGAATATATGGCGCGTTCGATCCGCATCAACCGCCTGGGCGAAGGAGCAAGCGAGGTCCACAGGTGGTTCATCGCGCGCGATCTGCTCCGGGATGGCATGCCGAACTGATCGGGCGGAAATGGCCAGCACCGACGATTCGCCTTTGACGAACCCTGCGAAGCGCTGGCGCAAAACAGCGCGCGCTTATTGCAACTGATGATGGAGAAAAGGGTGGGGAACCCGGAGAATGTCATGGCGCCCTGCCCATTGACATCAAACAACCGGTTGGTGATTATAGTGGCTACCGCGTCTGCTGGCTCCGCAGCGCAGGGGTCGATAAGTACAGTTGCGCCGCAAAAATCAGAGAAGGAAACCGCTATGCATTCGTCCGACTTCCTCACCGCCGTCGGCATCGGCGTTGCCGACCTCGATCGCTCGACGCGCTACTACGAGGAGGTGCTTGGGATGAAGAAGATCCGCACCTTCGCGGTGGAGGATATGGATGAAGTGGCGCTGGTGCATGAGGGCGGCACCAACGCCGTCTTGCTGATGCACTACACCGACGGTTCGGCGCGCAACTACCGGGACAATCCGGTCAAGCTGGTGTTCTACGTCGCCGATCCGTTCGCGATCGCCGCCAAGGTCAAGGCCGCCGGCCTGGAGGTGATCCTTGAGCCGGCCCCGCTCGAGATCCTAGGCGGAGCAGTGGTGTGCCTGGCCAAGGACCCGGACGGTTACATGATCGAGTTGATCCAGAAACCGGCGACGGCTGAAACCGCCAAGACCGAAGCAGCGGCGGTCTAACCAGACTCCACCGAGGGCTCCTTTAAAGGATGTTGACTCGACCGTCTTCGGCTCGGCCTGTAAATCTAAAATCTCGAGGAAACAGGACATGGGCAACGAAATTCCTGGGGTCGCTGCGGACGCCTTCGCCCAGCATTTCATGGAGGACGCGGCGAGCGACTTGGCCGGGGCCGAGGCCGCCGCCCGCACGCTCGGCGAGGTTCGACGGCTGGGACTGGAAACCCACGCCTGGGAACTCGAGGCCCATGGCTACACGGTGCTGCCGCCGGACCAGGTAGGCCCGCCGGAATTCGCCGCGAGGGTGCGTGATGTCGTGCTCGCCTGCGGCGAGAAGCGCGCCGGGCGGCCGCTGGATCCGGACGGCGCAGCCCTGTCCGGACTCAACACCCCCTTCGGCCAGGTCCAGATGGAATCGTCGCTGCTGCTCGAGGACGAGGTCTTCGAGCAGGCGTTAATGAACGAGCCTGCTCTGGCCTTGATCACTTACCTGCTCGGTGAAAGCTGCATCCTGAACCACCTGTCGGCGATGATCAAAGGCCCCGGCCCCGACCACCTTCCTCTGCACACAGATCAGAACCAGAGCGGCGGCCCTCCCCCTTTCACAGCCTATGCCCAGGTCGCGAACGCGACATGGGCGCTGACTGACTACACGCCGGAAAACGGGTCTCTTTGCTTTGTTCCATCGTCGCATAAACTATGCCGGCCACCGACCACGCGCGAGGCGACCGACCTGTCGCTTTTCCAACCGGTGATAGCGCCGGCCGGCTCGGTGATCATCTGGCATGGCAACACCTGGCACGGGGCTTTCCGCCGGACCAACCCTGGATTCCGGGTCAGCCTGGTGGCCTATTTCACGAGGGGCTATTTGTCTCGCTTCGATGACCTCAGGACAAAGATTCCCTCCGAGTCCCTGGCGCGCAATCCGCCCCGGTTCGCCAGACTGGTCGGCGCGCCTGGGCTGCAAGGCACGACCGAGGGATTCAACAGCTACGCTAGCGCGCGTGCCGCGCGGAACAACTTGTTCGCTTAGACCGACCTTCCCCTTGTGAGGCCTCTGACGGTCGCCACTCGCTCGGCACCGTGCTCGGCCTTGGCGAAGTCGACGATGATGAGCACCTGACGAACCCGGGCCTTAAGGCTTCTGCTCGGACGGCGGCAGATAGCGCGGCGTGGCGACGGACGCGGCCGCCTAGTCTTTAAACCGTCGATTTTCCTGCATCGGCGTGCCGGCGGAACCGCCGCCATCGACGCTGAACGTCGCGCCATTGGTGTACGCCGCCTCGTCCGACGCGAGATAAGCGACCATCGCTGCGATGTGTTTGGGCTCTCCTATGGCGGGAACGCTCAGTCGTTCGAGAGCTAACCTAAGAGTTGTCTGCGCCTGGGCTTTCAGCATCTCGGTTGCGATAATGCCTGGGCAGATCGTGTTGCAGCGTACCCCCTGCTTCCCGTATTGGGTCGCAACATAGCGGCTGAGGCTCACGACGGCCGCCTTTGACGGACCATAGGCTACGAACCAGCCGCTGCTGGTGAGCGCTGCCCCCGACGCGATGTTGATAATCGAACCTCCGCCCTGTGCGAGCATTGTCGGCAGTGCATACTTGATCGCGATGAAGAAGCTGCGCACGTTCACGGCGAAGCTCTTGTCCCACGTCTCAATCGAAGTATCCAGGACTGTCGTGTCAGCACCGCCGCCGGAGAAGTCCGTCGCCGCGACGTTGTTATCTAGAATGTCCAGGCGTCCGTAGCGCTGCACGGCCGTATCGATCATTCGCTTAATCGATTCGGGCTCGTAAGCATCGAAATCGATGGCCGAAGTATCATTGCCGATCTCGGTGGCAATCTTCTCGGCGGCGCTGCCGTTGATATCGGCAATCAACACCTTGGCGCCTTCTTGCGCCAAGCGCTCGGCTGTCGCACGGCCCAGCCCGCCAGCTCCTCCGGTAACAATTGCGACACGACCTTCAAGCCGGCGCATAAGTGGTGAGTCTGTCATTTGTCTCCTCCTCCTCTGAATGTTCTCACGGTGCCGTGATGCTCGATCTCGCGGCGGATCTCGATGCCGTCGTCGCCCGCCAGATAGAGGGTCGGCCATCCCTTGTGCAGGCCGTCCATCTACGGATGCGGAACGGCATGCGGGTCAGTAGATCTCGAACAGACCCGCCGCGCCCATGCCGCCGCCGACGCACATCGTGACGACGCCGTACTTGGCCCCGCGGCGCTTGCCCTCGATCAAGAGGTGGCCGGTGCAACGCGCGCCGGTCATGCCGAAGGGATGGCCGATGGCGATGGCGCCGCCGGAGACGTTGAGCTGCTCGCTGGGGATGCCCAGCTTATCGCGGCAGTAGAGCACCTGACTGGCGAAGGCCTCGTTCAGCTCCCAGATGCCGATGTCGTCCATCTTCAGGCCGGCGCGCTCCAGGAGCTTGGGGATGGCGAAGACCGGGCCGATGCCCATCTCTTCCGGGCCGCAACCGGCCACGGCCATGGCGCGGTAGGCGCCCAGGGGCGCAAGGCCGCGGCGGCTGGCCTCCTTGGCCTCCATCAGCACCAGGGCGGCCGAGCCATCGGAGAGCTGCGAGGCGTTGCCGGCGGTAACGAAACGGCCTTCCTTGAACTGCTGGCCGCCCTTGAACACCGGCGCCAGCTTCTTTAGATCCTCAAGCGTGGTCTGTGGCCGGTTCCCCTCGTCCTGACGCACGGTGATCTCGCGCTCGTCGGTCTCGCCGGTGTCCTTGTCGGTCACCTTCATGATCACGGTTATCGGGACGATCTCGGCGTCGAAGCGGCCTTCCAACTGGGCGTGGGCGGTGCGCTGCTGCGACTGCAGGGAAAATTCGTCCTGGGCGTCGCGGCTGATTCCGTAGCGGTCGGCGACGATCTCAGCGGTCTCGATCATCGTCATGAACGTCTGAGGGATGTGTTTCACCAGCCACGGGTCCTGGGACATGTAGCTGTTCCTCTTGTCGTTCTGCACCAGGCTGATCGACTCCACGCCGCCGCCCACCGCGATCGGCGCGCCGTCGTGGACAATCTCCTTGGCGGCCGTGGCGACGGCCATCAGGCCCGAGGCGCATTGGCGGTCCAGGGTCATGGCGGCGACGGTCTGCGGCAGGCCCGCCCGCAGCGCCACTTGGCGGGCAATGTTGCTGCCCGTGGTGCCCTGCTGGGCAGCGCAGCCCATCACCACGTCGTCGATCTCACCCGGATCGAGGCCCGCCCGTGCCACCGCCGCCTGGACGGCATGGCCGCCCAGGGTGGCGCCATAGGTGTTGTTGAACGCGCCACGATACGCCTTTCCGATAGGGGTGCGGGCGATGGAAACGATAACAGCTTCGCGCATGAACGGTGCCTTGTGGGGCCCTAGCGGGCGGGGGAATTCTCAGGGTTGGTGATCGTCTTGCCCTCGGCCACCAGCTTTTCCAGCAGGGGCGCGGGCTTGAAGCGCGGGCCGAGTTCGGCTTCGTAATGCTTGAGCCGGGCTAGCACCTTATCCAGGCCGACTTGATCGGCGTAGTACATGGGGCCGCCGCGGTAGGTCGGCCAGCCGTAGCCGTTGACCCAGATCACGTCGATATCGGAAGCCCGCTGGGCGATCCCTTCCTCAAGAATCTTGGCGGCCTCGTTGACCATCACATATAAGGCCCGCTCGAGCAGCTCCTGCGACTCGATCTGGCGCGGCGTGACCCCGGCCCTGGCGCGGACGTCGGCCAGCAGCTGCTCGGTGAGCGGAGAGGGGGAGGCGTGGCGTCTGTCGTCGTAATCGTAATAGCCGGCGCCGGTTTTCTGGCCGAACCTGCCCCGCTCGCACAAGATGTCGCGTAGGGTAGCTCCAGAGGATTCAGCCTTCACCCAGGTCACGTCCAGCCCGGCCATATCGCCCATGGCGAAGGGGCCCATCGGGAAGCCGAAGTCCACCAGGACCTTGTCCACGTCCCAGGGGGCGGCGCCTTCCAAGGTCATGGCCTGGGTCTCGTCCCCGCGCTGCCTCAGCATGCGGTTGCCGACGAAGCCGTAGCAGACTCCCACCAGCACCGGGATCTTGCCGATCTGCTTGGCGAGCTTCATCGAGGTGGCAATGACGTCCTTGGCCGTCTTGGCGCCGCGGACCACCTCCAAGAGCTTCATGACGTTGGCCGGCGAGAAGAAGTGCAAGCCGATCACGTCCTGCGGTCGGCCGGTGACGTCGGCGATCTCATTCACGTCCAGGAGCGAAGTGTTGGTGGCCAGAATCGCACCGGGTTTGCAGATGGCGTCCAGCTTCTTGAAGATGTCCTTCTTGATGTCCATCCGCTCGAAGACCGCCTCGATCGCGAGATCGACGCCCTTCAACGCGTTCAGCTCCAACCCGCCGCTGATGCGGCCCATCCGCTCATCCACCTGGGCGGCGGTGATGCCGCCGCGCGCGGCGGTGCGCTCGTAGTTCTTGCGGATCACGCCTAGGCCGCGGTCCAACGCCTCCTGCTTCACCTCCACCAGAATCACCGGGACGCCGGCATTGGCGTAGTTCATGGCGATGCCGCCGCCCATGGTGCCGGCGCCGATGATCCCGACGCTCTTGATCGGGCGCAGGGGAGTGTCGTCGGGCACGTCGGTGACCTTTTGAGCGGCACGCTCAGCGAAGAAGGCATAGCGCTGGGCGGCCGCTTGCGGGCCGGTGACCAGTTCGCCGGACAGCCGCAGCTCCTCCTTCAGCCCTTCGGCGAAGGGCCGGTTCACCGCCGCCTCGATCGCCTTGATACTGTTCTCCGGTGCCAGGAAGCCGCGGAACTTCCGGGCATTGGCCTTGCGGAAGTCGGCGAAGATTTCGGGCTTGCCCTTGGCGGCCTCCAGCTTGTCGTTCTGGTCGCGGACCTTCTTCAGGGGGCGACGCTCGGCGGCAAGCCGGCGGGCGAAGGCCACGGCAGCCTCACGCAACTTGCCCTCCTCGACCAGCTCGTCCACCAGCCCCACCGCCAGCGCCTCTTTCGCAGGGATGTGCTCGCCCGAGGTGATCATCTGCAGGGCCCGCTCGACGCCGACGATCCGCGGCAGGCGCTGAGTGCCGCCGGCCCCGGGCAGGATGCCGATATTCACCTCGGGCAGGCCGAGCCTGGCGGAGGCGAGGGCCACCCGGTAATTGGCGCAGAGCGCGACCTCCAGACCGCCCCCCAGGGCCGTGCCGTGGATCGCCGCCACTGTGAGCTTGGGCGCGTTCTCCAGCACGTCCTGCACCTCGGCCAGGCGGGCGCCCTTGTGTGCCTTGCCGAGCTCGGTGATGTCGGCACCGGCGATGAAGGTGCGGCCGGCGCAGATCAGCACGATGGCCTTGGCGGCCGGGTCTTCGCCCGCCTGCTTGAGGGCCTGGTACAGTCCATCGCGGACGGCGGCGGACAGCGCGTTCACCGGCGGCGAATCCACGGTGACCACCGCGACGTCGCCGTCGAGGGTCAGGTCGATCACGGAGTTTACGGCGGTCATCGGCCGGTCCTCGACGCTTTCAGTATTCGGTCGGGATCGGCAAATACCGCGCCCGATTTTAGTAGCTCTTCTATTTTCTCGTCAGAATAGCCGAGAATTTCGGTCAAGATTTCTCGGCTCTTTTCTCCGAGCCGGGGCGCAGGCGAATGGATGGTCGCCGGCGTTTTGCTCAGCCGCGCATTGAAACCGCGCTGGAGCCACCCCGCGAAGGACATGTTCTCGACGCTCTGAAAGAAGCCGAGCGCGGCGAGCTGTGGATCCTTCAGGACCTCCGGGGATGCGAACACCGGCGACGCGGGTATCCCCGCTTCGACAAGGCGCGCGGCCAAGCGATCGCGGTCCCATTCCCGCAGCGCGTCGCCGAGCAACGCATCGATCGCATCAGCGTTCGCGTGCCGGTCCTGCGCAGTCGCGAAGCACTCCGCGGATATGGCCGGATCGCGCGCCACGATATCGCACAGGCGAACCCATTGGGCGTCGTCGCCGATCGACAGCGCGATCCATTGTTCTTTGCCGGCACAGGCGTAGACGCCCTGCGGAGCAAAATCCGCGTTGCGGTTGCCTTGAGGTCCGCGGCGCGGCGCCGCCGCCGCATCGACGACATATTCGCCGAGCAGGAAGGTCACCACCTCGCGCTGGGACAGATCGACGTGGACCGGCTCGCCGGTTTGATCGCGGTGGCGCACCGCCGCCAATATCACCCCCGGCGCGATCAATGACACCACCTGGTCGGGATAGTTGACGTTCGTGCCCGACCAGCGCGGCGTCTCGGGCTCATATCCGTTGAGAGACATCAGGCCACCGAGCGCATCGAGCGTCGAACCGTACGAGCTGTAGCCGGCCTCTGGGCCTGCGCCGCCCTGGGACGTCAGCGAGGCGAGAATGATGTCCGGCTTGACGCGCTTCAGATCCGCAAAGCCGACGCTGAGCCGATCGAGGACGCCACAGCGGAAATTCTCCACAATGATGTCCGACTTGACGACGAGCTCGAGGAAGACGCGGCGTCCATCGGGATGCTTGAGGTCAAGCGCCATGCCGCGCTTGTTGCGATTCACTGTCTGGAACGGCGGACTCGCATTGAGGTCGGTCTGACCAGACGCCGGGGAAGCGACCTGGGTCCAGCGGCGAAAGGGATCCGGGCGCGAGGGCGCCTCGATCTTGATCACGTCAGCGCCAAGATCGCCCATTATCTGCGAGGTCGCCGCCCCAGCCGTGATAATGCCGAGATCCAACACTCTCAGATGGCTCAACGCCTTGGACGGAGCGCGTGTCGCCGTGGCCATCATTCCGTCGCAAGCGCCTGCTTGCCACGGATGACCGCCGATGAACGGATGCCATAGTCCAGGCCGTCGCTCCAGCTCATATCGGCGATGTCGCGCAGCGCCTTCTTGCTGAAATCAAGAGCGATCCCATCAAACGTGGCGATATGCGCCGCCAGTTCTTCGGCGCGAGGCAGAAGATCGGCCGAAGCAACAACCTCGTTCACCAGTCCCCAGCTCAACGCGGTCGCAGCGTCGACGGGCTTCGCCGTGAATATGAGCTGGGCAACATGTTTGGGCAGGAGCCGCTTGGTCGTGGTGGGGCCAGCAACCGAGGCGAAAATTCCCATGCCCATCTCGGGCATGCCGAAGGTCGCCTTGTCGGACGCGATGGCAAGCTCACTATTGTTGACGAGGGTCAGCCCGCCACCGAGCGCGAAGCCGTTGACGGCGGCGATGAACACTGACGGATGGCGCGCGATGATGTCCTGCGTCTGGAGCCAGGTGTCTGGAAGGTTAGACGTAAGAACCTTCGCACGCTCCGGATCCTTGAAGTCGGCGCCCGCACAGAAGCTAACTTCGCCGGCGCCGGTGAGGATGATCACCTTGCAGCGGGTCTCGGCGAGATGGGCGAGCGCCGCCCATAATTCTTTCTGCGCCGCGAAGTTCATCGCATTGCGCTTTTCGGGGCGATTGAGAGTGACGATCGCGTAGCCGTCGCGCGGCGTCACCGTGACAAGCATGCCGAACGCGTGGGCGGAGGTCATGCGCCAGACCTTTCGAAGATCGGATCGGTTGCGCCGGCCGGGAGCGCCAGATCCTCGACACGGACGCCGTTGAAAGTGAAGGGCAGCGATGGCGCCATCGCGACAGAACCGCCGGGTGCGGCCGGACGCAGGAAATTCCGCGCGTCATACTGGGGTGATACGAGGAGATCGTCGATAGTTTCGACCGATCCGACCGGCACACCGCGGGCCTGCGCCGCATGATAGAGTTCATGCTTGCCGCGCGAGAAGGTGAGCGTGCTCAGCAGCGTTCTGAGTTCCGGTTCCGCAGCCATGCGGCCGGCCTGGGTCCCAAAGCGTGGATCGACCAGTTCGGGCGGTGAGCCGAACAGTTCAACAAGCTTCGGCCAATCTGAGGGATTGTAGAAAAAGGCCAGGTGCCCATCGCGACAGGGCAGCACGAGCGGCCCGGTTTCACGGCCACGCGGGACAATGGTCCCGGAGGCCTGATAATAGACCGGCCCCTTCCATTCGAGGAAGGCGATCGTCTCGAACTCGGACAGTTCGATAACTTGTCCCTCCACTTCGGCGCCAGGCCGGTCGCGCGTGGTCAGCGCCGCCATCACCGCGGTAAAAGCCGACAGGCCGGTCGAATACGCTGCCTGATGGCCCGGCAGCATTAGTGGCTCCCGTTGGGGATCGCCGAGGAGAGCAAGTAGGCCGCCGGCGGCTTGCACGACAAGCTCGCTGCCTGGCCTTTCATGATAAGGACCACGTTCGCCGAAGCGCGTGAAATGGGCGCAGATCAGCTGGGGCGCGCGTTCGACCCAGGCCTGCGCGCCGCCGCCGTCTGCGGGCTCCTCGCTGGTGAGGAGGATATCCCAGTCTGGGAGCTGATCGAGTGCGGCCCGTACAACCGCGCCTTTAGCGCCGTCGAGGAAGCACGCGGCCGCTTGCGCGAGCGCGTCTTCGCCGAAGCGGCGCAGACCGCCGCCGCCGGCCACGACAACATCAGCGCCGAGCCCGACGAGCAACTTGCCGCACATCGCGACGGCCGGGCTGTCGCCAAGCTCGATGACGCGAACCCCACTGAGCGGGGCGACCGGCGCGGGGCGATAAGTCATCGGCGCACCGGCGTCAGGCTGACGCTGGGCGGAAGACGGGCAGCCATGTGCCCTCTTTGGCAGGCACGAACCCGACTTCGAGCGTCATATCGCAGCGAAGCTGCTCGCGATCGATATCGACTACGGTGCTCATCAGGTGCGGCCCCTCCTCGAGCTCAACGAAGGCCACCACATAAGGCACCTCGTCCTTGAAGCTCTTGAAGTAGATTTGGTGCATGACAACCCAAGACCAGAGCTTGGCGCGCCCGCTCATAGCCTTCCATGCAAAGTCCTGCGCGAGGCACTTCGGGCAATGCTGCGCGGAAGGAAACCAGATATTCGCGCAGTTGTTGCACTGCTGCAGCATCAGCGTGTTGCCGCCTCCGGCCTCGACATAGGGTCGATTGAGGTCGGTTAGAGGCGGAAACGGCTTGGCGTATTCGGTGCTCATCGTGCGCCCTCCCCTCAGCCGCGGCTCAGAATGTGCGACGAGACGACCGGCGATACGCAGATATACTGGGCGGTCTCGCAGTCCGGCACCTGCCGCGCGCCGGCGTCGCCGCGCAATTGCCTGACAGCCTCGATCTGAAGCGCCCAGCCCTGCATGTAACCTTCCGCCGTATGGCCGCCGCTCGTGTTGACCGGCAACTCTCCACCCAGTTCGATCCGCCCATCACGGATCCACCGCCACCCCTCCCCGCGCGGCGCGAAGCCGAAGCTCTCCAGCGAGAACAGCATGATCGGTGTGAAGTTATCGTAGATCTGAACGCAGTCCATGTCGGAGGGACCAAGACCCGCCTGCTGATACACTTTATCGGCGACGTGCTTTGACGCCTCGTCGAAGAAGTCCGGCTTCGTGTAGAAATTCGTCAGATCGCCGCACGACGCGGAGGCCGAAATCAGCACGGGCCGCTTCTTGAGATCCTTGGCCCGATCGGCCGATGTGACGATGATGGCGCAGCCACCGTCGTTGATCATGCAATAATCATAGAGACGCAACGGCTCGGCGATATACCGCGCAGCGAGATACTGCTCTTCGGTAATCTGCTCCTTCATGACGGCAATCGGGTTGAGCGCCGCATGCTTGCGATTACTGATCGCGAGCGGCGCCAGCGCACCATCGGGCGCGCCATACAGATGCGCGTAGCGCTTATACATCATGCTGACATAGGCGCCGGGGGACGTCATGCCGTAAGCAAGATCATAATAGAGATTATCGGGTGCGGCCGCGCTTTCACCGCCATAGGTCATGGCGGCCGACCGGCCGTTATTCCCGTAGACGCATGCGACGGTGGTCGCCAGGCCCGCCGCAATCAGTGCTGCAGCATGCTGGATGATGACGCCGGCCATGCGGCCTGAACCTTCGTAGCCATTTACCACGCAGGGATGACGCAGACCGAGCAGGTCACCGATCCGCTCATAGGACGACATGCGGCAGCACAGCAGGCCATCGATGGCTCCGATCTTGAGTCCGGCGTCGTCCAGCGCATTCTTGAGCGCATCGATACCGAGTCCATAAGATGTCCTGCTCGGATCGCGCTCTTTGTACATAGCGGCGAAATCGGTCGTCCCAACGCCGGCGATCGCAATCTTTTCGTCGAGGAATGTCAACTCGTCCAACCTTCGTTCTTCTGACCTATTGGTCCTGCTGAGACACCAGATGCGCAGTCGTTATCTTACCAACCGGTTGTTAGATGTCAACGATATCGCGTGCGACTGTGCCCCGCCACTCCCGCTGCCATGTCGTGTCGATTATTCCCATGTGGATTCTCGCCGCGACGTTTACCGCAAGCGATATTCGGAAGCGCAATAGGCGGCGAATACGCCGCCCGTTCTCGCTTACGGCTTGCGCAACGTTTGTTCTCGGTGCAGGGCCCACTGCTCGTCCGACCATGTCGCAAGATCCTCGACGCCCGAGGTGCGCAGGTGCCCACCGCCGTCCAGCACCACCATCTCGCCTGTCATGTAGCGCGCCGCATCGGAAACAAGAAATGCGGCCATGTCGGCAAGCTCGCCATGCTCGCCCGCGCGGCCAAGCGGCACGCGGAGCGCCGGATTTGCCCGGGCCGACTTGCGGCTCTCCGGATTGAGCTGGGCAGTGGCGCCGGGAGTCGGGAAAGAGCCTGGGGCGATCGCGACCAGCCGGATGTCTCGCGGGCCCCATTCGACCGCCAAGCTCCGCGTCATTGCGAGCACGCCGGATTTGGCTATCGAAGACGGCACGGTGAATGCGCGCCCGGTGATTGTCGATGTGGAAAGGATGCTCAGGACGACAGCTGGCCGTTTAGCCTCGATCCAGCGGCGGCCGGCGGCGAGCGTGCAGTAGAGCGCCCCATGCAGCGTCACGCCCAGGATCGCGTCGGCCGCCCGGGCGGAGAGCAGGTGCGTCTGCGCGATAAAGGTGGCCGCGGCGTTGTTGATCAGAATGTCAATCGGGCGCGCAGCGAAGATCGCGTCCATCATCGTCTCGACGGCTTCGGCCGAACGAATATCGCACACGTGCGCCGACACCTTGCCCGGGTGCGCATCTTTGAGCGCGTCGACAGCGGAATCGAGCACGTTCTGGCGCCGCCCGCAGATGACGATTGAAGCGCCGAGGTCGAGGAAGCGGCGCCCCATGGCCAAGCCCAGGCCTGTGCCGCCGCCAGTGATCAAGACGTTGCGGTCCGCCAGAAGGTCGCCTGCAAGATATGCCATGAAAGTCAGCTGCCAATAAACTGCGGTGGACGCCGCTCGCGGAACGCCGCGACACCCTCCTTGAAATCGCAGCTTTGAAAGCTTGCTTGCTGCTCTTCATTGCTGAGCAAAACAGCATCGCCCAGGCTCGATCGCATCGCCTCGCGCACCTGGCGTTTGATGACGCGCAGGCTGCGGGGAGACGATTGCGTCACCAGATCGTGGGCATATTGCTCGACGGCTTCGCGAAAATTTTCAGCCGGCAAGCAGCGCGCCAGACCTATCGCCGCGGCTTCTTCGCCCGTGATCGTGCGACCGGTCAGCAGCAGATCGAGCGCCGTCATCGGGCCGATCAGCCGCGGCAGCAACCATGCCGATCCATGCTCGGCGATCAAGCCGCGGCGGGCAAAAGCAGTGGTCAGTTTGGCTCCGGCCGCGATGAAGCGCAGATCGCAATAGAGCGCGATGCACAATCCGACACCGGCGACCGCGCCATTGATGGCGGCGATCACCGGCTTGTCCAGGCCTGTTATATAGCTGTAGCGCTGGTCGAGGTCCCCGACGCCGGGCGGCGGCGCGACGCCGGCTCGGCCTACCTTTAGGTCCGCGCCCGCGCAGAAACCGCGCCCCTGCCCGGTGATTATGATGGCGTGCGCTTCCGGAGCGGCATCCGCGCGATGCAGCGCATCGTGCACCTCACTTTCCATCGTCGGGGTCCAGGCATTGAGCTGGTCCGGCCGGTTGAGTACGATGACGGCCACGCCCCCATGCGTCGCGTAGACAATCTCGCTGTAGACGCCGCTCACGCCGCGACCCAGCGGCCGGACCGGCGCTCCGAGACGGCCTTTACGCCCTCGCGGAAATCGGCGGTCTTGAACAACTCCATCTGCGCATCGCTCTCCCGCTCGCATTGTTTGCCGATCGCCGCGGCGAGACCGGCACGCATCGTGGCTCGCGTGGCTTCCACCGCCAGCGGCGCATTTTCGGCGATTTCCGCAGCCAAGGCCACGGCCCGGGCACGAAGATCCGCTGCGGGCACGAGATGGTCGGCGAGGCCAATGCGCAGCGCCTCTTCCCCGTCGATGCGGCGTCCGGTGTAAAATAGAAGCGCGGCTTCCTGCTGCCCTACGACGCGCGGCAAGGTGTGGGTGAGTCCGAAGCCGGGATGAATGCCGATTTTGACGAAGTTGGCAGCGAAGCGCGCTTCCGGCGCCACAACGCGGAAGTCAGGCACCAAGGCAAGCCCCAAGCCTCCGCCAATCGCCGCCCCTTGGATCGCACCAACGATTGGCTTTCTCGTGGCGAACAGACGGCTCGCTTGACGATAGAGCGTGATGGGTTCCCCCCCGCCACCAGTCCCCTCGCCGCCGCCGAAGTTAGCTCCCGCGCAAAACGCCTTGCCCTCGGACGCCAGCACGATGCCGCGCAACTCGCGGTCAGCATCGATCGCTTCGAATGCGTCGGCGAGGTTCACGATCAGCACCTGGTCGAAAAAATTATTGGGCGGCCGCGAGAAACTAACGATTGCAACGTGCCCCTCGCTGGCCACAGTCACTTCGCCAAACTGGGTGTTCATCGGCTCGCTCCTACCGTTGCCGAACGGCCCTGGCTTCAGCCGCCACGCCACGTGCTAGCAGGTCGTCGATCGCCTCGGACCGCAGCCCCACCTCCCGCAGCACGCTCCTGGTGTCTTCACCGAGCCGGCGCGCGGGAGCGATCGTCTGTGCGTTTGTCGCGGAAAACCAGATGGGGGCCGGAATGACCCGATAGGTTCCCACGACCGGATGCTCCGCTACCGGCAGCGAGCGGACGAGCTCGTCGAGCGAGACCACTCTGCCCACCGGGACCGAATATTCCTTGCAGAAGTCGAGCCATTCCGCCGTCGTTCGGGTGGCAATGATCGGGCGCAGTTCGGCGTAAAGTTCGCGCGCATTGCGTTGTATGTTGGTCTCGTGCGTCCGCGCATCGCCGATCATGTCAGGCCGGCCATTCTTGCCGAACAGGGCGTCATAGGCGGCAGTGGAATACGGCAGGATATTGATCCAGCCGTCCGCCGTGCGCTGCGGGCCGCGCTCCGGATTGAGAACGCGTCGATAGCCGGCGGGCGCGTCATCGTCGCTGATCGCCCCATCGCCGTGCTCGACCAGCACGAAGGATTTCATCACGTCCGACATGGGCACTTCGACGCGCTGTCCCTGGCCGGTGCGGAGGCGGTGAACGAGTGCCGCGGTGACGGCACTTGCGATGGCCATACCGCATACCTTGTCCGCCATGATCGTCGGCGCGAGCTGAGGCGTTCCGGTGACCTGCCACGCGGCGTCGGCGACGCCGCTCTCGGCCTGTATGATGTCATCATAGGCCGGATCGTCGGCCCTGGGCTGGTCGCTGCGGAAGCCCTGCGCCTGACAGAAAACTATTTCGGGCCGGACGGCGCGCACGTCCTCATACGCAAGGCCCAGACGCGCAAGCGGCTTGGGCCTCAGATTGGTGACCAGCGCGTCGCACGTCCGGGCGATCGCAAGCACGGCATCGCGCGCCGCGGGATCCTTCAAATCAAGGGACACCATGCGCTTGTTGCGTAGCAGGTTGAGGGCAGTTCCGGAGAATTGCGGGTCCCGGCCCGCCCCCATGGTCCGATTTCCGCGGCCATCCAAGGGCTCGATCGTAATGACCTCCGCGCCGTAGTCGGCAAGGATTTGCGTCGCGTACGGCCCCATGACGATGCTGCTGAGGTCCAGGACGCGAAGTCCGGCCAGCGGCCCACTGCCCCTTGTCTCGGTCATCACAACCACCTAGCTGCGGGCCAGCACACGCCGCGCGATCCCCTGGCGATGCACCTCGCTCGGTCCCTCGTAGACGCGCATCAGGCGCGCACGCTGCCACATAGGATACAGGACCGTTTCCTGGGTCATGCCAAGCGCGCCCAGCGTCTGCATCGCATGATCTGTCGCATCATAAGCGAGTTCGGTCGCGAAGACTTTGATGATGCTGATCTCGTGTGCGGGATTTTCGCCGCGGTCTACCTTCGTGGCGGCGTCCTGCACCATCAGCCGTGCGGCGTAGAGGCGAGACGCCATGTCCGCGACCCACCATTGAATCGCCTGGCGATCGGCGAGCTTGACGCCGAACGTCACGCGCTGGTTGGCATGTTCCACCAGGACCTCGAGCGCGCGCTGGGCGATCCCGATCGCGGTGGAGCCCATTTCCAGCCGGCGCGTACGCAAACGAAGCTGCATCGGCTCGTATCCCTGTCCGACCGTGCCAAGCAGATTTTCGCGCGGAACGAGGCAGTCCTCGAACACCACCTCATAGGTGTAGCCGCCGCCCACCATTTTGATCTCACGCTCGATGATATAGCCTGGCGTGCCGCGTTCAACGATGAACGATGTTATTCCGGATCGACGGTCGCCGCCGCCGACACGAGCCATGACGATCGCGAAGTCCGCTGTCTTGGCGATGCTAATCCAAATTTTGCGGCCGTTGATGAGCCAACCATCGGCGGTCTGCTCCGCCCGCGTTCGAATACCGGCCGGATCGCCCCCCGCGCCCGGCTCCGAGATGGCGATCGCGGAGGTAATCGTGCCCTCGATGTAGGGCTGGAGATACTTGCGTTTCTGCTCCTCTGTGCCGATCGCCTGGAGCATGCGGAGATTGGGCGAATCTGGCGGCAGCTGGAATTGCACCGGCGTCTTCGCCATCTCCTCGTTCACTTGTGCCATGACGGTCGTCGGCAGATCCATACCGCCCATCTCCGAAGGCGCATCAAGCCCCCACAGACCGAGCTCCTTCGACGTGGCCCGCAGCCGCTCGACATGTTCGTCAGCGAGCGCCGGCTGGATGCCGCGCGCCTTTCGCTGCAGATATTCGTTTTCCAAGGGCATCAGCTCGCATTTCACGAACTTCGCCACGAGGTCGCGGATCATCTGTGCCTGGTCGTCGTCCATCTCACTTACCTATAAACATGCCGCGGATATCGGAGCTTCGCCCTCAGAACCTGGTTGATAGTTCGAACGTCGCCATGCGCGGCGGGCCATAAGCGATGCCTTCCACGCCGTAGTTCAAAGTGGTGCTATTGCCGAGCTGGTAGATCTTATCGAACACGTTGGTCACGTTTAGGGCGGCGTCAATCTTGCTTCCCAATACGCCGTTCCATTCGGCACGAAGATTGAGCAACATGTAGTGAGGGGTGGTGTCGCCCCCGTGTGCCATCTGGTTAAAATTCTGCCCAAAAATCACGGACTGGGCCTGCGGCGCGAGCCGTGCGTACGGACCGTAGAACGTACCCTGGTAGGTTAGCGTCGGCGCGAAGGCGATCCCGCCCCTGTTCGCAGGCAGTTCGGTGTGGAAACGCGCCGACAGGAGGAATTTGTTTGGGCTAACGTACTGCACCGGGTTGACGGACAGGTCCAAATGCTGGGATGGCACACCGCAATTCGTCGCCACACACGATTGGTCAATATAGTTCGTGATATAGCCATCAGTGTAAGAATAGTTGAAGTTGACCGTCACCCAGGGCTTCGGATCAACGGTGAAGTCGAGATCAAAGCCGCGATAGGTCGTTCCGGGTATGTTGACGGTGACAGTCGATAGTTCAGTGCCGACGAGCGAAAGGTAGCTGTTCTGCTGGTTGTGATACAGGTCCCAGTAACCCTCGATGTTGAAACGCGCGGGCATGCCAGCGAACTTGAAGTCGGATTTTACGCCGGCGTAGAAATCATCGACCGTTTCGGGCTGGAACGAGGCCAGCGGCGAGGACGCCCCAATGGCCAATGCGTTGAATCCCCCATACTTAAATCCGCGACGATAGCCGGTATAAAGCAACAGATTATCCTTAGGCTTGTATTCCACGCCGAAATTATAGGCGTTACCCGGCTGCTTTACAGAGAAGTCCATCTCCCGCCCAGGCGTGTACCCAAGGGGGAACCCTTGGGCGATGGTCGTGGCCCCGCTCGCGAGGGTTTGCTCGATGGTGTTCCAAGCACGCCGGTAGCCGGCGGTCACACTGACTCGATCAGTCAGCTTGAAGGTCGCCGATCCGAATAACCCATGGGATGTAATATCGTTGCCTGCGAAGGTCGCCGACCATCCGCCCGCGACGGGCCGGAGACCGCCGTAATTGATATCATTGGGGCCCCTCGGCTCGCGGCTCCGGTCGAGCAGGCCGCCCAGGATCCACTCAAAACGGTTGTTGAAATTGTGACCTTGAAGCTGAATTTCATTGGTCGTCTGGTAATTCCGAAGCGATCGCGGAAGGCCCCAAAGGTCGATTGTGCTAGCTGTCGAACCATCGGCGTCCGTGCCATTGTTTCCCGGGCCCGCTGAGTTGATATATCCGAAGATATTCTTCAGCGCTAAATTGTCCGTGATCCCAAAGGTCGTGGTGTTTATAATCGCCCATATCTCTTGCGGCGGATTTCCGCCCAACGGCATATCAGTAGCGGAACGCAGGGTATTATAGCCTGACGCGGGCACAGCGGCGTTCAGCGGCACTCCAGGAATCTGGCCGAACGCGTTTGCAAACAAACCAGCGCCGGCAGAACTGATATTCGTATCCCTATGGAAGGTGAATATCGTCGAGTTGGTCAGTTGGTCAGTCGGAGTCAGCAACAGTGTCGCGCGGAACTCCTGAACGTCCTGATTGTTGTAGTCTTGTGCGGGCAAGATTATCGCCGGCACGCCCGTGCCAGGACCAGTGTTCGCCTGAATATTCCCACCGAAGGTGCGGCTGTAGCCGTCCCGATGCCAGTAGAACCCCGCGAGGCGCAGGTCGGCCCTACCTTTGACGAGCGGCAGGTTGATCGCGCCCTCAAGCTGAACGTTACCGTAGTTGCCGCCCTGCACGCGTGCGTAACCACCAAATTGATCGCTCGGCGCAGCCGGCACCAATAGCACCGCGCCCCCCGTCGTGCTTCGCCCGAACAAGGTGCCCTGGGGCCCTTTCAGAATCTGCAAGTTTTGCAGGTCGAAGAATTGCGGAGGCAGTGTCGGCTGCCCGAAAGGCGGGCTCAAGGGGACGTCGGCGAAATAGGTCTCGACCGCTCCGGAGGCGGCGCCGTAGTTTAGACCCCGGCCGCGAATGGCGAACTGTGGCTGCCCTGGGTTGCCCGCCCCAGCGGCGACGGTCAGGCCCGGAACCCGCGTCTGCAGGTCCATCGCGGTGGAGATCGAAGCGGCCCAAAGTTGGTCCTGGTTGAACGCCTGGATAGAGATCGGCACGTCTTGCAGCGCCTCTGAGCGCCGCCGCGCCGTGACCACGATCTCCTCGAACCTCTGCCCCTCGAGCGCGGGGGCCGCTGGCGCGGCCTCATCCGCGGCATTGCTCGCAACCCCAACACAGGCCGAAAACGCTACGCCGCAAAGCAGTGTGTTTCGAAGCTTCATCATTTCCCCCATCAACCGTTTGTTTGTTTTGCCAGCCGCGCCGGACCTTGCCACATCCCCACGCCCGCTCACTTTGCCATAGAGCAAACTGAAAATGCCGCCCCGCAAAGCAATTTGATTTGCCGTTTCATCGGTTTGCTCTCCCCTTTTGATCAACCATTCGATCGTCTCTATCAACCATCCGATTGGTAGTCTACGCATAAGCTAGCAGCGAACAACCAATGAATCAACTGAGGCGCCCCGTCTGGCCACGGCCTCTCGCAAAGGCGGGCTAGGCCGGCCCTGTTGCTATCTTCCGATAGGTGAGCTCATCGAGGCCGATGCCTTCAATGCAATTTTCGAGTTAGGAACAATGCGGCGCGTCCGCAAGAAATGCCGTCGCAGTAGTTGGCGCGGCGCGCTTCATGTTCGAAAACGATTTCTTCATCGGCCGTCGCGTCGACGTGGCAGGCAGCCTCTGCCGCTGGATTGATCCTTTCGAATCCTGAGCCAGCGAAACTGGAAAGCGGAAATAGGCACCCATGAAAGCTCTGCGTCTCGATACGCCGGAAGGTACACAAAGTGCAAGGCTGACCACCCTCGAGCCGCCTGCTCCTGGGCCGGGACAAGTGCGTGTCGCGCTAAAGGCCGCCTCGCTCAACCATCGCGAACTGTGGATCGTACGGGGCCAATATCCAGGCATGCAATTGCCGGCGACGCTCGGCTGTGACGGCGCCGGGATCGTCGATGCGGTCGGGGATGGCGTAGACGCCTCGCTGGTCGGGAGCGAGGTAGTGCTATATCCCGGCTTGGATAACTGGGGCCCCGACCCCCTCCTACCCGCCGCTGGCTTCGGCTTGCTCGGCATGCCGGGCGCGGGCACGCTGGCCGAGGCGATTTGTGTCCCAGCTGCCCATGTACCGCCGAAACCCTCACATCTGAATTTTGAAGAGGCTGCGGCACTCCCACTGGCCATGTTGACGGCGTGGCGCGCATTAACGACCAAGGCCCACCTGAAACAGGGAGAGACTTTGCTGCTTACCGGGGTCGGCGGCGGCGTCGCGATGTCTGCGCTTAAGCTCGCGCTAGCGATGGGGGCGGAAGTCTATGTCACAAGCGGTTCGGACGGGACCCTCGCGCGTGCAGCCGAACTAGGAGCGCGAGGCGGTTTTAACTATCGCGACTCGAATTGGCGCAAGGCGGTGGCGGCCGTCCGACTCGACGTTGTAGTCGACGGTGCCCCCGCAGCGGGCTACCCGAACTACTGCCGCGCGCTTCGACGAGGTGCGCGCGTGGTGTTCTATGGTTCAACCGCGGGCGTGGACGTCAATATCAACGTGCCTGAATTGTTCATCAAGAATATAACAATTACAGGAACCAACGTCGGCACTCTCGAGGAGTTTCGCGCCGTACTCGACTTTATCGGCCGTCATGCCATTCGACCTGAGATCGATCGCAGTTTCAAACTCGACGACGCGGTAGCGGCGCTGCAGTACCTTGAGACCTCTCACGGACTTGGCAAAGTTGTTGTCCGAATCTGACTCCGCTCGATGATGAACTCTCTCAATTCATTGTTCGACATCGAAGGAAAAATCGCGCTGGTCACCGGCGGCGTCAACGGATTGGGCCGGATGATCAGCGAAGGGTTGCTGCGCGCTCATTCCACCTATCTAAAGGTGGGGCACCTGGAATCACTGTAAAGCCTATCCTTGTCACGCCACTGGGAATTCATTGGCTGCCTCCTGTGTCGTAGGTTGAGCGCCGGGTGGTTGCGAGGCTGATTGAGCGTATCGTTCGATAGTTATGTGATCGTTTGCGGGGAGGTACTTTCAGGGCCGGAAGCTGCGATGCACGTGCTGCAGCTTCGTTCGGATATCAGGAAATTTGCCATGCAGAATGCTTATCCCACCCCCCGGGCTGGCTTGGAGGCTCCCCTCCCCGAATCGCGGCCGCTGGTGTCACGCACGATGGGAGATCTGCTGCTCGCCGGCGCCGAACAATGGCCCACCGCTCATGCCTTAGTGCACCTCGACGAGCGCATCAGCTATGCCGAGCTTGCCGATCGCTCATGGCAAATCGCGCGCTCACTCGCGGCCTTGGGTATACGCCCACGGCAAAAGATCGGCGTGTTGATGCACAACAGCCCCGAGTTAGTCGCGACCCTGTTCGGGATCTCCCTGCTGGGCGCGGTGGTGGTGCCGATCAATGCCCGCTACCGCTCAAGTGAAATTGCATTCCTGACCCGCGATGCGGAATTGTCTGCAATTCTCACCACCGCTCGGAACGTTGACTATATCGACTTCGTCGCAGTACTGCAGGAGGCATTCCCAGGGCTCAACCAGGCGGACGATCCGACTGCATTGAGGCTTTCCTCCGCACCCATCTTGCGCCGGGTTGTTCTGTTCGGCGCAGATGACCGACCGGGTGTGCTCGGCCAGCGCCAATTTAACTCCTGGGCGGAACGAGCAGATCTGAAACGACTGATTCGCTGGTGCGAAGGGGTGGCGATACGAGACGTAGCGGCAATTATCTACACCTCAGGCACAACCGCCAATCCACGTGGCGCTATCCTGACTCACGAAGCGTTTGTACGAGCCTGGATGATGGTGGGAAGGCGCTGGGGAATTCGGCCAGATGACCGCTTCTGGAACCCCTGTCCGCTCTTTCATATCGCCGGCCTTGGACCGCTCATGTTCGTCATCGGTCACGGTGCAACCTTTGTCACCGACAGTTGGTTCGACCCGGGACGCGCGCTGCGGATCATCGCCCGGGAGCGCGCGACCCTGCTCTATCCTACTTACCCTCCGATAACTCAAGCGCTGATCAGCCATCCCGATTTCGCCAACACTGACCTCGGTGCCGTGCGTGTTTGGCTGAACGTGGCACCCCCAGACACGCTCCGTCAAATGGCAGCCGCCATTCCCCACGCAATTCATATCACCACCTACGGCTCGACCGAAGGCGGCCCGGTTACGATGAACTCGCCCAGCGACTCGGCCGAGGAGCGATTGACCACGTGTGGCGACCCCCTGCCCGGCAACGATTTGCGCGTAGTCGACCCCCAAACTAGAGCTGAATTGCCGCCTGGGACGCCCGGCGAAATCATCTATCGGGGCTACAATGTCTTCAGTGGCTACTACAACGACCCTGACAAGACCGCTGCGACCATCGACGCCGACGGTTGGGTGCTCACCGGCGACGTCGGCACGCTAGACGAACGCGGGATGCTGTTGTTTCAGGGTCGAATCAAGGACATGTTGAAGATTGGCGGCGAGAATGTCGCCCCGAGCGAAGTGGAGTCCTATCTGAGTACACATCCGGCAGTAAAGCTGGTTCAGGTAGTCGGCATTCCCGATTCGCGTCTCATCGAAGTAGTTGCTGCCTTTGTCGAGTTGCAAGCAGGGGCTACAGTCGGCGAAGCAGAGCTGATCTCTTTCTGCCGGGGCCGAATCGCCTCTTTCAAAGTTCCCCGCTTCATCCGTTTCGTCACGGAGTGGCCTATGTCGGCCACCAAGATCCAGCGCAACAAATTGCGTGAGCAGTTGATTCAAGAATTGCAAGCCGCCCACTAGACGGGATACCCATGAGCACAGAGACCAGCAGCCGGCAGGGCTTGAACTTCGAATTCACCGAAGAGCAACAGATGCTCCGCGAGATGGTGCACAAGTTCACCGAACTCGAATGTCCCAAGAATCTGGCCCGCGACATGGAGGCCGCACATGAGTTTCCTTGGGTACTGCAGCGGAAAATCGCGGATGCAGGCCTCTATGGCATCGGGGTCAGTGAGCAGTACGGCGGCCAGGGTGGCGATGTCATCGATCAAGTCATCGTTTGCGAGGAACTCGCACGCACGCTCGCCGGCCTGTCAGTGCTTTGGCATTTGCAAGCCTGGTCCGGAATCAAAGCAATTGCCACGCACGGCACCCAGGCCCAACGCGATGAATTTCTTCCGAAAATTGCCGCTGGCAAGCTACTTTTTGCCTTCGCCATGACCGAGCCTGGCGGTGGCACGGACGTGCTACGCGCTATGCGCACACGTGCGCGTGCCGTACAGGATGGCTACGTACTCAACGGCACAAAAATCTGGTCCACCATTGCCCATGTCGCCAACTATCTACTCGTATTGGCGCGTAGCTCGGATCATGACAAACCCTCGCGCGGACTCACCGTGTTCCTCGTCGATGCCAAATCCAAAGGCATTGTCGCGCGTCCCATTCCCAAACTCGGCCTGCGTTCGCTCGGCTCTTGCGAGGTGCAGTTCGAAGATGTGTTTGTGCCCGCTGGTAACGTGATCGGTGAAGTGGACAACGGATGGGCACAGACCGTCGGTTCGCTGAATAGCGAACGCATCATGACTGCCGCGATGTGTATGGGCATGCTCAAGGGCGTACTAGAAGACGCGATCGCCTATGCCAAGGGGCGACACGCGTTCGGTCGTCCGATTGGCTCGATGCAGGCAATCCAACACAAGATCGCCAACATGGCCATGAACCTCGAAACCTCACGGCTACATACCTATCGCGCGGCAACAATGCTCAACGAAGGTCGGCCTTGCGGCGTCGAATCCACCATGGCCAAGTGCTTGGCGGCGGAGTACGCAGTCAGCGGCGCCGATGATGGCATCCAGATCCTCGGGGGCTACGGTTACGCCGAGGAATACAACATGCAGCGCTACTGGCGCGACGCACGACTGTTCCGGATCGGACCGATCACCACCGAAATGTGTCTCAACTATATCGGCGAAAGCCTAGGGCTGCCCCGCTCTTTCTGAGCTCAGACGCCAACCTCACGCGGATTAAGAAACACCGATGACTGCGCATCCTAACTCCGACAGCGGATTCGAATTCGACCATCTGCAAGTCGCACTACAGGGACCGCTGGCGATCATTACGTTAAATCGGCCCGACAAACTCAACGCGCTTGATGCCTCGATCTGGGCAAACTTCCGTACGGCCCTGCAACGGCTCGAAAGCAACGGAACCACGCGCGTGATCCTCATCACCGGCGCTGGGGAGCGGGCGTTCTCAGCTGGGGGCGATATAGGTGGATTCGCGGAACTTGTCACGCTCGAGCAAAAGCGGCACTTTCAGCGCGATGCGATGGCAACGTTCGCTGCGGTGGAGAACTGCCAGCTGCCTGTTATCGCCGCAGTCAATGGATGGGCGCTGGGCGGCGGCTGCGAACTGACTCTAGCCTGCGACATCGTGATTGCCTCCGATCAAGCGCGTTTCGGCATGCCCGAAGCCCAAATCGGCCTGGTACCCGGCTACGGCGTCGTGCGTGCGCCGCAGGTTATCGGCCGGCATATGACAAAGTTGTTGGTCATGGCGGGGGAAAAGATCGATGCGGCGGAGGCTTTGCGAATCGGTCTGGTCCAACGTGTCGTTCCGCACTCGCGCTTGATGGACGAAGCCATGTCGCTGGCGCTGCGGATCGCGGATAACTCCTCTCTCGCTCACGCGGTGGGCAAGAAGCTGGTCAATCTGGGTACCACTAGCGGCGAGTTCGATTACTCGGTAGAGGCGTTGACCCTCCTTCAGAGCACTGCGGATACTCGGGAAGGAATCGCTGCCTTTCTCGAAAAGCGCAAACCCAAGTTCGCAGAACCGCGGTTTTGAACGATCATGGCCTGTCCGCTTCATGCGCCGGCCAGCAAGGATGGCGGGCGCAGCCGACTGTTTGCGACGTGACCGGCCATTCGCGTGCGATGATTTCGTCGCTCAGTTGGGAATACCCGGCAGGCAGCAACCACCTTACTCGACACCTCGTGATCAGGCGGAGATCAATCCATACTGACGAGCGGTCTTGACAGCCTGATATCGTCGCCGGGTTCCAACCTTGTCGTATACCTGCTGCATGTACCACTTCACCGTACCTTCGGTCATTCCCAAACGCTCAGCCACTTCGCGATTACTCAAGCCAATTGCTACGAGACTGAGGACCTCGCGCTCCTTGTTGCCTAGAGCAGCTACCATGACGGAGCCGCACTTGGACGACTCGAGCGGCGTCTGCGCACCTACCATCCCGAAAATCTTCATTAACTCCAGCGCAAGGGCGTCAGCCGGAAGCGGCGCTCCATTGATGGCCAAATCCCCGTTCGAAGCGCACAACAGCACGCGGAGCAAAGGCCCCTCATCGACAAAGGTGCGCAGCGTGCGCGTCGTGGCACCGTGCAGGAGAGCCTCGCGCAGTGCGCGCTGCGCAGGCCGTTGGTCGGAAACAAGCAGATGCAGCTGCGCTATCAGAATGCTCCACCGGACGAGTGAGCGGATGGCGCCGCGCGCCGAACAGAAATTGTGCCAGTGCCGCGCCGCGAGCAACGCCTCGCTGAATTGCCCGTTTGCCTGTGCGAGACGTACCCAGATCAACGCTCGCAACTCATCGCTCGTTGTCTTGAAGTCTTTGGGCATATGCACGGGCTGCGATAGCGCTACGCCGTGGCTCGCCGCGCATCGAACCGCTTCGTCAACATTTCCATTCTGGATCAGCAAACGCACACGCTCGTTAAGCACCGCCAGGCGCAGACGCCTGAAGTCCCTTTCGATGGCGATGGCCATGCCTTCATCCAGCCCCGCGAACGCGCCGGATAAGTCGTTTCGAGCCGAACAGATCCGCGCTGCGGTGATGAATGAAACCTGCAACTGCTCAATAAAGCCATACTTGCGAACCAACGGCAGAGCTTCCTGGATCAACTCATCTGCTCGCTCGATTTCATTATTCTCGTAAAGCATCTCGCCCAAAGGCGCGGAACACACGGCACGCGTCGCCGAGTTCGCACCGCTGTAATGCAGGGCTTCCTCTCGTCCCTGCTCCAGCACCCGTCGCGCATCGTTAGCTCTTCCGAGCAAGAAGAGGGATGGCCCGATGGCAGCTTGTAGACCCACTTCGGCCAGGCAATATGTCGAGCGCTTTAACATGCCCTGTGCCGTCGCGGAAATTCGTTCCAGTTCTACTAGTTTGTATTGCTCGCGATGTGCTTGGAGCAAATGCGAATAAGTATTGCCCTTCAGGTAGGGGTGCTGCTCGTCGGGATAGTCATCGGTTAGGCGCTGGCAAAGCATCTCAACGAGCACCATGTCATCCCGTGCAGCAGCCAAGACCATTTCGCGATGCATCTGCACATACTGCAGCCGATGCAGATCCTTGGCCGGATACTCCCGGGAACTTTCCAGTTCAATTAGCCGCAGTCGAGAAGCCTCAATATATTCCGCCGCCTCTTCGAAACGGTGGCTGCGAGTGGCGCGCCAAGCCAATGTCAGCAACACACCAGGGAACCGGCGCAAAGTATTCCAGGGAATCTGCGTCGCGAATCGAGAAATCGCATGTACACGGTCCGCGTACGTCAATTGCTGGCACCGTCGCTCGAGAAGTTCCGCGGCGTGGATAACCTGGCCGGCCTTGAGCGCACATGCTATGGCTTCCTGATGTGCCCCGTTGGCTGTGAACCAATCACCAGCACGCTGATACAGATCGGGCACGATTCTTGGCTCGACGATGGCAATCCGCCATTGCAAAAACTCAGCAAACAGACGGTGGTAGCGATAACCACTGTCCCCACCATTGCCATCATCAACGTTTAGAACGAAGATTCCTTTGGCATCTGCTTCTGCCAACATGCGCCGGCCGTTGCCGGCGCCCGTGACCGCATCACAAAGCTCAGGAATCAAATCACTCAACGAGGAGGTCCTGAGGAGGAAGCTCTGCATTTCACCGCTTTGTCGGTCGAACACTTCCTGGCTGAAGAATTCGGTCAACCAACTTTTATCACCGGCGATTGCATCGACCGCCGCACTTACCCCCTTACTGGCGGCAACGCGCTCGAACATCGCCAGCGACGCCGCCCAGCCACCTGTTCGATCGACAATTTCTCCCCAGCTGACGCCCTTCTGAATCTCCTCAGCGTAGGAGGCAAGGTAGTGCCGCACTTCATCGGGAGTGAAAGCCAAATCCGTGGCGCCCAGTTCGGCCAACTCGCCATCCAAGCGCAAGCGGGCTAACGGTACGGCGAGCTTGAACTGACTTGCGAGAACGAAGTGAACCGACTCGGGAACCTGCTCAATCAGTTGCCATAAGGCGGCCATGCCTGCGGCATTGAGATCATGTACATCATCAATGAACAGGAGGAGTGTTCCGGTCGCACGAACCAGATGATTGACTATCGAGCCGACAATCTCGTCAACTGAGGCACAACGGCGCAGCCGGGTGAATATGCCCGCCGTGGCGTTGTCTGTATTCTCGGCTACAGCAATCGCCGCGCTGACGTAGCGTAGTACGTTCTCTGGACTGACATCACTTGCATCCAGCGCAAGCCAGGCCACGCGTTGATCGTCCCGCTTCGCCGCTTCGAACCATTGGGCCATCAGGCGTGTTTTGCCAAAACCGGTGGGCGCCCGCACCAAGGTTATCCGATGACGCAGGGACTCTCGCCATCTGGCATTCAGGCGCACGCGGTCGAGTAACCGGCAATACGCCGGAATAGGCATCAGCCTGGTGCGCAGGAATTCCACAGAAAGCTCCCCCTCAAGAACGTCGTCGGGCTCGCAGCGCGAGGTACACCCTGCCCTGCTGCTAGAAACTACCACACCTATCGAAAGATAGGCCGCTCTGGTGCTGCGCCGCAGCAGCGACACCCCGCGTTGGACGCCAACTGAGTGGATTCGCGAATTCACCGTGCCGCCCGGCGCCGAACCGGCTATCGCAAGATAGGTGTCACCGCGCCGCGCTGCGCCACGAATTACCGGGACGGCACACTAGGTCGGGTCTTGATGAGCACTGCCCACTCTCCGGTTTGCACCACTTCGTTGCGCTGATTCAGCACATCAATTTGCCGCACCAGAACGCCCCGCCCGGGCTTCGACGAGGCACGTGCTTCTCTGACCGTCATGACAACATGAATAGTGTCGCCTGCCTTGATTGCGCCGGTGAATTTCCAAGTCATGCCGAGAAAGCCTATTGCAGTCCCGTTTAACAATCCTGTTTGTGCGGTGAGGCCGCTGGCGATCGAGGTACCTAGCAGACCTTGAGCAATTCGGGTGCCGAATTGAGTCGAGCGGCAGAACTCCTCGTCCGTGTGCAAGGGATTGAAGTCTCCCGACAATCCGGTAAAGATGACGATGTCTGCTTCGGTCACGGTACGAGCAGCGGTGACGAATCGCTGCTCCACCGCAAAGTCCTCCAGATACAAGCCCCTTTCTTTGCTCATCCTATGCTCTCCGTCTTGTCGGTATTACCTGGCAAAGAAGGTCGGAACTTAGGGAGTGAGATTTCGGTCGACACGGAGTCGAACCACAATTCGACCGGCATGCCGATTCTGACCGTATCAACATCGCAGTGGGTGACGTTGCTAAGCATTCTGGGCCCTTCAGCCAACTCTATGATAGCTACTACATAGGGTACCGAGTCGCGGAACGAAGCGTCCGGCGCTCGATAGACGATCGAGAATGCGTGGACGGTCCCGCTGCCCGCGGCCGTTCGCGAGTCGAGATCCTCAGATAGGCAGCGCGGGCACAACAGGCGCGGGTAATAAAAAACGTTCTCGCATTTCCGGCAACCTCGCAGCAGTAGCTTCCCCTGCGTCGCAAAGCGCCAGAACTCTTCCGAGTCCTGCGTTATCCTCGGCACCGGTCTGGGCCGACTTTCGGTGGCTGGCATCAAGCGCTCCCGAGAATGATTGTAGAGTGTGTAGAGAGAATTCCGCCGTTGCCGTGCACAAGCGCAATCTCAGCATCGCGCACCTGCCTCCCCTCACATTCCCCGCGCAATTGGCGCACAGCCTCGATGATGTGAAAGACTCCGCCGGGGCGACCCGGATGCCCATGCGACAACAATCCGCCATGAGTATTCACAGGCAGTGATCCACCCAACTGGATAGCGCCGCTCTCGACAAAAGGACCGCCCTCACCCTTTGCGCAGAAGCCGAGGTCCTCCAGTTCGATTAGCACTGTGATGGTGAAACAGTCGTAGAGCATCGCCACATCGATGTCTGCGGGCGTCACCCCCGCCATGCGAAAGGCCAGCGGACCGGATACCGCTGCACCGCAGGAGGTCAGCGACGGTGCCTGATGGATGTATTCGTTGAAATGACCTTCGCCACAGCCCAACAGATATACCGGCGCCTTTTTTAGATTCCGTGCTCTATCAGCGCGCGTCATCACGAGCGCGCCACCGCCGTCGGACACGAGCGAGCAATCGAACAGCCGCAATGGAGAGGCGATCATTTTGGAAGACAGCACATCGCCGCGTGTAAGGGGTGAGCGCTCCTGCGCGTTGGGGTGCAGACCGGCATGGCGCCGGTGTACGACTGCCACTTCCGCCAGCTGCTCGGGGGTTGTTCCAAACTCAGACATGTGCCGGTTGGCCGCGAGCGCATACATGGAGGGGATTGACGGTCCATACGGCCGCTCGTATTGCGGATGCCCTGCGGTCTCCGCAAGAGCTGCCACCGCCATGTCGCGCGTTAGTCCTGTCGCCAGTTTGTCGGCGGTGACGATGAGCACGTTATTGCATAAGCCGGCGTGCAGAGCCGCCGCAGCGTGGGCCACCATTGAACAACTTGTCGCGCCGCCGTTTGAACAGGTCATGCTGTACGTGGAACGGATGCCCATATACTCGGCCAACACCGTGCAATGTATTCGATAGGGCTCCGCCATCGAGTCAATGGTCAAGACACCGTCGATGTCGGCGATGGTCAATCCCGCTTCATCAATGGCCTGCTTGGCGGCGAGTGCATAAAGTTGCAGGCAGCCGTACTCGGGCACTTTTCCAAGCCGCGTCTCTCCGACTCCGGCGATCGCCACGCTCGAGCGCAAACTATTCATCTATTTCAAGCCTTCCGGCGTTTCTAGTCTTTGACCTGAGACGCTAACTGCAATGCGCGTGTGCCACCGCCTATCCTTAGATAGGCTGACTGCTGATCGTCCCCAGTTTTCCATCGCTCT
Source organism: Steroidobacteraceae bacterium (assembly GCA_036502605.1). GTDB lineage: Bacteria > Pseudomonadota > Gammaproteobacteria > Steroidobacterales > Steroidobacteraceae > Bog-1198. Next base: position 307,733 of record DASXYI010000008.1, read on the forward strand.
TCGCGCGACCCCGATGCGTGTCTCCGGATCTGAATCGCTCAACGTGGTATCCAGCCAACAGGCAGATGCTGACTCAATAAATTCGACCAAGTCGCACAATCGCGGTCTTCATCGCCGCATCCTGCATCGAGTTTCGTATTGCCGCAAGATCATTCTCGACGGCCCCGTCCATTACCTTTCCGAGGCTTTTCGTCGGCTAGTCGTTTGGTAGATCGTGCTACAATCTTGTCTTATGCCTGTTTTGAAGGCATCATAATCTCAAGCCTTCGAGAAGTACGCGGATCGGGCGTTCCGGCAAGGATGAGTTCATAGAATCAATTATTTAGTCGGATTCGAAAGGGAGGTCATGGTAATGACGAAGCTCTATGTCGACGGCGATCGGTACGGCGAGGCTCCGGCATCGGTGCTGGTTGAAGCCGTGCACAACTCCGTGCGCGATCTGGTGAGGCGGCGACTGGGCGAAAGCGGACATGACTGGGGCAAGTTCGTGTTCGAATCGGCCAACGATCTGATAACCAAGTCCGATTTCGAAGCGATCGAAAATCGAATTCTCGCCACCGGCCATCGCTTTGCCTGGTCATCGATGCTTTCATTGCGCGACCGCCCGGAAATCTACGCCAGGGCCGACCAGGCAGACGACGTCGGCGCATCGTTCAGCTTCGATCATCCGGAGGCGGCCTTTCTCCCCGCCGACGGCATGGGCCGTGAACTTCACGGCGTAGGCGACAACGTCGTTCGCCACGGCGCCAATACCATCGGTGTCACCGGCTACATCCGGACCAGCGAGCGTGTCATCGATCTGATGAAAAACGGCGTTCCGCCGGACCTGATCGCCATCATCGACGACAGCGGCGGTACGTTGACCGCGCCTATCTTGGATAAATTCAAGGGCGTAATCTGCGCGGGCGGCACGGTGCGTTCGCATCTCGGCATCCTGACGCGCGAATACGGCATCCCATGCCTCATGAATGTGAAAATCAGCGGCATTCGCGAAGGCGATCGGATAGAGCTCGAAACGAGCGCGACCGCCAAGACCGCGGAGGCCTACCAGCGCGGCGAAGAGATGACCGCACGCATCTGGAAACTGCTCCGATGAGCAAGCTCGAGGAAACGAACGGCCATCCGCGTTCGCCGCCATCCTATGCGCAATTGCTCGAGACCAACAATCTCATGCAGAACTGCGGCGACGAGACCTACTGGCTGTGCCTGACGCGCACGGTGCAGGGATCGAAGCTATTTCCGGTCTCAGCGTACATCATGCTTTCTTATCTGAATGCCTTCTATCGATATCCCTCGCTGCTGCGAAAGATCGAGGCGCGGATGCCGGCCGAGAGAATCGCCGACCGCGCCCGCAACATGGGCATCAAGATTCAGAACTCGCAGCTGGGATGGTGCCTGCCGTCGTTTTACCTGCTCGGCCGCGAGTGGCTGCTGTCAATGGGCCTGCTTCGGCCGCAAGACGCGATCGAAGATGTCATCTACGTCATGGATTTCTGGAAGCGTTTTCAACTGTCGTGGCATCGAAACGACGGGCACATTACCAATCGCGAATTCGGCCACCGCGCCCAGATACTGCCAGACCGGCGGCTCGAAATATTCAAATCCGACATGTTTCCCTGTCAACCCGGCGATGAGCTGCATGCGGCGGCACACACGTTCATGGCGACGGCGTCGCAGTATGGCTTTCTGATCTCCTGTGAGAGCCGCATCAGCCTGCATAATTCCGGGCCTTATCGACTCGATGAACAGCACGAACTTCTGGTTCGCGATTTCATGGACCTATCGGAATGCTCGCTCCCTTGGCTCGACGGCGTCGCCGCGAATGTGCCATACAACAATCTGACCGTGCCGATGGCGGTTCGCGACTGTCATTTCAGTTTGGTCGACGATTGGGGAAGCTTCGAGTCGGAGCCCGCATTCACTTCCGACAAACTCGCGGGAATCGGCTTATACACTTCCGATGCGCTCTCGGAAGGGTACCTGCCGGTCGGCATGAATTCTCGCGAGGAACTGACCGAGACATTCCGCATGCTCAACGGCATATTGAAAACGGCAACCCACGAGTTGTGGACGCGGATGGCCGGCTGGTCGCGCGAGCAGCTGCTCGATGCCGGCGCCATCGTTTACTTCGCCGTCATCAAGGATCTGGCGCACGTGGCCGGCATATTCGCAGTCGAAGACTGGTTGGAAATCGACCCTCGAGCGAACCGGTTTCGGCCGCTTCTCAACGATGAATTCGGCAACAGCGTCCTGGGAGAGCTGGTCGGCGCCGTGTCGCTTCCCAACCAGCAAATCTCGCCGTTCGCGATGATGCAGCATTCCAACAGGCCCGCTCGCGTGTTCACTCCCCTCCCCTATTCCGTATTGGCGGGCGAGGATTTTGTGCCGAGCTCCGGCGGCATCGTGCCCGGCGAATCTCACCTGGAGCCCAAGGCCGACCGCTACCGCACGACGCAGGGGCTATTGACGCTCGAGGAGTACAACCGCCGAGCGCAGGCCCATACGCCGGCGGTGTGTTCGGAGGACTACCGGTTTCTATGCGAAACCTGGGTCAAATATCATCCCGACGACCCACGCTGTAAGGAGCTGTATCGGCTCGAACGAGCCCACTCGCGCACGCTTCGCGGATTCGAAGCAGGCCGGCGGCAATGAAAATGCTTCATCCGCGAAACGTTTTTTTCCGCTGCAGGGCTGGGAGCGCCGTCCGATGCAGATAGGATCCATCATGCGGCGCGCAGCTCTGCACTACCGCGATGTCCCGTGTCTGACGGAAGGGGAGCGTGTCGTCAGCTTTGCGGAGTTCGACTCGTTGACCGATCGCCTCGGCAACGCGTTCTGCGACACCGGGCTCCAAGCGGGCGATCGAGTCGGTGTCCTACTCCCCAACGGCATCGACTGTCTCGTCGCCTACTATGCCCTCGCGAAAGCGGGTTTGGTACGCGTTTCCCTCAATACGCGGGAGACCGCGGATGACCATCGCTACAAACTCCACGACAGCGGATGCCGTGCCGTGATCTGTGACGCGGCCGACGATATCGCCGACGTCGAATTCCGCTTCGATCCCCCTACGGTTGCGGCCATGACACGGACGGGCCGCTCGGGTCCTTGTGCCGTCGATCGTCCTCTCGATGCCCCTCTGAGGCTGGGATATACCGGCGGGACCACCGGCAAGCCCAAGGCAGTCACGCTGACCACCCGCGGAGAATTGGCGGAATTGTCGGCTTTCCTCATGGATCTCGTGCCGGATATCGGACCGCGCGACAGGTTCTTGCACGCGGCACCGATCGCTCATGCGTCGGGAGCTTTTTTCCTTCCCGCGGTCGTTCGCGGCGTGCACTCGATCGTCATGAAAAAATTCGATCCGGCCGAATTTCTCCGCCTGGCGGAATCGGAACGCGCATCGGTTACATTCCTCGTGCCCACCATGCTGGCCATCCTGCTCGAGCAGCCGGGCCAGGAGCGCGCGAACTTGCACTTTCGGCGGATCGCGTATGGCGCGTCGCCGATTTCGCCGGCGTTGCTGCAGCGTGCCGAAGCGAGATTCGGACGCATCTTCGCGCAAACCTACGGTCAGGCCGAAAGCCCGATGGTGATTACCTATCTGGCGCCCGAACATCACGACCGGACAGGTTCGTGCGGCCGACCATTCACGTGCGTCGACGTGGCTATCGTGGACGAAAGCGACAATCTCCTTCCGGCCGGGGAGATCGGCGAGGTCGTGTGCCGCGGTCCGCAATTGATGGCCTATTACTGGAATCGGCCCGAGGCGACCGAAGCGGCCTTCCGCAGCGGTTGGCTGCATACCGGCGACATAGGGCGCATGGACGCCGACGGCTTCTTCTATCTTCTCGATCGCAAGAACGACATGTTGATTTCCGGCGGCTACAACGTTTACCCGCGCGAAGTCGAGGAAGTACTGCTTGCGTACGACGGCGTCACTGAGGCGGCGGTCGTCGGAATCCCGGATGAGAAATGGGGCGACCGCGTGCACGCCGTCGTCGCCGGCCGCTCGAATCTCGACGCAGAGGCATTGCTTGAATTCGCTCGCACGCGGCTCGCCAACTTCAAGCGTCCCAAATCCATCGACATCTGGCCGGAACTGCCGAAGAGCGGCGCAAACAAGATTCTGCGCAGAAAAGTCCGCGACGCTGTTTTGGAGGCGAGGCAAAGCCCGTGAGTACATCGTGAGCCGAATGCACCAAGTCTTGCACGGATTGGCGGTCAAAAAGCATGCCGGGGCGCCGGACATCGCCCGACTCGTCGGCCTGCCGGAAAATGAGGCCGCAGCGCTTCTATGCGAAGCGACGCAGCGCGGCCGCGCGCTCGAAGAGAATGGAAGGTACGTCTTGAGTCCACTCGCGCGCGTCGCGCTCGAATCCGCATATTCGCGTTACTGCGCGGACCTGCGTGAAAATGCCGCTTTCATCGAGACGTACGACGCCTTCGAAAGAATCAACATCGAGCTTAAAGCGCTCATCACCAGCTGGCAGACGGTGGATGCCGGAGCACATCGTGTGGCCAACGATCATTCGGACGCCGACTATGACCTGCGAGTAATCGACCGTCTCGGTGAATTGCACGAGCGGGCCGACACGTTGCTGTCGCAATTCGAACGCGTGCTTCCTCGTTTCGCTTATTACCGGACGCAATTGCTGTCCGCTCTCGAAAAGGCTGAGAACGGAGAACGGCAATGGGTGAGCAGCCCGAAGCTCGAAAGCTATCACACGCTCTGGTTCGAACTTCATGAAGACTTGCTGAGAATGCTCGGCCGGCGGCGCAGCGAGTCGTAAGCGGCAATGGGACGGCCACTAGGTGCTTGGGTGATCGCGTTGGACGGTGGAACCATACCGGACAAGGCCATGATCGGAGGCAAGGCACGGTCCATCGCGAGCATGAGCGCGCTCGGCCTGAGCGTACCGCCCGCCTTCGTCATCACCACAGGGGCCTGTGCCGAATACCTCTCGGCCGGCAGTATGCCCGCCGCGCTCGCCGAAGAAATCGATGCGGGCATCGCCTGGCTCGAGGAGCGGACTTCCCGCCGATTCGGCCGCGGGCCGCGTCCTCTCTTGGTATCCGTGCGCTCCGGCGCCGCCGTATCGATGCCGGGCATGATGGACACGGTACTCAATCTGGGCGTAACTGACGAAACCGAATCGATGCTCGCCGCGGAATGGGAAGATGCGGCCTTTGCCCGGGACATACACCGTCGCTTCCTGGACCTCTACGCCAGGATCGTCCTCAAATTGCCGGCTGCCGTTCTTCACATCGACGCCGGACCATCGGCGTGGCGAGATGCAATTGCGTCCGCGGCAGGCGTTCCGGTGCCGACCGACGTGCGGAGCCAGATCTTTACCGCGATACGTGCGGTGTTCGAATCATGGAACTCGCCCCGCGCCCGCCGCTACCGCAAGCATCACGACATCTCGAGCGACTTGGGTACCGCCGTCACGGTGCAATCCATGGTATTTGGTAATTTGGACGACCGCTCGGGAACGGGCGTTCTATTCAGTCGAAACCCGCTGACCGGAGAGGGCCGCCCTTACGGAGAATACCTGCGGCGGGCCCAAGGTGAGGAAATCGTTTCCGGTTCACATACGCCGGTTCCATTAGAAAAGATGCGCGAGACCGTCGGCGAGGCAATGGATGAATTATTGCGTGCAGCCGGCTTGCTCGAGAAATATCACGGCGACGTTCAAGACATCGAATTCACCGTCCAACGCGGAAGACTGTATTTCTTGCAAACCCGCTCCGCCAAGCGCGCACCGCAGGCCGCAGTGTGCATCGCTGTCGCAATGGTCGAGGAAGGATACATCGATCCCTGCGAAGCGCTGAAGCGCGTGTCGGCCGAACAAATCCGCCTGCTGCTCAGACCGCACTTGGCGCAGGACGCGGCGGCTGGCGCCAGCGTCATTGCGAGCGGTGAAGGCGCTTCGCCCGGCATCGGAAGCGGCATCGTCGTCGCGGATGCCGACGAGGCGGATGCACGCGCCAAAAACGGCGAAAGCGTGGTGCTGGCGCGCACAACGACGAGCCCCAACGACGTGCATGGCATGATTGCGGCGCGAGCGACCATCACCGAGCGGGGCGGCACGACCTCGCACGCGGCCGTTGTCGCGCGCGCTCTGGGACGACCGTGCGTCGTCGGCTGCGGAACCGCGAGCCTGCGGTTGCTTGCCGGCCGCAAGGTTACCGTCGACGGCGAGGCGGGTGTGGTCTACGACGGCGAGCTGGCGATGGAAACGCGCCGCGAGGAAGCCGATCCGGTTTTGCTGCAGCTCATCGATTGGGCGGTTGAGCGCGCGCCGATCAAAATCGAGTCGGTTGCGCCGCCGGGAGTCTCCGTCGTCGACCTCGACGGCCTCGCCAATGCTGCGGAACCGGATGCGATCCGTGAGGCACTGTCGTCGCTGCCCAGGGGCAGCTGCGTGCGCGGCCTCGTATTCGCCGCCGACGACGATGCGGTGCACGCCGCCATAGAGGCAGGCGTCGCCATCATCGTTACTTATCCAAGATTGCCCGCACTCCTTGCCGCCGTTCGACGGCAATCGGCGAAGAGTTAAAGGAAGAGATTTATGTGGAAGTTGCCGGATCAGGACTTGGAAGCGCTCATCGGAAGCTTCGAACGCAGCGATTGGCGCGAACTGCGTCTGCGAATGGAGGGCATGGAGCTTGTGCTGCGAAAAGACGCGGCACCGGCTCATCGCGAAATCGTCGGCGGCGTCCCCGAAGACGAGGGCGAGCGCGGCGAACCGCCTGCGATTCCGCCGAACGCCAGGAGCGAGTTACCGCTGCCGTCCGGGAGGTTGAATGGAGCGGTGCCCGACGGTTGGAAGCAGGTGCATGCGCCGAACCTGGGCACGTTTTACCGTGCGCCCAAACCGGGCGTTCCTTCTTTCGTCGAGATCGGTAGCGAGATCACGGCGGAAACGGAAGTGTGCCTCATCGAGGTCATGAAGCTTTTTACTACCGTGCGGGCCGGCGTCGAAGGTACCGTCCGAGAGATCTATGCCGCCGACGCAGCGCTGGTGGAATTCGACCAGCCGCTATTCCTGGTGGAACCTCGTGGCTGAGCGCGCTACGAATTCCGGGCGATTGTATGTCGCCAACCGCGGCGAGATTGCACTTCGGGCAATTCGCGCGGCGCACTCGCTCGGCATGCAAACCGTTTTGGGCGTGTCGGTTGCCGACCGCGATGGAATCGGCGCACGCGAGGCCGACCGTACCGTATTGATAGGCCCGTCCGCGGCGCGCGACTCCTATCTCAATGCCGCGATTGCGGTGCACGCGGCCAAGGCCACCGGCTGCACGATGCTGCATCCCGGCTACGGCTTTTTGTCCGAACGGCCCGAACTTGCCGAATTGTGCGACGAGCAAGGGATTGCATTCGTAGGCCCGACCGCGCAGTCCATTCGTCAGATCGGAGACAAGCTGTCTGCCCGCGAGGTCGCACGGGCGGCGGACGTCCCCCTCACCCGCGGAACCGAGAAGGTCGGCGACGTTTCCCAGGCGCTTGAAATGGCAGACCGCATCGGCTATCCGGTCATCACCAAAGCTTCCGCCGGCGGCGGCGGTCGTGGAATGGTCGTTGCCCGCAATTCGGAGGAATTGTCCGCCTCCTTCGACGTTGCCGCGACCACCGCACGCGAGGCGTTCGGCGACGGCACGCTGTATCTGGAACGCTATGTAGAAGCCGCACGTCACATCGAAGTTCAGTTGCTCGGTGACGGCAAGGGCACCGTCGTACATTTCGGCGAACGGGATTGTTCGATCCAACGCCGCTATCAAAAGATGATCGAGGAGGCTCCGGCGCAAATCCTGCCTCGAGAAGTCCGAGAACGGCTGCATGCGTGCGCCATCGATCTGCTCTCATCGATCTGCTACCGCAATGCGGGTACCGTCGAGTTTTTGTACGACGTCGAGCGCCGGGAATTTTTCTTCATGGAAGTCAATGCCAGGATCCAGGTCGAACATCCGGTATCGGAAGCCATTACCGGAAAGAATCTGGTGCGGATGCAGATCCAGATCGCCAACAATGGCCTAGGCCGCCTAGATCAGCGCGACATCAAAATGAGCGGCCACGCCATCGAGGCACGCATCATTGCCGAAGATCCGGCACGCAACTTCATCCCCTCGCCCGGTCGAATAACGCGCTGGATGCCGCCGCAGGGAGCGGGGGTCCGCATCGACTCGGCCGTGGGCGAGGGATCCTTCATTTCACCTTTTTACGACAGCATGATCGCAAAGCTGATCGTCCATGGCGCAACCCGGGAACAGGCCGTCGATCGCCTCGCAGCGGCGCTCGCATCGTTTTCCGTGGAAGGCATCGCGACCAATATTCCGTTGTTACGTTTCATCGTCGATCACGCGGACTTCCGCTCCAATCGAACCAATACCCGCTGGCTCGAAGACGTGGGTTTGCCCGTCTTTCGATCTCATCAAGGACGGTAGTTTCAATGGCTCAAATCGAGTTTCTCGACGAAACCATTCGCGACGGCCAGCAAAGCCTGTGGGGCATGCGGCTGCAGGCGGGGATGGCATTGCCCGCGGCAAGCTACCTCGATCGCACCGGCTTTCGCGTCATCGATCTGACCGGATCGAACCACTTTGAAGTGCTCATCCGGCACTGCCGGGAGAATCCATGGCAAATGATGGACGCGCTGGTCGAGGCCATGCCGCAGACGACGCTGCGCAGCGGCATGCGCTCCAACGCATCGGTCACGTTCGGCACGACGCCGGATTCCTTGATGGACGCTTGGATGCGGCAGCTCAATCGACACGGCGCGCGGAGTTTCTGGATCTACGATGTTCTGTTCAATATCGACAAAATGCTGCGCCTCGCCAGGGTGGCGAAGGAATTCGGCTCCGAGGTGGCAGGCGCCATCATGTTTACCCTGTCGCCGGTGCACACCGATGCTTACTATGCCGATAAAGTCGATAAACTGGCGGCCTCTTCCGACGTCGACACGATATTGCTCTACGACACGGCAGGAGTTCTCGAGAAAGAGCGTTTGGGCACGCTGCTGCCGGCGATCGTCTCCAAGGCTCGCGGCAAGCCCATCGAGTTTCATGCCAATAACATTCTGGGCCAGTCGGCGAAGGCGTACCTGGACGCCATTCCGCTTGGGGTTACGATCCTGCATACCGCAAGCCGGCCCATGGCGAATGGCCCATCGGTGCCTTCCACCGAGATCATGCTCAACAATATCGAGCTCCTGGGCCACTCCCATGCTCTCGATAAAGCGATGTTGGCGCCGGTAGCCGCCCATTTCGAACGTGTGGGCAAAACAGCGGGCTTTCCCGTGAATCAGCACAACGAATACAACGTGCTCTCCATACAGCACCAGATTCCGGGCGGCATGGTGGGTACATTGAAAGCTCAATTGGCCCAACACGGCATCAGCGATCGCTTCGACGACGTGCTGCGAGAGGTAGCCATCGTCCGCCGCGAGCTGGGTTATCCCGGAATGGCCACGCCCTTCAGCCAACTGGTCGGCATTCAGTCCGTGCTCAATGTCGTCAACGGCAAACGGTATGCGGTGATACCGGATGAGATCGTTCAATATGCCGCTGGATTTTATGGCGAACCGGTAGCGCCGATCGACGCGAATGTACTCGACCGGATCATGAATAGTCCGCGGGCTCGGGAGATCATCGCACATCCACCGGAGCAGCCCACCATTGAGGAATTGCGCAAGCGGCACGGAACCAACGACGACGATGCACTGATCCTTCGTGCCCTCATGCCCGAAGCGGATCTGCAAAAGATGCGCGAAGCCGGACCGCTGAGGCGCCATTTCCCGTTTTTTTCCTCTCCTGAACTCGAGCAAGTCGGTCGCCTCATGCAGATCGCAAAATTGCCCTTCGTACAGTTGCAGGCCGGCAAGCTGTCGATCACGTTGCGACGGTAGGAACCGCACACGTGACTGCTCGCCGGGCCGTAATCGTCGACATCGTTCGATCGCCGTTTTGCCGAGGCCGAATCGGCGGCGCTCTGCACGGCATGCACCCGGTCGATCTTTATGCACAGGTATTGAAAGGGTTGATCTCACGTACTAGCATCGACCCGCAACTGATCGAAGACGTCATTACGGGTTGCGTGATTCAGGTCGGCGAGCAAGCCGGCAATGTGGGCCGCCAGGCAGTGCTGGCCGCGGGTCTGCCCGCAACTGTTCCCGCCGTGACGCTGGATAGGAAATGTGGCTCGGCACAGCAAGCCGTCGATTTTGCGGCTCAAGGCGTGATTGCCGGCGCGTACGACGTGGTCGTGGCCGGCGGCGTGGAAATGATGAGCACGGTGCCCATGAGAGCAAACCGCTTGGGCAAAGACAATATGGGTGTCATGCTAAAAGCCGCTTATCCCACAGGCTTCGTCGGTCAAGGAATCTCGGCCGAGCTGATCGCAGCCCGATGGCATATAACGCGGCGCATGATGGACGAATTTTCCCTATCGTCGCATCGGCGCGCGGGATTCGCCGAAGACACCGGAATCTCCGGACAGGACATCATCCCGGTTCAATTTCTCGGACCGGAAGGGCTCCGCATCGTCGATCATGATGAGGGTATACGGCGGGATACAACCCTCGAGAAGCTTTCGGCCTTGAAGCCCGCCTTCGAGGATGCGGCAATCGCCTCGGAATATCCCCAGATCAGCTGGAGCGTGACCGCCGGCAACTCCAGCCAGGTAACGGACGGCGCTTCGGCGGCGCTGATCGTCGAAGAGGCGGTCGCCAATCGGATCGGCCTGCGTCCGCGGGCGGCCATCACCCACTTCTCCGTGATCGGCGATGACCCTATTCTCATGTTGACGGCCATCATCCCGGCTACCCGCAAGTTGTTGAATCGCGCCGGCCTGCACCTCGGCCAAATAGACGCCTTCGAAGTCAACGAAGCTTTCGCCTCCGTTGTTTTGGCGTGGAACAAGGAATTCGATGTCGATCCCGCCCGCATAAACCGCTACGGCGGTGCAATCGCGCTGGGTCATCCGGTCGGCGGGTCGGGTGGACGCTTGCTGGCGAACTTGGTCGCTGCGCTGGAGCGCGATCATGGGCGCTTCGGTATCCAGACAATGTGCGAGTCCGGTGGAATGGCAAACGCCACGGTGATCGAGCGGTTATGAGACCGTTTTTCCGCAATCACTTACAAGTACCCGGCCGCGCCGGGATCGATCGGAGTACGTCATGATTAATTTTGAGCTGCCGAAGAAAGTCGCCGATCTGCGGCAGAGAATTTCCTCGTTCATGGCCGAACACATCTATCCCAACGAACGGCGTTTCTACGGGGAATCCGAGCGCCTTGGCCCCTGGCGAGTGGCCCCCGTGATTGAAGAGCTGAAGGCAAAAGCGCGTTCCGAAGGGCTATGGAATCTCTTTCTGCCCAACAGCGAAAGCGGCGCCGGCCTCACCAATTTCGAATACGCTCCGTTGTGCGAAATCATGGGCCGTTCGCATCTGGCGCCGGAGGTATTCAATTGCTCGGCTCCGGATACCGGCAACATGGAGACTATCGAGCGCTACGGTGGGCCCGAACAAAAGCGGGAGTGGCTCGAGCCATTACTCGCGGGGACCATCCGCTCTGCGTTCGCCATGACCGAACCGGATGTAGCGTCGAGCGACGCTACTAATATCGAGAGTTCGATCATCCGCGATGGCGACTCCTATGTAGTCAACGGAAGGAAATGGTATACGACCGGCGCGTCCGATCCGCGCTGCAAGATAATCATATTCATGGGCAAGACGAATCCGTCCGATCCAGACTTTCATCGCCGACAATCCATGATACTGATTCCCAAGGGGACGGCGGGCGTAACCGTGGTGCGGCCTATCCCGGTGTTCGGGTTCTACGGTGTACCGGATCGAGCCTCCGAGGTTCTCTTCGAGAATGTGCGCGTCCCGGCCGCCAATATCTTGCTCGGCGAAGGGCGGGGATTCGAAATAGCGCAAGGTCGTCTCGGTCCCGGCCGCATCCATCATTGCATGCGGCTAACCGGTCTGGCCGAGCGGGTGTTGGAGAAAATGTGCCGGCGCGCCGACGGACGGCTCCCCTTTGGAAAGCCCTTGTCCGAGCAAACCGTGACCCTGGAACGAGTCGCTCAGTCGCGAATCATGATCGATCAATGCCGTCTATTGACACTGAAGGCCGCGTGGATGATGGACACGGTAGGAAACAAGGTCGCCCGCAACGAAATCGCCATGATCAAGGTCGCTGCGCCAAACATGGCGTGCCAAGTCATCGACTGGGCGATCCAAATGTTCGGAGGCGGCGGTACCAGCAATGATCACTTCCTCGCCTCTGCGTACGCGACGGCCCGGTTGCTGCGGCTGGCCGATGGCCCCGATGAAGTGCACCGGAATCAGATTGGGCGCTTCGAGCTGAAAAGGCACCGTGGCACGGATCCCGCACTGAGCGGGGGGGATAGCGAGCCGCTGCCGTTGGCGTTGACGCGGCAAATGAACTTTCATCGAGGCGACGACAATGCGTAACGCAGTAATCGTTTCGAGAAACGCGCGCCCGATGGGCGGGCCGCTGAGGATCGTGGCATGGGAATGAGGATCGATCGTGTCGGCGTGGTGGGCGCAGGGCTCATGGGAGCGGAGATTGCGCTGGTTCATGCCATGGCAGGACATCACGTGCGGCTGGCCGACCGTTCGGACGAGGTACTTGCCGCAGCCACTACGCGCCTCGACATCCTGATAGACAGGGGAATTGCCCGCGGGTTCTATACGCCGGACCAAAAGGCGTCGGCGCTGAGCCGATTGGCGCCCACCACAGATCTTGGCCTATTTGCCGATTGCGGCTACGTGATCGAAGCGGTATTCGAAGATGAATCGGTGAAGACGGGCATTCTGCAACAACTCGACAGGCTCTGCGCCGCCGATTGTATTTTTGCCACCAACACGTCCACGATTCCCATCTCGACTCTGGCGTCCAAATTGAGCGCCGCGCGGCAGCCGCAATTCATAGGCACGCACTATTTTTCTCCGGTCTCCCGAATGAAGCTCGTGGAAGTCATACCGGGATTTCGCACGGCGGATGAAACGACCGAACTCACCTTGAATCATTGCAGGCATCTGGGTAAAACACCCATACTCGTGAAGGACGTCGCCGGCTTTGCCGTGAATCGGGTGCTGCATGCGTTCATCATCGAGGCCGTGCGCCTGGTGGAAGAGCAGGTTGCGACTCCGGAGGATATTGACATCGCTTGCCGGCTCGGACTCGGCCATCCCATGGGACCCTTCGAGTTGATGGATGCGGTCACCTCCACTCTGTGCGTACAGGCGCAGGAAATCATGCAGGAAGCCTACGGAGAGCGCTTTCGCCCCCCTGCCCTGTTGAAGCAGCGGGTGAAGGCCGGCTACGGCGGGGGCAAGGGCAAGGCCGGGTGGCGGACGCCGCCTTGAATCAGCCCTGGCCGATGCCTTGAATGCAGCTCCGGATTCACCACCAATACATGCTTTGCGCTCGGCGAATTTTTTTCGGGTGTGTTCAGCATAATCATGATCGTCAGCGAATATTTCTACATTATTGTCCTACGATACCAGGGCATTCGCACGCAGGTACGCTGAGCGTGTACTAATGATCAAGATGCCCAGACATTATTGTTATACAGTAATAGGTTCTGGATCATTGGCGTGCAACTGATTGACTGGACATATTGGCGAGTTCGAGTCGTGCATCCGATAAGTGTCTCCTTACCCGAAAGAAGCGAGTTAATCCGATCGTGAAGAGTCGCACGGTAAAAGCAGCGGCGCCAAGCTCAGGAAGGCGTTCCGAGAACCCCGTTCGTTTAAGTTCGTCCGATCGGATCGTGGTAGCCATCGCAGAGGGCGTTCGTGCGGGCCGATTTGTACCCGGTCAGCGTCTCATCGAAGCCGACCTCACTCACAATCTGAATGTTAGCCGCGGTCCGGTGCGGGAGGCTTTGAAACGCCTCTCAGCCGAGGGAGTCGTGACGCTGACGCTCCATCGAGGCGCGTATATTCGGGCAATGCATCGGGAAGAATCCAAGAAACTCTTGGACGTATTGGAGGTTCTGACCGGACTCGCCGCCAACTTGGCCGCTCATGAGATACAAGTCGAGGGGAATAAGCAACGGATGCACGAAGCTTACGATCACCTCAAGCAAATTCATCAGGGTGGCGGAGTCGTCTCGTACCTGGTCGAACGACGTCACTTCTACGATACAGTAATCCAAATTGGGGGCAACGACCAGATAGCGCGGGTTCTACCCACCCTGCAAATTCACATAATGAGAATGCAATTCCGGAGCTATTGGACGGCAAAAGAGAATGAGGATCAATTCAACGACTACTCCCTCATCACCTCCGCCATTCTAAAGGGTGACGCCAGGAAAGCCGAACGGCAGATGAAATTGCACATTCGAAGGATTCGCCACGGAATTGATCGGCTTCCGGACGCAGCATTCCCCGTGCCTACGACTTGAAAATGCGCGACCCTCCGGACTTGAACGGCCAATTCCGCATCTGTCCGCGCGCCTAGTACCCTCCTCCCTGAACGCACGATCCCAAGTGCTCTCGATGTTTTACATAGGTGTCGTCGATACCAACTACCAAGGACTTGGCGGTCTGTGGATTGCACGCATATCGCCGAAACCGCAGGTCTTAAGGACTCGAGATGCCGCGCGATACGGCATCCGAGCGCCAAGCGCGGCAAACAAATAGCGCACCTCCGGCGTTGTCCGCCGCGGAATGATTTCACCGAGCGGGAAGTCCTGGCGGTACCCGTCAGGATGGTCGCGACAACCGCAGGACCTATACCGGTGTCCCCGAAACCGAAAGGCGCCGAAAACGGTTTGAACGCATTTGGTGCGGATCTCCTTAATGCGCTTAGGTTTCCCACAATACACGCAAGGTCTTCGACAGAGGGCATAGGCGTGCGCCTGGCTGCCAATGATCTGGACCTGGACTCGGCCCAGCAGCTGCTGACCTTCGTCGAGAGTCAACCCGATCTCCTCTGAAGACAAGTCGGCGATTGGCCGAGTAATCGTGCCAATGTCGTACGTGATTGGCGGGTTGCCATCCGGCGTCAACTCAAGGCGGATCGTCCATTTCATTGGGGCGGCCCTGCAATGCCAATAGGCCGACTATCTTATCCCTGCGCCCCCCACTTACGTTCCACTCCCTTTAATCGTGTCACTGACACCGTTAAATGAAGGGATTGGACAGCAATTGGTGAGACTCACAACATCGCGTACCAGTTCGTGCCCTCGGCCAACCTCAAACCGATCTCCTCAGGTCTGAATCGCTAACGGACTGCGTTTTTGACATCAGGCTTCGGGGAGTATTTTCGGGTAGAGGCCAATCATGTCGCGGAGTTGCGGACTTGCCTGAAGGGCTGCTAAGGTTTTGAACCGATTTTTAAGAGTTGTCACGGCACCGACGCCGCCTAGCCGCCAATCGCGGTCCACGGGGCGAGGCGTTGTAATGCGCCTGGTCTTCAGTCCATTCATCCGGACAAAGTTTTCGAGATTTGCCATCCACACCGGAGGGATCCGCTGTTCGAACTGTGCGACGTAATCACCGGTCAAGAATGCCGGATGCGAAAAACGCTCGACGGCTCCAGTTTCTAGAATCAGAATGTCCTCATTAGATCTGGCTGCGAAGTCGCCTGTGTACTGACCGAAGGTCTTCGCCGTGTCGAGGCACCACGAGCGCCGACCAGCTAGAAAATGGAATCGATTCACGTCTACCCCCGCTGTACCACCAAACACACCGCCCTGGGTACCCGCGACGATTGCGCCAAAGGCCGCTCCACCGACCGCAGCTGCGACATCATCCCACGGCTCCCAAAACATTCGCTTCAGGGTCTGCACCGTGAAGCCGCGTCTGTCGTCAACCCACACCGGAGCGACCCAGTCGTGATGAACACCACGATTCATTTCGATAAGTCCACCGACGACGGTCATAGAGCCCCAGAATTTCAGCGTTGGATCGCGGTTAAAGGTGCGGTCCCGATTAATCTCTACTCTGGCGACGTCGCTCCTAAGGTAGCGGGGGAAGTTGGCAACAAACTCTCTTGCAAGTGCCTCTTTGGTGAAGTTCTTTGGTCGCTCGAACGCAATGCGGAATCGGTTCAGATGAAATTCACCAAAGCCGTTGTAGACCTTCAGCTCGAGAAAGTTTGTATCCATGCTCGTCCCTCCCTGGATAGATGCGCGCCATTAAACTTAACGTCGGCCTAGCAACAAAGCTTCGTGAAACGGCGAGTAAACGCCAATTATGTCCTGCCTTTCCGTTCGATCTGCATTCTTGCTTCCTACTAGCGACTTCCTTGTATCACTAATCGTGTCTTTTTTTCCGCTTTTTTCGTCGGGGGAAGTCTTCCTCGCGGCGAATCGGCATCGGAATTTGAAGGTACCGCTTCAACCTCCGGTCCGCCGTCCTCGGGTGCCTACTGGAAATCGAGCGCGCTATCGTCAAGTCGCGCAGGATCATCAGGTATTCCACCAGCGTCAAATTTCACCATAAGCGCGAATTAGGTGTGACGCCCGAAATTGCCGCCGCGGTACGGTCAAACAACTCGAGGAGCTGATCGACAGATTGTTCGAACTTCGCACGTCTGCCAGACCACAAGTATTCGCGCAGAAAGTTGAACCAGTCGTAAAGTTCGAAGACTGAGCCGCCGAGCGACAGCACAGTGGGCGGTATGGTACCAATGCATTGGTCGAGGTGGCGAAGCTTTCATCGATACTAGGGTTGCGATCGCATTTACCGAGGATGGCAGTGAGCGAATCGTCGAGACGGATATCGAGCGCGTAAGCGAGCGCTTGCGAATTGCGGCGGTATGAACGCTCTGCAACCCTGGCCGGTGTGTCCTTGGCCGCAGCCCGACGAGTCACTCGCGTCTTGGTTTGAGCGAATTGGCGCGGAGTACCGGATGACGCCGAACGCTCTGTTATCGTCGCTCGACCTGAGCGATGGACCCGTGGCAGCAATGTCACCAAGACTGGCGCGTGATACCGCCGAGCGTCTGCAAGAGCCGGGCGTCAGAAGCAAAATCGCGGCACTCTCGCGTCTGCCCGATACTTCGTGCAACACACTGTGGCCCTCGAGCACAGGCTGGGAATTGACCGAAGGCGCGTTCCGGAGCTATTGCCCGCATTGCTGTTTGGGCGATCTTCGCGAACAACGGACCCCCTATGGGCGTCGCGGTTGGCAGCAGTCCTGGTGCACGCTCTGTCTGTACCACGGCATGGCGCTGGTGCTTCGCAATCCTCGTCATCGCAGATTTGGAGCCGAGTGGTCGGCCGAAACGCTTCGCACTGAATCTCACTATTTAGCGCCGGATCGATACCGCACTCTCAGGGTCACCCGCGAATCAAACCTACGCTGTCTCATACTGGGAAGCCTTGTAGAAATCTAACGTGCGATCTTCAATGCCCTCGCTGGGCTCTCGCCCAATCCGCTGTGGTGGGGACCGCTCGCCCCGACGGAATTCCTGCGTATCGTCAGTGATCTGACCACCTGGACTTTGACTCATTTCGAGCCGGTTCGTGCCTCGTCGCTCGCTGAAGATTTAAGCGCCGCGGAGGAGCAGGAAGGTTACGGTCTGATCGGGCGCAGGCGCAGAATGTCGACCGCCGACTATCCACCTCGCCGGTCACTGCGCACCTTGCGGGACATCAGTGAGCCTAAGATTAGGGGCAGTGCGCTCTGGATCGCCCACGCCATCGCCATCATGTCGGCAAGTCACGTCGGCGCCTCCGACCGCGACGCCAATTCATCGCTGCGGGAGCGACAAGCGTCCTACCTCCGTCGTGCCGCACACGCTGCACGCGCCTGGTTAACTAATCAGCAGAGGCAGTGGCCCGCGGACTACCGACGTCGTTGGTGGATAACGGCCCCGTCCTTGGATGATTCAAGGTACGATCCTCACCCCTCGGTAAAGCATTAAGCACAGACAGGAATACACATGAATTGGCAGCAGTATATTCAAATCACTCCCGGTGTCCGCAGTGGTAAACCCTGCATTGCGGGCACTCGGATCACGCCCACCGATGTTCTCGAATATCTGGCGGGGGGCATGAGCGAGGATGAGATCCTTAGGGACTTCCCTAGCCTGACGCGCCATCACATACTCGCCGTCTTGGCATACGCCGCAGAACGCGAACGTCGTTACGCCAGTTACGCCGCCGCGTGAAATTGCTCTTCGATGAGAACTTGAGTCCTCGGCTTGTGGGAGAACTCTCCTCTCACTGGCCCGGCAGCACGCACATCGAACTCCTCGGCGCGGTGCCAGCGACGAGGCCGTCTGGACGCACGCGCGGGACAGTGATCTTATTATCGTGAGCAAGGACGATGACTTCCGATGCTTGGCACTCGTAGGCGGTCCACCGCCGAAGGTGATCTGGCTTCAGGTCGGGATGCATCGACAGCAGCGGTCGCCAATCTGCTCCGCGTCAATGCGTTATTGCTCAAGATCTTTTCCCTGCACCCCGTGGAAGCCCTGCTGAGCCTGCAGGCCTAATCCCAAAAAAAGGCCTCTGTCGCATTAGCGCGACCCCAGCCTCAATGCTCTTGCTTGCTGCGTCGCACCCCAATCGCGGAGCCGGCATGAAGTCCAAGCAAGGTACGCCAAATGTCTCGAAGCGACCCCCTTTGTGGCGGGTCGAGAACGACCGGTTTCGGGCAGGCTAGTGATGAGCGAATGCCCGAGCGATTCCTAACGCCCGCTTTTGACCGCGCGCCTCAGCCGCGACGGCGCCGCGACACAAGCGGTGCTGCGCGGACAAACTCGTTAGCCGAGACCTCCTCAAGCATCCATCTACCCATCGCCTCGTACGACACGGGTGCCCAAGAGTTTAGGGCGCCGCCCCAGTCCGCCGAGGCTACAGGACGCTCGTTCTTTCCCCGTGAGTTGAGGCCGGCCCGGATGAGCGTCCAGCGCAAAGAAGAAAACGCGCCGCTACCGAGAGCATCAACCACGGCTTGTTGTTCTGAAGCCCCGCGGCCCGTTGTGCCCGGCATCCATGAGAAGAAGCGCAATGCCCTGCTCGCGGGCCTGCCCGGCATGGACGCAAGCAGCGTGTTGATCACAACAATTCGGTCGACGCCGGCAGCTAACATCGACTCCTCAATTGTAGCCATGTTTGCCGAGAGCAAAGCTGAGCGATCCGAGCTCGTTGACGTCAGCCCTAGGGCGGTGAGCACGGCGTCCGCGCCGGCAAATGCTTCCGTGAGAGCGGGCCGATCGGTGAGAGACGTGATAACCGCAACGCAGGAGCCGCTCGGAACTTCGGTGATGCGCTCCGGTCGCGAGCGGACAATGGCAGTGAACTTGATTCCCTCGGCTTTGCACGCTCTGAGGATGCCTTGACCTAGTCCACCCGCAGCGCCGAGAACAGCCACGCGATGAGGCAGTGGGCGACCGAGGTTATCAACAGCTGTTTTCGTCACAACGGATAACCTAACACGATGCCGGATGAGTCCGCACCAATCCTTCTTCAAGTCTATGTGTCCGATGGAAGCCAACCGCGCGGTGGCGACGTTCGCCGGCGTGCGGCTCACCCTGCACTCGGCCGCGGGACCATCACGGATTGCTTTTGCGCCTACTCATGTACCTAAGGTAGGCGATCAGATCCGAGAGTTCCGCATCTGGAATCGCCGCCTCGGAGAAACCACGCATGACCATGCCCGGCCAGCTCCGCACGCTCGCCGGATCTCGAATGAGCGAGGCCAGCGCTTTCGCGTCGAAGTACTCGGTCGGATTCGTGGGAAGATTCAAGTCGGGCCCAATCGACCCCGCCCCATTGCCGTTCATCTTATGGCACGTAAAGCAATTTTTCTGAAACGACTTGAATCCGCTTTGAACGCTCCGTGGCGTGTCGTCGCCAGGGTAAATGTTCGGAAACGCGCTGTGCGGGTCTGACAGAATCACGAATGACGCAATCTGGAAAGGCCATTCCTCCCGTCCGATGGAGGACGCCCGCGGATCGGTCCAGACAAGGTAGAATGCCCCGGCTGACGTAGTCTTCCCTGTAAGAGGTGGCCATGGGCGCTTAGGATCCTCGATCGCGAGGTATGCCTTCGATGTCTTGGGATCCGTGCTGAAGAGCCGCGTCTTCTCCAGAATCGCTGAGA
This sequence comes from Steroidobacteraceae bacterium, assembly GCA_036502605.1. GTDB lineage: Bacteria > Pseudomonadota > Gammaproteobacteria > Steroidobacterales > Steroidobacteraceae > Bog-1198. The sequence continues at coordinate 327,829 of DASXYI010000008.1, forward strand.
AGCCGTCTGCGCCATTGCACTGGATCACCGCGGGCTCCAAGATGGTCAATCCCGTAAACAGATTCGCAATCGGAATTGCCTTGAACTGAGTCAACCGCTGCTTGTAGACGGTCTCCGCTACGGAGATTGTCTGAATGTCGGGTCGGGACAGCAACTGAGACTGCGTAAACACGAGCCGCTGCTTGTCGGCAACGATTGCCAGCGTGGCTTCGCCCGCATGCGTGCTCAAAGAAGCAAGGGCCAAAGCGACCCACATGAATTTCACGTTAACTCCAGCGATGATTATGGATGCGCTACAGCGGTTTCGGTAAACTTAGCGCTGTCCACTGCCATTGTCCCGTCTTTTCATAACCGACGACAAAACCACCCTCACAATTCAAGTCTGATGTTTCCGGTGTGAACCCCGCTCAATTCCGGCACACACACAGACTAACCCATTCCCCTCGGTACCCAAGCACTGCATGAACGCTTCGAACTCCTCTTCTAACCCCACCTCATCACGTGTCACGCTCAAGCTCAAGGGTGCAGCGCGCAAGACCTCGAACGAGGGCAAGGCGCCGCCTGTTACGCAGCCGCGCAACCAAGCCAAGGTAAAACCCGGTGCTCGTTGGTCGGATGAATACAAGAGCCGCATGCAGGCAGATATGGATGCACTGATCTGTAAATGACTGTTGTCCGACCTCGCCCGGCGGCGGCGCAAAGCGTAGGCCACTTTCGCGATCAACCCTACGCCCAGTCTGACGTCGCCAAGAAAAGTACGACCGCCGAGGGAGTTACGCACCGATTTAATTGGGTCACCGCGATTCGGCGAGCGCTGACGAAACTCTCCCATCCAGTGTCCCGCGTCGCCGAACACTGGATGGACACGGAATCGACGCACGCTGTATTTTTCAAAGCATGGTCCGTCGCCGAGTCGCCTTCAATCCTCTTGACCCAACGCCTGCGCCCCGCTGGTACGTCGTGCGCAGCATGCATGGAACCATCATAGAATCCCGACCGTTGGTTGCGGGAGCTAATCTCACCCACGTATTCATCACCGCCATGCTCGCCTGGATGGAAGGCGGTTGGACCATCAGCGAATTCTCGTCGACGTCTGCGACGTTTTTCTGTTCGCGCTCGACCGAACGACGCATGGTGAGCATCGATCCCACTGATCCGTTTGAGGTCCCGATGCACGGCGGCTCGCACCTCTCGGGACGTGGCGCGGAGTACGACTAAAAGCGGTTTCGTCACCGCTCGCGGAATCGCGGTGCCGGGATGGCCGGTGGTGTCGCGACCGGGCCTCGCGACGCGGGATTGCTTGAGCTAGCTGGATCGGCGAGTCACGCCGAGACTTCGTCCGACACTGCGATCCGGCGAGCCATGACGAATTGCCTATACAGATCCGCCGGCACGGTCAAAGAGGAGCCCAATGCACGTAGCACACTGAGACCGGCATCTGATGTGAGACACAGAATTCCAGCAGACGACGCTGGTTATCTTGCAATCGATCGCCCGGGGCTTTCACTTCGATCATTCGATAACGCTGATTCAGCGGCCAAAATTGCACCAAATCAGGAAATCCCGCTCGGTTCGCTTGAATGTCCCGCACGATCCATTCAAACCAAAGTCGCAGATGCGCTGCGGGGAAACACCACAGCGCCCAGTCGAGAAGCCGCTTGCTCAACGTTCCCCACGAGACAAACGGCGATTGGATGCCGGCCTTTGCGGCAAAGCATTGCCGAATGGTCGACTTGTATCGATCGGATTCTAGCTGCGAGAAGCACTCGAGAAATTCACTCTGCCGACGTTCATAAAACTGCCCACTCGAAAGATCCGCGGGTTCAAATTGAAAATCGTGAAAAAACGCACCGGGAATCGGAGCGAAAATCGCTTTCCAGAACATCAGACCGAACAGCGACATGACGAGTGCATTTTCTACGTAGTGAATATGGGTGTTCTCTCGAGACTGTTGCGCAAGACGATCCCGCACGAGGTATTCCACTGCGTAGTCATTGCTCGGCATGTCGATCGCCATGTCGAAGGTGGGTATACCAACTTTTTCCGGCGGATTAATACCGCAGACACCGAGCTTGCGATTCAGGCGGGGCAAGAGCCGATTGACCTGTTGGCGCTCGCTCTCATTCTCGGGGTTCCGCTGTGCGTTTAGACAGAGTTCCCTCGCCCTACCCCATTCATGAGCACGCTCGTGGAGCCGGATCGTGCGCAGGCGTGCGCCGCGATGCGTGCAGGCCGACAAAACCGTCAATGCTGCGCTGCGCTCGTCTGACCGCTCATAGGCTCTGGCAATCTGAAACAGCAGCTTCTGCCGACGCTCCTCCAGCCATTCGCAATCGGCTATCCGTGGTGGAACACCAGCAACGACCTCATCCAATGCCAAATCGGCATCCAACCACTGGCGACAACGGTAAATCTGTTCAAACGAATCGACGTGCGCGCGCGTGCGAAAGGCCAGCGACTGGAGCGATACAGGGATTGTCTCGTAAGCGAAAATGCCAAGACCAGTCAGCACGAATTCGGTCCAGTCCTGGCGAAAATTACCAAAAAACATCATCCGAAACCGCTCGCACAGAGAGGCTACCACCAAGTGGTAAACACGATCACCCGATTCCTGACACCACGCGAGAAACGGCTTTGACCCGGGATACTGGGCACGCAGGACAGCGACGAGGCCTGACTTGTTGAAGGTGCGATACGGGCGCGACACGGAAAAATAACGGAGCAACTCCGCTTTCGTGAGGAGTTTCTGCAACTGGTTTACTTCAAGGTCTGGACTAGCGTCGACCCAACCAGCCTGTAAAAGAGGCGCTACCGCCGCCGCGGTCTCGCCGATTTCTGGATACCTCAATCGGCTAAGACGAAACAATGACCCCTGGCGCATCACCATACGGACCAGCAGTGCGCCGGACGCTCGCGGTAAGGCACTGAACTGGGCAATGAATTGCCGTTCTTCGGAGGACAATAGATCCGCGTAACGCCGATCGATCGATGCCAGGACCGTTTGAAAGTTGTTGAGATAATAGAACGGGTCCGGGAGCGTCCCGCGACCCCGAGGCACCTTCGGTTGCTCAAGTCGGTCTTTACGCGCCATGGTGAGCCATTGTCACGGAAGTCCGGCCAAACCGTCCATCCAGTACTCGACCGGCCCGAAACACTGTATAGCCGTTCTTGGACACGCCTCCCACGCTCCGCGGCGTCGATTCCTATTCCACAAATCCGTGCATTCACGAATTGTCCGATATACAGTCCGATGGACCAACAGTAACGCTGCATCAGGGATGAATCATGCGCCGACCAAGCCTCGCCGTTGGACTGATTGCCCTTTGCCTGTTGGCCGGTTGCGGCAAACCAGGTGCGGAGTCCTCGGCCCAACATGCGGCGAACGGCCGTGACGAAAGGATCGTCAACCTTTACTTTTGGTCTGATTATTTGGCGCCCGATACCCCGCATTGCCTCGCTAGATGAGGCAACGCGGCCGGCAGTTATAATTGTCGCCGGTCATCCGCCAATCAAGCGTTCTTCTGCCTGCGATAAAGCCACAACCCAAGCGCCATCAGCGAGCCTCCCGGCAGAACCAGTTCCATCGCCGCATACGGCGCGAACGCCCGCAGTCTTGCAACGACGGCCACCGTATGACCGCTCCACGTCCGCCGCGGCTTGCCGGTGGATTCAGGACCCGCATTGAAGGTCGCTGTAAATTCGCTGGCGAACATCATCATCAATCTCCCTAAATCACGGTTGACTAACTTAAAGACGAATGAGGAATCCCATAACCGACATCTGCCGAGCAGCATCGCGTAAACTGATGCGAGTGCACGTCGTCCGCTACAACTGAAAAACGAGGACGGAAGCGACCGTAGCGGTAACGGCTAGAAGGCCTTGCGCGACGCGTGCGATGAGATAGATTTGGTTCGTCATGTGCATTCTCCGTTGATTGAATCGATCGAACGGTGAATAGATTGCACCGCCCGCCAATGCACAACAAACGGAGAACCTGACGATCTGTTAAGTAAATCTTAACGAACCCATTTCACGAGGACGCCCGACGCCGGTTAGCGCCGGGTTTCCATGGGTGAGGCATCAAGTTACGAATAACACGAAGCTCCGGACCGACGATGGCCTTCCAGGCCCAGGCCATCACAATTCCGATGCCGACAAAGGCAACGACCCACTTGATACGCGACGCCCGAGGGATCGCCTTCATGACTTCCTGTTCCATCGTTCACGTCCTTATTTCCTTACCAATCACTCCCTGCACTGCCGCCAACGCGAAGGCCTACCCTTCCGCCCATCCGCTCGCAGCCACAGTGCTCGTACGGCGGCCGACTGCTGATCATTTCCGATTAGACTCGGCGTAGCTGCTGTTGGGCCTCTTCGAGAGTCGACCCGATCTGCTTCCGGCAACAAAACGCGACTGGCCGGCTGATGGTTCCCGATGTCGTAGGCAGTCGGCTCGTCCCAGTCGGGGGGGCAGCTCGACCCGGATCGTCCATTTCATCGGGGTGGCCCTCCAATGCCAAGAGACCGACTATGTTACTCCTGCGTCCCCACTTACGTTCCGCTCCCACGACCTAGTGATATCCAGACTTGGGCTATTCCGTCGCATCATAAAAGGTTCGTTCTATCGCGGATACAGAAATCATTGAATCAATGTCGACAAAATTCTTTAGGTCGGCAACCAAGACCGCCTTCGTTTCAGCACTACCAAAAGCCGCATCCACACTGGATTGATCATCGAACCACAACTCCACCACGCCATCCCACTGTGGACCGCTTCCGCCCCTCGAAACTATGTAGTTTTGGGTGTATTTGCGCACTCGTGACCAGAACTCATGGTCAGATTGAGCCAGACGCGCATGCGTGCTGCGCCAGTACTCTATGCACTGTTGGTGGGATATTCCCGGCCGCCGCCTGAAAAGTGTGATGATCTTGATCATATAATCTTCGATCCGTAGTGCACTTACCGCTTACCGGTAAAAAAAGCGCTAGGCTGCGAGCAATTGATAAAATGGCGCAGGATCGAAGTACTCATCGAAACGCCATATCAAACCATCTTTAACCTTCACTATATGACAGCAGGGGATTGAAACGGCCCGACCACTCTTCAACGCGATCGTGAGAAGGTGCTGCTGCAGGTAGCCAAACTCAGTTATATGGCGATCGATGTTTTCATATAAAACGCCAGCGCAGCGCGTAAAGAAGTCCTCTAGAAAAGTAAGATTTTCCTGCTTGCTTTGAGTCTTGGTGTCGAAGTTGTGCCACACGACGATGTCATCAGCGTAGAACTGACCAAGAGCCGCGACATTCATTGTTCGCATGGCGTCGGCCACGCCATTGGCAACCTGATGCGCTGATTGAGAATCGCACTTCTCTTGCATGATTCGGTCCGCCTCGCTAGTCCGTATAGTTAGAAGTGGGTGTCGGTCTTTGCGGCGTCCTTCACCCCGCGCTTCGCATCAAGGGCACCCTTCCTGATGTACATATAGAGCGAATTGATCTCACTATCATCCAATTCGGGAAAGCGTGGCATCCCGTGCTGCTCCAGAGCGCCGGTCCTCAGAACCGTGGTCAAGCTAGTAATATTCGCCGCGATGGCGGATTCACGTAGATCGGGACCGGGGACGCCTGGAGACTTAAGGTCAATGCCGTGGCATATGAGACAAGCCCTCTTCGCGTAGGACGCCTCGCCTCGTGCCGCGGCGTCGTGGTCGATTTTCAAAGACGCATCTACTATTGGTTTGACAGAGAAGTCCGGCGGCGCAGTATCTGGAAGCGCGGCGCTTTTGTTGAGCGCAAAGGTCAACAACCGCCTGGGCTGCAAATTGTATTTCCAGCCCGTTCTAAGAAACGAACCCTGTATCGCCGTTGCTCCCCCAAAACCCACAAGGACCGACACGAATTGCGTATCTGCGACCTGATAGGTGATCGGCGCGCCGACAATTCCTAACTTGGCGTCGTATCGCCAGAGCTCCTTCCCGTCCCGAGCGTCATGAGCATGGAAAATTCCGTCGGCATCCCCTTGAAACACGAGATTGCCGGCAGTAACAGCTGTGCCGCCATTCCACATTTTGTCTCGTGGCACACGCCATTTAGGCTTTTGGCCGACCGGATCCCAGGCTAGAAGCGCACCAGTACCATCATCGGGGTCGACTTTTACGATAGAGAACAAAGTTCCCGAACCGAAAGTCGGATGCTCAGACTTCTCATATCGTGCTGCAATTTTCATGTAGGGGATGTACACGAGATTTGTCTTGGGGCTGTACGACATGGGCTGCCAGTTGTGGGTCCCATAGGGGCTTGGCCAGAACGTCACAGGGCCTGACTGATAGCGAATATTGTCTGCCTCGACAGGCCGACCGGTCTGCAAGTTTATGCGCGAGGCCCATGTGACCTTGCCGATCTTCTCAGCGGAGAGGAGCTTGCCTGTTTCTCGGTCGATCACGTAGAAGAAACCGTTGGTGGGACTCTGCATGAGCACCCGGCGGGAAGCACCATTAATGGTGAGGGTCGTCAGTTCCATGCCCGCGGTGGCCTTAAAGTCCCAAGCCTCGCGCGGATTTACTTGGTAGTGCCAGACGTAGGCGCCCGTATCCGCCTTCACGGCTAGTATTGAGGCCAGAAACAGGTTGTCGCCCCCGCCGGGGCTGCGCAGTTCCGGGTTATAAGGACCCGAATTGCCGCAACCAATGTAAAGTTGATTAAGTTCTGGATCGTAAGTGATTCCGTCCCAGACGCTTCCGCCAGTGCCAGTCTTCCAGTATTCACCGCCCCACGTCTTGGCTGCCATCGCCATGGCATCGCTTTCGAAACCCTTGCTTGGGTCCCCGGGGGCCGTATAGACACGCCAGAGTTGCTTACCGGTCGCGGCATCGTAGGCAGTTAAGTAGCCGCGATCGCCATAGTCAGCGCCCCCGTTTCCAATCACCACTTTGCCATCGAAGGTCCTGGGTTGCCCTGCGATGTAAGACTTCGAATTCGGATCGAGTGTTTGAACGCTCCAGCGCAGCCTTCCGCTTTTCGCATCGAGTGATATCAGCCGGCCGTCGAGAGAACCTACGAAGACGTTGCCGTCCCAGTAAGCAACGCCGCGATTGGCTGGAAACAAAAGCCGCTGGTGCCCCGGGCGCGTTTTGTACGACTCCGGGTCGAAGGTCCAGATCAGCTTGCCGGTGGTCGCCTCGACGGCATACACCTTTGCCATTTGACCCGAAAAATAGAGCACGCCATCTACCTCAAGAGGGGTGGCTTCAAGCGTGTGCTCGCCGGGCAGATCGAGCGACCAGGCGAGCCCCAATTTAGAGACATTATTCACGCCGATCTGGGAGAGTGGGCTGAAATGCTGTTCATCGTACCCTCGTCCGCCTGATGCCCAGTTCAAGCCTTTATGATCGATTCCTGACTCTTGGAGCGCCTCGGCCATCGCGATCCGGAGCGAACCCACGAGGAGCGACAGCATTGCGAGACAAGTAATCCACCGTGCAGCCGAAAACATCGTAAACTCCCCCCAAAACCCTAGCCTTGAATATCAGCGGCATACATCGCTCTCGATAGCTGAGCGTCTTTCAGCGTGCCGGCTTCTCGTTAACTCACATGCCGAAGTGCGCCTACAAGAGGACCGCGGACGACTTGTCAGGATCCGATATGATCTCTACGCTTAAGCGACCTAGCCCGCCGATCTCCGCGGATACTCGGTCCCCCTCTTTCAGAAACGTCCGCTTGATCCAGCCAATACCCGCTGGCGACCCGGTATAGAGCACGTCACCCGGTTCAATAGTCATATGCTGGCTCAGCTGCGCGATCTGCTCGGGGATGGACCAAATCATTTCACGCGTACTCGAATTCTGCTTAAGCTCTTCGTTTACCCACAGTCGCAACGGAATATTCGAAGGGTCCACAAAACGCGCCGGAACGATGAATGGACCGAGCGGGCTACTATCATCGAACGACTTGCCCGCCATAAGATCGAATTGCTTGAAATGCCTGGGATTCATTTGCCAATCTCGCACGGAAAGGTCGAGACCGATCGAATAACCGGCAACACAGCTCATTGCGCGTTCGACACTTACCCGCCTCGCGCGTTTCCCGAATACCACCACGAGTTCTACTTCCCAATCCAACTCGCGACTTTGCGAAGGGAAACGGACTCCTGACGCGGCACCGACAACGGCTTGACTGTGCTTCAGGAAGTACAGAATGTCATGCTTCGATTTATCGAAGTCACGAACCTTCATGTCGTCGCGCAAGTGATCGTAGTAATTGACGCCCGTGCATATTACCTTCGAGGGAAATTTTAGAGGTGCGTCGAAGTTAGCTTCGCTTACACCCGAAAGCGGGTTAAGCGTTTCGTGCCGTTTCGCGGTGAGCGCTTCAGAGACCGCACGGTCGTTGCGTTCCCAGTCTCGAAAGAGATCGAGCAGCCCACGCTCGCGGTCAATCACAAGACCCGAGACAAGCCGATCAAGTGGATAGTATTGGTCGGCTAGCTTTACAACGGGTTGGGGGCCTTCCTCGGTCGATAGCGTGGCAAACGAGTAATTCAAAGGCCACCTCCTATAGCTTTAGGCGTCGTTTTTAAAACGTGGGGTGAAAGAGCCGATGCTCCGGCGAAAGGTAAGTTCGACTCCTCCTCAATACGCAGCAATTGGTTGTATTTGGCCAAGCGCTCCGAGCTGCGCACCGAGCCGATCTTGATTTGCCCAGCGCCAGTGCCGACTGCCAGGTCGGCGATGAATGTATCCTCAGTTTCTCCGGAGCGCGCCGAAACTACCGTTGCATAGCCCGCGTCCCGAGCCGCTTTCATGGCCCGCAGCGTCCCGGCAAGTGTCCCGTTCTGATTGAGTTTGATGAGCGCGGCATTGGCCACCCCACGCTGCACGCCAAGGGTTATCCGCTGAAGGTTGGTGGCGAATAGGTCATCGCCCACGATTTGAACGTCTGGGATAGCGGACGTGAATCGCTTCCATCCTATCCAATCGTCCTGATCAAGCGGATCCTCGATAGAAACCACGGGATATTGGCGACCCAGGGCAACGACGTAGTCGGCCATTTCCTCACTACTAAACGTCCTGCCCTCACCCTGCAACTCATACTGTTGATCCCGATATAGCTCGCTGGCAGCCACATCGATCGCGATTGCCACATCCACGCCCGGACGAAGCTTTGCATGTTCGAAAGCATCGACCATGAGCTGAAGCGCCATCGTAGCCTTCGGAAACCCTGGGCTTAAGCCTCCCTCATCAGCAAGGAGCACCGTAAGGCCGCGTTGACGCATCAACGAGGTTGCCGATGCGCGAACGCGCGAGATAACGTGCAGGGCTTCACTGTAGCTCGAAGCGCCTATGGGAACGACGAGATAGTCCTGAAAATCCATGCCGCAGCTCGCATGCGCACCGCCGCTTAAGATATTGGTCATGGGCATTGGCAGGCTCATCGCATCGCCGGTAAGGCGCGCGATATAACGATAGAGCGGCTCCCGGCAATAATTCGCAGCTGCGCGGGCCGCCGCCAGGGAGGTCGCCAATACGGCGTTGGCGCCCAGTCGGGTGAGGGAGGTTGATCCGTCCAGGCCTATCAACGCCTGATCCAATGCCTCCTGATCAAGCGCGTCCAGTCCTGCCGCGTGCGAGGCAATCTCGTTCTTGACGTGAGAAACTGCCTTTTGAACGCTCAGTCCTTCGTAGCTCGACTGATCGCCGTCGCGCAACTCCAAGGCCTCGTATCGGCCAGTCGAGGCACCGGAAGGTGCGCAAGCGCGGCCTTGGCAGCCATCCGCCAGCACCACGTCAGCTTCAACCGTCGGGCGCCCTCGAGAATCGAGAATCTGGCGAGCATGGACGCTTGCTATTCGACTTGATGGGGGAACTTTCACGCGAAATCCCAAGTTACCGGCGCCCGGTCTACAAACTGTTTAGGTTCGCGGATCATCGCGGCAGCGAGTGATCGCACCCTGGGCATATCTGCACTCTGCAGATAGTCGACCGGGGACGCTCCCTCAATTCTTGCAAGCACTAGGCAACCTATAATTTGAACGAAATCCTCATCCAACACCGTTGGTCCTTCTTTGCTGTAGGCATCGATAAAACCTTCGATTGAGTCCGCGAGTGCTCGCTTCGAAGTCCCGACCGCGCGGATCGCTTTGAGGCAAAGATGTGAGATGCAAAACCCCACGTCGAATCGTGGATCACCCCAATGAGTAACCTCAAAATCCAAAATCACCACCTCGCCGCCGTCGGCGAGGATGTTCTTCGGGCTGTAGTCCCCGTGAACCAGTGCAGTTCGGCGGCGCGCCATACCTTCCGCAACCTTCGTCACCAGAGGACCCAATTCTGAGTTGTTTGCGGCCGTGCGCAGAAAAAATGGCTCGAGACGAAGCTCATCGAAGAATCTCGTGTTACCAAAACGCTGGCGGAGATCTTCGCGCCGGCCCGATCTTGAGTGGACTTGTCCCAACAACTCGCCGGCGCGGGAGGCCGTGCGGCGGTCGATGTGTCCGGCGAGCAGGTCTTTTTTCCAGTTTCGAAGCCGCGGGTTTACCAGTTCCATGGCAAAGGCATGTTCTTCAGGTCGGTTCCACAGCACCCGAGGTACCGCATCAGTGCCGATTAGCTCCGCGAAGATGCCGATTGCGGCCACTTCTACGCTCGAGCGAGCCGGGTCAGAGAACCAGTCGGTGGCTACCTTGAGCTTGGGCAGCGCAATTTTGACCACCTCGGGCCCTGAGGCCCCATGCACGATCCGTACGTCGCTTGAAACGCCGCCGTCGAATGTCGTCTCACGGAGAGGCTTATTGCACGGATTGATCGGGGCGTCGCCGTTAAGGATTCGAACGACTTCGATGCAGGCGCGGCGTCTCAGTTCGCGGAGAGAGGCGTCCGACCCAAAAGCAACGTGCGGAGTCACAATCACAGAAGGATGCTCTAGGATGGCTCGAGGAGGATTCGGTTCCCCCTCCACGACATCTAGCGCCGCCCCTCGCAGCCGCCCATCGTTCAAGGCTTCCAGAAGAGCCTCGTTGTCCACGAGCCCTCCCCGGCTTACATTGATTAACAACGGCCGGCGATGGCACTCATCGATGAACGTGCGATTGACGAGGTGTCGGGATTCATGGGTAAGCGGTAGATGCAAAATGATGGCATCCGCCTGCTTCTGCATTTGCAGCAGCGAGACGGGGGCTACGTCTACAACGTCGATCGCGCCGTGCGAAACGCCAATGATTTTGCATCCAAAAGATTTGAGTTTTCGTGCGGTCTCGCGCCCTATTCGGCCCAGGCCGACAATTCCGACGGTCAGATCGCTGATGCGAGCAAGCCCGTTTATGTTGGGCGACCATCCGCTTTCCTTCACCTGTCGATCGAGCCGCGAGACGCCGCGGTAGTGCGCGAGCATCAGGGCGATTGCATGATCCGACACCTCCGACGTGCAGTAGTCAGGCACGTTTGTCACCCACGCGCCGCGTCTTGACGCTGTATGGATGGCAATATTGTCGAGACCAACGCCCAGTCGCGCGATCACCTGAAGGTTGCTGGACGATGCGATGGCATTTTCCGAAATAGGGGCCCAGCACGTGAGAATCGCTTCTGGATTTACGCGTCGAACCATTGCCTCTACTTCTGCCTGCGTACCCGCAGCTTCTGGGCCGGCAACTAATTCGATGCCAGCCGCCTCGAAGATCTCTCCTTCGATGTCAAGGTCGGGCCAAGGGTGATCCACCAGCAAGGCAACGCGCCGGATCGATACGTCTGCCCCGGCAAACTCTCCCCTCGGCTTGGTCACAAGCTTTCCACCAATGCGTCGCTACCGTAACGGGGAAAAGCTAGTAGGAGTTAGAATCATGTTTTCCATACGGTCGATCATTCCGTAGAGCACCTCCACCACGTCCAACCATCGCTTATCTGCGAAGAGCGCCGCTCGACGACGCGCCCGGTCTGCATGATCTTCATAAGCCCACAGATGGGTAATCTGATTCAACGCACCATATTCGGACGTGAAATAGCCGATGAGGCGTCCGAGATGATGGGATTGGACCACGAGACCTCTTTCCTGGTATTGCGCCAGGTACGCCGCCGTTTTCCCGGGTCTCAAGGTGTATATGCGTTGCTCAACGATCATTTGCGATATTTGTCGAGGTCAGGATGGGCCGCTTCCACGCTTAAAAGAAATACAATAAGAGCTAACGAGACGATAAACTATGCCAACGATAGCAGAAAGTCAAAGGCGAGAGGATTCAGGTCCAGAGGCAAGGGCGCAACTACCTCTCAACCGTGTAGAGGCCAGCTTCATGCAAGGGTGTAGCATATGGAATCTATGAATGAGCGTCCGTCAAAAGAATCGAAGCTGGTTACTGCACGGGATGTTGCGGAGACAATCGGCGTATCCATTTCCACAATTGGCCGCGCCATGGCCGATGATCCGCGGATCAGCGAAGCGACCAAGGCAAGGGTACGGAAGGCAGCAGAGCGGGTTGGCTATGTCGGCAATATGCCCGCTCGCGTTATGCGCGGCGGTACAAGCAACCTTGTCGGGCTCATCTTGCCTGATGTTCGCAACGATTTTTATTCGGAGATTGCCCAAGCCTTATCAGAGACTTGCGATCGCGGAGGCCATCGTCTCGTGCTGTCGATCACAAACGACGATCGCGATATTGAGGTCCGCCACATAAGGGAGCTTGCCGGCGCGCGGGCCTCGGGAGTAATCATTGTGCCTAGTCAGCAACCGCGACGCGAAGGCGTCAGGATCCTTCAAGGGATACCTCACGTGCAGCTCCTTCGCCAGGTGAGCTCGCTAGGCGATGTATGGTTTGGGATCGATGATGAGGCTGCGTTGTGTGAGGCCACGCAATATCTTCTGACTCTGGGACACCGGCGGATAGCCTACCTTGGAGGTCCTGAAGCGTTGTCGACCGGTGCGGCTCGAGTGCGAGGTTTCAGACGCGCTTTTGACGTCATGGAGGTTTCACGGAGTCAAGCGTCGGAATGGCTTGGACCCACCACCGCGGAGTACGGCTTGTCCGCCACAGAGCGAATGATCCGATCCTCGAAGCCGCCAACTGCGGTGGTTACAAGCTCCGTCCACATCACGATGGGCCTAATTCAGTCGATCGAGAAGCTTGGCATTGCTGTCCCGCACCAGCTGTCCGTGGTCGGCTTTGGTGATCCGGCCTGGTTTCAATGGTGGCGGGGCGGGCTGACCACCATACAGCTGCCAATACGTGAGTTGGCGACCACGTGTGGCCTGTGGTTTCTCAACAATTTGCGGCGAAAGCGGGACGGGATACGGCACCACCAGGCTTTGACGCGCTCTACCCTCGTTGAACGTGCCACCACCGCCAAGCTCAAATGAACAAGAAAGGCGTTCTTTGCCTTACTTTTGACAACATGGGACATGCCATTGAAGTGGGTCAGGGCAAGCGCCCAGGACCCGATCGGGATGAGTTGGATTTGGTCGTTGGCTATCCGAGAGTCTTCAGCCTGCTCGAGGAACTTGATGTCAGCGCCACATTTTTCATCGAGGGGTGGAACGCCCTTCATCACCCACGCGAAGTCTCGAAAATCGCCGAACTCGGCTATGAAGTGGGTTTGCATGGCTGGGTGCATGAGACTTTCCACGCGCTTCCGCCAATCGAAGCGGAACGGGTACTGATCGATTCCCTTGCTGCGTTCAGGGCGTTGAATATTAGGCCCGAAGGATTCCGCGCACCAGGGGGATTGAGAGGAGAAAGTACGCTCCCCCTCTTGCGAAAGCTGGGCATCAAGTACGACTGTAGTGCTTACGAAGGGTCCGACTCCGTCGGCCCAAGTGTTCTGGAGGGAGACTTTCCCAGCATTCCATTCAAATGGCCGTTGATCGACTATTACCAGTATTTCATGCACCCCGACGGACCGCAGTCCCCGTTGCAGCTCGAGTCCCTATGGGCCGATGAGCTCGATGCGGCAGCCGAAAGGAGTGCCATCATTACAATTATTTTCCACCCCTTTGTGTCCGGCAACGACCCGGACAAGTTTGCAACGATGAAGCGCCTTCTCAAACGCGCCAAAGCCAACTCCCACCTCGAAATTCTATCTGCCGGCGAACTGGCCGGCAGGCTGTTGCAAAACACCTAGCACAGGTGCCGGAAACTGCGCCTCTCCCTCGCAGGATCGACCCGCCGATCTGAAGCACCCCGACGTCAGAGGCGACGTCACTCGTCGACTCCCGCAGCGCTCTCGCGATCCGCCCATCACTAGGTGATCCGACATGAACCGCTGAAGTCTTTGACGCGGCTTCGCTTGCCATCATGAAAACGTAGTGCTAACGTTAGCACCATAAGACTCGATCAGTACGTTTTTCTGGCTGCCTTTTTGGGGGGATCACAATGAAGCTGTTCGCATCGCTTATCGCTTGCGGTGTCGTCTACATCGCTAATGTCGACTTAGCTGTGGCCGAGGAGGGGCCAGCGGCCGCTACCGGCGTTTCAAACGACGACTCTCTTGCAGAAATCGTCGTTACCTCGGAGAAGAAGATTGAGTCGGCCGCCAAGGCGCCCGTGGCCGTCACCGTCGTTAGTGGTGACACGCTCGTCGACCTCGGTATCAGCAATGTGCTTTTACTCGCCAACGTTGTGCCCTCCGCGCGTTTCAACTCCGAAAATACGGAGTCGAAACTGTTTTTGCGCGGGGTAGGATCCGACTTCGGCGTTCCTTGGATTTCCGAGTCCGTCTCCACCTATGTAAATGGGGGCCTCATTAACCGCTTCGGTACGACGGCTTCCTTCTTTGACATCGAGGCCGTCGAGGTTCTCCCAGGTCCTCAAGGAACGCTGTACGGAAAGAACTCCGTCGGCGGCACGGTTCAAATACGTACGAAGCGCCCGTCGAGTGCTGCGGAGAACGAAGCGTCGGTGGAACTCGGTAATTACGGCCTGGTTCACACTTCCGCGGCGGTCGGTGGCGCGCTAGGGGATACCCTCTTTGTTCGGTTGGCAGTCAACACTCAACATCACGAGGGCTATCAGTCAAACGGCGACGACACTGAGAGTTCCGAGGCCGCCCGCCTGTCCGCCGTCTGGAAGCCCAACGAAAGCTTCGACGCCTTCGTCTGGGCACAATACTGGCAGAACCAGTTTCATAATGCTGCGTGGCAAAATCTGCCCTACCCAGACCCGGATCATCCCTGGTATGTACCGCCAGTCAAGCCTCCGTTGGCTCCGGGTCTCCCAGGACAAGTTACCTATCAAGCTCTTTCCGACGCGAGTAGCAAAAC
The DNA here is from genome assembly GCA_036502605.1 of Steroidobacteraceae bacterium. Classification (GTDB taxonomy): domain Bacteria; phylum Pseudomonadota; class Gammaproteobacteria; order Steroidobacterales; family Steroidobacteraceae; genus Bog-1198. Next base: position 343,066 of record DASXYI010000008.1, read on the forward strand.
GGCGGGAGGGGAGTTCAATTGGCATTTTTCGAAGGCAACGCTGACCTATATCCCATTCTGGACGGACTTTTTCACCGATGAACAGCGCCCAGTGGACGGTTTGGATTTGCCGTGGAAGTTTACGCTGAACCAAAGAACCCATGAACTCAAGCTATCCAGCAATGACAACGAAAAGCTAAATTGGCTCACCGGGCTTTACTATTTAGACTCCCTAGGCGATCTCTTGTACACGGTCGGACCCAACTTGGCGGGCTATCGCGGCTACATCAAGCAGCAGAGCTATTCCGCCTACGCCCAAATCACTTATTCGGTGTTTCCGTGGCTGCGGGAAACCGCCGGCTTGCGCTATTCGTCGGATCATCTCTCTGCCCCGGACAGCGCTGCGATCAGTACCAATGGATTTGTCACTGGCGACTTCAGTCCGATCTATACCCCTTTTGAGTTCAATCACACCTGGAGGCGAGTTGACTGGAAGGAAGGACTGGAAGCAGATATAGGGGCGCACTCCCTCGTATATGGCAACGTCCAAACGGGCTATAACGAGGGCACTTACAATACTTTCCCCAGCACACCGGCCTTCAGTAATGAGGTGAAACCGCAACGTCTTCTTGGCTTCACGCTAGGCACGAAAAATCGATTCTTCGATAATCGACTCGAGATTGACGACGAGGTCTATCACTACATCTACAAGGACTTCCTGCTCTCAACTTTTACGACCTTCAATGGCACGATCGAATACAACGCTCCGCGCGCAGAAATCACGGGTAACGAGCTGACCGCCAAATATCAATTCACTCGAGACGATCTCTTGACGGTAGGCGCCGGCATTTTGAAAGCCAAGATCAAGGAATTCGTGGACTTCTCAGGACGAAACTTTGCAAACTCGACCCTGCCCAATTCGCCTACCTACACAATCAATCTCGGCGGCCAGCACACGTTTAGGCTGCCTGGTGATGCAGGCCTCGTGCTGCGGGTCGACTCGCTTATCTCTGCCGGCTACTACGCCCTCTATACACATGATCCCTATACCTACCAGCCCCGTTACACTAAGACCACGGCGTCGTTAACCTACACGTCGGCCAACGGCAAGTGGGACTTCGGACTGTGGGGCCGAAACCTGGAAAACGTCGCGACTCTGTCCGCCGCTGGCGCCGGTGGCATACCAGGGCCTGCCGCGTCCTACATTGATCAGCCCAGAACGTACGGCATGCAGGTACGGGCGCGGTTCTGAGGGGAGCGTCGCTCTATGATGAAGTTATCAGTTGCCTTCGGAATCAAACCCGGCCTCACTCAGGCTGAATTCCGCACGTGTTACGAGGAGGGCCACTCCGCGAAGGTTAATTCTGTCCGGACTTTCAATATATACATGCGCAAATACATCCAAAACTACGTATTTGACACGGCATGTGAGTTCCCCCGTCGGAACCCTCCATTGCGCGGCTGCTCGGAAATCTGGTTCGACAGCATGCGGACGTTTCAGACCGCGTATCAGCTACCCGACTATCAATTGCTTCGTGTGGACGAACAGCGCTTCGTCGACTTCGACAACCTCGTGATCTCGTTCGCGACGGAGGCACCCATCTTCCTGCGCGAGAAAACGCCTCGGATCAAGCTCTTGCGCTTCATCCAGCGGGCTCCCACCGCCTCACTTGAGGCGTTCTTGGGATTCTGGCAGCAGACTTATGCGCAGGCAGTCGGGAGTTCTCGCGAGGTACAATCGCACGCGACGGCTTACATTCAAAATCGATCGGTCGTTGGCGACGAGAACCCCTTTCCCACGTCTGAAGTGCTCAGCGGTGTCGATGAGTACTGGCTTGATTCAAGGGACTCCCTAGCCGCTTTGATCAGTGCCGAGAAGGCTGCTCGAGCAGAACTCGGTGAGGATCAATACGTCGATAGTGGACGGAGCCACTATATCGTCACCGAGCCTAGACTTGTCCCCGGAATTGAAGGCTTGTGATTCACAACGGAGTAAGCAGTGTGCTCTAACGGTTTTGGCGGTGGCTGCATGCTAAGCGCGCCATGGGCCCGGCATTCTTCTTACGGTCTGTTAGCCGGGGCGGGAATACTTTCTTGAGTACCTAGGAGGATCGACTCGTGAGTGGGATAAAGATGTTCGCTCTTCTGCCCAAGAATTCCTCTGTTACAGGGGACTACTTTCATGATCATTGGCGCCATCCCCACGGCACTTGGGGGAAGCAAATCTCGACCATCCAGCAATACGTGCAGAGCCATCGAATTCACTGTGACCACCTGGATGTGACACAGGATGGGTACGAGGGCTGTGCGGAGGTGTGGCTGGACAGTATCGAAGATTGTAGGGGCATGGGTCAGCATCCGACGTATCTCAAGTATCTCGCTGACGATGAACCCCTATTCGTCGATATGAATGGCATTCAATTCGCATTCATGGACGAAGAAGTCATTGACTCCGGGCCGGATCCTGAGGAGCGTAGAGGAAGCGCTGATTTTCTGTGGCGGGAGCGCGAATGCCCCGTCACCGTGAAGCTGATGCAGTTTGTAAGTGGTCGCGAACAAATCCGTTGGCGCCCCGACGACGTGAGCCTAGGACGCTCGATTGGGGCTTTGCGCCATGTGCGTGCAATCCCTAACCAGAAGTTGCATCCAGGGGGACAACCAGTCCCGGTGGCGCCGCACTCGACACGGCCGGAACAAAATGACCCTCTGATAGGCGTCCGGGAGCTTTGGTGGCCGACAAGGTCGGACTTTGACGTGGCAGTTCGGAAGAACCTCGCGGCCTTAAGTCAGTTGCTAAATCAAATGCCTGGCTCGTACACGATGCTTTGTCAGGCTGAACGCGTGCTTTAGCCGCGGCTACACAGGCCCCCTTACATGTATTGGGCCTCTTTCCGTTTGCAGCCTGTCTATTTACCCGAAACATCGATCGATGATTTGACACACAAGTCACCCAGTTCTAAAGTATGCCAACGTTGGCACAGCAATCTCGGGGAGTTTAATATGTCAGTTGCCTCACTCAAAAGGTCAGATGCCGATTCACCCGTCGCACGCTTGCAACAGGTGTCGCACACCGCTGTCCGAACTAAAGACATGGAGGCTATCCGCAGGTTCTATGAGGATTTCCTGGGATTACCCATGGTCACCTCTCTCGTCGCCGACTTCGACGTTGTGACAAAGGCGAAATCGAACTACATCCACTGCTTCTTTCAGTTGGCAGATGGAAGCTGCATCGCCTTCTTTCAGTTTGAGGGCGGCTTTCGTCACGACCCCCTCCCCCGGAGCAGCGACCCTTACGAGAGGCACTTAGCGTTGCGCGTCGATGAAAAGGAGAACGTCGATCAATTCGCGAAACGCGCAACGAGCTTAGGCATCGACAACTTCATCGTCGACCACGATGATTTCTACTCACTATATTTGCTTGATCCGGATGGCGAGCAAGTTGAAGTTACGTGGCATAAGCCTTCGTTCGACAGCATTATCAATTCAGACGAGGCGCATCGAATCCTGACGAATTGGTTATCCAAGGCTCGCGGCCAAGAAGTTTGAGGCAAACACCGCATCTGCTGTTCAAGTCGACAGCGCGGCGGTTTAGATTGAAGCGAGTTTGTATATCCCAAGGACGATGCGGTCCGCCACGGCCTCGGAGCCTGGAACGTGTCGCATACGCATTATCGGGCCGCGTATGGATCGAATGAGTTATCCACAGGAAACGTCAACGAGAGATAGGCCGAATCGGCCACTTGCCTAAATGTCGGTCATTCGGGGATATTCCGCCAATCAAGCGTTCTTCTGCCTGCGATAAAGCCACAACCCAAGCGCCATCAGCGAGCCTCCCGGCAGAACCAGTTCCATCGCCGCATACGGCGCGAACGCCCGCAGTCTTGCAACGACGGCCACCGTATGAGCGCTCCACGTCCGCCGCGGCTTGCCGGTGGATTCAGGACCCGCATTGAAGGTCGCTGTAAATTTGTTGGCGAACATCATCATCAATCTCCCTAAACCACCGTTGACTAACTTAAAGACGAATGAGGAATCCCATAACCGACATCTGCCGAGCGGCATCGCGTAAACTGATGCGAGTGCACGTCGTCCGCTACAACTGAAAAACGAGGACGGAAGCGACCGTAGCGGTAACCGCTAGAAGGCCTTGCGCGACGCGTACGATGAGATAGATTTGGTTCGTCATTTGCATTCTCCGTTGATTGAATCGATCGAACGGTGAATAGATTGCACCGCCCGCCAATGCACAACAAACGGAGAACCTGACGATCTGTTAAGTAAATCTTAACGAACCCATTTCACAAGGACGCCCGACGCCGGTTAGCGCCGGGTTTCCATGGGTGAGGCATCAAGTTACGAATAGCGCCTCTCTCTACGGCGTGGAAACCCGAGTCCTCGTTCAGGCAGTCAAGCGCAACATCGATCGCTTTCCAGATGATTTCATGCTTCAACTGACCACTCAAGAATGGGCCGCTTTAAGATCCCAATCTGTGATCTTAAAGCCCGGCCGCGGTCAGCACCTCGAGACATCCAGTAAGGGCGCATTCGCGTTCTCCGCGCAGGGAAAGACGGATGCCGTTATGGAGCGCTTGAAAGGCAAAGCAGCCAAACTCGGTGCCAACGGCATTTTGCTCGAAGGCGTTGGAGATCAGGCTGGGGGATCAGTCGGCACGGGGTTCGCAAACGCAACCGCCTCCGGACACTCGGCGACCGCCTTCGGTATTGGCAATTCCGCGACCCTTTACCACAAGAAGGGGAATGGCTTAGCCATTTACGTGGAGCCCGATCAGGTCGCTTCTCGCTAGTGTCGTTGCTGCGATGCTACCTATCCTACCCCCTTCCTCCGGATCGAACGAAACCTTACTCCTAGTTTCATAGCCTTCTGCGCTAACGCGCCAGGAGACCGACGAAGCTTCTTGGCAACTTGAGGCCCTGAAAGCTTCGCTTTCGCCCGCCCTCGCTCTCGACTCAGAGGGGCGACTCCGAGTCGCCTTCCGCGATGTAGGGCGCAGACGTCCTTGCCTGCGTTGCCGCGTCCCTGCGGCAATCCGAATCTAACCCTCGCCCCCCAATCTTGGTGCGACGGCACCGAGCTGCCCGGCGGCGGCGCCCTTGCTGCTCGTGGTCTCGTTGAACCCGTCTCGATAGAAACCTCGACGGAGACCGGCATTGAGGGCTGCATGTTCGATACTTCCGACAGTAGTGCTGTTCGGCGTAACGAGTGCACCAGAACTCGATGCTCTGCACTACGGCGCGCCAATCTAAATAGGCGCCAATTAACCGAGCGCTACGTGCTGAAACCGAATCCGCCACCCACTTGCAGCGTCTGGCCTGTCACAAAGCCCGCTTCTTGACTCGCCAAATAGGCAATGCCGTGTGCGATGTCCAGCGGTTGGCCGCCGCGTTTGATGCATTGTTTTGACAGCGCATCGGCGAAGAACGCATCTGTGCGTGCTTCGTCATCGAACATACGTAAGACATGCTCAGTGCCTATGAGCCCGGGCATAATGACATTGACTGTAATTCCGAATTCACCGGCTTCCCAGGCCAGTACCCGAGTTAGGCCAATCACACCGCCCTTACTCGTGACGTAGGACGCCAACCCGGGTTGGCCGTTATGGAACGTTGCGGAGGACGTATTGACAATTCGCCCGTAGCGCCGCGGCTTCATGATGCGTATGGCCTCTCGGCAGCAGAGAAACGATGTATCCAGATTGGCGGCCATGACTTTGTGCCACGACTCAAAGGTAGTGTCTTCGATCGGTGAGAACGGGTAGATGGAGGCAAGATTTATCAAGACGTCGAGCTTCCCGCAGTCCTTTTCCACCATGCGAAAGAGCGTGGCAACGGTCGATTCCAATGACAGATCACCCGGGAACATACGCACAGAGAGGCCTCTGTCGGTCAGTTCGTGGGCGGACTTCGCCAATCTATCGGCGTTCAGGTCCGCCATCACCACCACCGCGCGCTCCGTCGCAAAGAGCTCAGCCGTCGCAAGGCCGATGCCTTCTGCGGCTCCCGTAACGAGGACAACCTGCCCATCGAATCTGCCGTGATTGCTGCGTGACATGCCTACCTCTTCGGGTGCTGTGCTAATGGGCTGGCCCATTCGAGGGCGTCCATTGAACTGGGAGGGTCTGCATCGCACCCACGGTTAGAAGGGGCGAGAACGCGATCGGCCGTGAATTGTCGACGGAGAGATCAGTCAGCTCTCGATACAGTACCTGCAGGGCAATCTTCGCCTCCGGCCTGGCCAGGGGGGAACCTAAGCAAAAGTGTCTTCCCGCGCCGAAGGCGATATGGTCAGTGTTCGTCGGGCGAAAAATATCGAAGCGCAGCGGGTCTTCAAATTTGGACGGGTCTGAATTCGCGCCAGTGACGTTTAGCGCGACGCACGAGCCGGCGGCGATTTGCACGCCGGCGATCTCCGTATCCTTCGTAGTGACTCGCAGTAGCAACCGGGCGACGGACGCGCGCCGGAGGGTCTCCTCGATCACGCTGTCCCAGAGTAACGGGTCCTCCAGGACTTTCTTCCGCGTGGCGGGGTCATTGCTGAGATGGCGTACGGCCGAGCCGATTAAGTTGGCGGTTGTGTCGGTGCCAGCGGCCGTGAGCCCTACCATATGCGCGACAATTTTCTCGGACGAGAACGCTGGAGCCCCGTCGTCGTCCGTGGCTTGGACGAGCAATGAGGTCATATCATCAATGAGTGGATGTGCGCGTCGATCAGCGATCAATGCCATGAAGAACCCGTGGGCTTGGTTGATGCGCTTAAAGCAGGCGGCCAGCTGATCAGACGGCACGGGCAAGTGCACGGTGCCCTCATCGTTGCGGCGTGTGTTGATCGGTGTCATCAAGGTGAAGACATCGTTTATCCACGTGCGGATGTCAGCGAGCGAGGTGGGCGGCAGGTTGAGCATTCCCGCGATCACCGACAAGGTCAGCTGATAGCCAAAATCCTGCATGAGATCGCAGTGGCCCAAGCTCTTGAACCGCTCAATCAACTCGATGGCGGTACGTTCAATACGCGCATGGGCGGCGAGAACCAACTTACGTGTAATGGCCTGCTGGGCTGCCTTACGGGTTCGTGTATGTGCCGGCGGGTCCATATTGAGGATGTTGTCTATGATGTTATTGGCAATACGCTCCTGCTCCACGGTGATCTGTGAGCGCAAAGAAGGCGGGACCGGGATCGCACGGAAAGCGGTAGACGAAATCGTGGCTGAATCCGTGAACGCAGATCGAACGTCTGCGTGACGGGTCAGCACCCAAAAGTCCAAGGGCTCATAGTAGAAGACCGGCGGGACGCCTCCAGGCACGGCGTGAAGCCATGCCTGCGGGTCTTTCACGTAGGCTTGATCAAATGGGTCGAATCCAGGGCATGTGGGCGTCGAAATGACTGTGGCCATAGACGGTGTCCTCAAAGGGCGGCTAAGCAGCTCAGAGATGTGGCCATGAGCTGACTGATTTGGGGCGGCCGAACTTGCAGCACCCGCGCGACTGTATTGCCTCCATCGGCTCTCCCCTAAAAGCGATTTCTGGACCTCACCGTGCATCGATTGCACGTGACAGGCTTGGAATAATCATACGATATCGTATAATACGAGATGGTTGCATCGTGTCAAGGCCCCGCATGCCAAATCTACGTTGGAGGCACAGGAGTTCAGAGTGTCCAAAGAGCTACAAGGAGGTGGCGTAGTCCCGGATCTGCGCCATTCGCCCGCATTGGCAGACGCGACAGCGTGGAAAGCGATTGCCTACGATGGAGTACTTGTCAACGCGGGTATGCGCGGCTACAAAAAACAATTCTCAGAACAGGAACTTGAGGCAGTTCGAGCGTACGTAATTTCCCGGGCTGAGGTCGAATCTCGGTTCGAGAAAGAATCCGCTTATCCCTAGCGGGTTGGTATCGATCGGTAGCAACCGTAGGTCGCAACGAGAGGGGTAAGCGTCGGGATCAACGATCGCCTGGGAATTCCTCCGGCCACCAAATCACGGGCGATCCAAATGAGGTAGAGGTTATCTCATGAATGTAGCGAAGAAAGCGCTAAGCTCGTGATGTCCGTCGAGTGGCAGAACGTGGGCAATATGCTGATCGGGTCGCACGATGACGAGTGTCCCCCGCTTGCGGTCGATGCCGCGCAAGTCGAAAATATCGTTGCGGTGCTCGACGTCGGGACAAAATAGTTTCTCATAATCAATTAACCCGTAACGGCCCTTTCGAGGAATCAGCAGAGGCGGCAAGGCCTCAATCGACACCTCGGCGTGCGCCTGCTGACAGATGGCGATGACCTCGATGGCGGAGTCGATGTCGCTTGCAACCGGCGTGTACTTGCGCACGGGTGAATCAGCTGATTGTTCGAGGAAATCGCAGAGCCTCCATAGCCGGGACGATTGAGTGGCTGGGCTATCGGTGTCAGCAAACGCAAAGATGCGCCAGCGTCCATCGGCGCGCACCGTATGCCCGAGATGAGTCCGCTTTGCGTCCGAAACGCGCACCACCGGAGCGGAGTGCAATCGCATGCCAAGCGTGAAGCCTTTCGCCAAATGCTGGTTGCTGCCGGGCCCGACGATCTTCGAGGTCCCGTAACGAGTGGCCACTCCGGCGGTGAATCGACCTTGGCGCTGGAAGAAGGCCTGGAAGTCGGCCGGGTCGACGGCCTTGCCATCCGGGGTGCTCGATTCTGCTGGGTGAGCGGCAAACATCTGAGCGAACTTTTCATCAAAGTCGATCAGTTCCCTGGCCACCGCGTGCCGTTCGTCGGAATAAGTGCGCAGAAGGTTGGGAGTTGCGCGACCCAGGACCACCGCTGCGAGCTTCCAGCCAAGGTTGAAGGCATCCTGCATCGACACATTCATGCCCTGCCCTGCCTTCGGGCTGTGCGTGTGGCATGCATCGCCGGCGATGAAGCAGCGTGGAAACCGGCCGGCTTCACCGGTGTCGGCGAGGTCATCGAAGCGGGCACTCAATCGCTGCCCAATCTCGTACATGGACGACCAGACGATTTCCTTTACCTCCAGCGTATAGGGGTGGAGGACCTTCCGCGCTCGCTCGATCAGCTGCTCGGCCGTAACTTGTAGTTCGGCGGCGCGTTGGCCACTCGCGAGTTGGTCGAGTTCAATATAGAAGCGGACAAGGTATCCTCCCTCCCGTGGAATGATGAGCAAGCTGCCCGCCTCGGCCGAGTGGATTGCCGTTTTGCGGCGGATGTCCGGGAAATTGGTGAGCGCAAGGACATCCATGACCCCCCAAGCCTGTCCGGAAGAGGCGCCCTCCAAGGGGCGATGAATGAAAGGCCGGACGGCGCTTCGTGCGCCGTCGCAGCCGACGACATAGCGCGCGCGAATGTCGTCGACTTTCCCTGCGTTGGGTCCCTCCACATGCTCGAAGCGCGCAGTGATCGGATAGGCTGAAGGGTCCATCGCCAATGAAGGATCACATTGCAAATCGATCAAGCGCCTCGAATAGCGAGGCTCGAGCGACTTTGGTGACTGACTCATCAACTCCAAGAAGAAGTCGTGAACCCGGGCTTGATTTAAAATGACGTGCGGGAACTCAGAAATGCCGTCTTCAACATCTTGAATGACCCGGCTCCGGATGATGTTCTCGCGCTTTGCAGGGTCTGGCTTCCAAAAACTGGTTTCATTGACCCAGTAAGACTCCTTTAAAACCCGTTCGCTGAATCCGAACGCCTCAAACATTTCCATCGTCCGACAGGCGATGCCATCGGCCTGTCCCATTTGTAGAGGCCCTGCCTTCTGCTCGACGATGACGGTTTCAATGTCAGGAGACGCGGCGAGTTGCGATGCTAACGTGAGGCCCGTCGGTCCGCTGCCAACGATAAGCACATCGACATGCCCTGGGAACTGCTCCGGGCGTGCGGGCGAAATGGCCGCCGTGACTCGCGGATCACCAAGTTTGAAACCGTTGAGGAAGAACTGCATTTGGCCCCTTTGTTGTAGTGTCGGACGAGGCCCGTATGCGGGAAAGATGCATTAAGATATAGTGCACATATCGTTTTGAAATACCTGGACGCATGGCAAAGCTCGACATCGACTGGCTGGGTGTATTTATCGAGATCTACAAGACGCGCAGCGTGTCCGAGGCTGCCGATCGGCTCGGGATGGCCCAGGCACGCGCGAGCGGGGTATTGGCGAAGCTCCGACGTCACTTCGGCGATACGCTTTTTGCGCGTACTTCGACTGGCATGGAACCCACGCCGTACGCAGCGGATGTATATCCAGAGATAGTCGATTGCCACGAGCGATTTTCATCGCCGGAAAGCCGGCGTCACGCCTTCAATCCAACGAGCGCGCGGCGCCAGTTCCGTATCTGCATGACGGACATCAGTGAGATCGTGGTGCTCCCGTCACTCATCAATGAGCTTCGGCGGCTGTCGAAGGGTATCGACATTGAGGCCGAGCGCATTACCGCAGATAGCCCGAATCGCTTGGAGTCCGGGCATGCAGACCTGGCGGTGGGGTATATGCCAAGTCTGGAAGCCGGCTTTTATCAACAAACGCTATTCATGCAGGATTTTGTCTGCCTGGTTGCTAGAAATCATCCCCGCATTGGAGAGGCATTGAATCTCAAAACCTTCTGCAACGAAGGCCACATCGTGGTGACCACTTCAGGTACGGGTCATGCCATCGTGGATAAAGAGTTCAGGAAACGAAGGATTGAGCGACGTATCGTACTTCGTGTTCCAAGCTTCTTGGGTGTCGGGCGATTGGTGGCGAGCACCCAGCTTATCTCCATCGTGCCCAGGAGACTCGGTGAGGTACTGGCTGACCAGGAAAATATCAGGATGTTCGCCGCGCCCATCCGGTTGTCGCCGTACGCTGTAAAGCAGCACTGGCACGCACGGTTTCATGCAGACCCGGGAAGCGTCTGGCTTCGGAGCTTAATCTCACGAGTCGTTGCGGTGTGAACGGGCGTCCTGACCGCGATAAACTCGGCTGGGTCGCAACCCTTACCACTCGATTGCGCGCTCGATATCTCCGCCCTCAGCAACGAGATTCTCTTCCATGCGTTTGACAACTTTGAAAAACGTGTCGAGTTCGGCCGTCGTGACGTTCGCAATGGACCGAAACACCATCGCACTCACATCCGGGATCATCTCATCTCGAAGGCGTCGCCCCTTGGGTGTCAGGTGGACACACATTCGGCGCCGGTCGTTCGCATCGCGCACGCGTTTAACAAGTCCGTGCTTTTCCATGTTATCCAAGGCGGGCACCGCGGTATTTGGGTGAACGCCGACCTTTTGGCTCAATTCCCGTTGATTGAGCCCATCGAATTCAGACAGGATTCGCAGGTAATACCAATGGCAGACAGTCACGCCGTCGCGCGAGACCAGCGGCTCCAAGGTGGCGGCGAATAGACGATTGAGGTCCCGGATTGCCCACGGGATGCTTCTGCCGGCGGTATCAAAGACTCGGCGATCCTGGTCAATGGAGGCAGCGGTGCGCGGGGCGCTCCCTTTCTCGCCGACTGCTCCACCCTCACGGACACGCGAACGACGGCCAGCTCGCGCTCGTTGCGGCTCGTTGCGCGCTTGCGAGGGTTCCACTGCGGTTTGCATATTTGACTGCGCCTTCATGCTCGAGTCCCTTGAATTAATAAATGGATTTTGGGTAAGGACCACGAAGAGTGACATCGCCCCAACCCAGGAATATCATACCATACGCGTATCATTCGATATCGTTTCAATGGCCGGCCGTTGCTGCGGCGCGTTGAAGCCAGTTGATACAGTTATACCAGCTGCTGCGGGAGGAGATGAAATGGAGGCGAAAAATATCGAAACTCAGCCACAGACACCCGATGACGTCGGCGTCGCCATTCATACGCGCGAAGGGTTTGTGGGTGATGTCTGTGCGATGCTTCGGCCGAATTCGGTTCATCAATATCTCGATGTCAGCGGTCCGCACGCGCCCCATCGCGTCGATCTGTCCAAGTTGCCGTTGCCGGATCGCGAAGATCCGCGGGCAATGGTGGCGCCCTTCCTTTCCGGGCGCAGCGGCCTGGCCATCAGTGCCTCAGCATTGACGCAACCGATGCCTTACGTGAGCAAGAATGCCGAATTCGACGAGCTGCACTTCATTCAGGAGGGCGAAGTCGATTTTGTGACCGCGTTTGGCACCTTGCATGCCGAACCCGGCGACTTCGTTTACATCGCTCGATCAGTCGGTTACCGGCTAACACCAACCACCCCGTCCACGCTTCGGCTCATCGTGGAAATTCCAGAACGGCTGAAGATTGCACCGTCACAGCCGTTTGGTATCGTCGATCTCGCCCGTCATCTCATTCGACCGGACGCCTCAAAGCCTTCAATCAATGGAGCAAAAGAACTCCGGTTGAAATCCTTTGATGGCGTCACGCGCTATACCATGGCCGGCGATCCGCTTGCCTTTGCGGCCCCTCTCGGCGGACCCGTCCCGGCGTGGAGGCTCAACCTGACGCATATCGCACAACAGACCACGACGAGCGGCGTATGTCCTCCCGCGCAATTCGCGGAGACCCCGACGCGACACTCTCTGTTCTTCACCTTGAGTTCGCGAGTCGTCGGCCGTCCCCCGCACCATGACAACGCGGACTATGACGAGGTCATTCTGTACTTCCGCGGCCCGGGCTCCTGGGGGTCCGTGAATACGCCGGGCGTCCTGACGTGGGTTCCCAAAGGCACGACACACTGGGGCGCCACCGAGGAGGTGCCGGAAGGCTATTGGGCGTGGCTGCTCGAATGCGCTGATACCTTGCGTCTGACCGAGGTCGCGGGCCCTGCAGCAGAACTCATGGAGACCGGCCTCTACGGGCCGCAGCGTTAGGCCCAGGGGCGCAACACTGCGAGTGATCGCCCTTTTCTAAATTATCGGCTGCTCCTCGGTCATGAAGAACATGCAGTGCGGCATGTCTGAAAATCGCGCTTCATCGGGTTGGATCTGTGCCAGATAATCAGGGTCGCTGAAAAAGCGGTCCTTCTCCGCCACGGATTCGAACCACAGCTCCGCCGTTCCATCGAAGGCGGGCTCGCCCGCCGGATATTCTTGTTCCAGTGTATGGCACTGAACGTATTTTCGAACATAGCGCCGGGATGCCGCGCATGACTTGACCAGGGTTGCATGATGTGTCCGCCAATACGCATGAAAGTCCTTTGGACTCATGCCCTGCTTACGTTTGATGGCAACGATGAGTTTGATCATGATTCCACTCCCCCTGGGTCTCTAAGACATCCAACAGCTATCACCTATCGCCCGCTTCGGCGAGCGTCACCGCGCAGGCCTGACCGATGCCACCGGCTGCGCCGGTAACAATGATGACCTTGCCGTTAAGTGGCCGGGTCATTCCCGCTTTATTCCTTGCGGTACTGATATCGCACGCCGAGTTCTGCGCGATATTCCGCTGCCGTCGTCACCGTCCGGCCGTGCAGCTCGGCGATGGTTTTGGCCTTCTGGAACATCTCGACGTTGGATGCGAATTGCGCATCGCTATTGGGATATCGCCACATGGTGTCCTCCAAGCCCACCCGAATATTGACACCGAGCATGGTGGCGAGCGTCGTCAGATACAGGGTCGCCCTTCCGGCGGCGCACACGGTGATGACGGAAGTCTCGTCGATCTCCCGGATCTGTTGGATCATCAATACCAGATGAGTGATCAGGTCGCGCGTATTGGGAACCCAGGTTCCGGAGAGTAATGTCCGGCCGGAATTGAAGGGCAAACCAAAGAGGATGATCCAATTGAGGGGCCGCGAGAGCAGGCCGGCATCGATCAGTTTTCGTTTGGCGAGTTCGATTTCTCCGGAGCTATGCACCACAATCTCGGGTTTCACGCCGCATTCTTCGAGCGCCTGCATGGCGGGTAGCATAAAGGCGTCGGGGTGGCCCGACGCACAAGGGGCCACATCGGCAAGGCCCGCACGGGCCGGCGCCACACAGGCCTCGAAGGTCTTGCCGCTGAGCACATTCAGATTCGACACGAAGCCATTGCCAAATCGCGCCCGCAATGGACCCAGCACCATTTTGTAGACCTCCACCATCGGGGTTTCACCCGAGTCTAAGGGTCGGCCCTGTCGATCGGTCACGAGGGTGAAGTCCAGATGAATTCCCGTGGCGCCGGCCTCAATCACGCCGGCCGCCGCCTCGATATAGTCGTCCACGCTCTGCGGAGACGCCTCGCCGGCATCCACGCCCGCAGTTCCTCCGGATGCACGGCCCGACACTGCGACGTTGATGGCGATGCGCGAGGGAATATCCCACTTGGGCTGCACCTGCAGGTCCCCGAGGAAATGGTAGTGCTCCATTTCCTGCTTGGCGGCTTCAAAGAAAGGCAATGGAGTTGTGATGGTCATTGGAACCTCTGTGGGGAAGGAGAATATTGGCGCGCGTATTCGCGATGCCCTACCAGGCCGTCATGCCACCGTCGACGAGCAAGTCGGCGCCGGTCGCGTAAGAGCTTTCATCGGAAGCGAAGAAAAGCGCGGCATGGGCGATCTCTTCCGGACGGCCCGCCCGTCCCAGCATAATTTTGCCGAGCATCGGCTCGGACCATGTCGGATCCTCCAGAAGCGGTCGCGTCTGGTTGGTTTTGATGAGGCCGGGGGAGACACTGTTCGCTCGAATGCCGACCGTGCGCCCTTCCATGGCCATATGACGCGTCATCGACACGATCGCGCCCTTGGCGGCGGCGTGGGCGAGTCCGGGCAGTACCTTGAATCCCAGTCGGGCCGACACCGATGCCGTATTAATGATGGAGCCGCCATGCCGGGCCAGTTCCGGCCACGCTGCCTTGGTCAGCAAGAAGACCAGGTGAAGCTCCTGCGTGATGGTTTTGTACCAATCCTCATCGGCCATCTGATCGATCCACCCGAAATAGGCCATGGCCGCATTGTTGAACAAGACATCGATCCGCCCGTAGGTGCTCACGGCAAAGTCAACCAATGCCTGACATTGTTTTGCGTCGGTCAAATCACAGGGCTGCATCGAGGCCATGTCACCCTGGGAGGCCTTGACGAGCCTCAACGTCTCGAGCGCGCTCTCGGTGTTGACGTCGCATCCGATCACCCGCGCCCCTTCGGAGGCAAACAGGATCGCGGCGGCGCGTCCCATGCTTCCGCCGCTGCCCGTGATGATGCAAACCTTTCCTGAAAGTCGACCCGCCATGCTGTTATACCTACCGAGAGCGTATCTTGCCGATCACTTGGGAGGCTGAAACATTTCGCTGTTGTCGATGAATATCTTGTAGACACTCATGCGATCGCCGCGAAGCTCCATCAAGTTGCAGGCGGGGTATGAGAAGGATCGGCCGTAGCGATCTACGTAGTGGGCGATCGTTTCAACCGCCCACACATCCCCGCAGTTGTGCACACCGACGATCGTGTGTCGCAGTTTCTTCACCGTCTCAAAGAGGGTTGTGAGACCTTGCGTGACCCCCGCATGGCCATGCACTGTGGGGGCGTTGGCGAAACGAAACGCGACATCCTCAGTCAGGTAACGCAGCATCTTTGGAATATCCATCGTGTCCGCGGCTGCAAACATGTCGACCATAAATTGTTTGTTCACGATTTCCCCTCCAATCTATCGATCAGTAGTTCCATGTAACGCGCATTCCGTACGTTCGAGGTGCTTCCAAGTTCGCAGTGGCGCCCTCCGCCAACGGCGGAATGATGCTGCCACCGGCGGTGGCCGCGATGACAGCCACGTTCTCGAGATTCTTGGCCCACAGTCCGAGGCTCCAGTTGCCGCGGTCCGCGTAATAGGTCAGGGAGGCGTCGGTTTTATGGTAGGCCTGCTGGCGACCACCCGGTGTATGGACATAGTCGGCATAGAACGAGTCTTCATACCGGGTCGAAGCGCTGGCTCGCACGTAGCCGCTGTCGAAATGGAAATCGTGCGCGTAGCCTGCAGTGATGGTCCAATCTGGGGCGTATTGCAGTTGGAATCCGTTGAAATTCGCCGAGCCGTCGGGAAACTCGAATCGAATGTTGCGCGCATTGAGGTAGCCGACCGACAGATTGAGCCGATCCGAGTTGGTGATCTTGTAGATTACATCGAGCTGATTGCCGAGAATCTCGGTTTTCTGAACATTGAAGGTCTGCTGCTGGTTGGTGATGGTGTTATAGGCCGAGGCAAACAAACCGCGATAGTCGTAGTAGAACACTTCGTCGTTGACTTGCAGCCGGTCGCCAAAAAGGCGGCTCTTGATGCCGGTGCTGTAGGCTCTCAGGTTGGCTGAACCCACTGCGTTGCTGAAGGTCGGCGTGCTCGGGTAGCCATTAAAGGTGCCTGGCTGATAGGCGGTTTGAACGGCGCCATAGAGTAAAATGCCCGGCGCAAGGTCGTAGTCGAGGCCCACCTTGTAGTCAACATGGCTGAATGTTTCATCGTATGAGAACGGAGTGAGCGACGGGCCGCCATCTAAATTGCCGTTTCCGATGCGGTGATCGTGGCTGTACCTACCGCCGAGCGTCAGGCGCAGGTCCTTCACGAGATCGAGGGTTACCTGCCCGAAGCCCGCTTGCCCGGTGATGCGATTCAAATCGATGTCGAACGGCAGCACGATTGCCGTTTCTGGCGTGAAGCCACCGAAGGAAAAGATTCCGTCGCTTTGCAGCCGGTAGGCGTAGAAGCCGGCGAGCCAGGTGCCCCAGGATTGAGTACCGGATGCCCGCAATTCGTTGGTCCATTGATTGTAATGAACCGTCAGATTGGCCGGAAATGCGGCGAGCCAGTAACTGGGGGATACGGTCACGTCCAGATAGGAGGGAATGTCGGTAAGCTTTATATCGGGGCCGACTTTGAAATTGATTTCGCCACCCACCATGTTGTTGGTGTAGCCCTGGTGTTCGGCCGCCGGTTGACCAAAGGGCAGCGCGGCCGAATAGGGCGCAGGCAACTCATCGTTCCAGGGCCCTGACGTCAGATAGGAATTGGGTGAGAGTTTGCCAGTCGTCGGATCGACGCCCTTGACCACGGAATTCTGCGGATGACCTTGGAGCGCCGCTATTTGATCCCACAAGTAAACGCTCAATTGGTCGTTCGGCTCGTACAAGATGCCAAGGCGTGCACTGAAATCTCTCTGCGAATCAGAGCCCGAGGTCATATAGCCCCGGTGCTGCAGGTCATCGACCGCGAGACGCACCGCGAAAGAATCGCCGATAGGCACATTTTGCACCGCGCTCACGTGGATCAGTCCGTAGTTGCCGGCCTCAAGCTCGGCCCTGGTCTGGAATTCCTTGGCCGGACGATTGAAGTTGACATTGACGGCACCGCCCAACGAGCTGCGGCCGTAGAGCGTGCCCTGGGGTCCGGGTAGCACCTCGATTTGTGCGATGTCATAGAGAGGTACGCTGGTCGCCTCGCGGGGGACGTAAATGCCATTGAAGTTGAAGGAGGTCGGCGGTTCGACTTGCGGATCATCCAAAGTGCCGCCGACTCCCCGAATATAAATCTCTGTTGACGTGCCTTCCGCTTGAAATCGAACGGATGGCACGAAGTCCTGCGCCGCCCGAATATCGGTTATGCCGGCGCTGATGAGGGAATCCCCAGCCAAAACCGTGACAGCGGCCGGTGTCTTCTGCAGGTTCGAGGATTGCTTCGTCGCAGTTACAACGACTTCTTCGAGCGCGCCGGCGGGAGCGGTACTAGCAGCCGCTGCATCGGGGGCGACCGGAGCAGGGACATCGGCCGCGGCGGAAGTGGTATCGGCGAGCGCCACTATTGGGCTCGCCATTATCACGGCAACTAGTGCCGAAATCTTGCCGCATGTATTTGTAGACCTGCGTATGTTCATTTCCCCCCTCCCAGTACTCGTTTAGACGTTCTGTTCTGATCGCGTGTTCGTCACGGCCTTAGCCACCGGCCTCTGGAAGCGCGGGTCGCTTGACCGCTTAGACAGGACGGCGCTCATCCATCCCGCAGGGGCGGCTTCCGACAAAAATCGTGATTCCGCTGAATTGCCCACCGCTCCGCACCCTCTAGCCAGCGCAGCAATTTGGCTTTCTTAAATTGATACGAGCTCGTATGATACGAGTTCGGTCGATTCTGTCAACATTTTTCGATATGGACCGCCGTGCGACCCCGCGAGCGGCTTCCAGGGGAGTGCTTTCATGACGAAGTTGAGACTCAACCTTGCGTGCTGGAATTACGACAGGACACGCGCGTTGGCCGACCGGTCCGTGCAACCGGAAGGCATCGACCTCAATTACCTCGAGCTACCTGTCGAGGAGACCTTCTTCCGGATGCTGCGCTACCGTGAGTTCGAAATAGCCGAGTTGTCGCTCTCGTCTTACACCATGTCGCTCTTCACCGAGCAACAACCCTTCATCGCGATACCTGTCTTTCCATCGCGCTTCTTTCGTCACTCGTGTATCTACGTGACCGCCGCTGCCAACATCCGGACTCCGAAAGACCTGATCGGAAAACGCATCGGTACGCCTGAATATCAAATGACCGCGCCGGTATGGATCCGTGGCATCTTGTCGGAGCACTACGACGTTCCCATCGACGCCGTCACTTATCACACCGGTGGCGAAGAGGAGCCCGGACGCCCGGAGAAGATGCCGCTCCATCTCCCGTCTCACATCAAGGTGCAGCCGATCGGCACGACGCAAACACTCGCAAGGATGCTCGCGGATGGCGAGATCGACGCTCTGCATACCGCCCGCATGCCCTCCACCTTTTCATTACAGGGAGGCGCCGTGCGACGCCTCTTTCCGAATTACCGCGACGTCGAGCAAGAGTATTTCCGAAAGACGCGCATTTTTCCCATCATGCACACGGTTGCCATCCGCCGGGACGTCTATGAGCAAAACCGCTGGATCGCCCGATCACTGTACAAGGCATTCGTCGAGGCGCAGCGCCGTACGTACGAAGACCTTTACGAAACTGCCGCTCTTAAGGCCATGCTGCCGTGGCTTACGTCGCACGTTGAGGAAACGCGTGGGCTCATGGGCGAGGACTTCTGGGCGTATGGGATCGAGTCCAATCGGGCGGCTCTTGCGACATTTCTGCGCTACCACCATGAACAAGGACTGTCGAAGCGTCTCCTTCAGCCCGAAGAACTGTTCGCCCCAGAGACGATGCTCTCGTTCAAGATCTGAATCTTAAGAAGCGCGCGCTCCACATTGGCCAGCGCACTACGTAACAACAACATTCTTCAGGAGGAGCGATGCTGACGGTGTATGTCACAGGCGGACCCATGGCCCTACACTGAGTGCGGCACCAGTGAGATGGGGCGGCGTGCCAAGGCGCTAATTGAGCGGCGTTTGAAAGACCCTGCCTTCGCATTGACCGCGGGCCCAGAGGACACCGGTTTGGCGAATCTCGCTTTGTGACACTTATGCATTGCTCAACCGCCTGCTGCTTCGGTAAGCGGCTACGAATACGATGGTGGCATCGGACAGCGCCCACAATGCAGAAGCGCTGTGCTGCCACCCTGGACGAGGAGCCGTCTGACAACTAGCAGAATGACTACGGCGACAGGCCACCGACAGCTCTGCCGCTCAGAGCAGGCGTTCAGTGGAGAAGGCAAGCCGACTGCAACCGCTGCCGAGCAGCCCCTAGTATTCGAACCACCCTGTGAGCGCCTGATTCTTCGCGTCGTTGAAGGGTGAATAGAGATGGTCGATCGCGACGTCGGGCGGGGAGATCAGCATGGACTTAGCGTGACTGAGTGCATCGAATCCGTATTTTCCGTAGTAATGGCCCATCCCGGCGGATCCTGTGCCACCGAAGGGCATCGTCTCAACAAACAAGTGAACGTTCACAAGGTTCACCCCGCCACCGCCGTAGGAGAGTTCGCCGATGAAACGGTCGATAGTCTTCTGATCGCGGCTGAAGATAAACCCGGCGAGCGCCCGCGGGGTCGCTGCCATGCGTTTCATCGCCTCGTCGAAGGACTTGAATGTCAGGATTGGGAGGATGGGACCGAATATCTCATCCTCCATGATTCTGTCCTCCCAGGTGATGGGATACAGGAGTGTGGGATCGAGGTAGTGCGATTGCGGATCTGATTTACCACCCGCAACTACCTTGGAGGGGTCAATGAGTGAGGCCAACCGCTCCACTGCGCGTGCGTTGATGATGCGGGAATAGTCCGAATTGGATTTCGGATCTTTGCCAAAGAGTTCCAGCAGCGCTTTTTTGGCTTCCGCCACGAAAGCTCCCGCGATGGATTCGTGAACATAGGCGTAGCCTGGCGAAGTGCACCACTGGCCGCCCCACGCCATCGCTCCCCACACGATTTTTTTTGCGGCATCCGGTACGTTGGCGGTCTGGTCAACGACGGCAGGGTTCATGCCACCCAGTTCGAGAAGGACGGGCGTGAGGTTCTCCGCTGCGGCGCGTGCGACGATCTTGCCGACCACCGTGCTGCCGGTAAAAAAGATAAAGTCGAACGACAACTTCAGAAGCTCGGTATTCTGTTCTTTGCCTCCGGCCACGACGGTCACTGCGGCCGGGTCGAAATATTTGGGGACCAGGTCCAGCAACACGTCGGTCGTCGCCGGCAGCGCCTCACTCAATGTGAGAAGACAGGTGTTCCCTGCCGCGAGTGCGGCTAATGCCGGGCGGATCAGCAGCAGCAAGGGCCCGTTGAAAGGACCAATGATCAGCGCGACGCCATAAGGTTCTCGATAGACGATCCCCTTGTGGCCAGTTTTGGCGAGGAAGCGGGGCACGGTCGCTTCAACTGGCTTCATCCATTCCTTCAGCTGGCTTTTCTGGACCTCTGTCTCGCCCGCTGAGGCTTGGGTCTCGAAGATGACCTCCTGCGAGGCCGTCTTGAAGTCCTTCGCCATCGCCTCCTGGAAGCGCTTTTCGTTCTCTCTGATCATGCGCGCCATGCGATCGAGCTGTTCGGCGCGCCACTCGTAGGTGCGGGTGATTCCTGAGGCGAAGAGCGTCTTTTGCGCGTCGAAGATTTTCTGAAAACGATTCATGGCAGCCTCGCTCAAAATATGAAAGGTACTCTCAAAAATCGGTCGCTACGGTCCGTCGCGCTACGACGTCCTTGTCGGGCTTCGATTAAATGCGCCTAGAGGGCGCTCGCCTTGACAGCGTTTATGGCGGTGTTGTCCCAATAGCAATCCAAGCGAGAGATCTTGCCCTCCGTCCCCTCAGCGCAAAGAGTGAGCATGCTGTCGACGTCATGCGCGTCATAAGCGGCGAGGAACTTCTTAGTGATCGCTTTCAAGTGCTTATTCATGCAGCCCCCGTGTCAGCGCGCCGAATGTCGCTGTGCGGTGCTTAGCTCATGGTCAGAACCATCCGAAATCGTGCCTGTCCCGCCATCATCCTTGCGTAAGCTTCGGCGGCTCTCTCAAGCGGCATGGTCTCCACCATGGCCGTGACGTCGGTTAGGGTGCTGAACCGGAGCGTCGCGTCGCCGGCCGCTGGGGTCCCTGTCAACGCTCCTTCGACAGCTAAGCTCTGGAACAACAGCGCAAAGGCCGACAATTCGATTGGCTCGTCGCTCGCGCCGAGGGAGATCACGACCCCGCCACGGCGCAGTCCGTTGACGGCGGCCGCCACCGCCTTGCCACCGGAGGCAGTGGCTAAGACGACCGTCGCGCCCCCGAGAGCCTGGAGTGACTTGCCGATGTCGGAGACGGAGCTGTCGACATAGTGGTGCGCGCCCAATTTTTTCGCGAGCTCGGCTCGATCGCCGGCGCCACGATCGATTCCGACGACCTCGAAGCCCATGCGGCGAGCGTATTGCACGCCAAGGTGCCCCAGCCCTCCTACTCCGAGTATTGCGACGAGATCGCCCGCTCGCGCGCGGGAGTTTCGCAAAGCGCTGAATGTCGTGAGGCCTGCACACAACAGTGGGGCGGCATCGACGGAGGACAGGTCGTCGGGCACGGACATCAGCCCGCTGGTCTTGGCAATCATCGACTCGGCATAGCCACCGTCCTGCTGAACGCCGGTGAAACTCTGGTTCTTGCAGTTGACGAGATCGCCGTCGCGGCAGTACTCACAGTACCCACAGCTACCGCCGAGGAAGCCAACACCGACTCGCTGCCCAACGGCCCAACCTTGAACGTCTTCGCCGATGGCATCGATCCGACCCACCGCCTCGTGACCTGGTACCCGCGGCCACTGGATTGGCAAGATTCCCTCGACCGTCGCCGAATCTGAGTGGCACACGCCGCAGGCCTCGACGCGGATACGCACCTGACCGGGGCCCGGAGCTTTCAGGACCTTCTCTACCAGCTCCAGCCGTCCGGGGCTAATCGCCTGTACCGCCTTATAGGTCGCCGCGCCTTCCATTGTTCACTCCCTTCGACTGCTAGTGTCGGTGCAATTGCCGCGCGACCTGATTGCGCGCGTCTCAGCTTTCGAACGGCGCCCTAAGGAGAATGTCGCATACGTTCGGGATATCGAGACCCGGCACCAGGCGGCGCCCGATGTCCGCCAAACCAGTGCCGATGGCCGTGTGCGGCTTCTTCCTGGCGACCTCGGCCAGCGCCGCCGTAAATGCCATCTTGAAACCGAGCCGCGGATAGAGCGCGATCGTATCGTCGATCAGTTGAGGTGAGATTTCGTCCATACGAAGCCCCATGACATCGACATGGGCACCGAAGTGGACAAGAGCGACCTCAGGCTCCCTGCGATCAGCGATATCAGCGGTGGCATGAAGAGCGATAGCATCCCAGACGATGCCGGTTTTCGCCTTTGGATAGCCGTGAGTGTGCAGAAATCTGCTCGCGGCATCGGCGCCGTCCACTTCGAAGCGCTTGTCGGCAGCATATTCCTCGGAAAGGCCCAGGTCGTGGAGCAGAGAGGCGACATACACCAGCTCACTGTCGTAGTTCATCTCCCGCTTCTTGCCAATGAACTCTGCGAACCACCATGTCCGGTGGACGTGATTGAGTAGCACCTTCGAATGAGCTTGCTCAGCGAGCGTTTTGGCTTTGCCGGCGAGCTCCGAGTCCGGCGCAACATGGCCTCCGATAGTAACTGGCGTACCCACGTGTTCTTCTATAGTGGCCGGCTCATTTCTCCTGAAAGATAGTTCCAACCGGGTACGGCGGCAATGACAGACAGCCCTCGTTTTCGGACAACTGATTTCGCCGGTATTTCAGGGGTGAGTTGGACGGCGTCTCAACCGCGCGCGCCCAAAACGACTGCGATAATCCTGCGGAGACACCCCATACGTTTTTAAGAATGCGCGGCGCATGCGTTCATCATCGCCAAAACCGACCCGACGCGCGACAACTTGTACAGGGTCATGCGCCGACTCGAGCAGACGTCTGGCTGCTTCGGTGCGCAACTTCTCAACCGCTCGAGCAGGGCTTTCCCCGGACTCGCGAACATAGAGACGAGCGAAGTTGCGCGGGCTCATCTTTGTCGCTTCTGCCAGCGCGGGAACTGACAGGTCCGCATCGAGATGCGTGCGGATCCAGTCATTAAGATCGCCGAATCGGCCGCGGGCGTCACGCATCTGGCCGCGCAACTCGACGCTGAATTGCGCCTGGCCGCCTGGCCGTTTCAGGAAAAGCACCATTCCACGGGCTACATTCAGCGCGGCCAAATGGTCCAGATCGTCCTCGATCATCGCCAGCGCCATGTCAATCCCCGCAGAGACCCCGGCAGATGTCCAGATATGGCCCGAGGTGACAAAAATCGCGTCGGGCTTGACGGTGATGGACGGATACTCGCGCCCGAGCTGGCCGCAATAGGCCCAGTGCGTTGTCGCTTCGCGGCGATCGAGGACTCCGAGCGCGGCGAGAACGAATGCCCCGGTGCAGATGGACCCGAGTCGGCGTGGGCGGTCCAAATATTTGGCCAACTTGGCTTGCAATGATTCGGTCGCGACAGACCGAATTGCCTGATTTCCGCCCGCAACGAGCAGCGTGTCAACGGAGCCAAGAACTGTTCTATCGAGGCGTACCGTTTCCACCTTCACACCCGAGTCGGTCACAATGGGGCCACCCATCTCCGAGGCCAGCGTGACCTGATAGGCGGGACGGCCATTTCCGAAGCGAGCGTCGCTGAAAGCCTGCAGCGGCCCGGATATGTCCATCAAGTTGGCAGCCTCGTAAGCGCAGATCACGATCTTGCGCGGTACGAGCCGGAGCGATTTGGCAGTTTTCGAGGCCATACCTCATTTTAAGCAGTCGTATCGCAATGCGTCGAGCGCTGACCGCTAATTATCGTGCGCAATGTCTGGCATCGAGGCCAGTTCGCAACCTTACCCTATTGGGCATCGGTGCGCGATCCGGCTGTGGCATCCTTGCGTGGATGTTCACGTTTCGAACCCGCAGGCGACGTTGGTGGCTCGGAGCGATCGCCACGGCGCTGGTCTTCTACCTGGCTGCGCTGTTGCTGAGTCCCATGCTCGAGCACGCGGTGCGAGCGCGGATCGAGTCCGCGGCCGTGCGCCATGGCGTAGTTGCCCGAATCGGGCTGGTACACGTCGGCGTCTGGCCGTTGCTGCGATTGGAGGGATTCGATCTCGACCTCGGTCATGGAGTGCGACTGCATGCCGACATGATCGCGGCCACGTGGCCCGGCCGCCTGCGACTCGCAGTTCGCGCCGCCACTCTCGCCGGCCCAGCAGGGGTCAGCGTCAGATCGCCGGCCACTGCCTGGGACATGGCGGGCATTTTCGGCGAGGATCTCCAGTTCACGCTGGTGGAGCCACAGGCGGGCCTGTCAATCCGCAAGCTGGTGTATCCGGTGGGCAGCGCGTGGAACATCGAGGCACGTGGGCTCGACGTCGGCCGTCTGCTCGACGTGCGGCGCGACGCCCACCCGCTGTTCGATGGTGGTATCGCGGACGGCCGCGTGGACCTTCAGGCCAGCACCGATGCGCTCCATTTCCACGTGGACACGGGCGCGCGCGGCGCGCGCTTGGGAGCGCTGGCGGATAACGCCGCCGACGAGCCGCAGCTCGGCGATCCGACGGACGTGACCATACGATTCGATGGCGCCTGGCGCCGGATCGGGGGCACGATCGAGATCCCCGAGGTCCACGCGACGGTGACCGGTGCCGCCCTGTCGGGCTCGATCACACTGCGCGATCTCGACACCGATCCGGTTGTCGATCTCGCACTCGGCATGCAGCATCTGGACTTCTCGCAACTGCTGGGTGCATCCGGGCTCGCGGTGCCTGAAAGTTTGGGAATGGCGCCCGCCGCCGGCCGTGACCTTGGCTCGGCCACGATCGACGTGCGTGTACGCGGACGCCTGGCGGACCCTGCCTCGCTCTCGGTGAGCCAGAAGATCGACTTCAGGCCGCCACATCAGATGCCGCCGGCGATCGCGCGCTTGCGCGGCGATTTTATCTACAGATCCGAAGACGGCCCCGGGCCGCACCGCCCCATCGACGTCTCGCTCGCGTCTCCCGACTTCATCGCCCTGCGCGACGTTCCGGCGCTGTTCGTGCGCACTCTGCTGCTTGCCGAAGACACAAGCTTTTACGGGCATCGCGGCATCGACCTGCGCGAACTACCCGCCGCGCTGCTCACCAACTGGTCGCGCGGCGGCGCCGCGCGCGGAGCGTCGACAATCACCCAGCAGCTGGCCAAGAACCTGTTCCTGTCGCGCGACAGGCAGCTCGGACGCAAGCTGCAAGAACTGGCGATCACGTTCCTGCTCGAGTCGGCGCTCGGCAAGGATCGTATCCTCGAGATTTATCTGAACATCATCGAATGGGGACCAGACCTGCGTGGCCTGCGGCCCGCGGCCCGCCGCTATTTCGGTCGCGAACCCCGAGAGCTGAGGCCGGCCGAGATGGCCTTCCTGGTCGCGATCATCCCCGGGCCGATCAAGTACCAGAGTTCATTCGCGCACGGCACGCCGGGGCCTGGGCTGCGTTCGCTGATCGACGAGCTGCTGGCGAAGCTGCGATCGGTGGATGCGATCGGCGAGGAGGAATATCGGCGAGCGCTCGGCGAACCCATCGTCGTTGCCGGCGGCAGGCCGCCCGGATGATCGGTGGCGAATGGAAACGGGCGGGACGGGATCGACAAAGTCCCCTTCTAGTTGGGTTCAGGCTGTATGGCACTCCCGTTGGCGCCATATCGGAACTCATGTTGTTTCGTTTAGTAGCGTTTTGGGGAAGGTCAGCGATGCGTTGGTCCGTCCAGCAGGCTCTTTTGCGAACTCCGCCGGGCGCAGAGGGGGACTACTCGCGCAGGTACCAAGCCAGGGCGTAGCTCGCTTGATCCAGGTTAGGCACAGTCAGGGTCTCATCGACCCGGCTCCCGCCCGGAGCCAGCCTCGATCGGACCATGTCGCCGGACACGACAGCTTTGACTGCGCGCGGCCCACCCGCCGCAATTTTAGTCACGATTTTGCCCAGCGGCGCTGCCCCCATCACGTCAGTGTTGTCCACCCGCTTCTTGTATCGAGTTGCCAGAAGGACGCGCAGACACCAAAGGTCCGGCAGGTTGGCGTAGGATTTGTTGATTCGAGCCATCAGTCGCGTGTTCAGGATCTCCGGCGAGTTGTAGGTTTGATTGCAGTAGGCAAGTGTCCCGGAAACATCGATCGCGTTCTGATCGCTGGTTCCGCAGTCGAACAGCATCTCCCAAAGGTAAAGGTGTCTGTCAGGCGGCACATTTCTGTCGGCCTTCGCCGTCATGTAACCGAGGCTTCGAAAGATCTCGAGCGGCGTATTCGTGAGTCCGAGATTCCTGTGCATGATCGCGAACCACTGGAGTCGGTGGGAGTACTCGCCGTGGTAGGGCCCGGCTCCGACATCCTTGAACTGGTACCCGTGTCTTAGCAGGACCGAATTGAAGGTTCGGCCGTCAAGGCCGCCCAGTTGGGCGTGAACCGTCGGTACGCCCGAGGGCAGCGCCATGGTGCCGTACCCTTCTGGTTGGGGATTCGCGGTGGTGCCGTCCGCATTCTTTTTGATGGAGCGGGCCGTGGGCCTCAGCGCCCGATCGGGAGACGCCATGTCGAGCGTGCTGCCGCCGGCATGCAGAGTGCCGCGTTTGACGTCCGCCGCGACGATCTCGCTCATCATCGTGTTGTTCACGAGCTTTTCATGATTGAACCCCCCTTCGGCTTCGGAACGGCGCAAAGCCTCGGATAGCACTTTGTGGGCTTTCAGATGCGCCCCGCCGCCCGCTTCCCTCCGCGTGGTCACGGCGACCGCTCCCGGATGGGCGGTCGGCATCGCTACGGCTCTCGCCGTGCCGGCGAGTTGTAAAATGTTGGCGCGGATCTGTTCCTCAAGGGGAACGAGCGCCGCTTCGACCCGATTGTTATCGCTTAGAAAGGCCCCGATCTTGCAATAGTCCTCGACCAATTGACCCTTGTTGGTGGCCGTAATGAAGTTGTTGGCTGCAATTGCATTGTCGAGGTTGGTCCAATAGTGCGCAACCTGCTCGCGGATATCTGCCACCGTGTTCTGTGGTCTGATTGGAAAAGGCATGCTCAGATCGCCTCATATTTAAGAGATTGACCGGACACATCATGACCGCCCCGATCCGGGTGCCGCCAAACTTTCCGAATCATAGACGTGTTCGGTGCGTCGAGGAAGGTGTCGAGTAGAATGGCGACATTCACGTCGGCATTTGACGGTGCTGCGCGTCGGGGGTGTAATACGTCAATTCGTTCCCGAATGAACTCTACCGCCCGCTTCGGCGGGTCGATCGCGCGAATCGGCCTTAACGAGAGATTCGCAGGAAAATGGCGCTTTCGCACCCCCCATACATTCGAGTCAAGGGTACTCCTATGCCGGCCTCGATAAGTATGACGCGGTGGCTGAAGGATTGGGGCTGCGCCACTATGGTTGCCTCGCCCATTGCCGCCAATATTTTGATAAGGCGGCCAAGGTCACGGAGCTGCCCTCGGGGCGTAGTCTCGCACGCGTCGCGCTCGAGGAGTTTTTGAAGAAAGTCTATGCCATCGAGCGCAAGGTCAAGGCGCTGCGCAAGGCCGCCGAGTCGAGCGGCGTCGCGCCATTGGCCGAGATCCTGGCGCTGCGACAAAAAGAGGCGGTGCCCCTCATGGCGGCATTCAAACAATGGGTCGACGATCTGCTGCCCGGCGTACCGCCGAAGACTGCGCTCGGTAAGGCGCTCGCGTACACCACTCGGCAGTGGGAAAAGCTGTCGAGATTTTTGAGCGATCCTGAAATGCCGGCGGATAACAATTATTGCGAGAACCAAATTAGGCCATTTGCCGTTGGGAGGCGTTCGTGGCTTTTCGTAGACAGCCAACTCGGCGCCAAGGCCAGCGCCAATCTATATTCGATCGTGATGACCTGCCGCGCCAACGGCATCGAGCCCTACGCCTAGCTGTGTCATCTGTTTGAGGAATTTCCGAAGGCCAAGACGGCCGAGCAGCTGGAAGCCTTGCTGCCGTGGAACGCGAAGGCCACGCTGGACGCGGCTGCCGCTCAGGCTGACGCCGAACTCGCCGCCTAACGTCAGAACATTAGCCTCACAGCTCGCGATCGAATAGCCGATTTTTATCAATAACCGCCATCACGTCGTTGTACATAGTGAAGCCGAGTCGCTCATAGAAAGGTTGCACATCGGCATCCGCAATTAACAGCACACGCCATACGGGAAGACGCGAAAGTAGCTCGCGTATGAGCAGGCTCCCAATACCACCGTGCTGATAGTCGGGGTCGACTGCGACATCGTAGATCGTGGCGTGATATTCAAAATCACTCAACGCTCTGCCTGCCGCGATCAGCCGAGATCCGTCCGTCGCAAAGCACACGAGACTACTCCGCTCAAAAGCCCGCCGAACCTTGTCGCCTTCACGACCGCCCAAGTCCGTCCTTTTAAATAGCGCCACCAACTCCTGCCAGTCCACTCCTTCGCTATGGAACTGAAATCTGACTTCGCTCAGAGAAATCATCACGCACCTTTAAGCCGCCCGAATTACCCTCGCCAGAGCATACGCCGACGTGGTTAACGGCGTGCTTACACTCAAAGTACCACGGGGGCTCGCAAGGGCACGAAACGATCCTCGGGCTGCGGAGGCTGACCGTGCTGATTATTCCGGCTCATGGAAGACGGGGATTACAGAGCATCGTGGACATTGCGTTCATGATGCCGTGCTGGGATGATGGACGGGAACGCTGTTGATTGCTTCCGCCCCTCTTCCTGGCCGCAGTGGCGCGCCGTAAATCCGAGCGGGGCAACCTCTGGACAGGGCTTCCTTAAGCCTTTGGCAACTCGCGCCGGCGCGCCTGCGCGATTTCAATCAAGGTTTCGATGCGGATCAACCGTCGCTCGTGGTCCTCGAGCCGGACGGTCGTTTCTTTCCTCCCCGCCATGAGCGCGTCCACCCGCTCGCCCAAGAGTACGATGTCCTTGCCGTACTTGATCACTTCGGCGATGAGACTCATGCGGTCGCCTGCGGCGCGAAGAGCTCGACGATCCCTTGAGCCTCCTCGGGGTGTGCGTCGAACCACGCCCTCGTCTCGGCAACCACTTGGGCACGGAAGGTGCCATCGGTAAGCGCTCGCTCGCGCGCTCGAATCTCGGAAAGGCTCGCATCGATCCGCGTGAGAGCCGCGCGCACTTGGGTATGAATGTCTTTGAGCACCGTGCGCGAAGCCACCTCTTCTTCGGGCTCGGTGAGAACGTTCCCAGAAGTGTATGCCTCAATGGCCCGACGCGCGAGTTCACCCGCGGAGACGCCCTCGCGTCGGCTCATCTCGCGAAGCTTCTTCACGCTCTTGCGCGGCACCAGGTATTGCTGGCGCATGAGATCTTGGACTTTTGCAGACATACCAAACTCCTCCGCGTTGAGTCCCATGAACCTCAAGGCAACTATACCGGTAATCCTACACATACACAACAGCATACACAGTATAGCCCAAGTCAATGAAAGTCAACAATCTCCCTTAATTTGTCCGGCGTAGAGCGCGACCTGAGGAGGGCGCGTCGGGAACACCTAAGACGGCCCGCCGGCGAAAGCGCGGGGCGTCTGGGTTTTCTCGGCAATGCCGGTTGTGGCCTTCGGATAGAGAGGTTCGCTTAATTGAAGTCGGCGTTCGCGAGACACCAAACGTGACTCTGAATATCGAGCTGACGAATGAAAACTCGTCCTGTCATCAACTTATCGTGGACACCCGAACAGAATCGGCGGCGATCGCCGCCGACTTCGCGGCACTGTCCACGATGGCTTGGAATCACTGTCCACGATCAATGGAATACGCACCGTGCCGAATACCGTGTCGATCTTGCGCAACGGGTAATCCTTGTCGGATTCCAGCGATGGCAGCACTGACAGACTCGGTGTGAAGGCTGCACAACTCATCGGCCTGCGCGCCGGAGATCACCTTTTGTAATTGCTGTAGGAGCGCCTTGCCGTCGGCCAATGACAGGCCCAGCGTATCCGCATTGAGTGCGAGCGCGGCCGCGGAATTCAGCGACGCCCACTTCCGTAATCTCGCCGCAATCAGTCACCAGCTGTGCTCGCAAAACGATCTTCATGGCGTGTCTCCATACAATCACCATCGTCGGATGACCCTACCACCGTCAGTCTCAGTCTCAATACCCCACGATTTTTAATACTCCCTCGACCGACTGACGGCGTCACAAAATCGTGGTACTCACCACCGGTTCGTTCCCGGCCATAAGGCGACATACCGGCCACTCGAGTTGCCGTCACAAGCCTGACATTTGCGAATGCGGTCGCGCGCTTACATAGTTGAACGGAGGGGTGCTACGACTTGTGGTAGACCTCTTTCACCGCAAGGGGTTTACCGTCCGGTAGTTTAGCTTTCGATATTGCAACCTGCGTTTTCCCATCCTTGGACATCTTAATCAGCATAACGACAGAGAACGGCGGCGGGTCGTTGAACTTCCAACTAAACCTCAAGTTTCGACTGTCGAGCTTGGTAATGGACACGGTCTCTTTTGCTCCACCATTGACGACCGGACATTCGGTTTGGTCGATCGCACATGTGAATTCGATGTGATCCATTTCCCCCGTACCATCTGTAATATCAGTGACGTAGGTTAGCTTGCCGTTGCCAGCATCCGTCGTGGTAATCGTGGCCTTCTTATGAGGAGGGCCTGGACTGTATTTGGACTGTGATGTGTCGAGCGACCAAGTGCCGACCCATGGGTTGGCCTCGGAGTCCGCGGCAAATGCCGCCGTAACGAAGGTACCGCCAACGAACATTGCAACCGCAAGAATTATAGCGACACGCATATACCTACTTTCCCTGTCCGGCGACTGTCACGATTATAGTCAGTAAATCGGACGAGTGAATACTGCGTTTCCGCAGAGCAGCCCTTCAGAGTCCACGGGTCGTGACGCGCCGATGGCCGACAACACGTGCCGCGAGCGGATCTGTCCGGGCCAATTCGGGGCATTCGGGTTATGTAACACGCAGGGCCAAGCAATTTGCACGTTGTGCGAGGCGGTTCCCCCCGTGCACCTCATCTATCGAGATCAGAATGCCACGGTTTCCCCATCAATTTTCGAGAGCAGGGTCATAGTCATGCTCACCAGCGGTACCGTTTCACGGTCGGCGTTACCACGGCTCGACCGGCCCAGGATGCTATGCAAAAATCTCGTCGAGAAACCCTTGCAACCTAGCCCAGGACCGGACATCTGCCTTGGCGTCATACTTCAAAGCCGGATTACCCTGTTTATCGGCTTCGGGGTTAGTGAAGCTATGGACTACACCGCCATATAATTCCATTTGCCAGTCCACGCCACCTGCGCGCATTTCTTGTACGAATGCCTCGCGCGGTTCGGCGCCGATCATCGGGTCATCCGCCCCGATGCAAACCAGCACCTTGCCTTTGATGTTCCTGGCGTCCTGCGGGCGAGCGGTGCCGAGGCCACTATGGAAACCCGCGACGCCCACCACGTCACTTCCGCTGCGCGCCAATTCCAGCGCCATCGTCCCGCCGAAGCAATACCCAATAGCGGCAATCCGGGCCGCATCAACCTCGGGCCGCGCCTTGAGCGCCGCCAGGCCCGCTTTGGCGCGCGTCCGCGTTCCCGAAGGATCAGCCATCAGCGGCCCGATCAGCCCCATAACGGCTTCCAGGTCGCGGACGATTTTCCCCTCGCCATGTAGATCACTGGCCAGCGTCACAAACCCTAGCTCGGCTAGGCGCTTCGCCTTCGATTTCGCATGGTCACCAAGTCCAAACGCCTCGGGAAACACCAGCACGGCGGGCCGCTTGCCGATTTTGCTATTATCAAAATATAAATGGCTTTCGAATTTCAAACCATCAGCTTCATATTTCAGAATTTCAGTATGCATATATCTTCCCGTTCGAGTGGATAGAGGATCCAATCTATTCGGCCGTGCGAATTATACTGCGGCAAAACACGGCTGAGGGACCCGCCACATGATGGCCCACTTGTAAGATTCATGTAAAGCCATGCCACAGCGCTCCTTACCCTTCTTCAGAGACCGATTCGTCGCGGCCGGCGGCGGCCGCCGCTCTCGCGACCGCTTTCCGTAAACGAGGCGCGGCGAAATCTAGGAAACGGCGCATCTTGAGCGGCATCTGACCGCGAGAGGCGTGGACCAGATTGACCGGCACCGGGTCCGGCTCGAACTCATCGAGGATGATCCGCAGCGCGCCCGCATCGACCGCCTCGACGACTTGATAGTGCAGCAGCCGCGTTGCTCCGACGCTGCGTATCGCGGCTTGCGCTGCGGCCTCTGTCGTCGTCACGGACAGGCGCGGCACGATGGTAATTTCGAGCGTAGCTCCCGATCCGGGCGCCTTGAATCGCCAGCCGGGCGACGGCATCGGCGTATCGACCGTCACGCATGGCAGTTTCAGCAGATCGTCGGGGGTCCGTGGCACGCCCCGCCCGTTCATAAGCGCGGGACTGGCGCACACTACGGTCCGCATAAGGCCAACCTGCGTCGCCACCAGTGAGCTATCGGGCAGCTTGCCGATTCGGATGGCCATATCGACATGATCGTCAATTAGGCTGACGTTGCGATCGGCCAGCACAAGGCGGACATTGATTTCGGAGAACAGCGCCAGGAAATCCGCCACCACGGGCAGCACATGCAGCCGGCCGAACGAGATTGGCGCGGTGATAACCAGTTCGCCCTTTGGCGCGGTGAACTCGCCAGCAGCCTCCTGTTCGGCATCCTCGACCTGTTCGAGAATGCGGCGCGCAGCCGCGATGTAGGTAATGCCGGCGTCCGTAAGCGTGAGCTTGCGCGTCGTGCGGATGAGCAGCCGCGTGCCCAGGAGCGTTTCAAGATCCGAGATTTTCCGGCTCAGCGTCGCCAGCGGCACCTTCAAAGCCCGTCCTGCGGCCGATAGGCTTCCCATCTCGGTTACTGTCACCAGCATCGACATGGCTTCAAAGCGGTCCATTCACTCTTCCACTTTCCAGTGAAATGATTTCCAATATTACCGTATTATGTGGAGAACTGAACAGGTGCATTGTTCTCTCAGCCCGAGCCAGTCCCGGTTCGCGCGCCCCGAAGGAGAGTTCATCATGTCCCGCCTCTCGATCCCGGCTCTCGACGCCGCCCCGGAAGCCTCCAAGGCCACATTGGATGCCGTTCACAAGCAGCTCGGCGTTGTGCCGAACCTATTCCGTCTCATCGGCAGCAGCCCGGCCGCCCTCACTGCCTTTGCCGGCTTCCAGGGCGGGCTCTCGAAAACCCTCGACGTGAAGACCCGCGAGCGGATCGCGCTGGCCGTCGCCCAGGTCAACGGCTGCGACTACTGCCTGTCTGCCCACACCTATCTTGGGCTCAATCTGGCAAAGATCAGCCCCGAGGAAATCGCGCTAAACCGCAAGGGTGCATCCGGCGACACCAAGGCCAACGCGGCCGTCCAGTTCGCCGCCAAGGTGGCGAAGGAGCGCGGCCACGTCAGCGACACCGACATCAAGTCGGTCCGCGATGGCGGTTTTACCGACGCCCAGGTCGTGGAGATCATCGCGCTCGTCGCCGAGAACAGCTTCACAAACTACCTCAACGAGGTCGCTAAGACGGAAATCGACTTCCCCGTCGTGCAAGCCGCGGAAGCCGCGTAACGCCAGTCGGGCCGGGGCGGCGCAAACCCGGCCCGCTTCCTTTCCAACAGCGGAGGCCCGTCATGTCCTACGGTTTTCTCGATATCGCCGTAACGCCCAGCGTCTGGGTCGTGCAGGCCAAGATGGGCGCCGATCACATCTGGCAGGACTTCAAGGGACACCGTGAGTTCGATCGGTTCACCGAGAACGAAACCGCCTTCATCGCCGACCGCGACAGCTTCTACATGGCGACGGTCTCGGAGACGGGTTGGCCCTACATTCAGCATCGGGGCGGCCCGCGCGGCTTTCTCAAGCTGGTCGATGATCGCACGCTTGCCTTTGCCGACTATCGCGGCAACCGCCAGTACATCAGCACCGGCAATCTCGCGGCCGACGATCGGGCTTGCCTGTTCCTCATGGACTATACCCGTCGCGCGCGGCTCAAGGTCTACGCGCATGTAGAAACGCTTGGGCTCGATGATGACCCTGCGCTGACGGAACTTGCCACCGTGCCCGGCTACAAAGCGAAGCTCGAACGCATCTTCCGGCTACGCCTCGAAAACTTCGACTGGAATTGCCCGCAGCACATCACGCCGCGCTTTACCGATGAAGAGGTCAGCGAGGCCCTTCGCCCGCTTCGCGATCGGCTGGCCCAGCTCGAAACCGAAAATGCCGAGCTGCACGCTCGCCTCGCCAAGAAAGGAGATCCCGAGTGAGCACTTAGCGTCCCCCCTTGCCGCCCTTCACTCTGGAAACCGCGATCGAAAAGGTCCGTCTGGCCGAAGATGGGTGGAACAGCCGCGACCCTGGGAAGGTCGCGCTCGCCTACAGTCGATAGCTACTGGCGGAATCGCGCCGAGTTCATGCTGACCGTTTTCGGTGAACCTCGTTCGGGGCGACATCGGAGCGCATGCAGCGTTCGTCCCAGCACCGTAGCGCGAAACGTAGTGTGTAGCGACGGAAAGGCTTGAGTCCACGTCGAAACGAGATCATCGAGCCACCGAGCATCGGCCGCCAACCCTTGCGCACAAGCACCTTCAGAATCCCGGAACGGGTAAAGTATTCGATCAGTGCCAGATCGATGATAGTCATGTAGCGACCATTGTTCATATGGCCGATGACGTCGATGTCGTTCGGCCAGACTTGCAACCGCATCTCGATCGTGTCATGGCTCACTGATCTGGTCTCGATCCAAACGGGCGCCTGCATCCAAGGTGGCATTCCTGACCGATACGTATCCAAATCTCAGATCTACGGGCAGCAACTCATGCAAGATGCCGGCGGCTTGACGATAACTGAACTGGCTGGCCATTTTGGCAGCGATATATTTGAGT
>DASXYI010000009.1:0-1619 GCA_036502605.1 Steroidobacteraceae bacterium
CTCAAAGGAGCACCCTGCGATGGATATGAGAGCCGAAAAATGGTCTGGCGAGGCTATGCGTCACCCTGGGCTGATCATCCGCCAAAAGGACCCGAACAATCTGGAAATGCCCTTCGACCACCTCGACGACTTCATCACGCCGTCCGAGCTGTTCTACATACGCAGTCATTTCCCGACGCCCGAGTTGGATCCCCGCACCTATCGACTATCGATGAGCGGCGCCGTACGAAACGAGTTCAGCCTGAGCTACGCCGATCTCCGCGCCATGCCTTCACGGACATGCGTTGCCACGCTGGAATGCGCCGGCAACAGCCGCGTATTCATGGCGCCACCGGTGCCCGGCGCACAATGGCAGCTCGGCGCGGTCGGCAATGCCGAATGGACGGGTGTTCCGCTTTCCGCGCTGCTGGAGCGCGCCGGACTCGCGGAAGAGGTTCGTGAACTGGTGTTTGAAGGTGCGGACCGCGGCGTGCCGAAGGAGGAGCCGAAGCCCCCGGGCCCGATTTCCTATGCCCGCAGTATCCCTTTGTCGCGGGCGATGGAGCCCGACGTGCTGATCGCCTACCAGATGAACGGGCAGGATCTGATGCCCGATCACGGATATCCTGCGCGCGCCGTCGT
Source organism: Steroidobacteraceae bacterium (assembly GCA_036502605.1). Classification (GTDB taxonomy): domain Bacteria; phylum Pseudomonadota; class Gammaproteobacteria; order Steroidobacterales; family Steroidobacteraceae; genus Bog-1198. The sequence continues at coordinate 622 of DASXYI010000009.1, forward strand.
GCCGGGGCATTACGGCATGGCGTCGGTCAAGTGGCTGACCGACATCGTTGCGGTCACGAAGCCTTTTCAGGGTTACTGGCAGACGTCCGACTACGCCTATTGGGATGATTCCGAAGGGACCCCTGTGCGCCGGCCGCTCGCCGAGATGAAACTGAAGTCGCAGATTGCACGCCCCCGCGTGTACGAGACGATCGAACGCTGCCGCGCGTACACTATTTTCGGAGCCGCTTGGGCGGGGGACACCGATGTCACCGAGATCTGGATCAGCGTCGACGGCGGCGCATCGTGGGTTCGGGGCGATTTCATTGACCCGATAAGCCGTAACGCCTGGCGCCGCTGGAAATACGATTGGATCACGCCGGCCCAGCCAGGCCGCTATACGGTTCTGGCGCGCGCGACTGGAGCCGATCAACGTACTCAACCAGCAGGTCACGATCCAAATTTCGGCAGTTATGTGATTGATCACCCGCTGCCAATCGAAGTCTTTGTAGCTGCGCCTTAAACAGAGGCGCACGCCGTTTGCAATCTTTCCCCGCGCAAGCCGTCGGCTCGTGTCGATCCGAGACTAAACTACGATTTAGTTGAAAACCTCGAGAAACGGGAACATCTGCGGGTAGTCAGTTGGGTCCGCAGCGGTTCAAGCGGCCAGCCTCCTGGTTGCGACCGTTTGCCGGAGAACTGGATCGACGTATCCGAGAAGCGCACCTGGTTTCTGTTCGAGTGCACCCGGCATGCGTGAAGCCACCTGCTGATGGCGATGGCGGGCACGAACTTCCGCATAGCCGAAGATGCGAGCCCTCGAAAACGTCAACCCGGACCAGCCTGGAATTTTGAAATGAAAACCTTCGTGAACCCAACACAAGCGGCTAACGACAGAACCGCCCGAAAGAGGGCTCCTGCAACGAGGTCACCGTCCGAGACGCCAGATTGGCATTGGGCAGACCAGCGGCTCGATGAGGAGCTGAGAGACACATTCCCGGCGAGCGACGCTCTTTCGG
>DASXYI010000010.1:0-2822 GCA_036502605.1 Steroidobacteraceae bacterium
GCCTACTTTTATCCCAATAGTGCATGGGTGACGCCGTTCATCGGCGGTAGCTACAAATTCGAGCAGGATGGCGCGGTCAATCTAGACGCCAAGAACATGTTCTTCTTCTATGCCACCGGCGTGACGCCAGCGATGACGATGAAAATGGTTGGGGAAGGTTCGCAGTACGCAGGTGCATTTGTAGACACCAAGGGCAACCCCTTGGACGGCAGCAAGACGTACAGCCTGCACATGCCGCCCAATATTCCTGCCAAGGATTTCTGGTCATTCACACTTTACGATAACCAGACACGCTCGATGCTCCAGACGGATCAACAATCTCCCGCTGTCGGCAGTCTGACCAAGGGATTGCTAATCAATGCGGATGGTTCTGTTGACGTTTATTTTGGACCAAAGGCTCCCGCGGGTAAGGAAGCAAACTGGGTGCAGACGATCCCAGGAAAGGGCTGGAACACCCTCTTGCGGCTCTACGGTCCGCTCGAACCTTGGTTCAACAAGACTTGGCGGCCGGGAGAGATTGAGCCGATGTAGCTACGGTGGAGTTCGATCAAGGGCCGCGGCATTCTTCCGGTTGTGTGCAGGTTTCTGACCTCACCCGGTGTCCGACTTTAAGTCCGGAATGCGCGCCGAGGCGGACGTCGACGGACCGCTTTGAACTTATGGCTTCGCCCCCTTGAGCAGATAATCGGTTGCACCGGTCCCGCGCCGATCACGATCTTTGTAGGGTGGGCAAAAGCGTGCCTTTGTCGAACTGCCGATGCTGGTCTGGATGAAACGTCGCGCCGCGTCATGCAAGCGACGTGGGCAATGTTCTGAATTTCAGTCGCCTTCCTTCGGGATCGGGCGGTGGATGGCGGCGAGGATCGCCGCCATCGCACACCCGACTACGATGCCTGTTGTCAGGTCCTCGACAATGGTCAGGCCGAACGTCGCGAGCAGAACGATCGCTGTGCGCCAATCGCGCAATAGCCGCGCGAATTCCTTCTTCTCGGCCATGGTCCAGCAGACCGTGACCAGCACGCCGGCCAGCGCCGACAGCGGGATGAAGCTCGCGAGCCGCGCGCCGAGCAGCATGAATAAGAGCAGGAAGGTCGAGTGCATCATGCCCGACAGCGGGCTACGCGCTCCCGCGCGGACATTCGTCGCGGTACGGGCGATGGTGCCCGTCACGCTGATGCCGCCGAACAGGGCCGAGGCAATGTTGGCAATGCCCTGCGCCACCAACTCCATATTGTGGCGGTGCTTGCGGCCGGTCATGCCGTCGGCGACTTTGGCCGACAGCAGGCTTTCGACGCCGCCTAGCAGGGTAAAGGACAGCGCGGTCGGGAGAACATCGCGCAACAGCTCGGAGTTGATGATCGGCAGATGTGGAGCCGGCAGTCCGCTCGGAATGCCGCCGAAATGACTGCCGATGGTCTGGACCGGAAGGCCGAAAAGCCAGCTGCCCGCGGCCGCAGCTGCGACTGCGATCAGCATACCGGGCCAAGTCGGACGAAAGCTGCGAACGACAAAGATAATGACTGCTGTACCAAGCCCGATGGAGATGGCCGCAACATTGAGTGTCGACAACGCTTGCCCGAGCGCGACGAGCTTCGGCAGCAGTTGGCCAGGCTCCGGGCCCGACAGAGTCAGGCCACAGAGGTCCTTGAGCTGGCTTGCCAGGATGATTACAGCGATGCCGCATGTGAAGCCAACCGTTACCGCGTGGGGGATGTAGCGGATCAGCGCCCCGAGCCGCATCAGGCCGATCAACGTCAGCATCGTTCCAGAAAGCAGAACAGTGAGGAGCAAGCCATCCAGGCCAAAGCGCGCAGTCGTCGCCGCCACAAGAACGATATAGGCGCCGGCCGGGCCGCCGATCTGCCAGCGGCTGCCGCCGAGGGCGGAAACAAGAAAGCCGCCCACTATGGCGGCGTAGAGGCCCCGTTCCGGCGTGACGCCAGAAGCCACGGCGATCGCCATGGAGAGTGGCAGCGCGACGATCGCGACGGTAATGCTGGCTATCACGTCCTTGCGGAAGGCCTCAAAGCCGTAGCCCTCGGCAAATATGGTGAGGAGCTTCGGCCGATAAACGTGCGCTGTGGCAGTTCCGTCAGGCATGGTGCAGTCTCAAATTGGTCGCAATACTTGCAATGCGGATACTGGCACAATTTTCTGCAGGAAGCTCTTTCCGCGACGAAAATCCGGGGCACGTTCGATCATGTTGTGACACGCGCCTCACATGCCAGCCATGACCGTAGCCCCGCTGAGAACGTTAGAAATTTCTGCTGCCTCATTCCTACCCTCGCGACCGAGTCGACCGCATGCCGGTGCGGAGTCTACTGACCGATTGTGAATCCCGATCCGAGTGTCAGCTTTGTTGACTCAAACTCTCGCTGGTCGCCACCACCACCCCCTCGCCTTCCGGCGTCAGCGTCACGGCGACGCCGCAGGCCTTGGCCAACAAGCCGGTGTAAAACGGCTGGACGGCGTGGGCGTCGACGGTACCGTTTTCGGGGCTGCCTTCGAGCAGCGCGGGAAGCGCTTGCGCGATGCGCGCGTTGAGGCCGGACGTGGTGATGCGAAAGCCGGTCGTCTCGCCCTCGCCGATTGCATCCACCATCAGCGTGCCGCCGCGCGGGATGGTGCCGACGGCGAGGATCAGCATGTTGAGCAGGAGCTTGACGCGGTTCTTCGGCAGCAGCACGCGCTGCATGTTCCAGGTCAGCTTGATCTTGTCGTCGATGAAGCCGCGCGCCATCGTCTCGGCATCGCCGGTGTCGATCTGGGCGCTGGCGGAGCCAGCAGCGCCGAAGGCGATGCGGCAGAACTGCAATCGAGCA
>DASXYI010000011.1:0-3541 GCA_036502605.1 Steroidobacteraceae bacterium
AGCGCGCCCGTCCATTGAGCGGCAGGGTCCGAGGGTGAGACGAACTTCGGCGTGACGTCGCTTGCCGCGCCGTAGGCCGGATCGTCGAGCGTGGCCAGATACTCTTTGACCGCGCGACGTGCCTGCTCCGGATCGACATTCTTGTTCCACTCCGCACCCGGGATCGAGCGATGCTTGTTGGCGTCGGCCTGGATCAGGCTCGCATCGACAGCAAAGCCTTCACCGCCGACGAGGTCCGCTGCGATGCAGGCTCCGACGACGCGCTCAAACACTCGGCGAAAGATGTCGCTGTCGCGGAACCGCTCGTTGCGGGCACGTGAGAACGCCGAATGATCGGGGATGTTGTCCTCGATGCCGAGGCCACAGAACCAGCGATAGGCGAGGTTGAGTTGAACCTCGCGGCACAGCGCGCGTTCCGAACGGATGGCAAACACGTAGCCGACGATGAGCATCCGGATCATCAGCACCGGATCGATCGACGGTCGTCCAGTATGAGAATAGTGCGGAGCCAGCTCGGCGCGGACCCAGGACAGGTCGAGAACATGAGCAATGGCGCGAACCTGATGGTCGTCCGGAACGATCGCTTCGAGATTGAACGAATAGAACAGCTGCCCCTGATCCCGGCTGCTTCGCCCCATCATCGCCGCCTCCGCCGATCCTCGAATCTAGCGCAGTAACGACAGAATCATTGGTGGCAGAACGCCGCAACGTACTTCTGCAACAAAATCGGAGTGAAGCGGACATCGAGCTATTGTCGGCACGCACTCAGCTTGTAGCGAATGACCCGAAGCGGAAGCCCGGGCACCGTTGCGACGGCAAGCTTGGGTCTGTGAAATCCGTGCGCTTTATCAAATTAATTGCCAAGCCAGCGAAACGAATTTGCTAGAAAGGCTTTGCCGTCCGCGTGGGACCACTCGCCATGAGCCACAATTACCCGTTGGCAATTCCAGTTCAGCACCTTGTCGCGCGCCCGGCGCGCCTGTGCGCGATTGATAAACGATAATCGCCATTCGAGCGGCGCGCAGGCTTTGTCCCGAGTGAGGCCGTCGAGGCGCGCTAAGAAGCGCCACCAGCCCCAATGTTCGCGGAGAAAATGATCGCTGAACGTCTGGATCAAATCGGCGACGATCGCAGTAGCGGAGGGGCGATGAAGAAAGATAATCTCGTCCATGGCGAGAGAGCCGCGAAACCACGCTTGATCGATATCGGAAAGCCATTCTGCGGGTGGGTTGTCTCTCAGAGGTTCCTGGAATTTGATGTCGGGTCGCTTTGTGATTGTCGTTTGCGGCCCCCATAATTGCGCCTCGGGATAGACCGCTTTCCATTCCTGCAAGTATAGCTGATGAAGTTTGTTGGGGCTTACGAGGTGTCGGACAGAGCCTAGACGATCCAGTTCGTTGCGCAGATCAGCAACCAGCTTGACTGGCGACCATACCCACAGTTCGCCGTTCGCTAATCGGACGATGACCGAACGCGTCGAATAGGGGAGGCCAAAGAAGCTGACAAGTTCTCCCTCTGCGACCCAAAGAGCGTCATGCACTTTTTCGAGCATGTTTTCACCCTCTATCGTAAATTGGCTGCGTTGGGCCCATTAGCAGAACTTGTCTCAAGGCGAGCTGGAAGACTGTAGGGCCCATGGGCATCTCAATATTGCGACCATCATCTTGCCTTCTTATTGTTATGATGTGGAACGACTTTTGGGTGTTCGCTGCACCGCATGCGGCAGTAACAGGTTAAGCGATGGGCATGCGGCAGTAACAGGTTAAGCGATGGTCGGGCCGCCACGCAGGAAGCGTGCGCCCTCATGGATCATCGACTATCACCTAAAGACGTCCTCCTAGCGCAATTTCCTACTGAGCGACTGCTGCTTGCTGCCGCCGCAGCCATCCTGGGTGTTGTGGTTGCAAATCCGGCAGCTGCAGCATCCACAACGGGTACCTATCTAGCACACCCCGTCTACCTGTTCGGCATCCCGGTTGATTTCATTCTGTTCGGCTTGACGCTGCTGGGTGTCGCGATGTTCCACCACAAGACGCTTGAGGTGGCGTTGGCTGGGCTCGTGATTGTTACACTTTACAAGCTCCAATTTACGGGCTTCCGACAGGGCGAGAGCTTGATCGGCCTGATGCTCCAGCTTCGGCACGAATGGGTGATCCTCGCTAATCTGTTTCTGCTGCTGATGGGTTTCGCGATCCTGTCGCGTCATTTCGAAAAGAGCCGAATCCCTGACGAGATGCCGGCCTTCCTGCCAAACGGCTGGAGTGGCGGCTTGGCGCTGCTCGCCATCGTATTCGTGCTGTCGAGCTTCCTCGACAATATTGCCGGTGCCTTAATCGGCGGCACGATGGCAAGGCACATGTTCAACGGCAAGGTCCATATCGGTTACCTCGCGGCCATTGTGGCAGCCGCCAATGCTGGCGGCTCAGGCAGCGTCGTTGGTGATACCACCACCACCATGATGTGGATCGACGGCATCAGCCCGCTGCGTGTCGTCGCGGCCTATGTCGCAGCCGGCGCGGGCTTCCTGATCTACGCGATACCCGCGTCGCTCGCACAGCACCGCTTCTCCCCGATCAAAAAGGATGCGCAGCGTGGCCTGCCCATCGAATGGACCTATGTGGCGATTGTCGCTGCAATCCTGACCATCGCTATTGTGGCGAACGTCGTCGCCAACCTGAGATTTCCAACGCTGCTCGACGCCATCCCCGTCATGGGACTTGCAGTGTGGACGGTCATCCTCCCGACTGCCCTGCTGCGTCAGCCCGATTGGTCGATCATGCCGGAAACGTTCAAGGGCACGCTGTTCCTTCTGGCCCTTGTCATCAATGCGTCCTTTATGCCGGTTGAAGAATTGCCGGCGGCCTCGTGGCAAACCGCGTTGGGGCTCGGCTTCCTGTCCTCCGTGTTGGATAACATTCCGCTGACCGCGCTTGCACTCAAGCAGGGCGGCTACGATTGGGGCCTCCTTGCCTATGCCGTGGGCTTTGGCGGTTCGATGATCTGGTTCGGCTCGTCTGCGGGCGTCGCAATTTCCAGCACCTATCCGGAGGCCAAATCGGTCGGCCTCTGGCTGCGGCACGGCTGGTTTATTGTGGTGTCGTATATCGTGGGCTTCTTCGTGATGTTCGCCATTTTTGGGTGGAATCCCGACGCTCCACACAAGAAGCGTGTTGAACTGGAGATGAATTATCAAGTGGCTGAGCCTAGCAATCCGAGACGGCGGTTCGGCGCGACAGAATGTCGGCAAATGGCCCATGCGTCAACTCGCGGCGACGCAGTAAATTCGGCGCTTTCGGAGCAAAGCGGACATTCAGCACGCCGCTTGCGAACGGGAATGATGATGCGCCCCAGGCTACCGGGTCAAAAGCGAAAGGAATAAGCTGCCGGCGCAGAGGTTAAGACAGGCGGAGCAACAATGTTCCCTAGGAAGGAACTCCACCATGAGAAGCAACACGGCAGCGGCATTGGCGACTTTCGCCACGCTTGCGTTCATCGCTCCGGCGAGTGCGCAGGATTTGAACCCGCGGATCAAGAAACTCGG
>DASXYI010000012.1:0-64563 GCA_036502605.1 Steroidobacteraceae bacterium
GATGTTCGAGACGGCGCGAGCCATCATCGAGTCTTCTCTGCCTCTCGACCTGACACGCCGAGAGCGCCGCCTTGCGTTCGCTAAAAGGTTGTACGCTGGCGAGCTGCCCGATGCAGCGTTGCTGGCATTCGCCGAGTGGAATGGCTGACTTTTCACGGGCGCCCGATCAGCCCAAAACCGGTCAACACTGCGCTGACGACACGCCGGAGGCTAACTCAGGAAATGGTCCGAGAAACCAGAGCGGTTCAGGGCAGTCACCCTGAATACCAAGATGCTGAAGAACCCACTTGTGCGGAGCCATTTAAGCAATGCGACACTCGCCCAAGATCCATTGCATCAATTCCTGTAAGTCCTCGCGTCGGTGATCTCCCGGTCGGTGTAGCAAAACGTAGTTCTCATTGGTTGTCAATTCTGCTTCAAATAATTTAACCAAGCCGCCGGCAACGAAGCGGTCGGCGCTGAGTCTTGCCGGCACCAGGGCTACTCCAGCGTGTTGTTCGGCTGCGAGCACCACAGCAGACATGTTGTCCAGGCGGATCAGACGATTGGGTTTGACGGGACTGATTCCCAAGCCAAGTGCCCAACGCTCCCACGCATCGCGTCGCTCCTCATGCTGCAGCAGAGTTTTGTTATTCAAGTCGCCATACGTACCAATGGGATTCTCGAGCAGGAATCCCGGCGAACAGGCGGCGATGAAGGTCTGCGCAAATAGCTTATGCGATGTGAGCCCCTCCCACGGCCCTGTACCGACGATGACGGACATGTCAGCTTCCGGCGGAAGCGTTTTTGGCACCGAAAGCGTCGTCTCTATGCGAATATCGGTTTCGCGTCCCACCCGTGAAAAGGACGCTAACCGCGGAAGCAGTAACTCATCGGCAAAAAACGGCGGTACGTGCAGCCGAATGATCGAGCGTCCATAGCGCACCTGCACCTGTTCGGTGACGGATTCGAGCTTGGCGAAAATATCGCTGACGTGCTGGAGATAGTGAGCGCCCGCATCGGTCAAAGTGAGGGTCCGCACTCCGCGTGCGAATAACGCAACGCCGAGCTGTTCTTCCAGAGCTTTGATCTGATGGCTGATAGCGGACGGAGTGACACACAATTCGTCCGCAGCAGCTTTGAAGCTCTGCAACTTCGCCACTACTTGAAAGGTCCTGAGAAACTTGTAGGACGGCAGGGGCATAGGTTGAACTACTCTTAAGATCGTGGTGTAAATCTCGTTGCGGCCCTCACGGCTGTCTCTGGGTGTAACTCGGAGGGGAATATCCCTGCCAAGAGCGGAAACGCCTAAAGTCGCGTGTGAGCCTCATTTCCGTCGGTTCACTGCGGCTTTATGATCGGCTATCGCACAAAACTAGAGTAAAGGTGAGGGGCAGTCTGGCAATTGGGGTCATCATGATAGAAACGTCGCAATGCGCGCCGAGCACCTCGGGGTTCGGCGTCAGGCGGTCTGCTTCGGTGAAATAATAATATATTCCCGCCAGGGCATGCGGCTAGCGTATTGCTGTAGGAAAAATCACCATCCGTTCATGGGTGTCGTCTTACATCCAGGGCCGCGCGACTGGGTCGCGCTGCTTGGCAACAGATCTAGGTGATCGACCACGGATTGATGACCGCATCTACCGGCAACTCAAAATCAGTTTGATTGCGAGTAATCGGCAGTATCCGTTCATCGAACCGAAATATCCGTTCGTCCAGATATACCTATCGGTGTCGAATATTGCCGTTCTCGCGATCAAAGGTTGTTGCGCTCCAGCTTTTTCGCCGTGTGTCGAACGGCTGACGGAGTCGCTCCGAACCAACGCAGACATGCGCGGCTGAAAGATGCCTGTTCGGTGTAGCCTAGGAGCGTCGCGATGTGCGCCATGGAAACATCGGAGTGCCTCAGAAGCTCGGTGGCGCGCGTCTCGCGAACTGAATCCAGGATGTCCTCGAATCCCGCGCCGGAAGTTTTAAGCTTTCTCTGTAATGTTCGTTCATGAACTCCAAGACTCTTAGCAACGTCTCCGATTCCAAAACTCTTGGTTTGCAGCAACCGTGTTATCAAGAGTCTCACCTGGCTGACAATATCGGGCTTTTGTCGGTCAATCGCCTCACGGACAAACGCCAAGGCCAATTTATGTAACTGTGGATTGACGTGAATCAACTTTCTGTTTAAGACCTCAGGCTTTATGACCACGCCATTGACCTCCTGTTGAAAAAAAACCTGGGATCGAAAGAACCGCCGATACACATTCAGGGGCTTTGTAGCCGAGTGGCGGAATAAGACCATCTCCGGCACAAAGTCGCCTCGTGCAAGGATCTTGAGTTCCTGATAAATATTGCCCACCGCGCTCTCATCGATTTGGGTTCGATGCGATGCATCCGGCAAGGAGAAGTCCCAGGTGAATGTTGGCTTGCCAGGACAAATTTTCGTATCCAACCGCGCCATGACCGCTGGGCAATGAAAGTCCAGGTTTTCCAAGATCTCTTGCATCGCCTCGCCGACTGTTTTCGAGTTGGCGCCGATAATTCCCAAGGGGCCCAAATGCCGGGCTCCATGAACTGCAGACAACCGAAGACCAAAGTCCGGACATTCCAGGTCCTGCGCCGTCATTTCCAATAAATCGATGAACGACCTCAATGGATAGAGGCCGAATTCGTCATCAATGAGGGCAGAGCTGAGACCGAATTGCTGGAGGTATTTATCGGGCTCGCCGCCCAACGTACGGACCAGTTCGCCATAGCCGTTCAGCGAGGAAGCGCGAATGAGGGCCAGATCAGTCATGTACCTCTCGTGGTGAGCGAAAAGATTCAATCCGCTGTCAGCCAATGTAAAGAGATTGTCGCCTAATGATAAATCGAATTCCAGGCCTGCCCGCAATATAACTGTGGAGGAATGCCCATGAGCCACTCCCGGGCGGGTCGACACGTCGGGGGGTCGGGTGATTAACGGGTTAATGTGTGCTGCGGAAGACTCGAGGGATCGCACATGGATGTTCCGCTTTACGACAAGAAAAAAAGGTCACATGTAATTGTAGATCGGGGAGTCAACACATGAAATCGAATTTCCCAATGCGGATGATGGTGCTTCCGTGCATCACGACGCTAGCGCTGACGGGCGGCGTCAACGCTATCGCTGCCGATGTTGCCGCTGGCGATGGAACCCTCACCGAAATCATTGTTACCGCGGATAAGCGTAGGGAGTCCATCAATGACGTACCGATGTCGATTTCTGCCATCACGGGTGACCAACTTGCGGCAAGAGGTATTAATAGCGCAGCCGACTTGCAGAAAGTCGTATCCGGCTTTCGATATACTGAAGGCGAAAATGGCACGCCTGTGTACTCCATCCGCGGCGTAGGCTTCAACGAAACCAGTCTTGGCGCGCGGCCGAATGTCCCTGTCTACGTGGATGAAGTACCGGTTACCTTCCCCATCATGACGCGCGGTGTAGCCATGGATCTGGAGCGGGTGGAGGTTCTCAAAGGTCCCCAAGGCACGCTGTTTGGCCAAAATGCCACCGGTGGTGCCGTGAATTACATTGCGGCCAAACCCACGAGTACATTCGAATCGGCAATCACGGTCGGTTACGCGCGCTTCAACGATAAGACCGTCGACGGCTTCGTCAGTGGGCCGCTGGCCGAGAATCTCACGGCACGCCTGGCATTCAGTGGGGAATATAGCGATCCATGGCAAATCAGCGAGATCACCGGACAACAGTTGGGCCGCAAGAACCGGGTCGACGGACGCCTACTCGTCGACTGGAATCCCATCGATCGGCTGAAGCTCGCCTTCAATGTCACCGGCACGCAAGACAAGTCGGATCCTCAGGCGCTGCAATATTCGGGCTACTATTATCAGTTTCCGCCTGGAGTTCCGTATCTTTCGCCAGCCGAGCGAAACTCCATTCAAAATACTCCGTTGAGCACCAGCGACCGTGCGGCCGATTGGGGACCCCGAACCCCCACCAATGATGCGCATATGACCCAGTTTTCCTTGCGCGCTGACTACGACGTCTGGAATAGCATCGTCTTGACCTATATCGGGTCGGATGCGCATTTCAATCGGTTCGAATACTCCGATCCCGACGGGTTACCTATCGAAAACAGCGAAGGGGAAACACGAGGCCGCATCTCCACGTGGTCACATGAGCTGCGGCTCGCCGGCGACTCATTTGCTCAAAGCCTCCATTGGCTGGCCGGGGTCAACTACGACCAGAGCAAGGTGCATCAGCTCGATACCATCCGGCTCAGCGAGAACAGCAACAGCAATGCGATATGCGCCCCCTTATTTGGCCCTTTCTTTGGCGCAGGCGCGTGCTCCGGGCCGTTCGCCGCATTTCGTATCGTCAACGCCAACAATCTAACCGACCAGGACTTCACCAATAAAGCGGTTTTCGGTGCTTTGGATTTTGCTTTTACCGATGCGCTCAAGGCGCATGTTTCCGCCCGCCACACCAAGGCGACCGATGAGTTTACCGGGTGTTCGGCGGATATTGGAGACGGACTCTTGGCCACCGCCATCAATGGCTTTACCGGCGTCCTTGCCAGCGTCGGCGCTGCTAGCGGCGTCTCTACCATCGCTCCCGGCGGCTGTGTCACCGGCGTTCTTGTGGGACCCGTCGTGACCCCAACACCGGGGCTGATCAGGCAGAAGCTGGATGAAAGCAACAATTCATGGCGCGCGGGCCTGGATTTGAAACTCGACCCGAACACTCTGCTCTATGCCAACGTCAGCAAGGGTTACAAGGGCGGCAGCTTTCCCGATCTGTCGGCATTCGCCCCTTCGCAATACTATCCTGTTGTTCAAGAATCCTTGTTGGCCACCGAAGTCGGCTTCAAGTCCACCTTCAAGGAGCAGAGGCTGCAAGTGGACGGTGCTTTCTTCTACTACGACTACAAGAATAAGCAGGTGCGCGGCAGCATCAATTCGGGATTTCCGTTCGGCGTTCTCCCGGCTTTGATCAACGTTCCAAAATCCCACGAGTACGGCTTTGAAATGCAGGCCGTCTGGAAACCAGCGCCCGGATGGACGGTGGGCCTTAACGGTACTTTTACCAAATCCAAGATCGACAATTTCAACAACGACCGATCTTACGATGACTTCACTCTTGTCACGCATAATTTTGCCGGGGAGCCCCTTCCCAACACCCCGGAGGTGATGGCGAATGCGGATCTGCAGTATGAGTGGGAACTGTCCGGCGGTTACACCGCCTTCGTCGGCGGCAACGTCAATTACACGAGCGCGACACATAGCGGCTTCGGCGAGTATGAACTGGAAAAGGTTGACGCCTATGCCTTGCTGGATTTGCGCGTCGGCGTGGATTCATCCGATCGCCGCTGGCGTGCAACTCTGTGGGCGCACAATGTGACCGACAAATATTATTGGATCAACCAGCTCCGAATCGGCGACACCACTACCAAGGTGACCGGAATGCCGGTTACCTATGGTGGCAATTTCACCTACCGGTTCAAGTAGCGCGCGGCCGGCGCTGGAAATCCTGGCCCATGACGCAAACAATCAACAATTCTTCCCGCCCTATTGCGGACGATGAGACGTGATGGGCCGGTCGCGCAAATGACCGCGGGCGGTATCCCGATCCGGATAGTCTGGTGCGCGCGCGATCGTGTGATTCCTTTTCGGCGCTGCGGCGAACCATTCGTGGAGCGGATCCACGGGGCTGAGATAACCGTGATGCCTGATGTGGGTCATCTGCCGATCTACGATGACCCTGAACTGGTAGCCGACCTCATTCTCGGTGTAACCGGTCCGGTAGACTCATTGAGAGAGATCGCCAAATGAGAGAAGTACGAGCCGCATGGATCGAGGAGAGCCGTTTCGCGCTTGAGAGGCCCGATGATGTGACGGTGGCTGCCTATCGCTGGACGGTCTCGCCGGCGCCGCGGGCGATCGTGGTTGTTGCCCACGGCATGGGTGAGCACGCGCGCCGGTATCCGCCTGCGTTGGTCATGCTGCTGGAGAGCGGGATCGATCTCTACGGCATTGATCATCGTGGCCACGGAGCGACTCTCGCTCTGTCGGGGCGGGAACCAGGAGACTTTGGGCCGGGCGGTTTTTCCGTGGTGGTCGATGACCTGGCCAGCTTGGTGAACCGCGCAAGAATGGAGAACCCCGGGCTACCTCTGTTGTTACTGGGACACAGCATGGGCTCCTTCATCAGTCAGGCCTATGCACTCGATCATTCGTCGTTGATCGACGGCCTGGTGTTGGCGGGTACTACGGCGGTTGACGCGGTGACGGAAGCCGCACAACGCGAAAGCAATCTCGCCGTCGCCCTGAACCGCGCGTTCGAGCCGGCACGCACGCCCTTTGATTGGTTGAGCAGCAACGAGGCCGAAGTCGATGCCTACATCGCAGATCCGCTGTGCGGCTTTTCGCTGACGCCCGACTCGATGATCTCTCTACTCTCTCATGGGCCCCGGCTAGCCGACCCCGGTGCACTTGAAAACATCCGGAAGGGACTTCCACTTTACATCCTGGCAGGGGAGCGCGACCCCTTGGTTTCCGACCTCGGGAATCTCGATCGCTTGATCGAGCGCTATCGTGCCGCGGGGCTGCGCCCGGCGCTTGCGCGCTACCCGCAGGGCCGTCACGAGATCTTGAACGAGATCAATCGCACCGAGGTAGTACAAGGTCTCCTGAATTGGCTCAACCAAGCAATCGGCTAAGATCGCGAGCCGCTGGCTCCCATGGTCGACGGATGATCCTTACGTTCGGTATTCGAACGCAGATCATAGGCATGACGAATTCCACATGCCGCAAGTCGTTCGACATCCGCGGCTGTCATTTCGTGCGTCGTGCCCGATCTATACAGCACATTCCATCGGGCGATTGGCGCTTCAGTGGCGACGTCGAACAGCCGCTTGACGAGATGTAGATTGGCACCCTTGTCCCTGCCTTAGTCCTCGACGGCAATGATCTCGTATTCGCCTCGGACGCTGCCTTCGGGTGAAAGAGGCTGCATGAGTTCGAATGATTGTTCGCCATGAACGAGCTTGATCCAATCGATCTGCAATGACTCTGTATTGACCCAAAATCCGGGATGCGCCAAGACCATGCACGCGGATGGGACGGCCTTCAGTTCATTCTCGTAGACAAATTGCAGATGCATCGGATCCGTGGGCCTGTCTCCAAATCCAAGCCCAAGCGCATACAGAATCGAATCCTTGGCGGTGCATCGTTGCACCGTCGGAGGCAATCTGAAGGATTTTAGGTTCTCTAAGTCCATTGCAATGACAAGCGGTCGTGGTGCCAACTTCGTCTAAAACCCAACGGCGTTCTTTCCCTTGGTGCACATCAATTCGCGCGCCTCGGCTGGCGTCGCGATTTCAATCGACAACTCTTCGAGGATCCGCCGAATCTTGGCAACTTGTTCGGCATTGGAGGTCGCAAGTTTGCCTCGCCCCGCGTATAGGCTATCCTCGAGCCCGACACGCACCGATCCACCCAGGAGCGCCGATAAGGTAATCATCGGCATTTGGTGTCGGCCCGCAGCGAGAGCTGAAAACAAATAGTTCTGCCCGAAAAGCCGATCTGCAGCGGCTTTCATAGCCATCAAATTTTCCGGCTCAGCACTGATGCCGCCCAAGATACCGAATACGCCTTGGATGAAAAATGGCGGTTCTACGATCTTTCGATCGGCAAAATGGGCGAGATTATAGACATGGGACATGTCGTAACATTCGAACTCGAATCTCGTTCCCTGCGAACCGAGCTCGCGCATGCCCCGTTCCATTTGCGCGAAGGTGTTCGATAGTATGAAGTCCTTCGTTCCCTCCAGGTAGGGGCGCTCCCAATCGAACTTCCAGTCCTGAACCTTGGCACCGGCGCTCGATATATTGAAATTGAGAGAACCCATATTCATCGACGCTATCTCGGGTTTGGCCCACTTTGCCGGCGCGAGGCGTTGGTCCAATGTCATGCCCAACCCCCCACCCGTCGTAATGTTGATGATGGCGTCGGTGGCCGCCTTGATGGTCGGCAGAAATTGTTTGAACAGTTCCGGCGATTGATCAGGACGGCCGGTCACCGGATCTCGAGCATGTAAGTGCACCATGGCGGCTCCCGCCTGCGTTGCTGCAATCGCCTCTTGGGCGATTTGCTCGGGAGTGATGGGAAGATACGCGGACATGCTCGGTGTATGGATAGAACCGGTGATCGCACACGTAATGATTGCCTTTTTGGATTGCATCACGCTCGTAGCTCCTCTCGATAGCTCATGGTTTCAGGCCGGATCCCACGTGAACACGTCCCGCGATTTGTCGAGCGGAAAAAACGAGCCCTGCAACATCGGAATTGCGCGTTCAATACACGTCTGCACTGTCCAACCCTCGCCCGCGTGAGCGGAACGGATGGGCCGAGGCTGCGAAAATAGATAGATTTCGTTGTTGCGGACTCCGAAGATTTGGCCGGTACGGCGTCGAAATCCTCCTCGGTCATTTTGTGAAAGATTACATCGCGCAGATTGCCGGCATTGTTCACAATGCCGTCGATGCGGCCGTACAGGTCCAGGGCTTGCTGGACGATCTTCTGCGCGGACGTCCAGTCCGCGACGCTGTCGGTGTTGGCCGCTGCAATGCCGCCGGCCAGCCGGATCTCATCGGCAGTCTGCTGCGACGGGCCACCGCTTCCGCCGGACCCATCCATTTGGACCCCGATGTCATTCACGACGACCTTCGCCCCCGCCCGGGCGGCCTCCTGCGCGATCGCTTTCCCGACACCACCGCCTGCCCCGGTAACCACGATCACTTTTCCCTCGAGTGTGTTCATTGCTGTTCCGAATGTGGAGATTGGCTTGAAGGTGACCTAAAGCGTGCGTGCAACATCGCGCCAACGATCGCGCAGAACACTGCGGTGTTCTGGTGCTGCCACCTCGATGAGTGATTGGGCACGTTCATGAACGCTGGCACCGGCGAGTTGCGCAACTCCGAATTCCGTCACGACAAAATCGACGTCGATGCGTGACAAGGACGTGACTCCGGGGCTTCCTAGGGTTGGGACGATGCGTGAGCCGCTTCGATGACGGGCATTTAAGGCTACGATGCTGCGTCCACCGGGACTGAGGCGGGCCGCGCGGGCAAAATCCGCTGCGCCTCCAACGCCACTGACCGCCGAGCCGTTGGCGTGTTCGAGATTGCATTGCCCGAACAGATCCACCTCCAAGGCGGAGTTCACCGCAACCAGGCGCTGCATGCTCGCAAGCGTAACCAGATCATGCGTGAACTCGCAACCCCGGATGCGCAAGGGTTCGAATTTCCCGGCGCGGATGTAAAAGCCGCGACTGCCGACCAAGACACAGGCCGTGTGCTGATAGTCCATATCGAGTGCACCGACATCCGCCAAATCCAGAAATCCGTCGGACAGCATGCCCGAGTGGAGCCGCAACTTACGCCGGGACCTGAGCGACGCGGCGAGTGCGGTCGGAACCTTGCCGAGACCGAGCTGCAGCACGCTGCCATCTTCGATGAACGAGGCTATGTGGCGCGCAACCGTCTCGGTGTCCGGGTCCACCGACGTGATGTATTCCGGTAAGTCCGAATCAACTTCACAAATGTAGTCGAATTGGTTATATGGCACGCCGACCGAGCCGCGCAAAGCCGGCGTGCGGCTGTTGATTAAGCCCAGGCGGCGTCGAGTCTTGGTCAATGCAATCGGCATGAATTCCACAGCCGGCCCGAGTGAACATTGACCGTGTGCGTCCGGTGCGGCGACTTGAAGGACTGCGAGATCGATATCGACCTGGTCGCGCAAGTTACGCACGAAACCAGAATAGGACATGGGGAGGGCGCGGAAGCGGCCGTCGCGTTGGGCCGTCGAAAAGCCGGGCTGCATGAACAGGCCGGTCACCTGCGCACTGGGATGAAACCGTGACAAGTCGAGCGAGTTGATTCCTGGAACGTAGGTCGTCAGCACCCTTGTGTCTCGTGTCAGATCTGGTTCGCGCAGTAGCTCGGATACGAATGCCATCGGCGCGCCGCTTGCGCCGGCGACGTAGACCAGTCCATCGGAGTCGATGAGTCCGGCGAGTTCGCTGAGCTTGACCGGGCGAGGGCTCAATGGGCGAGTCCCAATATGGCCACGGCGGCCACTCCTAAGTACGGTACGCCGCCGAGGTTGTGTGTGAGGCCAATGCTCGGGCTCTTCAATTGTCGTTGGCCCGCGCGCCCCAAAAGCTGGGTGTAGATTTCGTACGCCATGCGCAGGCCGCTCGCGGCAATCGGATGGCCGAAGCATTTCAGACCACCGTCCACTTGGCAGGGCACGCCATTCCCCCCGCGGTCGAAAAATCCGTCCAGGATCTCCCGCACAGCGTGGCCGTCCTGGGAGACGAACAAATCTTCCATGGCTACGAGCTCCGTGATCGAGAAACAGTCGTGTACTTCCATCAGGGACAGTTCGCGACGGGGATCTGTAATTCCGGCCTCCGCATAGGCCCGCTTCGCGGCGGCGCGAGTATTCGGAACATAGCTGCCGTCCCAACGCCGGGTGGTCGATTCAACACCCGAGCTGATGCTGAGTTGCAGCGACTTGATCGTCACCAGCTCTTTCTTGCCGAGCGCGCGCGCAATCTCGGGCGTGGTAACGATCGCCGCCGCCGCGCCGTCGCTGACCCCGCAGCAATCGAATAAACCCAGGGGCTCGGCGATCATCGGCGCGTTGATGATCTGTTCCATGGACACCGGTTTGCGTAGATGCGCCTTGGGGTTGAGCGCGCCGTTCTGGTGGCTCTTCCATGAGACGTGCGCCATTGCGCGCTTCAAGAGTTCTTTCGGGACGGCATGCTTGGCGGTGTAACCGGCTGCGAGCTGCGCAAAGCCCGCCGGCGCCGAGACCAGCGGCATCCACAGGTCGTTCAAGGTTCCCTTGTACGGCGTTGGCAGGCCACCGTAGCCGGTATCCTTGAGTTTCTCTGCGCCGATCGCGAGAGCGATGTCGACCGCGCCCGAAGCCACCGCGTAGGCGGCGCCGCGAAGAACCTCCGTGCCCGTGGCGCACATATTCTCCATCCGGCTCACCGGAATGCCATCGAGCCGCAGAGCGATGGCAGCGGGAATGGCGGAATTTCCCACATTCACGGAATCCAGCGCGGAGCCGCACCACGCTGCATCGATCTGTCTGCGCCCGATGCCTGCATCGGCCAGCGCTTCGTCAAATGCCTCCGCCAGTAATTGAGGCGTGCCGGTGTCCCAACGTTCACCGAACTGCGTACAGCCCATTCCGATGATCGCGACCTTGTCCTTGATTCCCATGGCCATGGAGTTCCGCCTGTCAGTCTTTCGCCGTCAGCGGCGTCGCTTTCCAAAAGTAGCGGGGGTAACCGCGCGCATTGTCTATGTCCTTGATCCGGCACACCATTTTAAGGGGCACGCCGACATGCAATCCGGTCTCCCCGACGTCGACGATTTCCATGAGAACGCGTGCCCCGACGTCGAAGTCCACGAATCCCACGTACATGGGCGGGGAGGGGTAATAAGACAGCCAGTCGGCGGTGTAGGTAAATACGCGTGCCGGTTGATCGGCCAACGAAATGGTTGAGAACTCGGAGTTCGGTGACTGGCAGTTCTGATTGACGCAATAGCTCATCTGGGGAAACTGGACGGTGCTGCATTGTCGACACCGAGCAGCGGTGAAGCTTGCCAGCTGGTGCGAGGATCGGAACTGCTCGGTCAGCGCGGTCTTGACTTGTTTCTCGGCGCGCATGCCCCATTCGAGTTCGATTGCGTCGTCGAATGAGAGCATGCGCAGATACGAATCATTCTCGATGGCGTCGGTGAGCGCTCCGCTCACTCCGCGACGCGGCTTGACCGCCTGGACGCCGTCCGTGGCGCGCAGCACCATCACGTCGCAGCCTAGCCCGAAGCCGACCACGACCAGCACCTCGCCGGGTTGCGCATTTTCGAGACTATGCGCCAGCATCAAACAGGAGTGCGCACTGCCGGAGTAGCCGCACCGCTCGTCGAGCGGATTGACTGCGGCATCCGTGGTGATGCCGCATTTCCTCGCAACGAGGAGAGCCGCATCCTTCAGAGGCGACCCGAAAATGAAGCGATTGACGTGAGCCGGTTCGACTCGCGCTTTGCGCAACGCGGCGCCGACGGTCTCGGGCACGATTTTGGCGAGCCCCTCATCGCGAATCCAACGCTCTTCCCAGGCATAACCATATTTGTTGTCGTTCGCGCGGAACTGGTCGACGAACGGACTTACCAGGCTCGAGCTACCCAAATACTCGGCAATCACACCGACCGCGCCCACGGTAAAAGCCGCCGCGCCGGCGCCGAACGTTAACTCCTGAGTGCTCGCCGGTTTCCCGGACGGATGGTCGCTGACGATGAAGAGCCCCGTGCCTGATTGCGCCTCCAGCATCGCGAGAAGTCCGCCGACACCGGCACGCTGCGATCGGCCAAGGTCGAGGGTTCTGATGTCAGAGGACAAGTGCAGGGCGCCGGCCACGAGGCTTGCTCCGGGCAGGTCTGCGAAAGGCGGGCGCGTAGTGGCGAACACCAAAGACTCGACGTCGAATCCTGCTCGATCTCCAAGGGCGTCGCGGGCGGCCTCGACCGCCATGGTCACGCTGTCTTCGTCCCAACTGCAGAAGGCGCGTTGGCCCTTGGCCAAACCACGCAGGCCCGGTGCCATCCATCGATGAGATTCGGCGATGGCGGCGCGCTGCATGCGTAAACGAGGAACGTAGCCTCCGTAGCCGGTAATTCCATAAGTCGCTGTGCTGGAGGTCACGAGGATAGCCTTTGTTCGAAAGGGGCGGCAATGTCCGTCAGTCGCGAGAGGATTGATATGCTATAATACGATATGCGTCGCGCTGTGGTTCGTCAAGTCGGGCGCGAGCTACCCGCGCTCTTGCGCTGGCTCCTCTCAATCGTGCAGTCGAACAAGTAGCTTCCCGTTGTTACGTGGGATACCGCTCGGGCGAGCCGTGAGAATTACTTGCCGATGGTGCGCGGGGAGCAACATTGGGACGACGAACCTTGTACGAACCTTGTTTTGAAAACTTGTATACTATAATATCAGTTTCCCAGAATAGCGTCGATCGTGCAGTGGCTGGTTGTCGCTCGACTAAACGTTACCAGCGCAGGTAATCCCGGTGGCAGGCCTTTATTTCGAACAGTTTTCCGTGGGGCAGGCCTTCCGGCATGAAATCCGCCGCACGGTCACGGAGACCGATAACGTCCTATTCAGTGCGATGACCCACAACCCCGCGGCGATACATATCGACGCCGAATACGCCAAGAGCACCGAGTTCGGCAAGCCGTTGATGAACAGTGCCTTTACGCTCGGCTTGGTCGTCGGCATCTCTGTGGGGGATACGACGCTGGGTACGACCGTCGGCAATCTGGGATGGGATGAGGTCCGTTTTCCCAAACCGGTATTTGCGGGCGATACGATTCATGTGGAGAGCCGCGTTCTCGAGAAGCGCGAAAGCAAGTCGCGGCCGGCGAACGGCGTCGTGATATTCGAGCATTGTGGCTTCAACCAGAGGGATGAGCTCATCTGTTCATGTAAGCGCAGTGCGCTCATGTTCCGGCTACCGGCTCCGGCCCTCTGATGCTCGAACATACGCAGCATCGTTCCATCACGTCGCCGGCGCCAGTCCCCGCCAAGGCTAGAATTCCCTTTCGATCGTTGCTGTTCGTGCCGGGGGACAGCGAGCGCAAGTTGGCGAAGGCGCAGGACTCTGCGGCGGATGCTCTGATATTGGACCTGGAGGACTCGGTGGCACCGAGTCGAACGGCAGTTGCCCGCGGCTTGGTATTGGACTATCTCACCGCGAATGGCGATCGAAGTCGCCGCCAGTTGTGGGTGCGCATCAATCCGTTGTCGACTTCGGCGGCGCTTCTCGACCTGTGCGCGATTGCCGGCAAGCCCGACGGCATCATCCTGCCGAAGGTCGATTCGGCGGCGGACGTGACCAAATTGTCCTACATGCTCGATGCGCTCGAGGCGCGCGATGGGTTGAGTGTCGGCCAGATCGACATCATTCCCGTGGCCACCGAGACGCCGACGGCTTTGTTCACGCTCGGCTCCTATGCGGGATGCACGCATCGATTGGCGGGCATGACCTGGGGTGCGGAAGATATCGCCGCGGCCTTAGGCGCCAGCACCAACCGCGGGCCGGACGGCGAATACGACGAGGTTTATCAACTTGCGCGTTCGCTGTGTCTCGCGGGGGCTGTGGCTGCCGGTGTACAGCCCATTGACACTATCTGGGCTGATTTTTCCGACCTGGCGGGATTGGAAAGGGACTCGCGACTTGGGCGCCAACGCGGCTTCACGGGCAAGATGGCGATCCACCCGGGGCAGGTGGATACGATCAACCATGCATTCACCCCAAATGAGCAAGAGTTGGCCTGGTCGCGACGGGTGGTCGAGACGTTCGAGAGTAATCCGGGGCTCGGGACCGTGGGTCTCGACGGAAAGATGCTCGACATGCCCCACTACAAGCAAGCCCAGCGGGTCCTTGCGCTAGCGCGCCGAGCTTCGCCGGTTTGACCCGCCTTATGCTCCACCATTCAGAATTTTCTTATCAGCGAGGCCGCCCATGGATTTTTCCCTGACGGATGAGCAGGTCGCGATTCGCTCGGCCGTTGAAGAGATCTGCGTCGATTTCGACGATGACTATTGGCTGAAAAAAGATAGCCAGGGCGGGTTCCCGGAGGATTTCTACCTTGCGATGGCGACGGCCGGATGGCTGGGTGTCGCAATGCCCCAGGAGTACGGCGGTGCAGGCCTGGGAATCAGCGAGGCCTGTTTGATGTTGGAAACCGTTGCGGCGTCGGGAGCCTGTCTCGCCGGCGCTTCGGCGATCCACATGAACGTCTTCGGTCTACACCCGGTTGTGGTTCACGGGAGCGCAGAGCAGAAAGAACGTTGGTTGCCGCCGATCATCCAGGGCCGGAACAAGGCCTGTTTTGGCGTGACCGAGCCGAATACGGGCCTCAACACGCTCAAGCTCAAGACGATGGCCGTCCGCAAAGGTGACCGGTACATCGTCAACGGCCAAAAGGTGTGGATTTCAACCGCTCAAGTGGCCCACAAGATCATGCTCTTGGCGCGCACGACTCCGCTCGAGGGCGTGACGTCGCCGACGCAGGGGCTCAGTCTCTTTTATACGGACTTCGATCGACACAAGATCGAGGTGCGTGAAATCGAGAAGATGGGCCGAAAGGCCGTGGACTCCAATCAGTTGTTCATCGACGGTCTCGAGATCCCCATCGAGGATCGGATCGGAGAGGAGGGCCGCGGCTTCGAGTACATCCTGCACGGACTGAATCCCGAGAGGGCGTTGCTGGCAGCCGAAGCCACGGGCATCGGACGCGCGGCGTTGCGTCGTGCCGCGAAATATGCCGGTGAACGCATAGTGTTCGATCGCCCGATCGGCAAGAACCAAGGCATCCAGCACCCGCTTGCCGAGCGTTGGATCGATTTGGAGGCGGGTACGCTCTTATATCAGCGTGCGGCGTGGCTCTACGATCAGAAAAAACCCTGTGGCGCCGAAGCGAACGCCGCGAAGTTCTTTTGCGCCGAAGCAGGATATCGCGCCGCGGAAACCGCTGTGCTCACGCACGGGGGATTCGGGTACGCCAAGGAGTATCACGTCGAGAGATACTTACGCGAGGCCATGCTGCCGAGAATTGCTCCAGTTTCACCGCAGCTCATTCTGTGCTTCATTGCCGAAAAGGTGCTGAGCCTGCCGAAGTCGTACTAATGTTTTGCGCGCGGTGTGTATTTTCCCAACGGTGGTGAGGCGGTGGCCTTCACCGCTTATCACGAGAAATTGCCATCAAGTTCCGCTTTACTCTGGCAAGCAAATCGGCCAGGGTGTGCCTTTCCACGATATCGAGTCCCTGCAGGATCCTTTCGCTCATTTCGTGGCTGCGCTGGTGCATTTTTATGATGAGCCGGGTGCCCGCGGGTGTGAGAAAGACGCGCTTGACGCGTCCGTCGGTCGCGTCGGCGCCGCGTCGGATCAGCCCGTTGGCTTCCAGGCGACCGAGCAGGTGGCCGAGAGGCGCCTTTCCGAGTTCGAGCAGCGCGGCAAGATCGCTTTGAATCATGCCGTCGAGGCGCGATAGGTAGGCTAAAACCCACCATTGCGACCGCGTTATCTTGAGAGGCCGCATGAATTCGTCGAAAACGTTGCGCCGCAATCGCGAAACATCGTGCATCAGAAAGCCCAAGCGCTGATCCCAGTTTTCATCGTCGGGTTCATCGACGATATCCGGCGCGGCGACCGTGCGTTGCTTGAGAGGCTTCTTTGATGTCATGAGATTCGAGCGTCGATGCACGGATCGCGGCGCATGCCCACCGGCCGCGCCGCGATCAATGATTGTACACAAAAATTCCCGTCGACTGGTATGACCGCGGGACGTCGCCGACTGTGATTGCGGCAACTCGCCCCGCGTTTTCGCGTCTAGGCGTCGATGACGCTAGGACCTCGCACTTTTCTGAGCCGTCGCTCGATGGCGTTCGAGCACCCGGCGAAATCGGCGGATCGTCGATGGAATCAGCAGACGATAGATAAGTCGCAGCAACCAGGATGGCATACCGTTGCCGCGCTCCTCAAACGCGACCCGCGCATCCATACAGCAATATGTCATTTAATCCCTCCATCGCCGGTCTGCTGAGCATGGGACATAATTTACGCTGCGTGCTGTTGGCCTCCAGTTTGTCTGTTGGGTTCGTGGCCGCGGCAGGCGCTGAGACCCGCCCAGTGGTGCTCGAGTTGTTTACTTCGGAGGGCTGTAGTTCTTGCCCGCCAGCGGAAGTCATCGTCAATGAATTGGCGCAGCGGCCCAACGTCCTGCCGCTATCGTTCCACGTTGACTACTGGGACGACCTGGGGTGGCGGGACCGCTACTCGCTCGCGAGCGCCACGAAGCGCCAGCGCGTGTACGCTCGGACGTTGCGTAGGTCTTCGGTCTATACACCGCAGGCGGTCATCGATGGCTCGCGCGACATTGTGGGTTCGCAGCGAGCTGCTGTGATGGCGGCTGTGTCCGGGCGTCGAGATGGGGTTGCGGCCTCCGTGTCCGTCAGTGGCGGGACTATTCAGATCCACGTCGGTGCCGGATCGGATGCGGCCACCGCCGATGTGTTATTGGTGGGTTATCTGCGGGAGGCAACCACGCCCATCGGTCGGGGCGAGAATTCCGGTCGCACCCTGAAGGAGTCGAACATCGTCCTCTGGCTGCATGAACTCGGGCGTTGGAACGGAAAGCCTCGCGAATTTGAGATGAGCGTGAGCAGACTTCCTGAGAATGTCACCGACATCGCCGTGCTGGTTCAGTCCGCCGATCAAGGCGCGATCCTTGGTGCGGTGGCACAACCGATTCGGTGACCGCCAGGCACCGCACAGTTTCAATTTCGAAGCCGCAGCAGCTCAAGAGGATCGCACGCAACGAGGTCGATTCGCCGAATTCCGACGATGACGCAATAAACAACGGTCTCTCTCGGTCTTTTAGCCATGCACAACAAACTTGATGTTATGGGATGGTCGCGATTTTGGCTTGCACGGTTCGCCTTCGCGCGTTCGCTCGCTAGCTTCTGGAATTCGCTGGCTCAGAGACTCGCGTGGCCCTACGTGGAATTACTGATTCGTCTGTGGATCGCGAAACTCTTTTTTCTCTTTGGTGCGCAGGAACTCATGCATTGGACAGCGGCCCTGCAGGTTGCCAATGAGCAGAATCCCTTCCCGCTGCTCGCGCCGATAGTGTCGGCGTATCTGAGCGTGGGCGCCGACTTGATCTGCGCGATATTGCTAGCGCTGGGGTTTATGACCCGCTATGCGTCGTTGCCGTTGCTGATACTCGCGGCCATCACGCAATTTCGCTTCGAGCCCTTCGACACCCAGCTGTTTTGGATCGCGTTATTTGGCTGGTATGTCATCCATGGCGCAGGTTCGATTTCGCTCGACCATCTGCTGCGTCGCGGCCTCGCGGATAGCGCGATCCCACTCATTCCGGCTGCGATTCGATTCTCCCAATGGCTGAGGTCCACTGGTACGCCGTGGTACCTCATGACGTTACGTCTATGGCTGGCAGCGGCACTGATAGTCGCCGCCTCTGCGGACGCGCGTCTATTACTGGGTACGAGCGCGGAGAAGTGGTTACCCTTAGACGTCGCCACGCGTGTGCCGATGGTTGGCGCGCTGATGGGCGGCATTACGTTGATAATGGGCGCCGGTACGCGACAAGTTGCATTGCTGTTGCTGCTTGGTCTATTTGCATACTCGGTGGTTGATCCTCGCCTCAGCGATTCGATCTACCTATTGATGCTCCTTGCCATACTTGCCATACATGGGGGCGGCGTGCTGGCGATCGACGATCTGGCAAAGCGATGGCAAAGTCGCCTCTTTGCTACTGCGACTGCTAACGAACTGGTTTCGCGGAATTGGCCTCGAGTGGTCATCGTCGGTGCGGGATTCGGTGGCCTGCGCTGCGCACAAGCGCTCAAGGACGCGAGCGTGGTAGTCACCCTGATCGACCGAAACAACTTTCATCTATTTCAACCACTGCTCTATCAGGTTGCTACCGCCGGGCTGTCCCCGGGTGACATCGCTGTGCCGACGCGGCAAATCTTCCGGGACGCCCCCGCAACGAAGTTGTTGTTAAGCACGGTCACCGGGATCGATACGGAAAAACGGCTGGTGCTTACGGAACGCCGCGAGATTCCGTACGACTACTTAGTGCTCGCCACCGGTGCCACCCATACCTACTTTGGCAAGGATGAGTGGGCACGCCACGCTCCGGGGCTCAAGTATGTTGAGGACGCCCTCGAAGTTCGCCGCCGAATTTTGACGGCCTTCGAACGCGCCGAGGAGAGCGTTGACCAGTCGGAGAAGGCGGCGCTGTTGACTTTCCTTATTGTTGGCGGCGGCCCAACAGGTGTAGAACTCGCCGGCGCCATCGCGGAATTAGCGCGATTTGGATTGAATCAGGACTTCAGGACTTTTGATCCAGCCCATGCACGCATCATCCTTGTACAAGCGGGGCCGCGGTTGCTGCCGAGTTTTCCAGAACGCCTGTCGCGAATTGCGCAACGCGAATTGGAGAATTTGGGCGTGGAAGTCCGGCTCGAAAGTCGCGTGAATCATATCGATGAGCGCGGTGTTGGAGTCGACGGTGAACGTATTGAGGCGCGCGTTATCCTTTGGGCGGCGGGCGTCGCGGCATCACCTGCCGCGATGTGGCTCAAGGCGCCGTCGGATCGGGCGGGTCGCATAGTCGTCGGCGAGGATCTACGTGTACCCGGGATGAGTAATGTATTTGCTGTCGGGGACACGGTGGCTAGCAACGGATGGAATGGCCAATCTGTACCTGGACTGGCTCCTGCCGCCAAACAGGCAGGCGCGTACGTGGCCAAGCAGATTCGGGCTCTCATCGATGGTCGGGCCACTTTGCCGGCGTTCCGCTATCGACACCTCGGCAGTCTCGCCACCATCGGACGCAAGGCCGCCGTGGCGGACTTTGGCGCTGTCAGGCTGTGGGGCGCTCCTGCCTGGTGGCTGTGGGGCATCGTGCATGTAGGTTTCATGTTAGGCGTCAGAAATCGCGTTGCGACGCTTCTCAACTGGTTCTGGTCCTACATTAAGTTTGGCGGCGGCATCCGCTTGATCACGGGAGACAAGGCGTAGGCCACACCGAAATACACCTCCAACGCCGCGATTCCAACTCCTCGAGAACGGCTACTCGATATTCGCGCTTTGCGAGTTCTAACCGGTAGCGATCGCCGCTAGCTTGTCGATCAGATAGTCGCGGAGGACTTCGACGCGCTTTGGTAGCGGCCCCTCGGGCGGCGTCACCCAGTAGACAGCGCCGAGTGGAATAGACCAATCAGGCAATAATCGCTCGAGCTGATTGGACTTGAGTGCCTCGCGCAGAAAAAATTCTGGCAATATCCCGAGGCCGGTGCCCGCAATCAGTGCCGGCATCATCGCATCGCCGTTGTTTACGCGAAGCGGACCCGAAGGCCGCACGCTGGCGGATTCTTGCGGCGAAGGCCGGTGTCAGAACTATCCGACACCCGAGGGGGCTCCAGCATCGATATTACAGGGCATACTTCTGGCAGAAAATACTGAGCGATACAGCACAGAAGCTGGTACGCGAGTAGAAGAACTGAATTGATGGTTTCCATGTCGGGCTCCTCGTGATGGGCGGCCGCCTCGCCGCGGGGGTAGCCGTACGCCTCGCCGTCTTAGGCCTGGTGCTGCTCACCGGCTGTGGGCATAAGGCCCCGCCGCCGGCCCCGCCGCCACCGAAAGTCTCGGTCGTCACTGTGCAAGCACAGGCGGTGCCGATCACCACCGAACTTCCCGGACGCGTGGCGGGCTACCGTACCGCCGACGTGCGACCGCAGGTCAACGGCATCATTCTGAAGCGCCTGTTCGTCGAGGGCAGCGACGTCAAGGCAGGGCAGCAGCTCTACCAGGTCGACCCGGCGCCCTACCAGGCCAGTTACGACAGCGCCGTCGCGGCGGATGCTTCCGCCCGGGCACTCGCGGAGCGCTACAAGCCGCTGGTCGAAGCGAATGCAGTCAGCAAGCAAGATTACGACAATGCCGTGGCTTCGCACCTGCAGGCGCTGGCGGCGGTGGAAACGGCACGCATCAATTTGATCTACACCAGAGTGCTGTCTCCGATCACGGGCCGCATCGGCCGTTCCTTGATCACTGAAGGGGCGCTGGTCACCGCCAATCAAGCCGCTGCGCTCGCCACCGTCCAACAGCTCGACCCGGTGTACGTGGATGTGACCCAACCAACCACGATCGTGCTGCGCTTGAAAAGGGAAGCCGCCGCGGGACTGCTCAAGCAAAACGAGGCGGGACAGGCCCAGGTGCGGGTACGGCTGGAAGATGGCAGCGACTACGGCCGCGCCGGCACACTGGAGTTTTCCGAGGTGACGGTGGACCAGGGCACGGGTTCGGTCACGCTGCGCGCGCTAATGCCCAATCCCGAGCGTCTGCTCCTGCCTGGCATGTTCGTGCGCGAAGAGATTCAGGAAGGCGTGCGTCAGGGTGCCGTGCTGGCACCGCAGCAGGGCATCAGCCACGATCAGAAAGGCGTGCCCAATGCACTCCTGGTGGGTCCGGACAATACCGTCGAGCTGCGGACCCTCGAGACCGATCGCGCTGTAGGCGATCAATGGTTGGTGACTTCGGGGCTCAAACCCGGGGACCGCGTCATCGTCGAGGGAATCCAGTCGGCGAAGCCCGGTGCCAAGGTGGTGCCCGAGCAGTACCAGCCGGCGGATGAGAAGACGGCGCAGCCGCAACCCGCGACTGCTCAGGACTCCGCAAAGTAGGCGCCGGCCGTGGTCAACTTCTTCATCGACCGCCCGGTTTTTGCGTGGGTACTCGCCATCGTCATCATGCTGATGGGGGCACTTGCCATCACGACGCTGCCCATCGCGCAGTATCCGAGCATCGCCCCGCCTGCCATCTCCATTCAGGTGACCTATCCCGGCGCCTCGGCCGACACCGTGCAAAGCGCCGTCACGCAGGTCATCGAGCAGCAGATGAGCGGCATCGATCACCTGCTCTATTTCGGATCCGAAAGCGATGCCGACGGGAGCATGACCATCACGCTCTACTTCGAGCAGGGCACCAATCCCGACATCGCCCAGGTGCAAGTGCAGAACAAGCTGCAGCTTGCCACCCCGCTGCTGCCGATCGAAGTGCAGCAGGCGGGGTTGCGCGTCGCCAAGGCCACCCGCAATTTCCTGCTCGTCGTCGGCTTCTACTCGAGCGATGGTTCGATGAGCAGCGGGGACGTGAGCGACTACATCGCCTCTTACGTACAGGATCCGGTTAGCCGCACACCCGGGGTCGGTGACTATCAGCTATTCGGGACCCAATACGCGATGCGGATCTGGATGGATCCGGTGAAGCTCAATAACTATGGGCTGACACCGACGGATGTCAATAACGCGCTGCAGGTGCAGAACCTGCAGGTTCCTTCCGGGGAGTTGGGAGGGCTCCCGTCCGTGAAGGGACAGCGCCTCCACGCCACCATCATAGGCCCCGAACGCCTCACCAGTGCGGAGGCGTTCGGCCGTGTGCTGCTCAAGGTGAACACCGACGGCTCGCAAGTGCGGCTCCGGGACGTCGCGCGCATCGGCCTCGGCGCCGAGAGCTATTCGATCTATACCGAGTACAACGGCAAGCCGGCGGCGGGCCTGGCGGTGAAGCTCGCCACCGGCGCGAACGCTCTGGACACCGCCAACGCAGTGCGCGCTACCATGGACAAGCTGGCGCCGTTCTTCCCGCCCGGCCTCAAGCTCATTTATCCCTATGACACCACGCCATTCGTGCGCGTCTCCATCGATGAGGTCGTGAAGACGCTCTTCGAGGCGATCGTGCTGGTGTTTCTGGTGATGTACCTGTTCCTGCAGAACTTCAGGGCCACGCTGATTCCAACCATCGCCGTCCCCGTGGTGCTCTTGGGCACCTTCGGCGTACTCGCCGCCGCGGGATTCTCGATCAACACGCTGACCATGTTTGGCATGGTGCTCGCCATCGGCCTCTTGGTGGACGATGCGATCGTCGTCGTGGAGAACGTCGAGCGCGTGATGGAGGAGCAGAAGCTCTCACCGAAGGATGCGACGCGACGTTCGATGGGCGAGATCACGGGCGCCCTGGTCGGCATCGCCCTGGTGCTATCGGCCGTGTTCCTGCCCATGGCCTTCTTCGGCGGCTCTACCGGTGTCATTTACCGTCAGTTCTCCATCACCATCGTCTCGGCCATGACTCTGTCGGTAATGGTGGCGCTGATCTTCACGCCTTCATTGTGCGCGACCCTCCTCAGGCCGCGGGTCGCAGAGGCCCCTGAGCGCGAGCGAGGGTTTTTCGGCTGGTTCAATCGCGGCTTCGCCCGGATGAATCGCGGCTACGAGCGCGGGGTTACTCACGTCACGGCGCGCACCCGGCGCTACTTCTTGGTGTATGGGGTCATCGTGGTGGTGATGGGCCTGTTGTTCGTGCGCGTGCCGAAATCCTTTCTGCCCGATGAGGACCAGGGCATTTTGTTCGTCCAGGTGTCTGCACCGCCCGGCGCCGCCAGTGAGCTCACGCAGCGGGCCCTCAATGAGGTGCGCGACTACTTCCTCAAGGATGAGAAAGATCTCGTGAGCGGCGTGTTCACCGTCAACGGTTTCAGCTTCGGCGGCCACGGACAGAACGCCGGCCTCGGCTTCGTCCGCCTGAAGGAATGGTCGGAGCGGCCGGGGAGAAAGAACTCCGTGTTTGCCCTGGCGGAGCGCGCCAACCAGCGCTTCCACCAGATCCGGGGAGCGATCGTGGTTGCGTTCGCACCGCCGGCCGCGCTCGAGCTCGGGAACGCCACGGGATTCGACTTCGAGCTGGAGGACCGCGGCAACGTCGGCCATGCGGCGCTGATGCAGGCGCGCGGTCAGCTACTGGGGATGGCGAGCAAGGACCCGGCGATCGGCATGATACGGCCGAACGGCCTCGATGATGAGCCGCAGTACAAACTCGACATCGACTGGGAAAAAGCGAGCGCGCTCGGCCTTGCGATCGGCAACATCAACGATGCCCTCGGCGCCGGCTGGGGCTCGGCTTTTGTCAACCAGTTCGTCGACCGCAACCGCGTCAAGCGGGTGTTCCTGCAGGGCGATGCCGACTCGCGCATGCTGCCGCAGGACTTGGGCCTCTGGTACGTGCGCAACGGCGCGGGTCAAATGGTGCCCTTCTCGACCTTCGCTTCGGCGCACTGGATTGTGGGCTCGCCCAAGTTGGAGCGCTATAACGGCACACCCGCGCTGGAATTCTTGGGCGCCCCTGCACCCGGCAGGAGCACCGGGGATGCGCTCGCCGCGATGGAGGCGGCGGTGACGAAGCTGCCCAAAGGCGTGGGCTACGAGTGGACCGGCCTCTCCTTCGAGGAGAAACGCTCGGGCTCGCAGGCGCCGGCGCTGTACGCCATCTCGCTCACCGTCGTGTTTCTGTGCCTCGCGGCGTTGTACGAGAGCTGGTCGATTCCTTTCTCGGTGATGCTGGTGGTGCCGCTCGGCATCATCGGCACCATCTCCGCCACGCTATGGCGAGGACTCAGTAACGACGTCTTCTTTCAGGTGGGCCTGCTCACCACTGTGGGACTTTCGGCCAAGAACGCGATCCTGATCGTAGAGTTCGCGTTGGAAAACCACCAGCGCGGCATGCATCTGATCGAGGCGACGGTCGCGGCGGCCCGCCAGCGCCTGCGCCCGATCCTCATGACCTCGATGGCCTTCGCCCTGGGCGTGCTGCCGCTGGCGATCGCTACCGGGGCGGGCGCCGGCGGGCGCATCGCCATCGGCACCGGCGTGATCGGCGGCATGCTGACGGCCACGGTGCTCGCGGTGTTCCTGGTACCGGTGTTCTTCGTGAGCGTCCGCTCGCTGTTCGGCGATCGCCGCAGGCACGAGGAGCCCGCGCTGCCAACGCAGTCCCCGTCGCCGGCTTCGGAGAGCTGAGGATGGTTCGCAGAAGCACCTGTTTCTTCGCCGCAGCCGTGGCCACACTCCTCGGCGCCTGTACTTTGGAGCCGCATTACAATCGCCCGCCGCCGCCGGTGCCGGCGCTCCAAGGCGGCACGGCGGGTGACACAGCTGCCGCCGACATCGGCTGGCGCGAGTTCTTTCCCGATCCGCAGCTTCAGCAGCTGATTGCGCTGGCGCTCACCGACAATCGCGACCTACGCGTCGCAGCTCTGAATGTGCAAAGCGCTCAGGCGCAATACCGCATCCAGCGTGCCTCGCTGTTTCCGACCGTCGATGCGAGCGCTGTCGAGCAGGTGCAGCACATTCCTATCGGTGTATTGACGTCTGGATTTCCCCCCACCGTATTAGCCGGGGCCGGCCCTCTGTCCACCAACGGGGTTACCGAGCACACCTATGACGTCGGAGTCGGTTTCACGAGTTACGAGTTGGACTTGTTCGGCCGCATCCGCAGCCTCAACCATGCAGCGCTGCAGCAGTACTTCAGCTCGGGCGAAACGAGGCGCAGTGTGCAGCTCACCCTGGTGGCGGAAGTCGCCACTGCCTACCTCACGGTGCTCACCGATCAGACGCTGCTCGACATCACCCGTGACACGTTGAAGAGCCAGGCAGAGTCCTACGCGCTGACGCAGAAGCAGTTCAGCGGCGGCACCACCACCGAACTCGCGCTGCGCCAGGCCGAGAGCACGGTCGACACGGCACGCGCTAACCTCGCTCAGTACAACCGGCAGCTGGCTCAGGACCGCGATGCGCTGCAGCTCTTGCTCGGCGCGCCGATACCGGACGGTATCGATTTTTCCGGCGGCCTGGACCGCGGAAACATGGTCGCCGAGCTCGAGGAGGGCATTCCCTCAGACGTGCTGGTGCGCCGGCCCGATGTACTCGCCGCCGAACATCAGCTCATGGCCGCCAGCGCAGAGATCGGCGCGGCGCGTGCGGCGTTCCTGCCCGCCATCTCGCTCACCGGCAATTTCGGCACCGAAAGCACGCAGCTGTCAGGCTTGTTCAAAAGCGGTTCGCGCGCCTGGACCTTCTCCCCGCAGATCAGTGTCCCGATCTTTGCGGGCGGTGCCAACGTCGCCAACCTCCAGGCGACCAAGCTCGCCCGCGATACCGCGATCGCGCAGTACGAGAAGGCGATTCAGACCGCCTTCCGTGAGGTCGCCGATGCGCTCGTCGCCCGCGGCACGCTCGATGAGCAGCTCGCGGCTCAGCAAGCTCTCGTGACGGCATCGGAGAAGGCATATCGGCTGGCCGACATGCGCTACCGGGGCGGCGTTGACAGTTACCTGAGCGCGCTCGATGCGCAGCGCACGCTCTATGGCGCTCAGCAGCAATTGCAAACCGTGCGGCTCACGCGCCTGCAGAATCTCGTGACGCTGTACAAGGCCCTGGGTGGAGGACTGCTGGAGCACGCTGCGGCTGCTCAGACGACCCTCGAGCCTTCGAGTTCTGCGAGCTTGCCCACCCATTCGAGCCCGTCCGCTTCGAACTAGGCCCGCATGAGTGTATCGTTCAGCTGGCAACAGGGGAATTGGCATGGCGGAGACGACAGCAGCCGGGGGCGAGTACCCCACCACCGCTGCGCATTCGTGGATCGGAGAGCTGTTGCTACGCCTTCTAGGCGCGGCGCTCCAGATCCTGGCCACATGGGCGGTGGTACGTGCTCTGACACCGGAGGAGGCGGGGGTTTACTTTCGCGGGTTCGTGATCGCTCTGGGCTTGAGCACGCTCTTGCGCGGCAAGTACGAGATCTACATGGCGCAGCATATCATCGGGCGGCGCGCCACGATCACCGGTATTCCCAATGGAGTACTACTGAGGCAGCTCGCGCGGCGGATGCTGCTGCGGTCCAGCCTCGTGTGTGCAGTTCTCTTGGTCGTGACGGCCGATCTGGATATCCAGGCGCCGCAGCTGCAAACAATATTGCAGACCTATCTGCCCTTCGTGCTCGCCGTCCCCTGCGTCAGCCTGTCCAGCCTCTTGGGCGAGGCGCTGCGCGCGGCCAATCGGACGCTCGGTATTGTCGTGGCCGCCTATGCCGTGAACCTCTCCATGCTTCTTGCGGTGGTGCTCGCACCTTCCGACGCGTCGCTCGCGCTCTACTCCTGGGCGTTCCTCCTTGGGAGCCTCGTTTCTGTGGGAGTGGCGGCGGCGCTCGCCTGGCGCGCCTTCCCGGTGGCGCGAGGCGCGGGCCGTCTGCGGATTTGCCGTGAAGCACTGCAAGGGGTGGACTCGCGGGAATTGATCGGCCTTGCGCGCGGGTTGCTGCTGTGGGGGCCCCTGTGCGTCCTGGCCGTCTGGGCGCCGCCGACGCAGATGGCGCAATATGCCGTCGCCGCGCGCACGGCACTGATCGTCGATATGTTTCTGCCGGCATTGAACCTGACAGGCGGCCGCGAAACCTTGATGGCTACGCAGCCGGTCCAGGCGCCGCGGCGCCTGCTGCTCAGGCAGCTCGCGGTGGCGTTGGTCTACAGCTCAGCGTTCGTGGTGCCGCTCTTGGTGTTGGCGCCGGCAACCTTGGCGCTCTACGGGAAGCCTTACGATTCGCAGTTGACGGTGTATGCGCTTCTTCTGGGGGTGCAGTGGGCAAATGGCGTCGGTCGTCCAGCGGTGCGGCACGCGGTGGTGGAGTGGAATGCCCGGCGGATCGGCGTCGCCGTCGGATCCGGCGCGGTGGCGGTCGTCCTGATTTGCGCGCTGGGCGTGACCGCCTACGGTGCCCTGGCCGCCGCAGTGGCCTCGCTGATCGGCGCCTTGATCGTCAACGTACGGGCGATCGGCATGGCCCTTTCGAGACCGCGTCAAACGTCTGAAACATGATGAGCTTCCGCCGCACCCCGCCCCATGACTTTCTCGAGAAGAATCTCATCGAGCGCACCCGCAAAGGGCCAGCGGCGTGGGACATGATAGTCTACGTCGGCGAGCCCGGGCGATCCGCAGGACAATCCGACATTGGCCTGGCCGGAGACGCGCAAGCATTTCATCGCCGGCACCCTCAATATCACACAGGCGACGACGCAACAGAAAAACATGGCTTGTGAACCGATAAACTTCGACCCATTGGTCATGGCTGATGGTATTGCCCCGACCAACGATCCCATTTTGCTATTCCGCTCGCCGGCCTATGCAGTTTCGTTCGCGAAACGCCTGTCCGGTCAGTGAGGCGCCGAAGAACAGGCGCCCCAAATGGACTTACGCCGTGCAGATTCCTGAAAACAGGGTTACCGTGCGCCCCCCAACCCATACGCCTCGGCTGTCTTGATGGATGTGAATACGGCCCGAGCGGCCGACACGAGTTCCCTGGGCGGCAATGTAGGGGGCCGATGCGCGGCCTGAGGACAGAAGCCATTCCGCGGTCGAGGCATTGAGACTGCCCGTGACCGGATCCTCCCTCACGCCGCCCTGATGATCCGTGAAAAATGCGCGCAGCTCGAATGCCAAGGGGTTGCCCGCCGGATGTGGGCCGACCACGCCGACATCGATACGCTTGGGGTGATCGCGTGCGGGTTCGAGGGCCAGTACCTCATCGGCCGAGGCGAGCAGCACCACGATCCACCCCGGACCGTTGTCCGCCCACTGGGCATCAACGATGTGCGAGCGGCTGATTCGCAGAAATGCTGCAATTTCGACCAGGTTGGATTCATCGACCGATCCGCCGCGGATGAGCGGGGGTGCCGCGAATGAAAGCAGCTCAGCGGTGCGACGAATCGCCACCATGCCGGCGCCGCACTCCTGGACGATCTCTGAGGCGTCTGCAGACTGGCCGCCGTTGGATAGCCATGCATGACAACTACCGAGGGTCGGATGTCCAGCAAAAGGCATTTCGCGATCGAGCGTAAAAATTCGCACCCGGTAGTCGGCTTTGGGAGAAGAGGGGCGAAGCAAAAACGCGGTCTCCGACAGGTTCAACCATCGCGTCATGGTCTGCATGGCCGATGTGGTCAGATCATCCGCATCGAACACGACTGCCAATGGATTTCCAGTGAACGCATCGGTGTTGAATACATCGACCAGTTGGAACGGTCTGTTCATCAGTGACTCTCCGAGCGCCGACAGAACAATGCATCTAAATCAATTTCCAGGTTCAATGCAACCATCGTTACCGTCGACCTTCGCGTGCCGCTGCAGTCAGCAGAGGGTGATCGACGCGACGCACGGCATCATCGACGGCGTCTCTCCAGCATCGAGACACCGCAGTCGCACTCTTGAACTCAGCGAGGCTGAACGAGGAAGCGCCGCACGATTCGAGGGCTGCATCGCCGATCCGCCTCAATAGACTGCGCGCAGCGGCGGGAGAGGTCAGCTCCCGGCGTTCATATCGCACCCGGATTTCGGTCGTTTCCAATCCTGCCGGCGCTGCATGGCCTTCCGTCGACGCGATGCCGGCCAACAGGAGAGGCAATACGAACCAAGACGGGCGCCGATCGCGGCGCCTCGGATTCCCAGCGCCAATGACCGACTTCTCATGCCCACGTGCCTTGTTCATCTCGACTCTCCACCGTTATCAATGAAGAGTCATTCTTGTTGACCGGGCTCCGATCCTCCAGATACAGTACAGTACAATTCTTTCGTACTGTACTGGTACTTTCGAGAATACAGTCATGTCTGGAACCGCCGGCGAAGCGACCCGCGTCGAGCAAGTCATGGCGCTGGTCCGCGAGCGCATCGAGCGCCGCGTACTCAGCCCCGGCGCCCGGCTCACGTCGGTGCGCGCCATGGCGGAAGCAACGGGATTTTCCAAATCGACGGTGGTCGAGGCCTATGATCGTCTCGTCGCGGAGCGCGTCATCCGTTCCCGTGCGGGATCGGGCTTCTACATCGCGGCGCCGCTGGCGCCACTGTCCCTGGCGCAGGTCGGGCCACGCCTTGATCGTGAGATCGATCCGTTGTGGATGCTGCGGCAATCGTTGACTTCGGGGACGGCCTCGCTGAAGCCGGGATGCGGCTGGCTGCCGGATGACTGGATGCCCGAAGGGCTACTGCGCAAGGGAATGCGATCCATTGCACGGGTCAGAAAAACATCGGTCACCGGCTATGGGCCACCCTTGGGTATGGAACCCCTGCGCCGCCTCCTGGCACGACGCCTTGGGGACCAAGGCATCGACGTGGCGCCGGACCAGGTGCTGCTGACCGATTCCGGAACGCATGCGATCGATCTGGTCTGCCGCTTCCTCATCGAGCCTGGCGATGTCGTGCTGGTCGATGACCCGAGCTATTTCAACTTTCATGCGCTACTGCGGGCTCACCGAGCCCGGATCGTCGGCATTCCCTATACCTCGAGCGGTCCCGACATCACAGCCTTTGCACAGGCACTCGCGGAACATCGCCCGCGCTTCTACCTGATGAACTCAGCCATCCACAATCCGACCGGTGCGACTCTGTCGGCGGCGATCGCTCACCGCATCATGAAGCTCGCGGATGCACACGATCTAATCGTGGTCGAGGACGATATTTTCGCCGACTTCGAAACCGAATCCGCGCCGCGTCTGGCGGCGTTCGACGGGTTCGACCGGGTGATCCGTGTCGGCAGCTTCTCCAAGTCGGTGTCGAGTTCGATCCGGTGCGGCCACATCATCGCGAAACCCGAGTGGATTGCCGGGCTGAGCGATCTGCGCATCGCCACCAGCATGTCGGGAAGCCCGTTGGCCGCGAAGCTTCTGCACCACGCGCTCGCCGACGGCGGCTTTCGTCGCCACATGGACCAGGTGCGAGCCCGCCTGCAAGAAAAGATGGATCGCACGATCAAACGTCTGAAGGGCATCGGGGTCATACCCTGGATCGAGCCGGCGGCCGGGTTGTTTTTATGGTGCCAGCTGCCTGACGCCATCGATGCCGCCGACGTCGCCCGGCGCGCCCTTGCCGATGACGTCTTGTTCGCGCCGGGCAATGTATTCAGCGTCTCGCAATCGGCCGGAAGTTTCATGCGCTTCAACGTCGCGATGATGGAGGATCCCAAAATCCTCCGCGTTCTGCAAAGCGCAATGACTGAATGCGCCCGGACCAGGGTCCATGAACTCCCGATTGGCTCTTTATCACTCCGCACCTGGATGATCTCTGGGTGACGCATCACGGATATGGTTGGCCAGTTCTGCTTTCAGTTCCCCCTCGCGCTCTGTGCGTTTCTCATTAAGATTCAGAAAATTAGGGTTATTATCTCGACTCAAACGAGGGGCGTTCGCCGCCGGAAACATGCCGCTCCTCGAATTGCGCGTGCCCATCCGTTAATTTAATTCCATCAACTGCAACGCGCGCTATCCAACTTGCGTCGACAAAATATGCCTGTCGGTGTCGAATTTGCTGTTCTCGCTCGTCGTTACAATTATGGATCGGTTGGATGGGAAGCACAGAATGAGCAGGTCTTACTATCGCTGGGTGATAGTTGCAGCCGGCGGCCTCTTGGGCTGCGTCGCAATAGGCGCCATGTTTTCACTGCCTGTTTTTCTTCGGCCCATCTCACGGGATACCGGATGGTCCATCACCGGCGTATCCAGCGCCATGACCTTCGGTTTTCTCGCCATGGCATTGGGAAGCATCATCTGGGGAAACCTGTCAGACCGCTTCGGTCCGCGCCTGATAGTGCTGATAGGATCCACTGGCTTGGCCATAGCTCTGGCGCTGGCGAGCCGGGCGACATCGCTTATTGAGTTTCAGCTGATCTTCGGCTTGGCGGTTGGCGGTGCGACAGCGGCCATCTTCGCACCCATGATGGCTTTGCGTGACAGGCTGGTTCGACACACATCGCAGCCTAGCTGTGTCTCTCGTTTCCGCCGGCATGGGAATGGCGCCAATGACCATGTCCCCATTGGCGGCGCGGCTCATTTCCAACCACGATTTGAGAACGTCGCTCCAAATCCTCGCCGCACTCGCCGCAGTCGTTATGATTCCAGTAGCGTTGCTGGTGCGTCGCCCGCCTCGATGACATCCGTAATTTTGGGAAGCGGCCGGGAAACCGGTCGGTAACCGGGCGCGACTATTGTGGTCTACGTCCGAAACCAAACCAACGTCGAGGAGAAGGTCAATGGCACGCAAAACCTACCGAGATGCCCTCTATGATCAACCGCTTGAGTGCAGACTCATTCCGTTTACCAGCGACGAGATCCGTGGCCGCACCGAGGGACTCTCGGCAGCACGACCCTGGCTGTATGTTCCCTTCCACTACCGGGAAGAGGACCTGCAACAGGACTTGCAAGAGGACTCCGCCGACTTCTACCAGTGACTTCCGATCCAACGGGTCATGATCGTAACTGCTGAAGACCGTTTTGCGCCGCCGCCTCGGCGACGCCAACAGTAGGCAGCAGACCCACGATTCGCGCACCACGGATTGACGACTGCAGCCACCGACTGCTTCCACCTGCGGCGGCGGGATTGGCTGACTACAAGTGGCGCGGTTTCTTCTTGTCCGGGTCGGGCATTGGGGTCTTCGGTGCAGCTTTGTGGGGCCGTTTCTGGAGAGTCGTGCCTTGAATATTATTGTAGGGCGTCATCGGCGCGAACGTCGGCAGATTCTTTGCCCGGATCCTGGTCGCCGCCTCGAATCCCGAGGCCAATTTGATCAGAGTGGGCTCGCTGAATGCCGTCCCGAAGAAACTGATCCCGAGCGGCACGCCGAACACCATACCCGCCGGTACTTGCACGATTGGGTATCCCGGGGGTGCCGCGAGACCTGACGTACCGAAGATGAAATGATCGCCGAAGACGAGATCGGTGGCCCAGGCCGGGTTGTCAGTCGCCGAGACCACCGCGTCGAGGTTGAACTGCTTGAGCGCGGCGTCGATACCGTTGACCCCGGCCAGTCGATCGATCTCGAGCGCTTGATTGTAAGTCATCCCGTTGAATACTGACTGAGGATCATCGGGTCCGGGTGCGAGCGACTGTGCCTCGTCAAAGACGTCCTGATTGAAAAACGGCATCTCCACTTCGGCGTGCGCGTTATCGAAGTCGATGGCACTTTGCAGCGTGCCGCCCGCCACCGGTACACCGACGCGAGTGGCGAAGTACGCCTTGACGTCGTTGCGGAAGTCGTAGTCCAGCACCAGAGACTCGCCGCTCGCCGAGGGAAAAGTGAAACCCGCTGCGTCCAGATCGATGACGGTTGCGCCCGCTGCCGTCAGTGCCTCGACCGCTTCCTCGAATGCATCCAGTACCGGTTGCGGCGTAGGAACAAATGGGTCGAACCCGCCAAGCCCCGCGCGTGTCAGCCCAAGGCGCGCGCCTTGGAGGCCTTTGGGATTCAAAAACTGGGTGTAATCGGTCGGAATGTTCGTCGGCCGCGGGCGGCCTTTCCAGCCCAGCGGTACGCTGCCCGTTGCCGGGTCGCGGCCGTCGGACGTCTGACTTTGGATAACGCCGAGCGCCGCTGCGGCATCGGCTACCGTCCGCGCGAGCGGACCAACGGTATCCTGGGTATGCGAGATCGGCACGACGCCCGCACGGCTGGTCAGTCCGACCGTGGGTTTGATACCGACGATGCCGTTGGCGTTGGAAGGGCAAACGATGCTGCCGTCAGTCTCGCTGCCCAAGGCCAGGACGGCGAAATTCGCCGACGCGGCCGCACCTGAACCGGAGCTGGAACCGCAGGGGTTGCGATTGATACCGTAGGGATTATTCGTCTGCCCGCCACGGCCAGACCAGCCGCTGATCGATTCGAACGAACGGAAGTTCGCCCATTCGGACAAATTGGTCTTGCCGATGATCACGGCTCCCCCGGCGCGCAATTTTGCGGCTACCGTAGAGTCGGTCAGGGCGGGGCGGCCGACGAGCGCGAGCGATCCCGCACTGGTCTGCATCCGGTCGCCGGTATCGATATTGTCCTTGATCAGTACCGGGATGCCGTGCAAGGGGCCAAGAACCTTCCCGTGCATGCGCAGGTCATCCATTTGTTCCGCGATCCTGATGGCTTCCGGATTGAGTTCGATCACCGAGTTCACCCCCGGACCGTTTTGGTCCAACGCGAGAATGCGGTGGAGGTAGTACTTGGTGAGTTGTTCCGAAGTGACCGTGCCCGCCGCCATCCTCGACTGCAGATCGGCCACGGTAGCTTCGTTGAAATGTGATGGAGCGGACGCCTCAGAAACTGCGTTTTCGGCCGTCGCCCAGCCTGATGCCAGCACAGTCGCAATAAAGACAAACGAAATGCGTCCCATGAGCGGCCTCCCGGAAAGACTTTATCGTTCTAATTGCTGTCCCGAGAGCGTCTAACAACAGCGCCGTCGTGGACTGGCAGACGCGCGGAGCATGACACCGGTTTTGAATTCTTGTCAATCGTAGGGGAACTCCGGTACGTCAGCCACGACCCATAGCTCGCGCGAGCACGCAGAAGTTCGCGCCCGGCGCAAGGTCGGGGGTTGGCGAGTTCGCCCAGAATTGCCGACTTGACTAATTAGTGCTGGCGAACTGATCGATTGGGGCGCGCTTCGCGGCGGCCGCCACTATTTTCCGTACTGTAGCCAGGGCATCTTTGGCTGCGGTTTTGGCACATTGCGCCTCGCTCGGCGTTCCATCCGGGTATCTGGTCGCGAGTTCTTTGCAAACCGCTTGGGCCGCATCGAGCACGCGCCATTTTAGTTCCGTAACACCGGCATGTGTGCTGAGATTGAGGTCCGCGATGTTCACGCGAGAACTCAACTTCGCTCGGTCGATTACATTAAAACCGCCATTCAGCACGGTCACATGATTCACGCTGATTGGAAGAAACGAAACACCGGAAGTGATCACCAGCGGTGAATCGCCGGTAATGTCGATCTGCTTCGTTTCATCCGCGCGCACGGTCATCGACGTAAGTTGAAGTACGCTAGCCGCCAAGGCCAGCGCGGAAAGGGAAGTGCGAAAGGAGTCTCTCATGGAGTACATAATGAATATCCTCGCCCGGCAGGCGGGCAGTTATTCGGACCCGTTTACTGAGACAGACGTTCGCGTCATGCCACGAGCGCAAACACGCGAAAACATAGGCGATTATACGCCGATGCTGAGCCGGTTCGTGTTTCGGATGCGGATTCCTCATCCGAGCCCGGCTGCTCGCGCGATCAGCAACAACCCTGCCCCGAGGAGGATGCCCCCGATGGCTCGGGCGACGCGCTCGCCGGCCGATGCGAGACGTTCGACGGTAATGGCTGCCGTCACGACGGCCATCGCGCGCAGGTCCATGACCCCGATGGCCAGGAAAATCGCGGTCAGGCCGGTACAGCAGTAGCCGCAGTGGAGGCCGAGGCGAAGGCCGTATAGCCAGGCCGTACCGCCGTCCGCCGGCAACGTACGGCCGCGCCCCGGTGCCTCCCGGCAGCAGGCAAGGTGATGTGCCTTCCATGCGGTGAACTGGAGTGCGCCGGCGATCACGACGACTACACCGACCGCGATCGGAACGGCGCGCGCCAGCGCCGGCAGCTCCATCTCGACCGCCGCCAGCGCGACGCCCAGCGGAAAGGCGGCCATTCCGAACGCGGTCCACGCGAAGAAGTACCCCGCGCCCACCAGCGCGGTCAGCCGACCCATACGCGTCCCGCCTGTACTGCCGACGGCCTGGCGGTAGCGCCACAGCATTGGCACCAGGGATGGCAGCATCATCGCTACCATCATCACGACCCACATGCCGAGGAACGACGCCGCGGCGCCGGGCCACGTCTGTCCGGGCATCCGCATCCACGCCATCGACATCGTCCAGCCGCCGGGCATCGGCATTTCG
The DNA here is from genome assembly GCA_036502605.1 of Steroidobacteraceae bacterium. GTDB lineage: Bacteria > Pseudomonadota > Gammaproteobacteria > Steroidobacterales > Steroidobacteraceae > Bog-1198. The sequence continues at coordinate 35,195 of DASXYI010000012.1, forward strand.
CCCATCGCCGACATCGACGCACCCCAGACGATCGTCACCGCGGCGCTGGCGGCGAAGAGCAGCGCCGAGACGCCGAAGAAGGCCCGCTGGGAAACTCGCTCGGAAGCCATGCGTCGCGAGATCTCCCGTCCCTCGGTTGTGCAAACAACACCCACGACTTGACTCACCGCTTGCTGTACTCGTCGTGGCGGCGCCACCAAGTGCCCGTCTCGTTGCGCCCCTTGGGTGCGCGGTCGAGCCACTGGTACATGCCCCAGATGCCGTCCAGTCCGCGCGAATAGGTGGAATAGGCGTGGTAGACGACGCCGTCCTCGAGTACGAACGCGCTCATGCCCGGCCTTTCGCGCGTGTAGGTGGCCACGTCGGTACCGGTCATGGCCGCGTGCTCGGCGACAGGCCCCTCGCCGCGTTTCGTCAGTGAGTCCCCGATCCCGTCTACCACCCACGCCGGTTCGCGCCGGTAGTTGTATTCGACGGCCCCCTCGCGCTGCTGCTTCTCGGTGAGCGAGACGTTGAAGTCGAAGTTGAAGTCCCCGCCGACCGAGGACGCCCAGGGGAAGCTCCAGCCCATCCGCTGCTCGTACGCCTGCAGCTTCGCGAGAGGCGCCCGCGACACCGCCGAAAGCGTGACGTCGTGGTTTGCCAGGTGAACGACGAAGCCGTCGAACCCGTCCGCGATCGCCGAGCAGGACGGACATCCCGCGGTGTAGTCGGGCCCGAACATGAAGTGGTAGATGAGGAGCTGCGAGCGCCCTCTGAAGAGGTCTGCCAGCGAGACGCTCCCTCCATCGGTCTCGAATCGATACTCCTTGTCGATCCGCACCCATGGCAACTCCTGACGCCGCCGCGCCAGCTCGTCGCTGCGCCGCGTGAGTTCCTTCTCCGCCTCGAGCAGCTCGAGCCGCGCTGCGAGCCAATCTTTACGTGTTCCGGTCATGTGTTTCGTCATCGCTATTCACTCCTTCGTCGTTCGTTCCGTTCTGGATACGACCTGCTGGTTGATGGTCGTGAGATAGACTAGTACCGGGCATCGAACGGTGGGAGTTACAAGTGTGGCGGGATTTCGATGGACTCACTGATCACGGCAGCGGCGCGTGCACTCGCAGCGGGTGATCCCCTCGGCGCACTGAACCGGATTGCCCTGCGCGACGACGCGCCGGCTCTCGCGCTTCGAGGCATCGCAATGGCGCAGCTCGGCGATCTCGTTCGGGCGAAGGCGCTCCTGCGAAGTGCCGTGCGTGCCTTCGGTCCGAAAGAGGTCGTGGCCCGTGCAAGGTGTGTCGTCGCCGAGGCCGAGATCGCGCTCGCCTCGCGCGATCTGGGCTGGCCTGCGAAGGCGCTCGACGCGGCACGGGCGACGCTCGAAGAACACGGCGACCGGGTGAATGCCGCGCATGCGCGGTATCTCGTGATCCGGCGCCTGCTCCTGATCGGGCGCCTCGACGAGGCCGAGCGTACGCTCGCCGAGCTCGACCCCGCGCCCTTCCCGCCGGCGTCGAGGGCCGCCCACGAACTGGTGGTTGCGGGGATCGCGATGCGACGCCTGCGGACGAACGCGGCGCGCGCTGCGCTCGCTCGGGCCGAGCGCGCCGCGCGCCAGGCACGTATCCCTGCGCTTACGGCGGAGGTCGAAAGCGCATCTCTCGTGCTGAACACGCCCGCGGCGCGCCTGATTGCGGGTGGCGAGGAACGACCCCTCCTGCTCGAGGAGGTCGAAGCGTTGCTGGCGTCGACAGCCTTCGTCGTGGACGCTTGCCGTCATGTCGTGCGTGACGAAAGCAAGGTGGTCTCGCTCGCAAAGCGTCCGGTGTTGTTCGCGCTGGCACGCGCGCTGGGCGAAGCGTGGCCCGCGGACGTACCGAGGGACACGCTCGTCGCGCGCGCATTCAGATTGAAGCTCGCCGATGAATCGCATCGCGCGCGGTTGCGAGTCGAAGTAGGGCGGCTGCGCACGATGCTTCGGCCGCTGGCCAGCGTGAGTGCGACGAAGCGAGGTTTTGCACTGGTGCCGCGTCGCGCACACGAGGTAGTCGTTCTCGCGCGCCCCGTCGAAGAGAAGCACGCGGCGGTGCTCGCCTTCCTCGCCGACGGTGAATCGTGGTCGAGCTCGGCCCTTGCGCTTGCGCTCGCAACGAGCCAACGCACCGTGCAGCGGGCGCTCGACTCGCTTGCGGCATCGGGCAAGGTGCAGTCGTTCGGTCGCGGGCGAGCTCGCCGTTGGATGACCCCGCCCGTACCGGGATTCACGACGACTTTGTTACTCCCCGCTCCTCTGCCGATTGACTAAGATGTAGCCATGAGTCGATCAACCGCAGAGATTGTCCGTGAGTATGGACCCTTTCCAGGCGCCGACAGAGTGAATGGAGTCACTTATGACGGCCAGAACGTCTGGTTTGCCGCCGGAGACAAGCTGTACGCCTTCGATCCTGGGAGCGGGAAGTCGCTGCGCTCGATCGATGTCGCCTCGCATGCGGGAACGGCCTTCGACGGCCAGCACCTGTTTCAGCTCGCCGAGGATCGCATCCAGAAGATCGATCCGAAGACCGGCCGTGTACTCGCCACGATCCCGGCGCCCGGCGGCGGCGGCGACTCGGGGCTCACGTGGGCCGAAGGGACGCTCTGGGTGGGGCAGCATCGGGACCGGAAGATCCATCAGATTGATCCCCAAACAGGGGCGATTCTTCGCACCATCGAGTCCAACCGCTTCGTCACCGGGGTCACCTGGATCGACGGAGAGCTCTGGCACGGCACCTGGGAAGGCGACGCGAGCGAGTTGAGACGAGTCGATCCTCGAACGGGAGAGGTCCTAGAGAGGCTCGAGATGCCGCCCGGAGTGGGCGTTTCGGGGCTCGAGTCCGATGGCGGCGATCAGTTCTTCTGCGGAGGCGGAAGCAGCGGCAAGGTGAGAACCGTCCGCCGGCCGAAACGACGGTAGCCTCTAGGCCGCATTCGATGCAGACTCAGACAAATATTGTAATCGCCACTTGCCTTGACCCAGCAGTTCGAGCCCCAAGGCATGGAAGCCCAGCAAACTGCTTCTATGACCGACACTGACCAGCGTTGCTCCCGGCAACGATTCGCGCAACAGCCGATACATTGCATCCTCCAGTCCTTCGTCCATTGCGGAACTGGCTTCGTCCAGGAACACTACTTGAGGACGGTTCAACAAAACGCGGCCGATCGCCAATCGCTGCTGCTCGCCAAGCGACAGGATCCGCGTCCAATCATCCTCTTCATCCAGGCGAGCAACCAAATGCCCAAGATGGCATCGACGCAGTACCGCAGCAGCCTGGTCATCGGTCTGCGCACGGATACCGGGATAGTACAAAGACGTGCGCAGCGTGCCCAACGGTAAGTACGGCTTTTGCGGTAGGAATAGTGCCTTCTGGCCAACCGGTCGAACGATTGTGCCGTCAACGTAGGGCCATAGTCCCGCCATCGCACGAAGTAAGGTGGTTTTCCCAATGCCGGATCGACCGCGAATGAGCAGCGACGAGTTCCGAGGCAGCTCGAAACTCAGGCCTTCTACCAGAGCGACGTTGGCCGGAGTTCTGACTGTCAACGACTTGACTGCAATGCGCTCCGCATCGTGCTCCATCCGTACGATGCCGAGCCGTTCGGCGGATTCCGTCAAATCAAGAAAGCCAGACAATCGGTTGACGATTGCTCGGTAGCTGGCGAAATCGTCATAGGAGGTACGGAAGAACGACAGGGAGCTCTCGACCTGACCAAACGCCTGCGCCGTCTGCATCACATCACCCAAGGTAATCTGCCCGCTGAGCAGGCGTGGCGCTTGAACGATGAACGGAACGACCACGGCGGCTTGGCTGACTGCAAAGTTGAAGCCTTGAAACTTGATTGAGCGGAACAGGATCGCCCACATATTGTGGATCACCTTGCCGAAGCGCATGAAAAGGTTGTGGCGCTCCACCGCTTCCCCCTTATAGAACGCGATGCTTTCACCGTATTCTCTCAGCCTGATCAGTGCGAAACGGAAATTCGCGCTTAATTGTTCGTTCAAGAAGTTCAGGCGGATCAGCGGGCGGCCGATCCGTACCGCGAATATCGTCGAGATAAAAACATATAGGTACACCATAAATACCATCGCCCGCGGAATGTTCCAGCCAAACAATGCCAAGGAGCCGGATAGGCCCCAAAGGATGATGCTGAACGAAAACAGCGACACCACGGAATCCAAAAGTCCCATCGAGAGGGCCAACGAACTCCCGACGAAGCTCTCAACATCCTGTTGAATGCGCTGATCAGGATTGTCGACGCTTTCCGGCACATACTGGCTGCGGTAGTAGTTTTGCTTGCGGAGCCAACGCTCCATCAGCATGCTCGTTAACCAAATCCGCCAGCGAATCAGAAAAGCCTGGCGCAGGTAGGAACTCAGCAGCGCTCGCACTACATATACGGTTGCCAGCGTTGCGAAGACAAGCAGCATAAACCAGAACGCCTTCGCATCCAGGTTCTGCATGGCACTGTAGAAGCCGTTGTACCAGAACGAAGAGAGAATGCTCAGACGCACTGAGGACAGCGTCAAGAGAACAATCAAGGCGAGCCAGGCCAAAGGCAGCGTGCTGCGGGAGGGGTTGAAGTACGCCCATGAAATGCGCCGCACCAGGCGCCCCCATCCGGTGAATTGGGCCAGAAGATAAACAGTGATGGTCAAACCAATCGAGCTGATGACGAATGCCTCGCCCAGCCAAATCAGACTTGTACGCAATTGACCGTTCCAATCCACCATTGTTCCTTCGCCATCGAATGGGCGAATACCATTCGGGCACGGATCTAATTTCCGTTCGCCTGATTACTCATCGATTCCCGGATTCGGAAATCGAGTTACAGCCGTAACATTGACCGGGCGGCGCGGATCGACGCAATGGCTGTCGTCCGCAAGCATTGGGCGGGAAACGGTACGCTCAAGACCCGGCGATTCATGAAGATCGCGTTGGGGCCCGAGTCGGCGCGAGCGGCTCTAGGTCTTGGCGTCAGCGGGGGTCGACGTCTGCGGTACGGCAGCTGATTTCGCTTCGTAGGAGGCGAGACGCTGTTTTAGCTCTCGCTCTTCGAGCCATCGCGCGGTCTCGTCGCGAATCACCGCCGCAACGCCGGTCACTTTATGGTTTTCGTCGAACAGCATGCCCACGGTAAATGCGATCGACAAGGTTCGTCCATCCTTGTGATTCGCAGGTACCTTCAATAGTTGCGATCCATAGCGCGTCGTTCCCGTCTCCATGGATCTGTCGAAACCCGCGTTATGGCGATGACGCAGCCGCTCTGGAATGATTAACGTCAAGCTTTGTCCCAAGACTTCAGCCTCGCTGAAGCCAAAAATTCGGCTGGCAGCCGCGTTCCACCCGACGATGTTTCCACTGGGGTCCGCCACGATCACGGCGTCACCGAGCACAGTGAATAATTGTGCCAGATCCAGCTGCGCGTTCATCAGGTCAGCATACTCCGAGCGGTGGGGAAACAAGAGGCGCCCAAAAACGGGCGCCCCTCGCTCGAACGTTCGCCCAGGTCGTTTAAACGGCTTTTGCCGCGTGCAACCGCGCGATATCTTGGTTTCCATAACCCAGATCGCGCAGAACTTCATCAGTGTGCTCGCCCAACACCGGCGAGGGCTTCACTTCGACCTCCATGTCAGAGAACTTGATCGGGCTGCCGATCGTCAGGTACTTGCCGCGAACCTTGTGGTCGACTTCGACGATCGAGCCGCTCTTGCGCAGATCGGGGGATTCCGCCAATTCCTTCATAGAGAAAACCGGCGCGCAAGGAATGTCGTACTTGCGCAGAATATCGACCGCTTCGTACTTGGTTTTGTCCTTGAGCCACTCTTCGATCGTCGCGAAGATATCGAAAATCTTATCCTGCCGCGCTTGGGCCGTCATATAGGCAGGATCAGTGGCCCACTCGGGTTTGCCGATGGCCTTGGTGATCGGCTCCCACGCATGCCCCTGAATGGTGAAATAGATGTAAGCGTTCGGATCGGTTTCCCAACCCTTGCATTTCAAGACCCAACCGGGCTGTCCACCGCCGCCGGCATTGCCGCCGCGGGGTACGACATCGGAAAAAGTGCCGTGCGGGTATTGCGGGTATTCCTCGAGGTAACCCACTTTGTCCAAGCGCTGCTGGTCGCGCAGTTTCACACGGCACAAATTCAGCACTGCATCTTGCATCGAGCAGGAGACCTTTTGCCCCTTGCCGGTCTTTTGACGCTGCATCAACGCCGTCAAAATACCGATGGCGAGGTGCATGCCGGTGTTGCTGTCGCCCAATGCGGCGGCAGAAACCGTGGGAGGGCCGTCCCAGAATCCGGTGGTAGACGCGGCGCCGCCGGCGCACTGCGCGACATTTTCGTAAACCTTCAGATCTTCGTACGAGTGACCTTCGCTGAAGCCTTTTACGGAGGCCATGATCATCTTGGGATTTAGCGCTTGAATGCGCTCCCAGCTGAAGCCCATTCGATCCAACGCTCCGGGACCGAAGTTCTCGACCAACACATCCGAGGACTTGATCATTTTTTCCAATACTTCTTTGCCTTCCTGGGTCTTCGTGTCGAGAGTCAATGACCGTTTGTTGCCGTTGAGCATGGTGAAATACAGCGCGTCGGCACCGGGAACGTCGCGTAACTGGGCGCGGGTGACGTCACCCGATCCAGGACGCTCAACCTTGATGACATCGGCACCGTAAAATCCGAGCAACTGGGTGCATGCCGGCCCGGCCTGTACATGGGTGAAATCGATGATGCGTACACCTTCTAAAGGCATGGTCATATTGGAGTTCCTCGAGGCTGATGGATTTAAGTCGGGTTACTTCTTGGTAGCGGTGCTTGCCGGGTTCAGATTGGTCAACCGGCCGCTCTCCGTACCTGCTGCTTCGTCGATCACGGCATTGATGAGAGCCGGTTTCTTCGCCGCGATCGCTTCGATCAGGAATTTCGAGAGTTCGGCGGGCGTGGTGGCGTGGTAGCCGATACCCCCGAACGCTTCGATCATCTTGTCGTAGCGAGCGCCCTTGACAAAAACGGTGGGCGCGACATCGGCGCCGCCCGTTGGATTCACATCGGTTCCACGGTAGACGCCGTTGTTGTTGAAAACGATCGTGACCACCGGCAGCTGATAGCGGCAAATGGTTTCAAGTTCCATGCCACTGAATCCGAAAGCGCTGTCGCCTTCGATTGCAACCACGGGCAAGCCGCTCGTGACGGCCGCGCCAACGGCATATCCCATGCCGATGCCCATGATCCCCCAAGTGCCGGAGTCGAACCGTTTTCGCGGCTGGTACATATCGATGATGCTGCGGGCAAAGTCGAGGGTATTGGCGCCCTCGTTGACCACGTTGATATCGGGTCTCGTCTTCAGCACGTCGCGGATTGCCCGCAGTGCGCTGTGAAAGTTCATCGGCACGGGATTTTGGTCGAGCATGGCGGCCATCTTCGCGAGATTTTTATCCCTGCGCGCATTGATGGATGCGGTCCAATCGGTGCTCGGCTTGTTGAAGCCGGATTTGATTTCGTCGAGGAGCGCCGAAACGCACGACCCGATGTCACCGATCACGGGGGCGGCGATAGCCACGTTGCTATCGATTTCAGTTGCGGCGATGTCGATCTGGACGAATTTCTTCGGGGCGCCCCAGGTTTTGCCCTTGCCGTGCGCCAGCAGCCAGTTGAGGCGAGCACCGATGAGAACGACGACATCGGCTTCGGCCAAGACAAACGAACGGGCCGCTGAAGCGCATTGGGGATGGTTGTCGGGCAGCAGGCCCTTTGCCATCGACATGGGCAAATAGGGGATGCCGGACGTCTCCACCAGCGTGCGAATTGCCGCGTCCGCTTGCGCATAGGCCGCACCTTTGCCGAGCAATATGAGCGGGCGCTTTGCCCCTTTGAGAAGTTCGACCGCGCGTTGGACGGCGTCCGGCGAAGGAATTTGGCGCGGAGCGGGATCGACCACGCGGACCAGCGACTTCTTGCCATGGGCAGCGTCCAGCGACTGTCCCAGCAACTGCGCCGGTAAATCCAGGTACACGCCACCCGGACGACCGGACACGGCAGCACGGATCGCACGGGCTACACCAATCCCAATATCTTCGGCCTTAAGGACCCGATACGCAGCTTTGGCATAAGGCTTTGCCGCGTTGAGTTGATCCATTTCTTCATAGTCGCCTTGCTGCAGGTCGACTATTTCGCGCTCGCTCGAACCGCTGATCAGGATCATCGGGAAACAGTTGGTGGTCGCGTTGGCCAATGCCGTGAGGCCATTCAAAAACCCGGGCGCAGACACCGTCAGGCAGACGCCCGGCTTTTGCGTCATGAACCCGGCGATTGCCGCGGCATTGCCGGCATTTTGTTCATGTCGGAAACCAATGAATCGCATTCCCTCAGCTTGCGCAAGACGCGCCAAGTCGGTGATCGGGATACCCACGAGGCCAAAAATCGTATCGATGTCATTGCACTTCAACGCATCGATCACGAGGTGAAAGCCGTCCGTCAATTCGGGCTTTTCAATCGCAGTCAGTTCGGGCGGTTGAAAGTCGGTGCTCGTAAAAATGCTTTTTAGTTTGGGTTCGGTCATCTATTGAGTTCCGTCAGCTGAGAAGTTTTGAAGATGGAAAAGTTGAATGCCGCTGGTTGCCGCTCGCCAGCGTGAAAGAAATTGCGTCGTTGAAGCGAAGGCGAAAGCCGATCGATGAGCGGGCAAACTCGTGGCTGGGAGCGTCTTGAATACCAAGCAACCGTTCCGAAGCGGCCGCGGGCGACGCGGAGCCGACCCCGGCCCGGTTGTGAAATTTGACCTCGCTCGGCACTGACCGCCCCCCGAAACTTGCTTCGACAAGCCAATGATGTCAGTTGAAGTGTAGTATATAATATATCAGAGAAGCAAGCAGCTGCCAGGGTATTAGCCAGAGTTGCAGTGCGTCATTTCAGGGGATCGTGCAGCTTGTCATCGGACCAGCCACCGCCCAGGTCCGCAATGAGGGACACCGCATCGACCAGGCGGCTTTCCTGCACCGACAGCGCGCTTTGCTGGTCGGCCAACTGGATCTGTTGGGCGGCCGCGACGGTGGTGTAATCGACCGTACCGGCTTGGAATTCGGCGAGCGCGATCTGCGTTCCGCGCGTCGCATCCCGGACGGCAATTTCGAGCGCCACTGCCTGCTCGGCGAGGATGCGCAAACCGGACAGATCGTTTTCCACGGCCTCGAACGCGGCGAGTACCGTGCCGCGATAGCTCGCGACAGCCGCTTCGTAAGCGGCCTGGGCCGCCTCGACTTGGGCGTGGCGCTTGCCGAAGTCGAACACCGTCTCGGTGCCGTTCGCACCGATGGACCAGACATGATTGGCGGCATGCAGCAACCCGGCCAACGGCGCCTGTGTGAAGCCCGCCGTGCCCGATAATGAGAGAGTCGGGTAGTACGCGGCGACGGCGACGCCGACGGCGGCATTCTGCGACGCCATGTTGCGTTCGGCGGCGGCGATGTCGGGCCGGCGCTGCAGCAATGTCGAGGGCACGCCGGCCGGCACGGCCGGCAGCGTCGGCATGTCGGTGCTGCGGGCTATGTCAAGTTCCTCGGGGTTCTTGCCGACCAGCACTGCGATGGCGTGGGCAAATTGGGCACGGGCGATGCCGAAACTGATGAGGTTGGCCTGGGCTGTTTCCAAGGCGACGCGGGCCGTGATTACGGCGGACGGCGGCGCCGAGGTGACCCCCGCCGCGGCTTGCTTCTCGACGATGGCCAGCGTAACCCGAAAGGCATCGACCGTCTGCCGCCCGAGATCGATATCGGCATCGCTGAGCCGCAACTCAATCACGGTGGCGGCCAGCAATGCCTGCTCGGACAGGGTCGCGTTCGCCAGGATCGCCTCGTCGGCCTGCGCGGTCGCGGCGTTCTGCTGCATCAAGCGGCGCACCTGACCCCACACGTCGAGCGTCCAACTGGCCGTGCCTTCGAGCACGCCGCTATTCACGGCATTGCCGGTCGTTCCGGAGGCGGCCGCGCTCCCTGCCCCCGACCGGGTCGCCGATCCGGTGAGGCCGATCGTCGGAAACAACTCGCTGTGCGCTACCTTCACCTCGGCAAGCGCCTGTTGGTAGTTCGCGAAGTTTTGGCGCACCGTTTGGTTCGACACCGCAACCATCGGTTCAAGCTGGTCGATCAAGGGGTCGTGGAAATCGGTCCACCACTCGCCCTTGGGCGCCGCATCGGCGGGCGTTGCCGCCGTCCAACCCGCCAACTCCTTGTAACCCGCGGCCACGGGCACTGCGGGGCGGTGGTAATCGGGCCCGACCAGGCAGGCGCTAAGCATGCCGGTCAGCACCGCGATCAGACACGGTTTGACGGTGCTCTTGTTCAATTTTCCGTACCCAGATCTCGGTTCCACGATACTCCCGCCATCGACTTGCGCAGCTTGACCCTCAAGCGGTCGAGATATAGATAGATCACCGGTGTCGTATACAAGGTAACCAGCTGACTCAAGATGAGGCCGCCCATCACTGTGATGCCGAGCGGCTGGCGCAGGGACGCCCCCTGACCGATCCCGACCGCGAGCGGCAAGGCGCCGAGGACAGCAGCGGCCGTGGTCATCATGATCGGCCGCAGGCGGATCACCGCGGCATCATGAATCGCTTTCTGCGCCTCGATTTTCTGCACGCGCTGCATGTGAATGGCCACGTCGATCATCATGATGGCGTTCTTCTTGACGATGCCGATCAGCAGGATGATTCCGATCAGCGCGATCACCGAGAAGGGAGTGCCGAAAATGAGCAGCGCCAGGGTCGCGCCGATGCCGGCCGACGGCAGCGTCGACAGGATGGTAATCGGATGCACGGTGTTCTCGTAGAGGATACCGAGCACGATGTAGACCGCCGCCAATGCGGCGAGTATCAGGAGCGGCATCGTCGACATCGACTGGGAATAGACCTGCCCCGCGCCCGCGAAGGCGCCGCGAATCGAAGCCGGCATGCCCAGATCCTGCATGGCCTTGTTGATTGTCGCGCCGGCTTCGCTCAACGATCCGCCGGGCGGCAGGTTGAAGGAAATCGTCGCGGCGACGAGGCCGTTCTGATGGTTGACCTGGGTCGCCGTATGGTTGCTGAGATACGAAGCCAGTGCAGGCAGCGGGACCATGGTCTCCGCCGCCGTGCTGTCCGCGCTGCCCGTTGAATTTCCACCCCTGCTGTTGGAGATGCTATTGGTTACCGCATTCGCCTGGGCGCTGGAATTAAGCGCATTGGTGCCGGACGATGCGCTCGACGCCGTCGACACCGCGGAAAACGGCGTCACCCCGCTTACGGTGCCCCCTTGTGCCTGCGTCTGCTGGGTTCCGCTCGCATTACCGGCCGCCGTGCTGAAGTACGTGCGGTCGAGCATCTGCGGGTACTGCGAGTATTTGGGATTCACCTCCATCACCACGAAGTACTGGTTGAACGGATTGAAAATGGTCGATACCGTGCGCTGACCGAACGCGTCGTACAGCACATTATCGATCTGGTTCGCCTCGAAACCGTAACGCATGGCGGTCTGGCGGCCGATGTTGACGAAGGCCTGAAGTCCGTTCTGTTGCATGTCCGAATTGATGTCAATGATTTGACCGTGGTATTTGCCGAGTTCGGTCACGAGACGAGGCGTCCACACGTACAGTGCGGCGTTATCCTCGCTGGTCAATGTGTATTGGTATTCGGCGGCCGATTGCCGGCCGCCGATGTGCAGATCCTGGACCGCCTGCAAGAATAACCGCGCGCCGGATACGCGGTTGAGTTTGGGACGCAGACGTTGCACCACCTGAGCGGCCGACAGGCGCCGCTGCGCCAACGGCTTGAGCGCCACATAGACGTTGGCGGTATTCAGGGCGCGCGTGCCGGTAAAGCCGATCACCGAAGCCACGGCCGGGTCGGTCTGCACGATGTCCTGCAACTGAGCGAGTTTTTTTTCCATCGCCTGGAAGGAGATGCTCTGATCGGCGATGATCTGTCCTATCAGCAACCCGTTGTCCTGCTCCGGAAAAAACGTCGAGGGCACCAGTCTGAACAAGGCGACGTTCAAGACGATCAGACCGATCAACGTCAAACCCACCAGCAGCGAGTGATCGAGTACGGCGGTGAGCGAACGCGAATAGGCGTTCTTGAAGCGCTCGAACTGCGCCTCGGCCCACCCCGCCCACGGGGCTTTTGAGTGCAGGCCATTGGAGCGCGCCAGAATGTAAGCGCACATGGTGGGCGTGACCGTGAGCGAAATCACCAACGAGAATAGAATCGCGATCGAAAGGGTCACCGCGAATTCGTGGAACAACAGACCGACGATGCCCGGCATGAGCAAAATCGGTATGAACACCGCGATCAGCGACAGACTCATGGAAATCACGGTGAAGCTGACCTCGGCGCTGCCGCGCAGCGCCGCCTCGCGGATATCCGCGCCGGCCTCGAGATGACGGACGATGTTCTCCAGCACCACCACGGCGTCGTCGACGACGAAGCCGGTGGCTATGGTCAACGCCATCAACGAGAGGTTGTCGATGCTGTATCCGAGCAGGTACATCGGTCCAAACGTGCCGAGTATGGACAGCGGCAGGACCACCGCCGGTATCAGCGTGGCGCGCGGCGATTGCAGGAACACGAACACCACGCCGATGACCAGCAAGACGGCGATGAACAGAGTCCGCTCCGTGTCGGCCACCGCTGCGCTCACCGATTGCGAACGGTCCAGAGCCGTGTGAACCTGCATGCTGGGCGGCAACGTCGCGATGACCGACGGCAGCACCTTCTTGATCTGGGCGACGGTCTTGATGATGTTGGCGCCGGGCATCGGAAAGACGATCACGCCCACCGTGGGCAGGCCATTGTAGAGACCGGCATTGCGGATATTTTCGTTGGAGTCCACGACGCCGGCGACATCATGAAGAAATACCGGACTGCCCTGCCGGTAGGCAACGACTAGATTGCGATAGTCCGCCGCCTTGCTCGCCTGGTCGTTGGACATCACCTCGTAACGCTGATCGCCCTCATCGACATGGCCTTTAGCGCTGTCGGCGTTCGCCGCAGCGATCGAGGCGCGTACGTCCTCGAGGCCGATGCCATAGCTGTTCAGCTTGTCGGGCTCGAGTTCGACTCGAACCGACGGCAACGCGCTGCCGCCGAGCTGGATCTGGCCCACGCCGTTGATCTGCGAGAGCTGCTGCTGTATGACGGTATCGGCCGAATCGTACAGCTGCGCGGTAGTCATCGTGCTCGAGGTCAGCGACAGGATGATGATGGGGGAATCCGCCGGATTGTATTCCCGATAGCGGGGATTGTTGCGCAACGTTGTCGGCAGGTCGGCGCGCGCCGCCTGAATCGCTGCCTGCACATCGCGCGCGGCGCCATTGATATCGCGGTTGAGCGCGAACTGCACGACCACCATGGACGATCCGACATAGTTGGTCGAGGTCAACTCGGTCACGCCCGCGATCGTCCCCAATCGCCGCTCGAGCGGCTCGGCCACGGTCGACGCCATGATCTCCGGACTCGCACCCGCCATGTTTGCCTGCACCACGATGACCGGGAAGGTGACGTTCGGCAGCGGGGCGACCGGTAAATGGAAATACGCGAGCAAGCCCGATAATCCGATGGCGATCGCCAGCAGCGCGGTCGCTACGGGTCGGTTAATGAACAGCGCCGGGATGTTCACAGCGGCGTCTCCGCCGCAGGCTCACGCGGCTCACGCGGCTCGCGCAAGCGCCGCGACAAGCGGTCGAAAAACAGATAGATCACCGGCGTGGTGAACAAGGTCAGCACCTGGCTCACCATGAGGCCGCCGATGATGGCGAGACCGAGGGGTCGGCGAAGTTCCGAGCCCGTGCCGGTGCCGACCAACAGCGGCAGCGCGCCGAGCATCGCCGCCAGCGTGGTCATCAGAATCGGCCGAAAGCGCAGCAACGAGGCTTGAAAGATCGCCTCTTCCGGCGCCTTGCCGTGCGTGCGCTCCGCATCGAGCGCGAAATCCACGATCATGATCCCGTTCTTCTTCACGATGCCGATCAGGAGCACGATACCGATGATGCCGATCACGTCGAGGTCGCTGCCTGCCAGCATCAACGAGAGCAGCGCGCCGATGCCGGCCGACGGCAGCGTGGAGAGAATCGTCACCGGATGGATGTAGCTCTCGTAGAGCACGCCCAGCACGATGTACACGGTGACCAGCGCGGCGATCAGCAAGAACACCTCGCTCGACAGCGAGTCTTGAAAGGCCTGCGCGGCGCCTTGAAACGAGGTGGTGATCGAAGGCGGCAGATGCACGGCCTGCTCGGCCTTTTCGATCTCAGCCACCGCGGTACTCAACGAAGCGTCTTGAGACAGATTGAACGACACGGTGACGGCAGGGAACTGCGCCAGATGGCTCACCACCAGCGGCGTCCTGGTGATCTTGATATCGGCAATGCCGCTCAAGGGCACCTGGCCCGTGGTGCCGGTCTGGGTCGGCAGATACAACGTGCCGATCGCCTGCAGATTGGGAAGGCTTTCGGACTTGGCGACCAATACCACCCGATATTGACTCGACTCATTGAAGATGGTCGACACGATGCGCTGGCCGAGTGCGTCGTAGAGCGCGTTGTCGATGGTCGCGGGCGTAATCCCGTAGCGCGCGGCCAATTGCCGATTGACTTCTATGTCGACGCTCAAGCCGTCGTTGTCGAGATCACTGGTGACGTCGGTGATCGACCTGATCCCCTTCATGCGCCGGACTAGCTCGGGCACGTATTTTGCGAAGGCCTGCTGACTCGGGCCCCTCAGGACAAATTGATACTGATTCGGCGAGATCACGGTGTCGAGCGCCAGGTCCTGCTCGGGCTGCAAGTACAGTTTGATGCCGGAGACGCCGGCGGCCTCGCCCTGCAAGCGCCGAGCGATTTGTCCCGCGCTCAGGGAACGCTGCCCGTGTTCGCGCAGGTTGATAAGGAAGCGGCCGTTGTTGAGCGTCGCATTCGTGCCGTCGATGCCGATGTACGAGGTCAGCGAAGTCACGTCGGGATCCCTGAGGATGGCGTCCGCCAGCGCTGCCTGGCGAGTTGCCATCGCTTTGTAGGAGACCGAATTATCCGCCACGCTGATGGCCTGGATCACACCGATGTCCTGCTGCGGAAACAGGCCTTTCGGAATCGCAATGTACAAGATCGCGGTCAGTGCCACGGTCGCGAGCGCGACCACCAGAGTCAGGGTCTGATGACCGATGACCCAGCGCAGTCCTCGCTCGTAGGCCGCCAGCGTCTTGTCGAACAGTCCCTCGCTGATGCGCTCGAAGCGGCTCGGGCTCCGCTCGGCCTTGCGCCGCAAGATGCGCGCGCACAACATCGGTACGAGGGTCAACGAAACGACGGCGGAGATCACGATGGTGACCGCGAGAGTGACGGCGAATTCGCTGAACAGACGGCCGATCACCCCGCCCATGAACAACAGGGGAATCAGCACCGCGATGAGCGAGATCGTCAGCGAGAGAATGGTGAAGCCGATCTGCCCTGCGCCTTCGAGCGCGGCTTGCAGCGGGCTCTTGCCCTCCTCCAAATAGCGCACGATGTTCTCGATCATCACGATCGAATCGTCGACCACAAAACCGGTGGCGACGATCAATGCCATCAGCGAGAGGTTATCGATCGAGTAGTTGAGTTCATACATGATCGCCAGCGTGCCGATCAGCGAGACCGGCACAGAAATGCTCGGGATGATGGTGGCCGGCACATTGCGCAGAAACACGAAGATCACCAGCACCACCAGCACGATCGACAGCGCCAGCTCGAACGCGGCATCCGATACCGAGGCGCGGATCACGCCCGTGCTGTCGGCGACGATCTGGACGTGCATGGCCTGCGGCAGGCTCGCCAGCAATTGCGGCAGCTGATTCTTGATCTGGTCGACCGTGGCGATCACGTTCGCGCCCGGCTGACGCATCACATTGAGGACGATCGCTTGTTTGTGGTCATACCACGCGCCTTGCTCGATGTCCTGAGCCCCCTGGGTCACTTTGGCAACGTCGCGCATGAACACCGGTGAGCCGTTCTGATAGGCGATCACGGTGTTCAGATAATCCTTGGGGTCCTGGATCTGATCATTGTCGTTGATGGTGTAGTCGAGCTCCGGTCCATCGAAATTGCCCTTGGGCTGGCTGACGTTGATGTTGGCGAGCAGGGTCCGCATGTCGTCGATGTTGAGCCCGTAGCCGGCCAGCTTGTGCGGATCTACTTCCACCCGCACCGCCGGCACGTTGCCGCCCGTGGGCGTGACCTGGCCGACCCCGGGCACCTCGGAAATTTTCGCGGCGAGACGGTTTCGGACCACATCCTGCAACTGGGTCAGCGACATGGAATCGGACGTGACCGCCAGCGTCAGGATGGGCTGATCCGCGGGATTGACCTTCGCGTACACCGGCGGCGCCGGCAGGCCGGTGGGCAACAAGCTGTTGGCGGCATTGATGGCCTCTTGGACATTCTGTTCGGCGATATCGAGATTGAGCGCGAGATTGAACTGTAAGGTGATGACTGAGGCGCCCGCGGAGCTGGCGGAGGTCATCTGCGTCAAGCTCGGAATCTCACCCAACTGCACCTCCAGCGGCGCGGTGACAGTGGTCGCCATCACCTGGGGACTGGCGCCGGGGTAGAAAGTCGACACTTGGATCGTCGGATAGTCGACACCCGGCAACGAGGAGATCGCCAGATACCGCACGGCGACCAAGCCGACGAGCACCAGGGCGATCATCAGCAACGACGTGGCGACCGGCCTCAATATGAACAGGCGCGAAATATTCATGGTATGCGCATCGGCAGGTGCCGCTCATCCACCGGTGGATGGACTCGCGCCTCGTGCGGGAGAGCCTGACGTTTTCTTCGCGCCCGGCGCTGTTTTCGATGCGGAAGGCGCGGCGCCGGCGGTGCTCCTGGCCGCGGCGACGCTGATCTTGGCACCATCGCTCAGCCGGTCGGTGCCATCGGTGACCACCGTGTCGCCCACCGAGATCCCGGCGAGTATGGCCGTGTTCTTGCCGTCGCTCGGCCCCACGGTGATCTTGCGCACGGACACGCTGTTGTCGGCATTGACCAAGTACACATAGTCGCCCGGCGCGCCGCTCAGGACCGCCGGGGTGGGCACGAGGACGACGTGACTCAACGCGTCGACCAGCATCTCGACGTTGACGAATTCGTTCGGGAACAGGGCCTCGTCATCGTTCGGGAACGTCGCGCGCAACGTGACCGTGCCCGTGCTCGTGGTCATCTGGTTGCTGATCGCATACAGCGCGCCCGTTGCGATCTTCCGCGTGTTGTCGCTGGAATACGCGGTGACCGGCAGCGCCGCGCCTGCATTGAAGCGCTCGATCACCTTGGCGAGATCGTTCTGGGCCACGGTAAATTCCACCGTCGTCGGCTTCATCGTGGTGATGACGACGATGCCGGTGGAACTCGAGGCCGTGACGTAGTTGCCCGGATCGACCAACCGCAGGCCGACCCGGCCGGATACCGGCGACTCGATGCGGCAATAGATGAGGTCGAGCCGGAATTGAGCGATATTGGCCTGGTCGGTCTTGACCGTGGCTTCGTCCTGCTCGACCAAGAACTCCTGGTCGGTGACGGTCTGCTCGGCAATCGCCTTTTGCTCACGCAATTGGTGAAAGCGCGCCAGATCGGAGCGGGCCTGGGCGAGCACCGCCTTATCCTTGAGGAGCTGTGCCTGCGCCTGTTGCAGGTTGATTTCGAACTGACGCGGATCGATCTGGGCGAGAAACTGCCCCTTCACCACGTCCTGCCCCTCCCGATAACCGACTTGGGTCAGATAACCGCTCAACTGGGGGAGCACGGTGACCGTGGCATTCGGCGCGACCGTGCCGAGTTCCATCAACGTTTCCGGCATGTCGCCGCGGGCCGCTCGAGCGACCTGTACCACCTGGGGTGCCGCGCCATGCACGGCCGGTTTCCGCGAAATCACATGCCAGAACACGAAGATGATGAGCACGGCAGCCACGCCGGCCAGAATCAATTTCATGCGGCCCTTCCGTGGTCCCTTTGCCGCATCCGTGGACCGCGTTTCCCGCGTACCCTGCGCTTCGCTCATGCCGTCTCCAGATGCCGTGCTGTCTGAACCCTGACGCCGCCGTGGCCCATTGGTTCCGGAAGCAACTTTTCACGAGCCACCGCCCGCGAAGGCACGCTTCACCCGGTTTTACCAGCTATTCACACTTTCAGTATTTCTCGATTGTTACAGGCGAAACACATTCCATCACCGAGTAAATGGTCGGGAGCTGTTTCGATCCCTTTTTCGCATCACGAATGTCAAAGAGAATGTCAGAGAGAATTTCACGATTGGTCAAAGCGGACCTTGCGTTACCCGCCATGCGTACGCGTTGCTCATGTCAGATTATTCCTACGGTGGAACCCTGCAAAGATGCATATTCCTTTAAGGTCGCCGACGTACGAAAATGCCCGATGGCCGACACCCTGCAGACGATTGCTCTTTGCTGTTACAAGGATCGCGCAGTGGTATTGAATCGTTGTGGGTTGTGCAACCAAGAGTACGCGTGCCCGGAATTTAAGACGAAAGCGGCGCTGGTACAATTCAACGCGATGATACCCGCCGCAATGCTGCTTTCACCGTTGCCCATCGAGCTTTGGCCCAATATGACGTCCCCGGATGTTGCGCCCGACATGTCTGCGCAACGTTCCCACTGCGTGGCGAGCGAATCAACGGAATCTCCGGTGCGACGGCTGGTCTTAGCGCTTGGTCTGCCGATCAATCTCGATCCGCAATCCACCTAGGCGAGTCGTCTCTGGGCCAGCCGAAAGGGAATCCCAGTGAACCGAAGCATCAAGCGTATCGTCGGTGCGTTAGGAAGACGGTCTATTGTGGCCAAGCTCATACGCGTGCAGTTCGCGCGCAGATTGCTTGTGCATCTGCCTGGCAGTCAAACTCTATATGGAAGCGGCTGGCACGTGGTCCATCCATTCGATAAAAGTCATGGAACTGACACGAGTGGTTTCATTGCTGCAGATGAACTTCCCGCCAACGAAGCTTCGCGCACCCATGCGGTCTTTTACGCCGGTTCACAGCCAAGCGTGGTGCGTACCGGGCTGCAAGCGCTGCCGTCGGTGGAAACATGCACGTTCATTGACCTGGGTTGCGGAAAAGGACGCCCACTTTTGGTGGCCTCTGAATTTCCCTTCAAAGCGATCATCGGCATCGAGCTATCGCCCGATCTTGCCGACATCGCGCGCAGCAACGTCTCCGTCATGTCTACGCGTTTCCCGCATCGCCAGAGGATCCAAGTTGTCGTCGCTGACGCAAGCACCTTTGTTTTTCCGGATGGCGATCTCGTGCTCTTTCTGTACAACCCGTTTGATGCGGTACTCGTTGCCAAAGTAGTCGCAGGCGTAGAGGCGGCCCTGACCACCGAGCGTCGGTGCGTCTACATTGTTTACTACAATCCCGTTGCGGGACATTGCTTCGACTCCTCTCCGCTTTTGACGCGCCGCTACGCAGGAATGGTCCCGTATGCCGCTGAAGAACTCGGCTATGGACCTGACGAGGCGGACCCCTTGGTCATATGGCAGGGCGGCACGGCACCCCCTGCATCCGCAGGCGCGAGCGGCCGGATCGTGTTTGGCGGAAGCGGAACGCGGGTGGTCATCGAGCCGTTCGGCGCTTAAGCCAGCCGCAGCGTTGCGCGCACTGTCCACGCGAGGCTGATAGTTCCGACGCAGATCAAGCAAATTCCCGACCACGCAATGACTGATAGATATTCGTGCAGCGACGCGGCGCTCGCCACAGAGCCCCCTCATGAGACTTGTTCATCCCAAACGCGCGTTGATTAGACCAGGGCAGCGCCAACCGCCCCCTGGCGGCGATATTCGTTCCAGTCGAGCATCATGTTGTTGGACTCGCTTTCGAACCCGCACCGGCCGTGGAGGGCAGCTTGAAGATGGCGACGGTGTCGCCGTAGGGAAACGTCAGTTGGAAGTTGCCGCCCGCGGCGACCGCGACATACTGCTCGCCGTTCACCTGGTAGGTGATGGGCGGAGCGTTGACGCCGGCGCCCAGGTTGTAGCGCCAAACGCGCTCTCCGGTCTTCGCGTTGAAGGCATCGAACCAGCCGTTGCCTTCGCCCATGAAGACCACGTTCCCGGCCGTTGCCAGGGCACCGCCGATCAGCGGCTGCGGCGCCTTGTATTGCCAGGCGATCTTTCCCGTCTCGACGTCCAGCGCGACGAACGGACCGTCCTGAATCGCGCCCGGCGCGACATTCGTGAAGGCGCTACCGAGACGAATGAGACCCGAGGCGCTCGGGGAGAACTTCGTCGTGAAGTGCATCAGCTGGTCCATCGCCAGGATGTAGAGATAGTGCGTCTGCGGAGAGTACGCGGGCGGCGACCATTCCGCGCCGCCGTTCGCACCGGGCAGCATATCGACACCGGCACCCGTGGGCGTGCTGAACATGTTCTTCGACATCATGACGTACGGATCCGATCTGCGGATCAGCTTGCCCGTACGCCGATCGACTATGAATACCCAACCGACTTTTCCGGCCTCGCCGGCAGCCGGAATCGTTTCGCCGTTCTGATGGACATCGAAGAGCACGACATTGCTGACCGCGTCATAGTCCCACACGTCGTGCTTGACCTCTTGGTGGTACCACTTGAGCTCGCCGCTGTGTACATCGAGCGCGACGATGCTGTCGCTGTATAGGTTGTCTCCGCGACGATTCGTCCCGTCGAGGTCGGGATTCGGATTGCCGGTGCTGAAGATGACGAGCCCGAGCTTGGGATCGATTGCAGGCGTTGTCCACACCATTCCGCCGCCGCCCTGCCAGGAATTGCCGGAATAAGTCTTCGGATCAGTCGCCATCCACCGCCAGCGCTGCTGCCCGGTCTTCGCATCGTATGCCGCAACGAAGCCGCGCAACGCCCATTCGCCCCCGGCGCTGCCGACGATGACCATTCCGTCGTAGATCTGCGGCGCGAGCGTCTCCGAGTACCCGCTTTGCGAACTGACGATGGTCGTCTGCCAGATGGTGTGCCCGTCGGCGGCGTCGAGTGCCAGCAGGTGATCGTCGAGCGTCGCGACGTAGATTCTGCCGTAGCCGACCGCAACGCCCCGATTGACCGGACCGCAGCAAATTTGAAACGGCCCGAGATTGTAGGTGACGTCCCAGAGTCGCTCGCCCGTCGCCGCGTTGACCGCCATGATCTTCATCTTGCTGTTGACGACCGGCGTCGTGATGTACATCACGCCATTGACGACGACTGGGGTCGTCTCGAAGCTCGCCGTCATTCCGGTCTGAACGAGCGCCACCGGGCTGAGGGACTTGGCGTTGTCCGCTGTAATCTGCTTGAGGGGTGAATATCGCTGGTTGTCGTAGGTCCGTCCGTGCAACAGCCAATTGTTCTCGTCGGGATCCGCATTGAGCATCATCGAGTCGGTGACGTTCACGTTCGTGCCGGCCGGAAGCTGTGCGTAAACGTTGCGGACCGGCGGTGCGGCGCGCACGATTTCGTCGGTATTGGGTCCCGTCGCGATCGCGCTCGTGGACTGCTGCGACATGCGTACCTGACTGAGTGTTCCGATTCCCAGCGGTGTATTACCGGCGGGAAAGCCGTTTCGCGACAAGACATAGGCGGTCGCATCGAGGTACTGCTGCTGGCTCAAGGTCCCAGGCTTGTCCTGAGGCATCTGGCGGCTGATGAAGTCGTACAGCTGCGCAGCCGTTCCTGCGCCATATGCCGCCCGCAGTATCTGACCCGTGAGCGCCGGCCCGGATTCGCCCTGGAGATTTGCCCCATGGCATTGCGCGCAATACTGCGTGTAGAGAGTGGCTCCTCGCGAAGCTTGCGCACCGGTGTAGTCGCCGTTCGATTTCGCCTGGACACCCGCGGGGCACCCTGCAAGAAATGCAATGATCA
This sequence comes from Steroidobacteraceae bacterium, assembly GCA_036502605.1. Classification (GTDB taxonomy): domain Bacteria; phylum Pseudomonadota; class Gammaproteobacteria; order Steroidobacterales; family Steroidobacteraceae; genus Bog-1198. The sequence continues at coordinate 57,111 of DASXYI010000012.1, forward strand.
ATAACGCGAGTCGCATGGCAGCTCCACTTCTAGGCAAACGGCATCTACCTCGATTTGTCCACGCAGCTATCCTGCGGTCGGCAGGTCACCGTTGGGTGGCAGGGGTCGGCTGGCTTATTACAGCTGTAACGCGCTCGATGGAGGCTTCAGCGTCCGTCGGTCTGACAGGGCGCCGGCGCGCAGGAGCGGGCGAGCACGGCGGCCGTGGCGCCGCCCATCGAGTCGTAGTACGAGTTGAATCGCTGCGGTTCCGCCGCGTCGTAGCGCTTGAGGTTGTTGGCCCAACGATATGCGATCGGCTGATACCAGAGCTCCGCTTCGACCTGGAACGGGCCCGGGGCGGAGCCCACCTCGACCGAGTACCGGATCCGGTGTCCGTGCGCGCCGAACGCCGGGTCGTTTGCCGCCTCTCCGTGCACGGCCACGTCCGCTTCCGCCGTGCTCTTGTCGAATCCATGCGGGAGCAGGCGGTTATCCTTCAGATAGCCCACCGTCGAGATCAACCCCGTCGTCACGGCGCCGGCCGAGTCCTTGAGGATGGACTCGTAGATCTGGACCTGGTCGGAGCTGCGAATCTGCGTGTAGTGCGGCTCGAAACGCGCGGGGTCCGCGTCGTTGTCGTTGCCCTGAATCGAACCGTCCGGATTCAGCGCGCCTGATTCGAATACCTTGCCGCCGTTGCGGTCACGCACCAGGAAATGCAGCCACGCGCGTCGGGAAGGATACGCCGTCGGGAGCTTGTGGCCGCCGAGATTCTCGACGCTCACACTCGCTTCGAGACGACCCGAGCGCATCTGCGGCGCATCGACCGATATGCGCGCCGCTCGGGTTTGCAGAAACTGCACGGTGCGGTCCGCGGCCACGGTCAGCTCGCGGGCTTCGGCGCTGACGTCGAGCTCGTCGTGATAGCGAGCGAGAACCCGCTGCATGAAGAAATTCGCAGCCACGAACTCGTGCCGCGCAACGCCCGGCCGATTCACGCCCAACACTCGCACGATCGGGGCGTCTTCCTGAATCTGCGGCATGTGACAGGACTGACAACTCTGCTTGTCGCGATACTCGCTATGGAGCCACTCCTGATAAGGCACCTGCTCGGGGAATGTGCCGATGGGCTTGCCCTCCGGCCCGAAGGCGGTGGTGATCAGCGTGTGGCAGCTCGCGCACAGCTCGGACTTGCGGATGTGATCCGCGTGCGTCGGCCGAAAGCCGCCGGTGGACGATTGCATGATGCGTGTGCGCCCGTGGTCGATGTCAAACGGCCCAAACTCGGAATGGACGCCCGCCGCATCCGGCGGCCCGATCACGAACCCGCCGCTGAAGCTCTGGGGCGTCCCCAACTTCTCCGCCGTGATTTGATGGCACAGCGAGCAGGAGACGCCGTCGCGAGCCTCCGCGTCCTCCGGCTTCGCCGGATCGAAGGGCAGATGCGCGAAGACCGCCCCCGGCTGGCCACGCAGGTTTGCCTCGGTGCGCGCCATCGGCATGTGGCAGTCGGCACAGCCATCCTCGATCGGGACTCTCGCAGCCGGATGGTCGGTGATCTCGCGCCGCACGCTCGCCTGCCAGTACGGGTCGCGCGCCGAGTTGGCCATGAGGCTGGCGCGCCAATCGAGGCCGATCGAGATGTCCTCTCCCGACGGTGTGACCATCCCGTTGTGGCAGGCGATGCAACGGTCGGAGGTCTGGAAGTGCTGGACTCTGTGCGGCTCCGCGCTCCGGGCATCGTCAGCAACGACCAGCATGGATGCGGCCACCAACTGCACCGCCGCGAGCGCGCGTAAGACGCGATTGTCAGTGAAGCGTCTCATTACCATCCCTCGAACAGTCCGCCGTCGAACCAGTCCCACAGGAAATAAAACATCACCTCGTTGGCCCGGCCCGTTGTGTTGTTGAGCGCGAGCCGGTAGGCGAGGTCGGCCCGGATATGCTGGCGGGTGTTCAGGGTGACCTGAAACTGCGGGACGAGATCCCAGTTGGTGGTCGCGCCCGTTTGCAGGTTGCGATCGGCGACCAGCTCCAGCATCGGCGACCACTGGCGGCTGAAGCCTCCGCCTCCGCTGAAGCTCGCGCCGAAGGCGCTGCGCGCGAATACGTCATTCGGCGTGGTCTGCGTGTGCCGCGGGAAATCGCCGCCGGCCTGAAATTGCAGAAACGTGCTTTGGGGAAGCAGCACGTCATAGGACCCGAACACACCCAAAGTCGCCTCGCCGGTCCCGAATCCCTTCGACGAGTTGCCGGTCGGCAGAACGATCTCGCTCTGTACGGCAAAGATCGAGCCGCGGCGGCCAGCGGCGTCGAGATTCCAGAAGAACACGTGCTTGAGGCCCAGTGCGAGATCGCCTATGCCGGTGTCGTACCCGCCGGTGTCCCGATGCAGCGAGGAGACCGGCAGGGCGACCTCGAGCTGGTTGCGCCCGTCGATGCGGTACTCGTAAGTGATATCGTTCGTGACTCCGGGCGCGCCTTTGGCGGCGACCGAGGTCGTCAGGACGACTTCATCCTCCGGAAAGGCCTTCTCCGTGACCATGGCTCGCGGCAGATTGAGTTCACCGGGAGGCCACGTCCGCTCTTTATCCTTCTTCCCGCACAGGCTGCGCAAATACTCGGCCAGCCTGTCGATCTGCTCGGGCGTGAAGACATCGCCGAACGCCGGCATGATCTCGGAAAATCCACGTGCCGGTCCGCCATCGCGGATGACCGCTTTCCAATCCCGGGTGTATTCGGGCGCGGTCTGATCGCACTCGCTGAAATTGGGAAAAGTCGCCGGCTTCTCAAATCCAACCATCGTTTTCGGCGCGCCGGAGCCGTCCGGGCCGTGGCACGCGACGCATGCTGCCTGATAGATTTCCTGGCCGGTATGCAGTCTCGACGTGTCGCTCCCGTCGTTGTCGGCAGGACGTGCCGATGCGTTTGAGAGCAGACAGGCGGCCGCGATAATCGCGGTGCTCAGAAGCATCAACAGCAAGACGCGCGCGCTCGATGGCGCAAACGCCATCGGCACGATCACGGGACCGCGCATGCGAACTCCGATCTAAAGGGCTTGCGGGCAATCTTACACGGCGCCCGCGGCCATCGCACTACGCAAGGAAGCGCTGACAAGCGGCAGCGGCGTCGTTAAGATACCGGATGCCCCACGCAATCCGATTTCATAAGACCGGCGGACCCGAGAGCGGTCGAACCCCTCAACCTCGGCATCCTGGCGGCCAAGGGCTCGCTCTACGTCACCCGGCCGACGCAAACCAGCTATAGCGCCAAGCGCGAAAATCTGTTGGCGATGGCGAAGGAACTATTCGAGGTGGTGGAATCAGGTGCGGTGAAGATCGCTGTCAACCAAACTTATCCGCTCAAGGACGCCGCCAGAGCGCACGCCGATTTGGAGGCGCGACGGACGACGGGCTCGACCGTTCCGACGGTTTGAGACGCACCTTCAAATTGCGGCGATGCGCCGATACTTTGCTACGCGCTCTGCATCGCCCATCAGCTGATAAAGACGAATCGCTCGTCGCAGAGCATCATTTCCATACAAGCTCGTGGGGCTCCATTTTTTCAGCAGCACCGGCATGCTTGCGGCGACGAGAGCATCCGCTTCGGAGAGCCGCTGCCGGCCCGTCAAACATGCGGCCTTGACATTGTCGAGCAATGCGATGCGCCATGGATCATCGGGATAGCGTGCGGCCATGATGGGGCGGGCCGTTTCGATTCTTGTCAAGCCGTCCTCGAATCGGCTCGTGCGGCATTCAAGATCCGCAATATCCACGAGGATCGGCGCGTGCATGCGATTCTTATTGGCGATTGCCGCCTGCAATCCTTTGTGGAACGCTGCTTCGGCGGCAGCATATTCGCCCGACCCCATGCGTGCAAGGCCGAGATTCGTGAAGGCAAAAATCAAGTCGCGCTGCGTTTCATCTTGTTGCGTCAATTGGATTCTGACGGCTTCCTCGAGCATGGGTATGGCGCGTGTAAAATCGCGGCGCTCGAGATACAACAGCGCAAGGTTGTTCATAGACACGGCGACGTCCGGATGCTCCTTGCCTAGGACACGCTGGTCGATCTGCAGCGCGCGCTGATAGAACCCTTCCGCGCGAGAGTTCTCACCGCGTAGATACGCTACGGCTCCCAAATTGCTGAGTGTCTCCGAAACCATGGGATGGGTTTCGCCCGACAACTTGATGCGAGCTTGCAATGCCTGCTCATAATGCCCTTCGCTCGCGGCAAGGTCATTCGCATCCATATCCGCAGTCGCGAGTTGTTCGAGAGTACGAACCTGCAGTTCGTTCGAAGGTTGATCTTTCTGCAGCGCCAATGCGTGACTGAAATAATCATAGGCCTGGGCAGATTTCTCCTGCAAACCTGCGAGTTCGCCGCGGCCGATGAATATCTTGGTCTGCAGCGAACGGTCCGGCCGATCGAGTGAATCGGCGAATTGCTGCGCCTGCGCATAGAGGGCGTCGGCGCGTTCCGTGTCGCCGCGCAATTGCACCAAGTAGGCCAGCGATGTAGTTTCGCGGCCTAGCGCGGCGTTATCCTGGTCCCGAGTCGAATGGGCTGCCTCGAGCAGATGAAGCGCTGGTTTGTATAGCCCTAGCCCCATGTAGACCTCGCCGAGCGTGGCTGACAGCTGGGCACGGACCGCCGGTTCATCGCGCAGCGATTCTTCGATCTCTTGTGCGCCGCGGTCCAGAATAGAGCGTGCGGTCACAGAATTGCCGCGGGACTCACTTGGGTTGGAGACCTGGAACAAGGAAACCAAAAAATCGGCGGTGCGCTGAGCCGTCAGCGATTTTTGCACCGCTATTTGACGCTGCCGTACCGCTTCCTCGCGCGCAACCCAAGCCGCAATTGCCAAGCCGGCGAATACGATGCATCCCACCGCGGCTGCAAAACCAAGCGCTGCCAGACGTTTTCGCTGTCGCGCTTGATCCCGGTGGCGCAGTTCATCGAAGCTGATGCCAAGGAGCGCCGCAACAATTTTCAGCTTGGCGCTCCGGCGAGAATCGCCTCCGGCGCGAAGATCAGCCGCCAATGGTTCGGAGACGGTTTCAACGCCAAACTGTCCTTCGACAGCCGTGCCGAGCAACCCCGGGGGGAAGCATTCAAGTTCCGGCATAAAACCGCGCCGTGCGGCCAGCGGCTCGCCGGCAGCGATTAAGCACAGGATTCGTTCGGCTTTACCTTGCTCCCTAAAGACTTTGACTTCTTCGTTGACCCAGCGAGAGGCGGCCGCCGCGGGCGAACACACGACGATCAGAAAATCACTTTCGATCAACGCATTGCGGAGGGATTCAGCTAAATTGGGCGAACTGGAAAGTTCCTCACGATCCAAGAATAGCGGCTTTAAACGTGCTCGCTTCTCGAGACCCGTTTTGGCGAGCACTTTGCGAGGAATGCGGTAGGTTTCAATGGCGCGGTGCAGCCACCGCGCAACCGCGCGGTCGGTACTGGTATAGCTGACGTAGGCTACATATCGTCGCGATTGCATAAATATTAGAGAACGATTTCATTCGCATCTTTTTGCGACCCCACATACAATGCACAAAACGCCGCGCAAATCAATGCGTCCGAAAAATATTAGGGGATGAACATGCGAGCACACTTCATTGCGGTCGTGATGATGGCTCTTTGTGCTGCCTTGGCCTGTGCGCCAGCTTCAGCACGCCGCGTCAGTGTCGATTTTGGTCCGGTTTTCGGCCCAGGCGGCGATGGTGATGATTTTGGGACTGACACCGTAGGCACCGGCACCGCGTGTACCGCCGCTACCAGCACTGCACCTGCTTCCGGCGGACCCGAATCCTGTCCGTTGACCCTGCTGAACAATGCCTCCACAGGCCCGATCCCTTTGGGCTTTCCGATCGACTTCGGCAGCGGCCCGGTCAACAGTTTGTATGTCAATGAAAACGGTATCGTGTCGTTCACCGGACCGATCACGACTACGTCGTTTTCGAGCCTGGCGTCGGTTGGCCAACCTGTCATCGCGCCATTCTTCGCGGATTTAACGTCCGTCACTTTCGTCGGTTCGGTATTTGAGATGTCTGGGCAGAACTTCGGCCAGATCATGTACCAACGCGGCTCGGCTTCCGCGCTGCCGGGCTCCGACGGCAATTTCGCTCAGGCCGACGAAGTGCCCGCGTTCTCTGTATTGTGGTATGGACTCACCAATGCCAGCGGCGAGCAGGTATTCGCGCAACTCGTTATCTATTCGCACGCATCGTCGGCTGCTGGCGATTTCGATATTCGTATCCGCTACGGGCTAGCGGACGGCGACCAATACAACACCGGAACGGGCACAAGCGGCATCGCGGGCCTGTTGCTTGGCGCGAATTCACTGAATATTACGGGTCCCTTATTGGAGACCACGGATTATTTCTACAGTTTCCGCGGCGGCAAACTGGTTGGTTCCGTCCCGCCGCCGCCGCTGACGCTGACGTGCCCCGCAGCCGCCGCTCAAGCGGGGGCCGCATACAACTCGGCGCTGACCGCAACGGGCGGCATTTCGCCATACACATTCTCGACCACGGGGAGCTTGCCTGCCGGCCTTATTCTGAATGGGAGCACCGGCGCTCTGACGGGCACGCCGAGCGCGTCCGGTCCATTCAGCTTTACGGCGCAGGTGGTGGATTCCTCTGGTCTCGCGGCTGGCACGGTCACGAGCAGTTGCACGATCACGGTCAGCCCGTCCCTCCCGCGGCTGAGCGTGACGCCCCTCAGCATTTCGTTCGGCACCGTCAAACGATTCAGTCTGCTGGTCAAGACGGTGACTCTGACCAACACTGGCACGCGCCCCGTATCGATTTCGAGAGCCTCGGTGACTCCGGGCGCCGGAACTACCCGTGGCGATTTCGCGGCGATTAGCCTGTGCGGTTCCTCGCTCGCTTCTGGGAACAGTTGCCCAATCTTTGTGGTGCTCTTCGCCAAAGATGTGGGATCGCTATCCGCAACTCTCAACATTGCCAACAACGCGGTCGGAAGCCCGCAGACGATTCCCCTGAGTGCGGTGATCTCGATTAGGTAGTGAACTTGAGAGGGGCGCAGGAAAAATCTAAGCGTCGACGACGAAGTCAAATTGCGCGCTCATCAGCTTCGGCGTGTCGCTGATATTCATGAGTAGCTGCGGACGAAATAACCCGTCAATCTGATTGCGCGGTTCCCCCGGAAAAAAGAGCTGCGTCGTCAACACGGACCTCCCCGGGGCTTGCACCTTGAAGTGGAAATGGCGCGTACGACCCGGGTAGACCGCAGGCTCGATGGTATGAAATCTATAACGCCCCTGCGTATCGCTATAAATATGACCGCGGTAGCGAAATCCGTCATCGTATAGTGGGTCAAGCCGAAGTGCGCAAACAAGCCTTGGCGCATGCATTGCTTTACTCAATGCGCGCTAGCCGGAAGGCGGTAGGATGCGTGCTGCACAGGCGCATCTGGCGCCGAACAAGATGAAGGGAGCGAGTCGATGAGA
>DASXYI010000013.1:0-139129 GCA_036502605.1 Steroidobacteraceae bacterium
TGGGCGAGGCACCTTCGCGGGAAGCGTCGCTGCCATCTCCACGTTCGCGGCGTAGTCGTCGCCATCCGAGAACGCAATCGCGTCTTCGCCCGACTCTGCGAGGACGTGGAATTCCTGCGTCGTGATGCCGCCGATGCTGCCGCCGTCCGCCTGGACGGCTCGAAATTTCACTCCCATGCGCGTAAAAATCCGGGTGTAAGCATCAAACATGGCGCGATAGCCCTGGGCGAGGCTCGCTTCATCCATGTGGAACGAATAGGCGTCCTTCATCAGAAATTCGCGCGCGCGCATGACGCCGAAGCGCGGCCGAATCTCGTCACGGAACTTGAACTGGATTTGATAAAAATTGACCGGCAGCTGCTTGTAGCTGCGCAACTCGCGCCGCGCGATGTCCGTGATTACTTCCTCGTGCGTGGGTCCATAGAGGAAGTCGCGATCGTGCCGATCCTTGAAACGCAGCAATTCCGGACCGTACTTGCTCCAGCGGCCCGACTCCTGCCACAGTTCAGCCGGCTGTAGGGTCGGCATGCACAGTTCCAGGGCCCCCGCGCGGTTCATTTCCTCGCGGACGATGCGCTCGACTTTGTGCAACGTACGCAGGCCCAGCGGCAGCCAGGTGTACAGGCCGGCCGCCAAGCGTCGTATCATGCCTGCCCGCAGCATTAGCTGATGGCTGATGACCTCCGCGTCGGCGGGAACCTCTTTGAGCGTCGAAATTGGGTATTGGGATAAACGCATAGCCGCATATCTTACATGAGGCCCCCTGCTATTATGGGTGCTCATGAGCGACGATGAAGACCACCAAACGGAAGATCAACATTCGCGGCCGCGGGGCGTCTACTGGCTGCCGAACCTGCTGACCACGGCGGCGCTGTTCTCGGGTTTTTACGCGGTCGTGGCGGCCATCGATCTGAGATTCGAATATGCCGGTATTGCGGTGTTCGTGGCGATGTTTTTCGATGGCCTGGATGGCCGGGTGGCCCGATGGACGCACACGGAAAGCGCTTTTGGCAAAGAGTACGATAGCTTATCGGACATGGTGTCTTTCGGACTGGCGCCGGCCATCGTCACCTATCAATGGGGTGTGGCACGGATTGCCGAATACGGACCTCTGTGGCGAAGGCTGGGATGGCTCGTGTGCTTCTTTTACGCAGCGGCAGCGGCTCTTCGATTGGCCCGGTTCAACTCCCGCGCCGCCACCCAGGATAAGCACTACTTTGAGGGCCTGCCGAGCCCGTCGGCCGCCGCCATCGTTGCCGCATTGGTGTGGCTGGCCAGCGACCAAACCAACATCGGCCTACCCGGCCTGATTCTTGCGTTCGTGGTGACTGCGGTCGCGGGCGCTCTCATGATCAGCCGTTTCGCCTTCAACAGTTTCAAGCAGGTAGCCCCCGGGGCGCGCCTGCGTTTTCCCTACATCGTGCTCGTGCCGTTGGCATTCGTCCTGATATTTCTCCATCCTTCGATTACGCTGTTAGCCTTATTCGGCAGCTACGCCCTATCGGCGCCTACCGTTTGGGTTTTTCGGAAGCTGCGCAGGCGCAGCCGCGGCACGACGACACACGCATGAGACTTACGCATGAATAAGGCAATGCGAAGGGAATATCTGGCAGCCTTGGGTCTGGAGACTTGGGTCGTGCGGGCGCCTGCGGCCCCCGCGCTCGCCGAGTCACGGGTGACGCCGGCGCGGTCGACGACGCCGGTGCGCGCGATGCCGAATTTCGAGCGCGACGCCACCGCCCAGCGCGACGCTGCCCCCGGGCGAGAGGCCACCACTCTGCCAGAGGCCACCGGCGGGCGAGAGGCTGCCTACGATTGGGTGCAACTGCGGGAGCGGGTCGCAGCGTGTACTCGATGCGGGCTCAGCGGCACGCGCACGCAGACGGTGTTCGGCGTGGGCAACCCAACGGCCGAATGGCTGGTGGTGGGCGAGGCGCCCGGCGCCGAGGAGGACCGCCAGGGGGAACCGTTCGTCGGCCGAGCCGGCCAGCTCTTGAATTCCATGTTGCGAGCCATCGGTCTGGCGCGCGAGCAGGTGTATATCGCAAACGTCCTGAAATGCCGTCCGCCGCACAATCGAGATCCGCTCGCGAGCGAGACCACTGAATGTTTGCCGTATCTCGAGCGGCAGATCGCGTTATTGAAGCCGAAGATCATGTTGGTCGTCGGGCGCATTGCCGCACAGAATTTGCTGTGCACTGACGTGTCGCTCGGCCGCTTGCGTCAGCAGGTCCACGTTTTTGGCGCATCTCGCGTGCCGTTGGTCGTGACCTATCACCCCGCGTACCTGCTGCGCACGCCAATGGATAAGCGCAAGGCATGGGAGGACTTGAAGTTCGCCCGCGAGGTTTCCGGCCGTGGCTAGCGTCAAACAAGAGCACGAGTTTCCCGACGCCGAGATCAGGCCCATGCACGAGCTGGACGTGCCGGTGGTCGTGGCAATCGAGCGGTTCGCGTACCAATTTCCGTGGAGCGAGGGTATTTTTCGCGATTGCCTGCGGGTCGGGTACATTTGCCGGGTGGTCGAGGTCGGCAGCGACGTCGCGGGCTACGGCATCATGTCGATCGGTGCCGGCGAGGCGCATATCTTGAACGTGTGCGTGCGCGAAGAATATCGGGGACGCGGTGTCGCGCGCAGGGTGCTTCTGTACCTGCTCGACCGGGCGCGGACCGCCGGGATGTACGAAGCATTTCTCGAGGTCAGACCGTCGAATACGGCCGCGGCGCGCCTCTATCATTCGTTGGGATTCGAGCAAGTCGGCGTGCGGCGCGGCTATTATCAAGCGACGACAGGCCGCGAGGACGCGGCGGTCCTGCGCCGAATATTGTTGCCGGAACAGAAATGAGCTAGCCGGGAGGCGCAATCCCGTTCGCTGATTCAGGCGCGGCGCAAAGCGCCGCCCACCGTAGAAGTACCCTCCGAAAGCCGCTATAATACGCGGTTGTCTACGGCCTGACGGCCGATCAAAAGCGCGGACTATGAGTAACGATTTAGCTGAGAACATACGGAGAAGAAGAACTTTTGCCATCATCTCGCACCCCGATGCGGGCAAAACCACCCTCACCGAAAAACTCCTGCTGTTCGGCGGTGCGATCCAAATGGCGGGAACCGTAAAAGGCCGAAAAGCGACCCGCCATGCCACATCCGATTGGATGCGCTTGGAGCAACAGCGCGGCATCTCCGTCACATCATCGGTGATGCAATTCCCGTTCGATGATTGCATCGTGAATCTGCTCGACACACCGGGCCATGAGGATTTCTCGGAGGATACGTATCGCACGCTGACGGCGGTGGATTCGGCGTTGATGGTCATCGATTGCGCCAAGGGCGTGGAAGAACGCACCATCAAGCTCATGGACGTGTGCCGATTGCGCGACACGCCCATCATGACCTTCGTGAACAAGCTCGATCGCGACGGCCGCGCCCCGATAGAACTACTCGATGAAATCGAGAGCGTGCTGAAGATCCAATGCTCACCCATTACATGGCCGATCGGTATGGGTCGGGACCTGCTCGGGGTCTATCATTTGCTGGAAGACAAGATTTACGTCTACGTTCCGGTCGAAAAGGGCAGGGTGGGCAGCCACGAAACCATAGATGGTCTCGCGAGCGATGAGGCCAAGGACTTCTTGGGTTCGCGGTACGCGCAGTTCATGGACGAAGTCGATTTGGTGCGCGGTGCAAGTCCTGAATTCGACTTGGACGCCTACCGCGCTGCCAAGCAAACTCCGGTGTTTTTCGGCTCGGCGGTCAACAATTTCGGCGTCCGAGAATTGTTGACCGCGTTCGTGAAGCATTCGCCGGGACCGTTGCCGCGCCCGACGCTGCAACGCCCCGTGGAGGCGACGGAAGCAAAACTCACCGGTTTCGTTTTCAAGATCCAGGCGAACATGGATCCCGGCCATCGCGATCGCATCGCTTTCATGAGGCTGTGTTCCGGGCGCTACGCACGGGGCATGCGCATGCGTCACGTGCGGCTGGACAAGGACATCCGCGTCGCCGATGCGCTCACCTTCATGGCGGCCGACCGCAGCCAGGCGGAAGAAGCTTTCGCGGGCGACATCATCGGTTTGCACAATCACGGCACGATCAACATCGGTGATACTTTCAGCGAGGGCGAGAATCTGACCTTCACCGGCGTGCCGAATTTTGCGCCGGAACTGTTTCGGCGCGCCGTCCTCAAGGATCCGCTGCGCATGAAGGCCCTGCAAAAGGGTCTGTCGCAACTGTGCGAAGAAGGTGCGACCCAACTATTCAAGCCGCTGCGCAACAACGATTTGATCTTGGGCGCCATCGGACAGCTGCAGTTCGAGGTGGTGGCATTTCGTCTGCAGGACGAATATGGCGTCCAATGCGTGTTCGAGCCGATCAACGTCGCGGTGGCGCGCTGGGTGCGCCTCGCCGACGAAAAACGCTTGGGGGAATTTCGCCAGAAAGCCTATGACAACCTCGCCGTCGATCACGCCAGTGAACTCGTGTACTTGGCCCCGACGCGAATCAACCTCGGGTTGATCGAGGAACGATGGCCAGAGATCGACTTTATGCGGACCCGCGAGAACCTCGCGGCCTGACGCGGCCCGGCCTAACGCGGCCCGGCCTGAAAGCGCGCACGCCGGCGACGAATGTCGCCGCTGCGGCCGCGGCAGCCGCGGCGGGCGGGCCGGCTGCATAACGCAGCTCCGAGTAACGGCGGCATAGAGAACGGACGATCGCCAGATCGGGGCGTTCCGCGGCAACGCGCGCGGCGAAGGCTTCGGCACCCTCGTAGGGCATGCGCCGCAGACCTACCGCCGCCAATCGACGGCACAGCTGTTCGTAGGCTCGATTCACGGGATCGCTGGGGCGAGGTTTCAGCTCCCGGCGCACCTGCCATGTCAGCCATGACATACCCGCTACCAGGGATAGGGTCAGCACCAGCGTGAGCTTCTGTCCGTCAGGCTCCGGGATGTGCAGGAAGCCCAGCAGCCTTTCCTGAGAACTTTCATCGAACCGCAAGATTCGCTCGCGCCACAGGAGGCGCAACGCATCCAGACGTAGCCGGGTGTCGGTCAGCCACGGGGTGCGCTGCTGCCAACGGCTGGTCAACGGCGTGCCCGCCGCCACCAGGTCGTTCAATCCCCGCTCGACCCGCTCCGGCGCTATCACCGAGGTCGGATCGATCCGCAACCAGCCTTGGCCCTGGATCCAGACCTCGTCCCACGCATGAGCGTCGCTCTGCCGCAAAATCCAATAATTGGCGAAACGATTGAAGGTGCCGCCTTGATAGCCTGTCACGACTCGTGCGGGAATGCCGGCTGCGCGCATCAACGCCGCAAACGCCGAGGCGTAGTGTCCGCAAAAACCGCGCTTGCTGTCGAATAGAAATCCGTCGACCGAGTCCTGCGCGAGCCGCGGCGGCTTCAACGTATAGAAGAACGCTTGGCTGTGGAATATATCGAGCACCGCGTGGACGTAGTCGAGATCGTCGGGGTGCGCGTTGCGCAGCTCTTGCGCCAATTGAAGCGAACGCGGGTTGCGGCCGGGCGGCAGCCGCGTATCGCGGCGGCGCATGCCGATTCCGAGCGGCTCCGCCGCCGATACGTGGCTATAGGAAGTGGCGACCACGTCGAGGGGCCGCGACACCGGATCAGGCTGTACCAGCATGTAATCGCTCGTCAGATAGCCGCGTACCGCGTTCCAGTGGGACGGCCAATCGAGTACGAAAAGCCAGTTGTGTTGGTTGGGTTCGAGGCTCACGGTGTACTCGTAAGCAGGACCTCGGAACAGCAGGGTCGGCGCGCGGACGCGCCCTGCATCCGTGCGCCGCCAAGCGTGCCCGTCGAAATCATGCATCACCGGCCCGCGCCAGTACCGCTCCTGTGGCGGCGGGGTGTCCGCGCCGAAGCGCACGCGAAATGCGACCTCGTCGGACATCGCGAGATCGGTGATGTCGCCCGGGCTCATGGTATCGCTCAATCCCGACGTTGCGCTGTTGCCGCTATCCGGCATTTGCCAGAGGGGGCCGCCGAAGCGCGGGAAGAACAGCCAGAACGCCACCGCGAGAGGCAAGGCCTGCGCCAGAAGGCGACCGGCATAGCGGAGGCTGTCGCTTAGGTCGCCTCCCCGAGAAGAACTCGTCGAGCGCAGCAGCGTGGATGTGGTGAGCCAGCAGACCCCGATCAAATAGCTGAATAGCCAAAAGGACTCGCTCTCCAACAGCGTCGCCAGGCTCAAGAAGTAGATGATCATCGTGATGATATAGATGTCGCGCCGAGTTCGCGTTTCCAGGAGCTTCAATCCCGCGATCAAGCTCAACAGCGCCGTACCCGCCGACAGGCCGTTGAAAGTACGAAACTGCAAAAACAGCAGGCCGATCGCGAGAGCGGCAATGATGAAGCGGATACTGCGCGGCGGCGCATCGCCTCCGCGCGCCGCAAGCACCAGTCGTATGGCCGCGACCCCGCCCACGGTGGCGGCCACCCATATCGGGAGCGTCGCGATGCCGGCGAGCAGCGTCAGCGCGAGGCATGCCGTAATCCACAGCAGGCGCTCGAATGGCACTCGTTCCTCGGCGACGGTCAGTGCGCTCATTGGTGCGCCTTCGAGGGGTAGCTGGCGAGCGCGCGCAAGCACGCCGATCGATGCGCCGCCCCCCGCGAAGGCATGATTTCGGTTCCCGGAATCCGCAGTCCATACGGGCGCTGCGCTGCCTCACTGTCGAGCAACCAGCGGCACAATTGCGACAGCCGAGCCTCGGGGTCGACACGGTCCAGCGACGACCAATCCAGCCATTCGGGCTGCGCGGCCGGCCCGCTGTAGCTGCGAACCGCCGGTTCGCCGCCGCGTGCCAACACCTTCCACGCCATGTGCTTGAGGGGTACTCCCGCCTCATAGGCGCGCAGTCCTGCAAAGTCCTCATCGCCGCGCAATTCCGAATACGCCGTGGTACCCGCCGCCGCGGCCGCCGCCGGCAACGCGAGATCGCCGCGGGGTTGCGGCGCGACGAAGGCGATCAGCGGGCATTGCACGTACGTCCACGCGCGAAACCAGCCGAAGGGATAACGCGTGCGCAATTCGAACCGCTCCAGGCGAGTCACGCCACGATTCTCCACCGGTAGATTCACGCTGGCTTGCTCGTAGCTCCGGGCCGCGACGCTACGAGTGGCAGTGGCCCGGTCGCAGCGAATCTCGATGTCGCAACGCTCGATGCCCGCGTCGTTGTGCAGCAGAAAATCGAATCTCGCGTACCCAGCGGCGAAGGCATCCACCTCGGCGGTCACGTCCACGCCGAGGCCGAGGAGATTTCGATGACAATGATGCATGGCGACGAGCGCGAGGCTCGACATGAAAAAGCCGAAGGCGAGTCCCAAATTACTGTTGTAGTTGAGCCCCGCGATCAGCATGGCGATCAGCAGCAGCGCCAACGCGATTCCGAACCGGGTGGGTATTATATAAATGCGGCGTCGGCTGATCGTCATCGGCAAGCTATCCCTGCCGTGCCGGCGTGCGGCCCACTGGGTCAACCGCCTGACCGCTGCCCGCCGCACCCCATTCATCATTTTGAGGCGTTCAAGGGATGGGTACGGCCTCGAGGATGCGGGCAACCATCGCGGGGCCGTTGTCGCGCTGCCTCAGGCGATGTTCGACCACCGACGCGAATACCTCCTGCACGTGCTCAGGGATCACCGCATCACGGCCGGCGATCAGGGCCCAGGCGCGCGCTGCGCGCAGCAACCCGATTGCCGCCCGCGGCGATAAACCGATGCTTATCGCCGATGCGTTGCGCGTGTGGGCAACCAGTGCCTGGACGTAATCCAGCAGCGCCGAGGAGACGTGGACCTCGAGTACGCGACGCTGCAGCGTCGTCAGCATGTCGACGCTGACCACGGGTTCCAGGGAGTTGACGAGTTCGCGGCGATCGACGCCGCTCAAGAGTTCGCGCTCGGCGGCCGCGGCCGGATAACCCAGATGCACGCGCATCAAGAACCGGTCCAGCTGTGACTCGGGCAGGGGGAAGGTGCCCACCTGGTCCTGGGGGTTTTGCGTCGCGATGACGAAGAACGGCTCCGGCAGCGCCATCGATTGACCATCGAGGGTCACCTGATGTTCTTCCATGGCCTCCAAAAGCGCGCTCTGTGCCTTGGGCGATGCGCGGTTGATTTCATCCGCAAGCACCAGTTGGGCGAAGATCGGCCCGTGCTGAAAGCGAAACTTGCCGGTCTCGCGATCGTAGATCGATACCCCCAGCACATCGGCGGGCAATAGGTCGCTGGTGAATTGCACCCGCTGAAACGACAGTCCCAGAGTCTTGGCGAGCGCGTGCGCCAACGTGGTCTTGCCGACGCCCGGAATGTCCTCGATCAGCAAGTGGCCGCGCGCCAGCAAACAGGCCAAGCATAGGTGAATCTGCGCGTCCTTGCCCAAAATCACTCGATTGAGTTGCGCAAGAACGGCCCCGATCTCGCGCTTCGATGTGTCCATGTCAGGGCGGCGCGGCGGCGCGCAACGCGTTGACTCGAGCGACCTGCGCGGTCAATTGGCCGATCTCCGTGCGCAGTTCTGCGAGGCGCAAGCGGTCCTTGGCCACCACCTCAGCCGGAGCGTTGCGCGCGAATTCGGTATTGGCTAATTTTCCTTCCAGCTTGTTCAGATCGGCCTCCGCTTTGCGCTGCCGCTTGGCGAGCCGCTCAAGCTCGGCCTCGGGTTCGATCAATCCGGCCATGGGCACCAATATTTCGAGCGTGCCAAGCAGCGCCACCGCCGATATGGGGGCAGCCTCGCCCTGCGGCAGCACCTGGGGCGGCGCTATGCCGGCCATGCGGCTCAAGTAACGAACATTCCGGTTCGCATACTCGAGGTCGATGGGGCGGGAATTCTGCAATAACACAGTCAGCTTGCGGCCGGGGGCAATATCCATCTCGCCGCGGATCTGGCGCACGCCTTCGATGAAATCCATGACCCAGCGCATTTCCGGCTCGGCCCGTGAATCGACTCGAGCGGCGTCCGGCGCCGGATAGTCGCTGCGCATGATGGCATCGCCGCTGACCCCCGCGCTCAATTTCACCCGCTGCCAGATTTCTTCGGTGATGAACGGTGCGAGCGGATGCAAAGCCCGCAACAGAGCTTCGAGCGTGTGGATGAGCGTATACCGGGTGCCGCGCTTTTCCGCGTCGCTCGCGTCGTCCGAGAACAGTATGGCCTTCGACAGTTCCAGGTACCAATCGCAGTATTCGTGCCAGGTGAATTCGTATAGCGCACTGGCGACCACATCGAGGCGATATTCGGCGAAACCGCTCTCCGCGCGCGCCAGGGCCACCGATAACCGCGACCGTATCCATCGATCGGCGAGACTGAATTGCGCGCCCTCGGAGGTTGCGTTCTGGCCCTCGACATTCATCAGTACGTAGCGCGCGGCATTCCACAATTTATTGCAAAAATTCCGATAGCCTTCGACTCTGGCCATATCGAAGCGCAGATCACGGCTCTGGGTGGCCAGCGACGCAAAGCTCAACCGCAATGCATCCGTACCGAACGCGGGGATGCCCTGTGGGAATTGTTTGCGCGTCGCCTTCTCGATGGCGGGTTTCATCTGAGGCTGCATCAGGCCGGTGGTGCGCTTCGCCAGCAGGGCATCGAGCGAGATGCCGTCGACGACGTCGAGGGGGTCGATCACATTGCCCTTGGACTTGGACATTTTTTGACCGTCATGGTCGCGGATCAGACCGTGGACATATACTTCGCGAAAGGGCACCTGGTTGGTGAACTTCAGGCCCATCATGATCATGCGCGCGACCCAGAAGAAAATAATGTCGAATCCGGTCACCAGCACCGACGTCGGATAGTACGTGCGAAGGGCAGGGGTGTCGTCGGGCCATCCCTGGGTGGAGAAGGGCCAAAGCGCTGAAGAAAACCAGGTGTCCAGCACGTCCTCGTCCTGCCGCAGCGCCACTGAGGCATCCAGGCCGTGGATCCGCCGCGCCTCGGCCTCGTCGCGGGCGACGTACCAACGGCCCTCGTCGTCGTACCACGCCGGAATACGGTGGCCCCACCAGAGTTGCCGGCTGATGCACCAATCCTTGATGTTGCGCATCCACTCGAAATAAACGCCGGACCAGTTCTCCGGAACGAATCGGATGTGTCCTGCCTCGACGGCGCGGATCGCCGGCGCGGCCAGCGGCTTGATGTCGACGAACCATTGATCGGTGAGCAGCGGTTCCAGGATCGCGTGGCTGCGATCGCCGCGCGGCACGGTGAGCTTGTGCGGTTCGATGCGCTCGACCAACCCCAAGGCCTCGAGGTCGGCGATCACCTTGGTGCGCGCGATGCTTCGATCCAAACCTCGATAGGCTGCCGGCACATTGTCGTTCAGCGAGGCGTCCGGCCTCATGATGTTGATGATTTCCAAGCCGTGCCGCTGGCCCACTTCATAGTCGTTGAAATCGTGCGCCGGGGTAATCTTGACGCAACCGCTGCCGAAGGCCGGATCGACGTAGGTGTCGCCGATGATGGGTATCTCGCGCGTGGTGAGCGGTAAGCGCACCCGGCGGCCGATCAGGTGCCGGTAACGCTCATCATCGGGATGAACCGCGACGGCCGAATCGCCCAGCATGGTTTCCGGCCGCGTGGTCGCAACCACGAGATAAGCGTCGCTGCCTTCCAGCGGATAGCGCAAGTGCCAGAGGCTGCCCATTTCCTCTTCGGAGACGACTTCCAAGTCCGACAAGGCGGTTTTCAATACCGGGTCCCAGTTCACCAAGCGCTTGCCGCGGTAGAGCAATCCTTCCTGGTACAGGCGCACGAACACTTCGGTGACCGCCCGCGACAGCGCGGGGTCCATCGTAAACTTATCGCGCTGCCAGTCGACCGAGGCTCCCAGCCGGCGAAGCTGATTGGCGATCAAACCGCCCGATTTTTTCTTCCATTCCCAAACGCGTTCGACGAAGGCATCGCGCCCGAGTTCGATGCGGTTCAGCCCCTCGGCATTCAGCTGGCGTTCCACCACCATTTGCGTGGCGATCCCCGCGTGGTCCGTACCCGGCTGCCACAGCGTGTCGAAACCGCGCATGCGCCGATAGCGGATGAGGGCGTCCATGATCGTGTCTTGAAAGGCGTGGCCCATGTGCAGCGTGCCGGTGACATTGGGCGGTGGAATAACGATGGAATAGGCCGGACCATGGCCGCTGGGCGTGAAATATCCCGAGGCTTCCCACTGCGCGTAGATCCGTGATTCGATATCGCCGGGCGAAAACGCTTTATCCATCCTTGCTCAAATGCCCCGGTTCTGCGGGAATTTTCGCCGCAGCATGCTGGCGCAATACGCGATCCACGAGCTCCGGGAGCTGCGCCCGGAGCTGATCGAAGACGCGCTCGAACAGAGTCGCTTCGATGTCCTTGGCCGCCTGATGCAATAAAGAATCGGCCAAATTCAGCGTCTCCGTCACCACGGCGGCATGCACGGCCTTGGCATCGAAAAAAGCATACTCGCGGCCGTCCTTCTCGATCGCCTCGGTAAGAATCGGTATGTCGCGCGGATCATGCGATTCAGTGTTCATTGGTCATCAGGCGCCCGCGGCGGCGTCCAACTGATGTGTTTCGACCGGCAACTTGAGCTCGCGATAGGCTTTGAACCTTTCCCGGCCCAAACGGCGCCTCTCATCGTCGCCGTCGATGATTTCGGCGATTCTCGAGAATCGTTCCAATCGGGCCGGTAGGCTGCCGCTCAAGTTCACCAGCAGATCGGCAGCCTCTACGGCGTCAAGGTCGAAGGTCAGTCGTACCGGGGTCGAGGCATCGAAGGATGGCTGATCTCTCAGAATGTCATGCGGTACGAACGAGCGCTCATTGAAGGTCCACAGCAACTCGTCGATAACCCGGGCATCGTCAGCAGTTTCGCTCACCAGCACCACCTTCAAATCGCGCAGATAGGCTTTCTCCGTGAGCCGGCAGGCAAAAGTCCAACGCTCCTTTGCTGTCGAGGTTTTCAGGACATAAAAGTCCACGCGTTCGGTCATTTCGCGCCGCCGCGATGGATCAGGAAATCGACGAGCAGAGGCACGGGACGGCCGGTGCTGCCTTTTTGCGAGCCGCCGAGCCACGCCGTGCCGGCCACGTCCAAATGCGCCCACTTGAGGTCCTTGGCGAATTTCCACAGGAAGGAAGCGGCCGTGCTTGCGCCGCCCTCGCGGCCGCCCACGTTCGCGATATCGGCGAAGTTGCTCTTTAATTGATCGACGTATTCGTCGCCGATGGGCAGCGCCCAAGCGCGATCATCGGCACGTACGCCGGCCGCCGAGAGTTCATTCCCCAGAGCTTCGTCATTGCTCATCAAGCCGCTGAAATGATTGCCGAGCGCGATGATGCAGGCGCCGGTCAATGTCGCGACGTCGATGACCGCAGCCGGTTTGAAGCGGCGGCTGTAGGTGATGGCGTCGCAGAGAACCAAGCGACCTTCGGCGTCGGTATTGAGAATTTCAACCGTTTGACCGGACATGGTCGTAACGATGTCCGAGGGCTTGATGGCGCCCCCGCTCGGCATGTTCTCGCACGAGGCGATGACGACCACGAGGTTGATGGGCAATCCAAGCTCGGCCACCGCACGCAACGTGCCCAAGACGGTGGCAGCGCCGCTCATGTCGAATTTCATCTCATCCATTGCAGGCGGATCCTTGAGGGAAATTCCGCCTGAATCGAACGTGATGCCCTTGCCGACGAGGCAGACCGGCGCGACGCTTTTCTTGGCGCCGCGGTATTCGCACACGATCAGTCGCGGCGGCTGGTCCGAGCCCTGGGTGACCGCGAGAAATGCCCCCATCTTGAGGGCTTTGATGCCGCTTTCGTCGACAACCTTGGTTTTGACTCTGGGCCATTGCTTCGCCAGTTGCAGCGCCCGAGTACCGATGTAAGTGGGGGTGCACACATTAGGCGGTAGATTCGCCAGGTCCCGAGCCAGTGCGATGCCGCTGCCGATGGCGGCACCCAACCGAAGACCCTCCGCGGCCGCTTTCGCCGCGCGTGCATTCTCCGCGGCAACATTGACGACGGCGAGTTTCGGCGACTTGGGGGCGGAGCCCGTCTTAAGATCGGGAATCTTGTAGCCCTGAACGCAGAACACTTCCGCGACCACGCGTGCGCGGTACAGCACATCGAGGTCGGCAACTTCCTCGAGGGCCAGATACACGATGGCGACCGTCGCACCGGTTTTGCCGAGCGCCTGAGCCGCGGCCAGCAGCGCCTTGCGGTATTGCTTACGGCCAAATGCGGTCCGCAGCCCCAATCCGATCAAAAGTACCCGAGCCGAAGCCGCACCGGCGGGAAGCGGCAGCAGCAGGGTGTCGCCGAGTTTGCCGGCAAAATCGCCGCTGCCGTGCAGATTGCCGATCAGGCCGCCGATCTGTGCGTCGATGTGGCGAGCGGCGATGCCCAAATCACCTTGCTCGTAGACGCCCACGACCGCGCAGTCCGCGGCGTCGCGCGCCTTGACATCGACAATGGCGTTGAATTCCATATCCGAAGCTCCTTATTTGTCCTCAGCCTGAATGCTCATATCACTAAATAGTTTACTAGATAATTGCGAAGGCTCTAAGCTCAACGCCCATGAAATGGACGGTTCAACGATATGTGCTGCGCGAAGTCGTGCAAACTTGGCTCGCCGTAACCGGTGTTTTGGTCGCCATTCTGGTTTCCAATCAATTGGCAAGGGTTCTCGGTCAGGCCGCCGACAATCAGTATGGCCGGCACGTGGTCTTCGATTTGATTGCCCTGGGCGCCGTGATGAATCTGTCCGTCATCGTACCGGTCGGCCTGTTGCTCTCGGTGGTACTCACGCTCGGGCGCATGTACCACGACAGCGAGATGGCGGCTCTGCAGGCCTGCGGTTTCGCGCCTGCGCGATTGCTTCCGCCGCTGTTCATATTTGCAGCGGTGATTGCCGTGGGACTGGCATGGCTGTCCTTCGTGCAAGTGCCGCGCGCCGACCAGCAGGTGCAGTTGCTGCGGCAGTCGGCGATCAAAGAGGCGCAGTTCGGCCAGCTGGACGCCGGACGTTTCCGCTCCTTCAGCGGCGGCGAAGCGGTTTTCTACGCGGAGCGCGTGGATCAGGAAGGGGTCTTGCACAACGTCTTTGTCCGGCGCGAGTCGGCCGGGCAAATCGAGTTGGCGCTGGCGGACACCGCGACCTATTCTAAGGCCGCCGCGAACGGCATGCACTTCGTTACGCTGTTCAACGGCCGCCGCTATGAGGGTGTGCCGGGTCAAAGCGACTTTCGAGTCATCGAGTTCCGCGAGCACGGCATTCCGATCTCGACGCCGGCGGATACGGTCGGGCCGCAGGATCCGGATACCAAACCGACGCGCGAACTGTTACGGGGGCCTCATGCCGCTTCGGACGTCGCACAACTGCAGTCCCGCGCTTCGAGCCCCTTGATGGCGCTGGTGTTGACCCTGGTCGCCGTACCGTTGAGCCGGCTGCGCCCGCGGCAGGGCCGCTATGCTCGCGTCGGCTTCGCCATCGTGGTGTACTTCGTGTACTCGAATTTGCTGTCGGCGGCCAAAGTATGGGTGGAAAAAGGCGATCTGCCGCCCGTCATCGGCGTGTGGTGGGTGCACTTGGCCGTCTTGGCATTGGGCCTGTATCTCGTATTTCGTGAGTCGAATAAAGCGTGAACACGCTCGATCGATATTTGTATCGAACAGTGCTGATTTACACTGGCATGGCGCTGGCTGTGCTGATGACATTGGGCGCACTGTTCCTTTTCATCAGTCAACAAGGCGACATCGGCATCGGCAACTACAGTGCGGGCGATGCGTTGCTGTTCACGTTCCTCAATTTACCCGAACAGGCGTTCGAGCTGCTGCCGATCGGCGCCTTGATCGGGGCGCTGATGGGGCTGGGAAATCTGGCCTCGGGAAGCGAACTCGTCGTCACGCGTGCATCCGGGGTATCGGTGTGGCGTATCGCCTGGCCGGTCGGCCTCGCGGGTCTGACCATGGCGGTCGCGATGTATGGAATTGGCGAGTACATCGCTCCGCCCATGGCTCAGCTGGCCAAACGCGAGAAGACCACGAGCAAGCTGGCGGACATCAGCTTCGCCGGGTCCTCGAGCGCCTGGGTCAAGGACGGCAACTTGATACTTCGGGTGCAGACCGGCGAGGTCGACCAAGCATTCGGGGGCGTGTCGCTGTTCGAGTTGGATGGTGCCAACCGCTTGCGTTCGGTGAAGCGCGCGGAGCGCATATCGGTGGCGGATCCGGGTCACTGGCGTCTGCACAATGTGTCGACCACGCGGTTCAGCAAGGACAAAATCGAAAGTGAAGTCGTGCCGGAAATCAACATGACATCGTCCGTCAATCCGGACTTCTTAGGATTGGCGGCGACTGATCCGGACCTCTTGACGCTGCGCGGGCTTGCGTCCTACATAGACCATCTACGGCGCAACAACCTGGGCACGGCCTCCTACGAAATCGGTTTCTGGTCGCGCATAGCCCGCTTGTTCGCGGTCATCGTGGTGACGCTGCTCGCGTTGCCGTTCGTATTCGGGCCCTTGCGCACCACCGGCGCCGGCGCACGCACCGTAATCGGCGTGTTGCTCGGAGTGGTTTTCTTCCTGATAACCGGCATGGTCGAGAAAGGCGGCCAGCTGTTCGGGCTGAATCCCGTGGTCGTCGGCTGGTTACCGACCGCCGTCGTGGGCTTGTGTACGGTCGTTGCCATCTCACGAACGCGCTAGTCCGGGGCGCGTAGCCGAACCACGCGGGTCCTCGACAGTCGATCGTGTATGGCAAGGTGGTCGGGATCGAGGTACAGCCATAGAACGCCGAGTGCGGCCGGCGGCCACGCCAAGAATCCGCAAATGAAGCGCAGGACCGCAGCGCGTCCGCGGATTCGCTCGCCCGTGTCGCTCACGGTACGCAGTCGCCACGCGCGCATTCCCAATGTCTGGCCGCTGTGCATCCAATTGACGATGTAGTACGCGGCAATCACCCCGACTTCCCCCGCACGGTAGGCATAGAACCACCCGCCTGACGACTCTCGGGTGACCGCCAAGTGCCCCCGCGTGAATACCAGGGACGCCGCGGTGAATATCATGAGCAGCGCCAGCAGCAGGAAACCGTCGTAGATCAGCGCCGCGAAACGTCTGCCGAACCCCGCGCTAATCACGGCGCCGTGGCGGGCGCTTGTTTTTTAGGTGGCGATGGCGCGGCGGATGAGCCTTTCGGCGCGGGCGCGCCTTTGGCCGCTGGCGCGCCTTTCACCGCGGCCGGCTCTTTCGGCACCAGCAATTGCTCCACGGGCTTGAAAATGGCGTCGTATCGGTAGCTGGCTATTTCGAAGGCGCGCCCGAGGGTTTTGGCCGTCAATGCCGCGTCCTTGTTCGATTTCACCTGAATCCAGTGTTTGTCGGCGATGGCGGTACCCGTCAGGGTAATGATATTGCCATCCGTGAGGGTCACGATCGCGTGCGACGACTGGCCGAAATCGATGCTGCCCGAGGGTGAGACATCCTCGGCCGTGAGGCCGGCGAATGTCGTCGGCGCCGGCGCGAGGGCATGTCCATCCAAGGGTTTACGGCCCGCCGGCACGCCGTCGAGACTGAACGTGTTATCCGCCGGGTTCAGGCGATGAATGCTAAAGGCTGTGCCGGCGGCTGGTTTGACCTCGATACTTTGAATGAGCGCAACGGGCACGTCGATCAGGCGCGAATCTATCCAGAATCGGGGCTCGGTTTCGAGGGTGATTGCCGGCTCCACGCTGTAACTCCGATTCTCGCCGACGCGCCGAACGAAATTACCTTCGCCCACTGATTTGCCCACGATCACCGAGCGCTTTTCACCGGGGCCAACCACGGTGATCTCGGCGCCCGCCGCCGCGGGCTCGACCGGATCCTCGACGCCGATGCTTGCGAATCGCGCCGGGTCGGACGTTTTCTCCTCCACGATCCTGGCATCGCGCAGCGACAGCAGCAGCTTGCGCAGCTTCGCGACATCCGCGGGGTAATCGGCGCGTTCCGCCACCGACCACTGGTTGCCCGCCTTATGCACGGTCAACGTCGGCGTCGCGCTGCCCTTGCGCACGGTCACGGCGGTCACCGCGTTCACGTCGTTCGCGAGTGAAGGCAACAACGCGACGCCCTGCGTCTCACTTGACAGATTGCGCCGGGCGCTCAAATACAAGGCTCCCGATATCACTACGAGTGCTGCAATCAGCAGAAGGACAAAGCGTTGCCGGCTCATGTCGAGGTCGTCTCGCCGGGCGCGAGTCTCGTTTGGGACGACCCTCGCGTCTTACGGCGGCGGCGCAGCGACAACACAAATCCTCCAACCACAGCCACGATCAGCGGTGCAATGGCAATGTTGATGACCTTCAGTCTGGACTCGAGCCGGTCGATGTCGACGTTCAAGCCGCGCTGAGTTTCGCGCAATTCCTTGCGCGCGCGCGCCTTCTCGGCGGTGAAGCGCTTTACTTCCTGTTCCTGTTCGGGGGACAGCATGAGCGATGCCTGATCGTTGCGCTTGCTTTGCAGCTCGGTCAATTTGGCTTCGGTCTGCTGAAGCTCGGACTGCAGTTCCAAGGCCTTGCTGCGCAAGCGGTCGTCGGCCAGGCGGTGCAGGGCCTCCACGCGTTCGAACGGCCGCGAAAAGCTGGCACGGCCACGGATGCTGATGAGGGCGCTACTGCCGCTCAAGTTGTCGAGGATGTTGGCGATGAGATCGCCATTGTTCGCGAACGCCTGAGCAATTTTTTGACCGAACACCTCACGGGTCTGCACCCACATGTAGTCCATCAACAGATCGGTGTCCGCAATGATGACGATGTTTGCCGGTGAAACAGCCTTGGACAAATGAGCGATCGGCGGACCCGCGGCCGGCTTCTGATCCGCCGGCGCGCCCTGCGGAAACGCCGATTCGACCGGCCCGGTCACGCGCGCGGCGAGGGCGTAGCGGGTTCCGGTGGGTTTGAATCCGTCACGAAGAGTCGAGGGATCGGAGAGTGCATTGAAGCGCTCGGCGGGCAAGGGTGCGGCGCTCGTGGAACTCAGCAACAGCGGCTCGAGCGTGGTCTTGGCTCCCGGCTTGCCCGCCAGCGAGCCGCTGGACGCCATGTTGATCACATCGAGCGAGGTCGTAACGACATCCTTTTGATTCATGTCGGCGTGGCGCAGCCCAAGGATGCCGATGTGGCGCATTGGCGGCGCCTGCATGCTGGAACGGACTTCGAGCCCTAGCTCCAAGTCGCCGATCACTTTGCCTGCGTCGTAATTGACCCCCCACGCCGACAGCAGCGGTTCGAGATTCGAAGAATGGTCGGCCATCGCCCCGGCGAGAGGGTTCTGCGGGTCCTGCCCGCTGGTGTCGGCTCCGGAATTCGGATCGACGAACAGCAGCACTTTACCGCCGCGCATGACGAATTGATCGATGGCGTACAGCGTCTTGGTGGGTAGGTGCTTCGGATGAACGACCATCAGCACATCGACGTCTTTATCGATGTGATCGGTTTCGGACGTCAACGGGCGCACGGTGAAAATTTGCTGGACTTGAGACAGGATCGGCCACGGCTCGCTCATCCGACCCGACATCGGATCGAACTGACCCTGCATGTTCAAAGAACTCATGAGGCCGATCACCGGCTTCTTGGGCGTGCCCAATTCGTGGATGAGTTTCGCAACGTCATATTCCAGGAATTCTTCGCGGTCGGCTTGGAAGCTGGGGATGGCCGAACGGCCGTCGGTCGAGTTGGTCCCGGCCAGGCCGAAATACAGCGCATCGCCGCCGCCAGCCTGCAGCGATTGCAGGCCAAACTCAGCGGCGCGATCTTCGTCTTCGGAAAACGCTTGCGGATCGATCACCCGTAAATGAACCTTGCCGCCGGAGCGGGCGGCAATCTCCTCGAGGAATTCGCGGACCCGAGTGGCATACGGCATGATGAGCGGCGACTGTTTCGCCGCCGCGTCGCGCGAGAAATAATAATACAGATTGACCGGCTCCTTGAGTTCGGCAAGCACCTGTTGCGTGCCGGGCGTCAACGTGTACAGCTTGTTCTGCGTGAGGTCCAAGCGCATGCCGCGCAGGCCCGCATTCGACAGCATGACGACCCCTAAAAAGAGCACGGCGAGAGCCAGCAAGCCGCCCACGCCAAAGCCGGTTCTTTTCCAACGATTGCCGTTCACCTATTCCGCCTTTTTCATGTCGAGCACCAGGGCAGTCGCCGTCAGCCAAAAGCCGATCAACGCCGCGAAGTAGACGAGATCGCGCAAATCGATGACTCCCTTGGAAATGGCCTCGAAGTGCGTGAAAAAACTCAAACTCGCGATGGCATCGACCACGGTCTGGGGCATCACGCCGCGGACGAAATCCAACACAAGCGGGAACCCCGCGAGGAGGAAGATGAATCCGACCAACGCCGCGGTGATGAAGGCGATCACCTGGTTTCGCGTTGCCGCGGACAGGCACATGCCGATGGACAGAAAACCGCCTGCCATGAGGAAGCTGCCGAAGTAGGCGGCGATGATGGCGCCGTTGTCCGGCCGGCCGAGATAATTGATCGTTATCCAGACCGGAAATGTCAGCAACAGTGCAACGCCCGCGAAACACCAGGCGGCAAGAAACTTTCCAACCACGGCCTGCCACAGGGTGACCGGCAGCGTCATCAGCAACTCGATGCTGCCGCTGTTGCGCTCCTCGGCCCACAGGCGCATGGAGATGGCAGGAATGAGAACGAGATACAGCCAGGGATGCCAGCGGAAAAACGGCTGCAGATCCGCTTGACCGCGTTCGAAAAGGCCGCCCACCTGAAACGTGAACACGGCGGCCAGCACCAGAAAAATCACGATGAAGACATAGGCCAGCGGGGTCGCGAAATAGCTGCGCAATTCACGCCGGAAAATCACCGAAACCTTGGTCAAACCGGCGCTCCTTCCGTGATGGATGATCTTGCCGCAGCGCCGCCGGCATGCGGCTGAGTCAGCGACCGGAATACCTCGTCGAGCCGCCCCGATTCGAGGTGCAGTTCGGGGACTTCCCAATTGTTTCTTGCGATGACCGCGCTCACGGCCGGCAGCGCATTGATGCCGCGATGAGGTACCGCGGTGAGCCTGAGATCGCGCTCGTTCGATTCCACGGCGGCGACTTGCGCCAACGCGGCGATCTCTCGCGATGCGGCGGCATGCTGCTCGGCCTTCTCGAAACGTAGGGTGACGGCATTATGGTAACGCGAGCGCGCTTCGAGTGCGCTCGGCGTCTCGTCGGCCACGATCCGGCCATAGGCGATGATGATTGCGCGGGTGCACACCTCGTGCACTTCTTCCAGTATGTGGGTCGAGACGATGACGAGCTTGTCCTTGCTGAGTTCGTTGATGAGACGGCGTACCTCGTGTTTCTGATTCGGATCCAGGCCGTCGGTGGGTTCATCCAAGATCAGAACCTGCGGATCGTGGATGAGCGCTTGCGCCAATCCGACGCGTCGCCGGAAACCCTTGGACAGTGTTTCAATGACCTGGTCGATGACCGGCTCCAACCCGAGCCGTTCGATGACCACGGCGCGCCGCTGGCGCCGATTTGCGCCGCTCAAGCCGCGAATATCGGCGACGAAATCGAGAAATTCCGCCACGGTCATTTCGCCGTAGCTGGGCGCGCCCTCGGGGAGATAACCCATGCAGGATTTGGCGGCCACCGGTTCTCGTTCTATGTCATGCCCGCACACCGTGACTTGGCCGGCCGAGGGCGCGATGAATCCGGCGATCATGCGCATGGTGGTGGATTTCCCGGCGCCGTTGGCGCCTAAAAATCCCAAAACCTCGCCCGGCGCGACCGCAAACGTCAGGTCGTCCACCGCTAGTTTGTCGCCATAGCGCTTGGATAAGTTTTTCGTCGTAATCATGATCGCCTTTGAGCGAAGGTTCAGCCGGAGGTTCCCTAAATTTTTTGCCGCCGCGTTCGACCCGGCGTCAGCCGCGTCCGGCCTTTTTATCGATGACCGCTTTATTGTCCTTGAGTATACGTCGCACGTCGGTCAAATGCGGGCGGTCCGCCATGCTTGCGATGAGTTCAGCCAATTCGTACCATTTGCGGCCCCACTGCACCAAGCGCGTCGCGTCGGCGATGACCTGTTCGCGTGCGGCCTCCGACGGACCGTTCCGTTCGGACGGCTTCGCGGCCGGCGCCGGCTTGTTGGGGCCGGTCGGCGGAGCCTTCGTCTTGGCAGCGGCTTTCGCAACGGCTTTGGCATCGGGAGCGTTTCGCTCCGTGCGTGCGACCTGTTCGGTCCCCGTGGGAGCCGGCGCGCGTGGCTTACCCACTACGAATTTCGGCATTTCTCGCGTGGCTGTTGCGGCGGTGCCCGGCGGAACAGCGACATCCGGAGGTGCGTGCGGCTGTTCGTTTTCCGCCGCGGCCAACGGAATGAAGCGCTCGATGTGCTCCGATCCAACGAGATTCGCGAGGAAAGTCATCAACTCCAGCGAATCGGAGAATTTCGCATCGCCCGTCTTGATGCGCTCTTTGACCTGATTTTGCAGGGCGAGCGCCTTCTGTTTGGCAAGATCGATGATCCATCGGCTTGGACGCTGATGTTCCGGCCAAGGCTGGATCTTCGAATAGCTATCGTCGTCCAGCGAAGAATACTTGGCATGCAGCTCGAGACTCGTGAGCCATTTTTCCAGAAGTTCCAGCAAGCGTTGATCGGCGGGTGTTGCCATGTGTACCACTCCGGGCGTCACCCTAAACGAAGCGCTGCCCGATGGCCAGCGGTACATGGCGGGTCGCGCTAGACTGCCGCCCATGTGCGGCATAGTCGGTATCATCGGGTCGCGAGCCAGCGGCGAAACAGTCCAACTCATGGCGCAGCGCCTGCGCCATCGGGGTCCGGACGACGAGGGTGTTTGGACCGATCCGGGCGCGGCCCTCGGTTTCCGCCGGCTCGCCATCCAGGATACGTCCCTCGCGGGGCATCAACCCATGGTCCTGGGGCCGCTGGTGCTCACCTACAACGGTGAGATTTACAACCACGAACATTTGCGTCAGCGCCTCAAAGGGCCGTGGCATTCCAGCGGCGATACGGAAACTTTACTACACCTGCTCGCCGATTGCGGAAGCGCCGCTCTCGAACCTCTCGCGGGAATGTTCGCGTTCGGACTTTGGGATACCGCGTCCCGGCGTCTCTTGTTGGTGCGAGACCGGCTTGGCATCAAGCCGCTGTATTACCGGATCTTGCCCGACGGCATCGCGTTTGCTTCGGAATTGAAGGCCCTCTTGGTACTGGGGAAGCCGGAGATCGAGCGCAGTGCTGTACGGGACTTTCTGTTCCATGGCTACATACCGGCGCCGAAGACGATTTATCAAGGGATCGCGAAGCTACCCGCCGGCCACGCGCTGACCTGGGAGAACGGCACGGTACGCATTGAACGGTATTGGCGGCCGTCGACTGCGATTGTGGCCAGAAGCGAGGGCGACACCTTGCAGCGGCTGGATGAATTGCTGCGCGAAGTAGTACCGGCGCACATGTTGTCGGATGTGCCGGTGGGAGTATTTTTGAGCGGCGGCATGGATTCGGCGCTCACGACCTACTACCTGGATGGTCCACGCACTTACAGCTTAGGGTTCGATGCGCGTGATCGATCCGAGCTCGACGCTGCACGCAGCGCTGCCGGGCACTTGAATACCTTGCACACCGAGATGACGGCGCAAACGGCGGATTTCGCGGCGGCGCTCGATGCCATGCCGCATCTATTCGACGAGCCCTTCGGCGACAGCGCGGCATGGTCGAACTATTTGATCGCCGAGTTCGCGCGCCGCCAGGTCACCGTGGCATTGAGCGGCGAGGGCGGCGATGAGATCTTCTGCGGCTATCCGCGCTACTGGTCGAACGTCGGAGCGCGCTCGAACCTTTTCAACAGGACCCTCGCCGGCATCCTGCCGCCCCTATCGCGACTCGCATCTTCCATGCAGCGACATGCGGCCGTAGGATTGCCGGGCTTTGCCGTGGCGCTGGGCGGCCTTGCGGGACCCCAAGTCGATGCGCTGCTGGCGGATGGCTGGCAGGAGCGGGGCTACGATTACCTGTGGTTTTATCGGCAATTCTGGCGCCCGGAATTGGCTCCTCTGGTGCAATTGCGTTGGCTCGATCTGAACACCGATCTGGCGGAAGGGCTATTGACCAAGGTGGACAGGACCAGCATGGCGCATTCGCTCGAGGTAAGGCCGCCCTTGCTGGATCATCGCTTGGTCGAATTCATGCTGAGCGTCGATCCATCGCTGCTGGTCGACCGGCACCGGCGCCGCGGCAAATTATTGGTGCGACGGCTGATGGAGCCGCGCCTGCCCCCGGGGCACTTGGATCGCCCGAAGTCAGGCTTTGGCTTGCCGGTACATCGCTGGTTGAAACGCCACCCCCAAGTTTTGCAAGAAGCCGTGGCGCGTCTCATGGCGCGCGGCGTGTTGCGCCGTCCGGTGAGCACCGAGTTTCGCCGGGCATGGTATGTGTTGGTGCTCGATCGCTGGTTCACCGCCTTTGAATGAGCGAGCGCCGCGTCTTTTGTTCGTACCGGTCTCGGGCGCATTCGGCATGGGGGAGTACGCACGCTCATTGGCCATTGCGCAGGGGGCCCAGGGACGCTGGCCGGGCGCGGCCATCCAATTCATTCTGAGCCGCCAAGCACCCTATGCAGCTACCGCCCCATACCCCGCCACGCTGCTGGCTGCGTCGCCCACGTTTCATTCTGCCGAGGTCATTGAGGTCATGAAAAATTGGCGCCCCGACGTAGTGATTTTCGACAACGCGGGGCGTACCGCGCAACTACGCGCGGCGCGTCGATTGGGTGCGAGTGTGGTCTACATCAGCGCGCGCCGACGACAACGAAACAAGGCATTTCGGCTGCGCTGGATGCGCCTGATCGATGAGCATTGGATCGCGTACCCTAAGTTCATTGCAGGCGACCTGGGGCTCATCGAGCGGCTCAAGCTCAAATTCATGCGCCGCCCGGCGGTTCGCTATCTGGATGTCATACTTGCGCGCGGCTACGGATCCGGGTCCGGGTCGGAGCGCGATTCGCTGCTTGCGCGCATGGGTCTGGCACTTGATGGCTATGTGTTGGTCGTGCCGGGAGGCGGCACGGGACACCCGGGAGCGGGCGACGCCGTGCAACAATTTCTCCACGCGGCGCGCGAGCTCGCGGCGGCCGGCATCGCCACGGTTTTCGTGGGCCAGCCGCGGCTCGCGCCTGCGGATGCCGGTGCGCCGGGCGCCGCTGCGCCGGCCGCCGGGGCACTGCTGCGGATGCTGGGCCCCCTGCCGCAACCGGATTTGGCCGAGTTGATGCGCGGCGCACGCCTCATTATCGCGAATGGAGGTTCGACCCTGCTGCAATCGATCGCGTGCGGCAGGCCGTGCCTTGCGGTTCCCATCGCGGGCGATCAGGGGGAGCGCATATGCCGCTGCGTCAGCGCCGGAGTCGCGGTTGCTGCGCCGCTCGATTCCGCAGCGATCTGTGGGGCCGCCATGAAGCTGCTGCGAAATGAGGGTAATTTAGGTGCGTTGGCCGGTCGCACGCTGGCGCTCGGGCTCGCCGACGGAGTCGATGTGGCATTGCGCGCGATGTCTACGTTGATCGAAGCGAAGTAACGGCGAACGCCTCTATGTCCAATGCACTATTGTTGGGTTACGGTCTCGACCAGCCGTCGTTTCGGCACCGGATGCGTTGCCTCATCGGCCCGTTGGAAGCGGCCGGATGGCAAGTGCGCGCTGAACGGTTCCCGAGCGGGCGCTATGGATTGCGCACCTGGGAGCGGCGCGAGCTGTTGCGGTGGGCGGACGTAGTTGTGCTGCATCAGATCAAACTGAGTGCTCTCGAGGCACGTTTGATGGCCTCGCTCAGCCGACGCAGGATATTCGACGTCGACGACGCCATCTACGTTCGCAAGCCCCGCCGGCTCGGCGAACCGGCGCATGATTCGATATGGCGCCGAAGGAAATTCGCCGCCACCTGCCGTTGGGTGGATGTGGTCGCGGCGGGCAACGATGTTTTGGCGAGCGTGGCGCGACGCACGACGCCGCACATCGCGATTCTGCCAACCTCGATCGACGCATCGGCGTACCGAGCCACCACGGCGTCGGCCGCCGATCCGCCCACCATCGCCTGGATCGGCAGTCCGGAGAATCTCATTTACTTGGAGATGATTCGGCCCGCCTTGGCGCGCCTCACGGCGCGGCATCCCGCCCTCAAAATACGCGTCATTTGCTCGGAATTTCCGGACTGGCCGGAGATCAACGTCGAGCGCGTGGCCTGGAGTTCGCAAACCGAGGCGGCGTCGCTCGCCGCGGCCCATATCGGCATCATGCCGCTGGCCGACGATGAGTGGACTCGCGGCAAATGCGCGTTCAAGTTACTGCAATACATGGCCGCCTCGCTGCCCTGCGTCGCCTCGCCGATCGGCGCCAACACTGAAGCGGTGATCGACGGAGTCAACGGCTTTCACGCCGGCAACAACGATGAGTGGGAACAGAATTTGGAACGGCTGATCGAGTCGGCGGAACTTAGAGCGCGGTTCGGCGCCAGCGGGTACGCACACGTCGTGGAACGCTACGCAATTCACGCGTACCAGTCTAACTATGTGGCGCTCTTGACCCGGCTGGCGGCGCGCTGACAGAGATAGCCGCACGCCGGCAGGCGCGGGTTACAATGCGTCATGCGTTCCCTGCAATCGTATTGGCGCGGGTAACCGTGGCCCGGAAAAGGAACGGATATTGAGCAGCGGAGATCAAATTGAAGCCGATTTTTGGCGAGACCGCAAAGTCCTGCTGACCGGCCACACCGGATTCAAGGGCGCGTGGCTGCACCTTTGGCTGCGGAATCTGGGCGCTGAGGTCACAGGTTATGCCTTGGAGCCGCCGGTTGAACCGAATTTGTGGGGCATAGTCGGCGCCGGTGCTCGCTCAATCATCGGCGACATTCGCGATGCGGACAGAGTGCGCGACGTGGTGACCGAAACGGAGCCCAACATCGTCATACACATGGCCGCGCAGGCGTTGGTAAGGGAGTCTTACCGCGATCCGCTCGGCACGTATGCGACGAATGTGATGGGCACGGCCAATCTGCTGCAGGCCTGCCGCGCGGCGAGCGATCTTCGCTGCATCGTCGTCGTCACCAGCGACAAGGTGTATGAAAATCTCGGGCTGGGCCGCCCGTTCGTCGAGGGAGACCGCCTCGGCGGCCACGACCCCTATAGCAACAGTAAAGCCTGCGCCGAACTCCTCACCAACAGCTTTCGCGACAGTTTCTTTGAGCCGGGACCGCCAATCGCAGCGGTGCGAGCCGGCAACGTCATTGGCGGAGGCGACTGGTCCGCCGATCGGCTCATTCCCGATTGCGTGAGGGCGCTCCAAGCAGGCGCACCGGTGACGCTGCGCTATCCTGATGCCGTGAGACCCTGGCAGCATGTGCTCGAACCGCTGTCCGGCTACCTCGCGACGGCAAGAGCGCTGGTGGAAACGCCAGCAACGGCGCCCCGTGCTGTCAATTTCG
This sequence comes from Steroidobacteraceae bacterium, assembly GCA_036502605.1. Classification (GTDB taxonomy): domain Bacteria; phylum Pseudomonadota; class Gammaproteobacteria; order Steroidobacterales; family Steroidobacteraceae; genus Bog-1198. The sequence goes on from DASXYI010000013.1 coordinate 26,491, forward strand.
GCCCTGACCCGGCATCCTTTTGCTCGGTGCATGAAGTGGTCGATGCTTTCAGTGCCCGGTTCGGCGGGAAACCGGGTTGGGAGCGCGACGGGTCGATACATCCCGCCGAGGCCCACGCATTGACCCTGTCATCGGCGTTGGCCGAGCGCTTGCTCGAGTGGCGGCCTAGCTTGAGTATCGGGGAATCGTTGTCTTGGACTGCGGATTGGTATCGAGCCTACGCGGCGGGGGAGAATATGCTGAACTTTACGAAAGCGCAGCTTGCGCAATATCAAGAACGGTCGAGCCGGAACCGATGAAGTGCGTAATCCTCGCCGGCGGCAAGGGCACCCGTATCGCGGAGGAGTCGAATACCCGCCCGAAACCCATGGTGGAAATCGGTTCGTGGCCCATCCTCTGGCACATCATGAAGTTGTACGCGTCATTCGGCGTCCTAGAGTTCATCGTCTGCCTTGGCTACAAGGGCTACATGGTGAAAGAGTACTTCGCTAACTATTTTCTACATCAGGCCGACGTGACGTTCGACATGGCCGGCAACCGCGTCGAGTATCACGATAGCCGCAGCGAGCCCTGGAAGGTCACGCTGGTGGATACCGGCGAGGAGACCATGACCGGCGGGCGTCTCATGCAGGTAGGCAAGTATTTGAACGCAGGCGAGCCCTTTTGCATGACATACGGCGACGGATTGGCGAATATCGATATCAATGCGGAAATTGCCTTTCACAAGGAGCGGGGCTGCAAAGCGACCGTGGCCTGCGTGCGGCCGCCGGCGCGTTTCGGCCGCATCGTGATCGAGGGAACTCAGGCGATTTCGTTCGAAGAGAAACCTCAGACAGAGGGAGGCCTCATCAACGGCGGGTTCTTCGTGCTGGAGCCGAGCGTGCTCGAACTGATCGACGGCATGGATACGGTCTGGGAAAACCAACCCATGGAAGATTTGGCGGCGAACGGTCAATTGGCCGCCTGGATTCATCGTGGATTCTGGCAACCGATGGACACCTTGCGCGACAAACAGCATTTGAATGCGCTGTGGGACAGCGGCGCCGCGCCGTGGAAGCGTTGGGAAGGTTGAAGCAACCATGGTAGGGCCGGTCACCGGATGTCGTGCGTGCGGCGGCCATTTATCCGTCACGATGGCCGACTTGGGGATGCAGCCGCCGTCGAACGCGTTTCTAACGTCCTTGGACCAAGCGGTCGGCGAGAAGCGCTACCCGCTGCGCGCCAAGGTCTGCGAGTCCTGCAAATTGGTGCAAGTGGACTATGACGTCGCTCCGCAAGAACTATTTGGCAATTATGTGTACTTCTCGTCGTATTCGGACGAGTGGCTCGCGCATGCCAAGGCATACTGCGACATGGCGCAGCGGCGCTTTTCACTCGACGGGACCACCCTGGTCGTTGAACTCGCGAGCAACGACGGGTATCTCCTCAAGAATTTTCTGCAAATGGGAATTCCCGTTCTCGGCGTCGACCCCTCGGATACCGTGGCGATCGCGGCGGCAAAGATCGGCGTCCCGACTTTGGTCGAATTCTTCGGCGAGGCGCTGGCGAACAAGCTGGCGGCCGAAGGCCGGCGAGCCGATCTCATTATCGGCAACAACGTCATCGCCCATGTACCGTTGTTGAACGATTTCATCGCCGGCATCGCCGTGCTATTGAAGCCCGAAGGCACGGTCACCATCGAGTTTCCGCATTTACTGACGCTGATCGAACACGTCGAATTCGACACCATTTATCACGAACATTACTCGTATATTTCGCTGTTCGCGATCGAACAGGTATTCGCGCGGCATGGGCTGCGAATCTACGATGTCGAGGAACTGGCGACGCACGGCGGGTCGCTGCGTATCTTCGCTTCGCATTCCAGCCGGACGAATCTCGAGGACAGCGCTGCGCTGCGGGCCGTGCGGGGAGCGGAAGCCGCGGCGGGCCTGCCCGATATCGACACGTACCGGCGATTCGCCGAACGCGTCGAGGATTGCCGGCGAGCTCTGCTCGAGTTCTTCGCCGCCGCCAAACGGGAAGGCAAGTCCGTCGCGGCGTATGGAGCTGCGGCGAAGGGCAACACCTTGCTGAATTTTTGCGGCGTGACTCGCGAGGATATCTCGATGGTCGCCGACAGAAATCCGCACAAGCAGGGCAAGCTCTTGCCAGGAACACACATCCCGGTCGTCTCACCGGAGGAGTTGATGCGCGGCAGACCCGATTATGCCCTGATCCTACCGTGGAACCTGCAGGAAGAGATCCGCCGCCAGCTGCAGGGCATCGCCGCCTGGGGCGGTCGATTTGTCACGCCGGTGCCCCTGGTTCGCATCGATTCATGATATTCACGGAATCGCCGCTCCCCGGCGCGTACATCATCGACATGGCTTGCATGGACGACGAGCGAGGCTTTTTCGCACGTTCATTTTGCGCAGCGGAATTCGCAGCCCATGGTTTGGCCGCGCACATGAGTCAAAGCAGCGTTTCTTTCAACTCCAAGAGAGGCACGCTGCGTGGTCTGCATTTCCAGGCCGCGCCGCACGATGAGGAAAAACTCGTAAGATGCACGGCCGGCGCGATCTTCGACGTCATTGTAGATATTCGTACCGGATCGCCGACTCATCGCCAATGGTTCGGGACGGAATTGACGGCGGCCAATCATCGCTCTTTGTACATTCCAAAGGGATTCGCGCATGGCTTCGTGAGCTTGGCGGATGACACCGAAGTTCTGTACATGAGCTCCGTCCCGTATGTCCAGGGATTCGCGCGAGGGCTGCGCTGGAACGATCCGCTGCTCGGCATTGAGTGGCCGCTGGAGCCTGTCGTCATTTCGCCGCGCGATGCTGAGTTTGCGTTACTCGATGCGCCGGGCGGGTAATGGCGATGGCGCGGAAGGTCGTGCTGGTGAGCGGAGCGGGCGGATTCATCGGCCGTTGGAGCGTGCCGCATCTGATCGCCGGCGGCTACCAGGTTCACGCCGTACTCGGCCGCACGTCCTCGCGCCAAGTCCCGGCGCAACTTCGCGGCGCCGAAATTCATCGTGCCGATCTGCTCCAACCTGCGTCGGTCGACTCATTGATGGAGGGCGTCAAACCAAGTCACTTGTTGCATTTCGCGTGGGTTGCTACGCCCAGCGTGTACTGGACCAGCCCGGAAAATTACCAGTGGGTTGCCGCAAGCCAACATCTCATGCAGTGCTTTCAATTCAATGGCGGAGTGCGCGCGGTGATGGCGGGGAGTTGCGCAGAGTATGACTGGTCGCGGGTGGGCGTCTGCGACGAACTCACGAGTCCCCTCAGCGCCGCGCGCGCACCGTACGTGGAATGCAAGATTGCAATGCAGAAGGCGCTCGCGCGATTTGCAGGCGTGCACCATTTATCGACGGCCTGGGGGCGAATCTTTTACCAATTTGGGCCTGACGAGCACCCGGATCGCCTGGTCGCATCCGTGATCGTAAACCTGTTGTCGGGGCGCGAAGCGCTCTGTTCTCACGGACGGCAGATTCGCAGCTTTCTGCACGTCGCGGATCTGGGTGGTGCATTTGCCGCTCTGCTCGACAGCGCCACGGTGGGACCTGTGAACATCGGATCCGGCGAGCGGATTTCCCTGGCCGAATTGCTCGGAGAGATCGGATCACAGATCGGGCGTCCGGAGCTGGTGCGCCTAGGCGCCCGCAGCGCGCCAGCGTCGGAACCGCCGTTACTGGTCCCCGAGATAGAGCGGCTCAGCCGCGAGGTTGGATGGCGGCCGCATTACAGCTTGAGTGAAGGGATCGCCGACACTATCGCCTGGTGGCGGATGAAATTGGCGAACCTCGAAGGCTGAGCGATGCCGTGATTCATATCCTTCCGGGCTGGCATCCATTCATCGTGCATTTCCCATTGGCGCTGATTGTGACGGCGGCGTTTTGCCTGACGCTGGCCGGCATGCGTCCCGCACAGCGTTACGCCAAGACCCTGGCCGCCGTAGGCACTTGGAATCTGTGCTTGGGAGCCCTCGCGGTGTTGTTTGCCTTGGCCTCGGGTCTGGCAGCGGTTATCGATTTGCATGTCGGAATGGCGGCGCGTCAAGCCATTTCGATTCACGTCAAATCGGCCGTCGTGACGGCTGTGCTCGTCTTGTTGGCCGCCGTGTGGCGCGGAGCGGGAACCGCGCTGGACTCGCGTCCTTCCTGGGTATTCGTTCTGGTGCTATGGGCAGCGACGACGGCATTGCTCGTGACCGGCTACCGCGGTGCTCAAAACGTATATCGATTCGGCGTAGGGGTCAGCACGGTAAGCCATGCGCCGTGAAGTCCCTCGGAACACAGACAGGCGGGCCGCCAGGATATAAAATGCTGATTATGAAAAAACTGATTATGAAAAAATTCTCATCGCCGCTGGTTTTGTTTGCTCTGATGTTGCCGCTTGCGGCGTGCGCCGACACGCCAACGCCGGCATCCGACCCGAAGACCGGCAATACCTTTGTCGTCTATGCAAATGGCGTGTTCAATTGGCCCGGCGATTACTCTTATGCGGCGAACATCAACTACAAGGACACCAAAGGCAAACCGGAGACGGGGACCTATGACCTGTCGGTGTCGCTCTCGAGTCCCTGGGGTGCGTGGCAACCCTTTGGTCCGAATTGGAACTTCGACCTGAGGCCCTACAATTATTTGCAGTTCGATCTAAAGCCCACGGCCGCAAATCAACAGTGGGATTGCTTCGCGCTGATGGTGGGCGACAAAAATATTGTCGATACCTCGGGCAAACAAGTTGTGATCGATATCAACAAGTATGGGCCGGCACCCCAGGCCGGCGTTTGGGCGACGTACAAGATCCCCTTGACTGCGATCATGACTCATCAAGGCGTGCAGCTGAAGGCCATGTACAAGTTCGACATCCACGATCAAACGGGCCAGCCCGCGAATGTGTTCTACGTCAACAACGTAAAGTTCACCGCGAATTGATCGTCGTCGAGAATTCGAGAACGACGGCGTGTGATGCACTAGCGATTCGAAGCCCACCAAACGCCGTCCTCACAGGCCTGTTTGCTTGCGTCCCAGGGTTCATGACCGAACGCTTTTGCGGAGTAGGACGTTTCCGCGGAAACGTCGCGGCCGTCGCCGTCGCGGGTTTTTTTGGCGCGCTCGGCTTGTCGGCACAGCGTCCAGACGCCGAGTTCGTAGTCCATGCGCTCGCCTCTCCAGCGGGTGGCGGCGGTGTCGCTGTCGATGGAGATGCCTTGCGCGGCGTGGGTCTTGCGTAGCGCCATCCATTCATGGGCCGGCGGCGGCTGACGGTAGAGGATCTCGAACTCCCGTCCGTCGGGCCTCAAGAAGCGCCAGCCGCCGCCGGTGCGCGCCTCGATCCCGATCCCGCCTTCGTGCACCAGCCGGTGGTGGGTGCGGCAGAGGTTCACGAGATTGGACAGCTTGGTCGCGCCGCCCTCGGCCCAGTGCTCGATATGGTGGGCATCGAGATAGCGCCGATAGGTGCAACCGGGGAAGCAGCAGCCGGGGTTGAGCCTGAGCCATCCATACGTGCCTCCAGGTGCTGGTGTTATATCCAGTATCTTATCGAAATCACCCGCGAAATTCACCACTAAGTACCGCGTTTTTTCCGGACTTTAGTCGGGAATGCGCGAGTGAAACCCGCGTGAGCGCGGGTTGGCGGCGGAGTGGTTGGAAGCAGCCTGCAAAGCTCACAAATGCGCGGCGGGTTCACGGTCACGGTAAAATTGCCGCCCGCCGCCGCGGCGTTTTTGTCTAGCCCTCGTCGCGGACCCTTCGATGTACTCGAAGTGCAACCCAGCACGCCGCGAACAGCAACGCGCCTATGATGGCCAAAGACCAAAAGACACCGTGCTGCTCTATTTTTTCAGGAGCTATCACCCGCGCCGCGCGCGCGAAACTGAAAGCGCAATCTTGGCCGTCCCCCAACCCGTAAACCACGCAACTTGACTTGCAGGCGGATTGCAACACCAGCTCATCAGGAAAAAGCCGCTCGCATAATTTGGCCGAAACCTCACGCCGAGCCCTTTCTTCGGTATTCCTCGCTCCGCACGCCGCGGGCGATAGGCCGTCACGCCTGCAGGCTTCTTCAGGGGAGACTATCGGCACACTGATATTCGCTTAACGTAACCGATTGATTCAGGGGCGTTCCCTCACATGACTTCCACAACTATCAATGACTTATACCATGCGAATCGACCGACCGTGTACTTGGGAAAACTCGATTTGCGCTGGCTTATCTATTGGCAGATAGTCGCCTCTCAGGGGCACCGAACAGCGTACCCACATCGACAGGAGAAATGACAATGGCAAGAGCAAACGTCAGCACTCTTAGGCGTATGGCCGCCGCCGCCGCCGCCGCGAAAGACATCGAAGCTATCGCAGCCGCCATCAATGCCGAAATTTGTGCGCTTAGATGCGCCCAAGAGACGCTCGACGATGTCGTCAACTCTGGCGATCTGCAAAGGCTTTCGGAGGGCCGAAATCTGGTACGTCAGTCCATCAAACGCTTTGAACAGTTGCACGACGCGCTCGAGCGGTCAGACATGAGCACCAGGCTCGCGCACGGCGCCGCGGCATTGAGTGTTGCGGAGGCGGCCGAGTACCGAGACACAGCGCACTGAGGCGGGGCGTACCAGATCGAAGTCGAGGCAAGCCGGGCTGACTCTAACGTGATCGTTTCAGCTTGACCCCAGCTATTCGCAACGCTCGAAATGTACGCTCCGGCGTCGCCGCCGGCACCACGAGCGTGGTCACCTCATGCAGCGCAGTCACGACAAACGCAGAGGCCGCCATGAGCTTTTCGGATGAGGCCAGAACAATCGTTTCCGCAGCCCGTTCGTGCAGGGCTCGCTTTACTGCCGCCTCTTCGCCGTCCCCCGTGCTGAGACCGGCCTTAGGGTGCACTCCCGTCACTCCCATAAAATAGATATCGGCTCGCAGGCGTGCGGCGGCGTCGATCACCGCGGCACCCACACTGACCATTGAGTGCCGGAACAGCCGCCCGCCCAATACGACGATATCGATGTGCGCATGCGTCGCCAGTTCAATAGCGACGTGGGGGCTATGGGTGACGACGGTCGCACGCAAATCAGGATCAAGGTGTCGTGCGACCTGAACCGCGGTTGTGCCGCCGTCGAGGATGATCAATTGCCCGGGCCGGATCATGGCGGCGCCTGCACGGCCGAGCGCGATTTTCTCGTTGACGGAGACCTGCGCCCGGACTTGCAAATCACCTACGGCCACCGAGGCTGGCAACGCGCCGCCGTGAACGCGTTGCAACTTACCGGCCTGGGCCAGCTCGCGAAGATCGCGACGGATGGTGTCGTCCGACGTATTCACCTCGCGGGCAAGGTCTTTGGCGATGATCTGACCGACCTTGGCGAGACGAGCGAGGATCAGTTTCTTGCGCTGTGCGGTCAGCATGACCCGGCTACAGAACTTGCGCAATCACATCTCATGCGCATAGTATTGCACGATCCTGCACGAAGTTGCACGAAATAAGAGATACACCATGGCTGCTAGCGACGTTTCGACCCCTCATTCAGTACCGCGAATTCGTGTCCGCGAGGAACGTGTTCTATCGGAGGATTGGTATCTTTTGAAGAAGGTCACGTTCGAGTACCAGCGGAGAGACGGCTCTTGGCAGAAGCAGTCCCGCGAGGTGTATGACCGCGGCAACGGTGCCGTGATATTGCTGTTCAATGCCAAGCGGCAATCGGTGATTCTCACCCGACAATTTCGCTATCCAGCCTACGTGAATGGCTGCGTCGATGGCTTGCTCATCGAGGCGTGTGCGGGCCTGCTCGATGACGATGACGCGCAGACATGCATTCAGCGTGAAGCGGAGGAAGAAACGGGCTATCGCGTGCGTTCGCCGCGCAGAATTTTCGAGGCTTACATGAGCCCCGGTTCAGTGACCGAGAAGCTTCATTTCTTCGTCGCGGAATACGAAGACCGCGACCGCGTTGCGGCAGGCGGCGGCGATATTGCAGAAGGCGAGGAGATAGAAACGATCGAATTACCGCTGGCGACTGCCCTGAACATGATAACTACCGGAATCATTCAGGATGGCAAGACCATCATGCTTCTCTTCTATGTGAATCAGGTCGGTCTTGAGAATCTTCGAGGGTCACAAGTGACCGCCTAGGCGACTAATGAGCGGCGTCAAGTGCCGGCAGCGGTGCGAATTCGGCGCAAACGATTTTTATAGGGTCTTCGTCGATTTCAGTGGGTAGATCGGCTAGCGCAGGCCGCGAATGAATGCGCCTACGGCTTCTACGCCGTCGTGGTCCACGACGCGCACCGTCTCCGAGCCAACTACGGCAATGTCAACGTGCCCGGTCAGCGTGGCGATGTCCTCGCGACTGCGCACGCCGAATCCGAGCGCCAGTGGCAAGCTGGTGGCTTGTCGGCAGCGCGCTAGATAGTCGTCGAGCGCGCTGAATTCAGTGGCGGAGCCAGTCACGCCCTTGCGCGCAACGCAATACACGAAACCACGTGCACGCTGCGCGATCGCTCGCATGCGTTCGGACGTGGTGTTAGGCGAAAAGATGAACACGGGTGAGAGCTGCGCCACATTGAACGCCGAAAACAGCTCCTCGCCTTCTTCGAACGGCAAGTCTGGGATGATTGCACCCTGCAGCCCCGCTGCCCGTGCGTCGCGCGCGAAACGCTCGATGCCGTGCTGCAGCGCGATGTTGTAGTAACTCATGAACAGGAATGGGATCGGAAACTCATGCGCCAGCTTGGTGGCGAGCTCGAAGCAGCGTTCGACGCTGGCGCCGGCCTGCAACGCGCGTTGGTTGGCGTGCAGGATCACGGGCCCGTCGGCGATCGGTTCCGAGAACGGAATCTGCAGCTCCATCAGATCGACGCCCGCTTCGACCATCTGTTCGACGATGCGACGCGACGCATCGAAGCTCGGATAGCCGAGCACGATGTGCGTCATGAGCAAGATATCTTTGTGCGCCTTGCGCTTGCGAATCTCAACCTCGAGCACGGTAAGCCTCCGCCTTGTCGAGGATGAATCGACGCCAGGATGGATCGTCGAGCGCATCGGCGATCGTGAAGATGTCTTTGTCGCCACGCCCGGACTGGTTGATCAGAATGCTCTCGTTCGCGTTGAGTGAGCCCGCCTCTTTGAAGGCTTGCGCGAACGCGTGCGATGACTCGAGCGCCGGAATGATGCCTTCTTTGCGCACCGTCAGCGTAAGTGCGGCGATGACTTCGCGGTCGGTTGCGGCCTCGAAGCGCACGCGGCCGGTTTCCTTGTGATGTGCCAGAATCGGCGACACGCCCACGTAGTCGAGCCCGGCCGCAACGCTGTGCGTCTCGTTCATTTGGCCCTCGCGGTTCTGCAAAAAGTACGTCTTGTAGCCTTGTGCTACGCCCACGCTGGCATGCGGCGAACACAGCCGCGCAGCGTGCTTGCCGGTCTCGATGCCGTGACCACCCGCCTCGACACCCACCAACTCAACCTGTGCGTCGTCGAAGAAGGTCGAGAAAATGCCCAGCGCATTCGAGCCGCCCCCTACGCATGCGTAAATGCGCTTGGGTAGGGCGCCCGTGATCTCGAGGATTTGTCGCCGCGCCTCCTGCCCGACGATCGATTGAAAATACGTGACCAGCTCGGGAAAAGGGTGCGGACCGCACGCGGTGCCGAGCACGTAGTGGGTCGTGTCCATATTGCTGACCCAGTCCCGGAAGGCCTCGTTGATCGCATCTTTCAACGTGCGACTGCCTTCGGTCACCGGTACCACCGTGGCTCCGAGCCGTTCCATCCAAAACACGTTCGGGCGTTGCCGCGCGACATCGACTTCGCCCATGTAGATCGTACAATCGAAACCGAACTTCGCGGCCATCGTGGCCGTGGCAACGCCATGCTGGCCTGCGCCCGTTTCGGCGATCACGCGACGTTTGCCCATGCGCTTCACGAGCAGACCCTGGCCCATCACATTGTTGGCCTTGTGCGCGCCGGTATGATTCAGATCTTCACGTTTGATGTAGATGCGCGCGCCACCAAAATGCTGCGTGAGATTTTCGGCGTACGTGATCGGCGTGGGCCTGCAAGAGTAGCTCGACATCAGCGCTAGATACTCTTGCCAGAACGCAGGGTCGCGTTTGGCAGCCGTGAACGCCTGCTCCAGTTCATCGAAAGTCGCGACCAAAATCTCGGGAATGTAGGCGCCCCCGAAGCGCCCGTGATAACCACGCTCAAGCATGTTAGTTGCCTCCTCCGATGCGCTGCGAGAACACCAAACGATCCGTGCGACAATACATGCGCGCGAAGACGGCCGCTTCGGCCTGCGCGAAATGCAGCGTGCGATCGACCTGCAACATGGCAGCACCGGCTTTGACCCCAAGCAAACGCGCGCGAGCCCGATCGAGTGCAACCACCCGAAAGCTCTGATCGGCTGCTTGTGGGCGCATGCGATAGCGCTGCTCGACCAGCTCGGATAACGAGCGCCCCTGCAGCGAAACACGCGCCAAGCCGGGAAAATGCTCGCCTGCAAAGTCGAGTTCTTCGAGTAACACAGCTGCACCATCCACGAGCGAGACACGCACCAGCCGCACAGCCATGCGGCCAAGCATGGGGTGACCGGCCTCATCGACCTGGTAACTGTGAGCCCGTTCAACCAAACGGCTAGTCATCGACAACCCACCGCGCTCGAACGACATCAGCGTACCGGCCAACGAAAACAGATCAACCTGAGCCGGCACACTGCGCACGAACGTACCGCTACCGCGCCGTCGCACCAAAAGCCCACGCTGGATCAATGAGTCGGTGGCCTGCCGCACAGTAGGACGCCCAACCCGATAACTCGCAGCCAACTTATGCTCCGAAGGAATCTTATCGCCGGGAGGAAACTTGCCGGCATGAATCTGCGTCAACAACTCCTCGGCGAGCTGATGATAGAGGGGCAGAGGCGAAGCAGCATCGAGCACCCCGACAATCTGCCACAGAGCTGTCAGGTTGTCAAGACAACTTCCTCCGAGCCCCGCAACTCCAAATAGCCCTACGACTGACGTAAGCCGGGCAGGCAAGAATCGGCAGGGTAATCATCCCGATAGCTACGAGCGCGATTCTGCGTTGCTCGCTCATAGGAACACCAGCAGCAGCATAAACAAGATTGGGAACGCGATCACCAGCAGTAGCGTGCGGTATGCCTTCGCGGGAATCGCGAGCATCACCAGCAAGATAAGGCCCGTGACGATCCAGGCGATGACGGGATTCATAGGTTTTCGGGCCTCCGCGGCTTTTAGGTTGTTGTGCAGCGGATGCTGTTGGCGTCGGTCATGCAGCCTCTTTGATCCGCTGCACCTTGACGCGATGCTTTTTCTTCGCCTGCCAGAGATCGTAATCTGCCTGCATCCCAATCCAGGATTCGGCAGATACCCCAAGCGCGTCACCTAGGCGCAACGCCATCTCTGCGCTGATTCCGGCGTGCCCGTGAATTACACGAGAGACGGCGGCCCGCGTCATTTTCAACTGCGCGGCGAATGCGGTCACGGTCATCACGCGCAGCACCGTATCGGCGAGAACTTCGCCAGGATGTGGCGGATTAAACATCATACCCATGTCATTTCCTCCTTCAGTGATAATCTTCGTACCCAACTAAAACGGCGTCGCCGCCTTCAAATGCATAGGTCAGGTGCCAGTTACCGTTAACCGACACCGCCCACCGTCCCGCCATATCTCCCTTCAGCGGATGCCACTGCCATGTCGGCAGGTTCATATCCTCGGGGACTTTTGCTCGATTCAGCAACTCCAACTGCACCCGCAACTTCTTCGCATGCGGCGGCTGGATACCGGCCTTCGATCCAGTCTTGAAAAACTGCTCGATTCCCTTATGCTTGAAGCTGCGTATCATGCGTATACTGTATAGCTACAGTATACAAAAATCAATGGGGGCTGCTGTTGATTAAATCCACACAACGTTAGATACTAACCGCTGTCGAAATTCGATGAACCGGGAGACAAGAAAGGCCGCCCCTCGGCGGCCTATCAGTGATGCGAGCCCACGCCCGCGCTTAAGCGGGCGGCTCAGGCGGGTCTCATGAGCGCCACTCAGCCCACGTGCCGGGGCCGACTGTCACGTCCAGTGAACTGCTCAACCATGCGCCATAGCAGCGCCACGGCAGGCCAACGTTGAGGCGGTTGCGCAGAGCATGCCATCGCTTGAGTGAGACGATGTAGCGCCCGCTGCGGCCGTTACGTTCGACCGTGACGACCGCTCCCCCCACGCGTTACCATTGTTGGTCCTCCCACTCTTGGTCGGTCATGTCTTTGTGGGTGAAGAAGCGGCATAGGACGTTCCAGAGGGCGCGGAAGCCACTTGCCTTGGGGGCGTGGTCTGCGGATTGATCTTGCGGAGGCTGAGAGAGGTGTATTGGGCGCCTCTACGGGCACAACATCGTCGGTAGGCATGATCGGCTCCTTGCGTGTGAAAAACAGCAAAGATGCCTGGCGCGACTTTTCATATGGATTTCATATGATGTCCGTCGCGTAGACGTAAGCCTTTGATTTTATGGCGCTCCCTACGAGACTGTTGGGCGCTGCGCGCCTCATCCCTCGCCTGAAGGCTCGGGACCGCCGTCGCCCGGGGCCCCGGCGTCCAACTCGCCCGGACGGGCGAGTTGTCGAACTCGTACGCGGGCTGGCGCCCGATCGAGTTCTCATCTCGTAGAGTCAGGTCAAACCAAAAAGGCCAGCGATGCCGGCCTTTTTGGTTTGATATGGCGCTCCCTACGAGATTCGAACTCGTGTTACAGCCTTGAGAGGGATGATATTCCGTCTTGGGTTGTATTCGACCAACTTAAATATTTCGCGATTTATAGGCTTTTTGTATAGCGTTGTCTACTGTTATATCCGATAATGTTTTCGTACTTTTTCGTACGGAGCATATTTCCTCATGGCCGATCTATCGAAGAAACGCGAGCGTGAACGCCTCGCGAAGCAGCGCGATCCGCATTTTATGAAACTCTCGAAAGGGGCTTATCTAGGCTTCCGTCGAGGGCCGGACACATGGCACGCGCGATTTCGCGACCGAAAGGATGTGCAGCACTACAAGGCGCTCGACGGTATCGCGAGCGACGACTACGAGGGCGCCAAGAAAACCGCCGAATCGTGGTTCTCTCAAATGGGCGCATCCGCAGTTCGCTCCGTAAAGCGCGACACGGTGCGCGTGGGACTTGAGGCATATCTCGCCGACCTCAAGCGCCACGGCCGTCCTGACACCGCTAAAGAGGCGCTAGGCCGCTTTAAACTCACCGTGTACGAAGATCCTATAGCGAACATTCCGCTTGAGTCTGCAGCTAAAGACGATTTCGAAGAATGGCGCGATAGGCTTACCGAGGGACGGGAGCCGCGAAGTATCAACCGTCAAGTGCGCGCCGTCGTCGCAGGGCTCGAATACGCCTTTAAAAACGGTCACGTGGGTAATCCCGAGGCGTGGCGCCTAACGCCGCTCACAGACAATGTGGACGACGACGGCGAGACGGCCGTATTTCTGAGCCCGGAACAGCGCAAGGCGATCATCGCGGCGGCCGATCCGTACGCCGCTAAATTTCTGCGAGGCTTGGAGCTTACCGGCAGTCGTCCAAAAGAATTGGCAGCCGTCATTGCCAGAGATTTCGACGGCAAATCCGTGAGGCTCGCTCACCGAAAAGGACGGCCGCCCAAGCTGCGCGTCCGTTACACCGTGCTCGGCCCCGAAGGCATTGAGTTTTTCGCGGAGCTTGGGCGGGACAAATTGCCGACCGCGCCGCTGTTCACAGAGGACGGTACGCAACCCTGGCGGCGGCACATATGGGCGCGCGAGGTCCGCGACGCCGTTAAAGCTGTCAACAAAGAGGCGCGGGGGAGTGCACGGATTCCAGCCGGCGCGAGCGCCTACGGATTCCGTCACGCCCGTATCAGCGAGCTATTGCAAATACACGGCGTCGACCCGCTTACGGTCGCGCATCAAACCGGTACGAGCTTGGCTATGATTGAGAAGGCATACATGAGATTTATTCCGGCGGCGTTGCAGGAAAAGCTGGCGACCTTGAAGGAGCAGCGGGCGTGACCAAGAAGAAGAAACCACGAACGCCCTCCGATCGTTTCAATACTGAGGGCCGGGCGCGCGCCCTCAAAGCGCTTGTGACGGGCGATCACATTACCCCGCAGATGCGCGACCGAATCGCGAATAAATTAATTGCCGATACAGTCACAGCAAGCGCGAAAACAGAATACATACGCAACCTAGTAGCCGCCCATCCGAGAGAGACCTCGGCGAAGGTGCTTTTCGAAAACGCTGAGAAATCTGTCATCGGCGAAATGGCGTTTAAAACCTTCGAAAATAAAGTGAGCGGGGCGCGCAAAGAATAAATCCCGATTACATCCAAACCGGGATTTTTACTTGAACAGGGGAGACCGACCGCATATAGATTAATCGACAGTCAACAACCGGAGACTGTCACCATGTCCGCAAATTCCCCGCCCCGTTCCCGCGCCTCTACCGCCGCTCGATCCTCTTAGGCGCTATCCCGTTGAGCAAGCCTTGCAATACCTTGCGACCTCGCGCGGGACTTTATACAAGGCCATCGCCAGCGGCACCATCAAGACGATTAAGCAAGGTCGGCGTCGGTACCTGCCGGGCAGTGAGCTTGTGCGCCTATCTAGCGTGCCAGCATGACGCCCGCCGAACACGAGCGACTAGAGCGCCGTCCCTCACGAATCCAAGTAACTGTGGACACGCTGAAAGAGATCGAGGCAGTTGTGATCCGCGACAGCAACCAAAGCGGCGGGTACGACCTCCGGGCGCAACGTCAGCGGGTGGCCGCCGCCGTCTCAATCTATTGCGCTGTGTTGGTCTCGGAGTCTCAGAAATGAGCGCATCCACATCGATCGTGATTCAGCAGCCCACGTGAAAGCGGAACGCAGCGTTAATAAAAATCTGTGGGAGCTAATGCGAGAACGCCGCACTGACTAGATGCGGCGAACTCTTGAACATCGACGAAGGTATTGACATGGGTATTTTAGCTGATTCCGCGCCCGGCGCAACTCCCGTAGTTCCGGCCGATACTATCCTGCCGTCCCCTGACAGCCTATACACGGTCGCCCAGGCAGCAACCTTTGCGGCCCAAACGGCGTTCGATCGCGCTATTGCGTCGCGCGAACAAGCGAAGATGCTCGGTTTTCCAGATGATAACCGAGCGGCTTTCGGTTTCGCCGACGATATGGCGGTGCATCTGGCGCGCAAGGCGCGAGACGCCGCAGAACGCGCCGAGGATGAGGCACGAATCGACGCCGAGGAAGCCGCCGCGCACGCCGCCCACGAAGCGCACATGGATGCCGTCGACGCCGAGACCGATCGCCGGATTGCAGCGCGCAAGGCCGCCGCCACTTCCCCGCTCGAGGGTGCGGACCCTTACAAACGGTTGACCGATCGGACCGACACGGGCAACGCGAATCTGTTGATCCTGCTTGCCGGCGGCAATCTGCGGTACGTGCATGAAACTCGCCAATGGTTACGATGGGACGGTCAACGTTGGCAATGCGACGAACACGAAACGTTCGTGACCGGATTCGCTCATGAGGTCGCGCGCCACTACCTACAGGAAGCGAAGCGCCTAAAGGAAATGGGCAACGTACCGGGCAACGGCGACAAACTCGCCGCCTCCGATGACTGCGTTAAATGGGCCGCGAAAGCCCGCAGCAAAAGCGCCATCGACGCCATGATTACACTGGCGCGCAAAATCGAGGGCGTACCTATTTCCGTGACCGACCTTGACCGCAAGCCGCACCTTTTAGGCGTGGACAATGGCGTGGTCGACCTTCGTACGGGCGAACTGCGCGAGTCCGAAGCCCGCGAAGATTTCGTAACTAAGCGCTGTCCCGTGCGCTACAAACCGCACGCGAAGGCGCCGCGATGGGATTCTCTCATTGTGCAAGTAACCGGCGCTCCGATCGCGCCCGAACGCGACGAGACGACGGGCGCTATAACCCCCGGCACCGTCGGCCGATTCGCGCCGCGCCCCGCGCTTGCTCGCTATATTCACGCAGCGCTCGGTTATGGGACCACGGGAGAGACCCGCGAACAGAAATTCTTTTTCGGCATCGGTGAGGGTAGCAACGGGAAAGGCATCATTTTCGATACTATAAAATCGATCCTCGGCCCCTACGCGGTCACACTGCCGGCCGATGCGTTGATGGCTACGAGACACGGCGCCGACGCCGAACGCCCGACAGCGCTCGCCGCAAGCCTCGCGGGCGCCCGTTTCGTCGTGGCATCGGAATCGAAAGAAGGTCAAAAGCTCGACGTTGCCACAATCAAAGCTCACACGGGCGACGCTGAGATGACCGCGCGCAAGATGCGCGAGAACCCGTTCACTTTCAGGATTACGCATAAAATTTGGTTGCTGACCAATGCTCGGCCGGCTATCGACCACATTGACACCGCGATCAAGGGCCGCTTGCATTTCGTACCGTTCGATCGTCGATGGAACCGGCCGGGCGAGTTTGAGCGCGACGCCACGCTTCCCGACGGCGATAAAGGGCTCATGGCGCAACTAGCCGGCGAACGCGAGGGGATTCTTGCATCGCTCGTGCGCGGCGCCGTGGCGTATTACACGGACGGTCTAACGCCGCCGGCCGAGGTCGTCGAGAAAACCCGAGAGTACGTAATGGAACAGGATCAACTAGGGCGATGGATGGCGACGCTACAGCGCTGCTTGCCCAAGCTCGGGACGATGGCGGCGGATTTGCTGACGATGTTTATCGGCTGGTGCGCTGGCGAGGGCTGCGTGTCGGCCGAGCCGCATCACAACAAGACGGCGTTCGGTCGCGCGCTCGGTAGTCGAGGCATCGGGAAGGTTCATACGAATCAGGGCGATAAATGGGGGCTTAAAGGCACGCCGCCGACGGGCATGGACGGAGAGCCGATCGTGATCCCGCCGCCGCCGGCAACCATGCCGCGCCCTGAATTATAAATTATGAAAATTATGAATTTGATTTATCAGAGTCGCCCATCAACGCCGGGTCTCAGGAAGTGGCGTCTTTGGTCGATTAGTGATGAGTTGATGAGTAGTGATGAGTTCTCTAGGTTCGTTTGTATAGAAAAATTGCACTGCACATTCCTATAGGGCGCGATATAGGAAAACCCATCACTACTCATCAACTCATCACTTTTAGCGGCCGAGGTCATTACTGCCGTTGTGGCAACGCGGAGTGCGCGGCTGTTGATGTGGCTGAGTACGCGCGCGGTCGGCCGGAACTTTACGGCTACCAATTGTGATGATAGGTTATGACTATCGAAACGTATACAACAATAGACAACGACTATGATAAGACTTTACATAATTGATTCCTCAGCCTTTGCAAGGCTGTGCGACGCCCGTCAAATTTCGCCAGTAGGGCCGCGACATGCCCAGCACATATTGTCTACCGTGGTCGGAGAGCTTTACGACAGACAGCGGCGCGCGAGGGGGCATCATCGGCGAACTGTATATAATTACAGTCGCGATTCGCTACTTACAGAAATCTATTCGCGGGTAAAAGCTGCCGCGAATGCGGCAGTATACGCGACCAGAGACGCCAAAGTATTTTTCATTTCTGCTCGGCCTAAACGGGGCCAAACTATTGAAAATAAAGTAATTTTATGATACCCTCCAAGCCGGTCAATGCACAGCGGACTTCGGGAGTTTTGATAGAACAACAACGCTATGCCTAGCCCGAAGTCCGCTGTGCATTGACCGGAAAGGTGAGGTGCTGTGTCCAAAAAGTGTGAACCGTGGCCAAGTGCATATTTCGCAATGTGAATCAACCATGGGTTGTAAATTGGCCGTTCCGTCAATACTATCTGGACCTATGAACTTCAAGATCGATGTGCATTGGGACGATGAGGCCCGAGTTTGGTACGTCGAAGATTCGAACGTGCCTGGATTAGCTGCCGAGGCGTCCACGGTCGAAGCAATGCAAGCTTTGTTACGTGTTCGCGTGCCTGAGCTTCTTGAATTGAACATGCCCCAGCTGTTTGAATCCCGGCAGTCGCGGTCGTCCTACGAAATCGTTACACACCGGCGCCAGGACGTAGCGGTCGCCTGCTAAGATTCCGGCTTAATGGCCGGCTTTACAAGAGACCTAAAACGCATCCTGAGTGCTGCCGGGTGCTATAGGGTGCGATCCGGCAAGGGCGACCACGAAATATGGTTCAGCCCTATATCGAACCAAAATTTCCCCGTGGATGCCGATATCAAGTCTCGACACACGGCGAATGGCGTGCTCAAACAAGCGGGACTTCCTAAGCAGTTTGACTGATACATCGCGTGACGACCCCCCGCGCGGCTACAAAAACCATGGACCGATTCGCCCAAGGCTGATCCTGCATGGAGCGTCGTTAAATCTTTTCCGAGTGCAACTGTTCGAATTTAGTCTGCGGCTTGCTCATTTGATCGATCAGTTTGTTGACGTCCAGATTGACGCTCACCGAGCATTTGGTGGCCGCGACGGTGGCAAGAATGGCAATTGCGCTTGCCTTCCATATCGTTCCCGATTTAGGCGCGTCGCCGCCAGATGCCTGCTTTACGATTTCACCCAAGCTCGGGTGTACCTCTGCAGCCTTTTTGGCTATCTCATCGGGGCTATCGCTTTCCTTGCTTTCCGCGACGATTCTGATTGCACGCTCAAACATGTCGCGCGTGAATTGTGGCCCAGATATTAGCCGCTGCGAATCGGCGAACATCTCGAACGAGCCATCTAAAATTTGCGCAGGGTGACCGCTTGGACACCTTGTGGTGCTATTCATAAAGCTGACTCGCGTCGAGCCTGGACCACTGACCCCTACAATGGACAGCAACGCAAACGGCTGTTTGCATGTTGGGCAATAGGCAAGCACGGAGGGCATTGCGAAATGCTGCGCCGGGTTGCTGGCACTTGCAACAAAATCAAAGGCGACGCGGAGCGTCGGTATCCTTGCCGGCGTTTTTCGTATATTTTTCGTACGCCGCCTCCGAGTACCGCCTAACCCATTGATTTTATGGCGCTCCCTACGAGATTCGAACTCGTGTTACAGCCTTGAGAGGGCCGTGTCCTAGGCCTCTAGACGAAGGGAGCGGGGTCTGTTGATCTTAGCCCGCCGGTACCCAAACGGGCTGGTAGTATACGGACCAATTTTTTGGACTCAAGCGGAACCCCTTTTTTTGAACCAACCTTCGACTCAATTCCCGTGTTTGGTAATCCCTCGGTCCGAGCATTCGATTTCGCGCACGGCGATTTCGCCGAACGCTTTGAAGGTGCTGTACCGGCTGAAAGAAGCCGGCTATCAGGGGTTCTTGGTCGGCGGCGCGGTGCGCGATCTGTTGTTGGGAATTACACCCAAGGACTTCGACATCGCCACCAATGCATTGCCGGAAGAGGTACGTCGTCTGTTTCGCAATTGCCGCCTCATCGGACGTCGCTTTCGTCTCGCCCATGTGCACTTCGGTCAGGAAATCATCGAAGTGGCCACATTTCGCGCGGCGGCCGCGCCGGAGCGGGAAGATGCGGAGGACGACGGCGATGAGGATGCGGCAACGGCAATCCCGGTGACGGCGCCCGAAAATTCCACGAACCGCGCGTTCGATACGAGCGGGCGAATTCTGCGAGACAACATCTACGGAACCATCGAAGAAGACGTGTGGCGGCGCGATTTTGCGGCCAACGGGCTCTACTACAACATCGAGGATTTTTCGATTTGGGACTTCGTCGACGGTGTCGCCGACGTCAAGGCGCACCGCCTGAAATTGATCGGCGATCCGGAAACACGCTTTCGCGAAGATCCGGTGCGCATGCTGCGTGCGGTCCGGTTCGCGGCAAAGCTCGATTTTTCGATCGAAGCCAGTACCGAGCAACCGATCCGCAGGCTGGCGTATCTACTCGATGGCGTACCTCCCGCGCGGCTGTTCGATGAGTGCCTGAAGTTGTTCCTGTCGGGATTCGGCGCGAAATCCTTCCGCCTGCTGCAGCAATATGGTCTGTTTGAACATCTGTTTCCCATGACGGCGGCCGCGGTCAAGCTGCCGCCCTATGCCTACGCGCAAGAGATGCTCGAGGTGGGCCTGGCCAACACCGATGCGCGCATCGCCGCCGACAAGCCGGTTACGCCCACGTTCCTCTTCGCCGTCTTGTTGTGGGGTGCGGTGCTGCGCGAGCTCAACGAGCAGTCGGCCGGCCCGGCGCCGGATCTGGCGCAACTCATGCAAGCCTGCGACACGGTATTGAGAGCGCAGCAATCGCGTGTAGCGGTTCCGCGGCGCTTCACGGTTCCCATGCGCGAGCTGCTGATGTTGCAGCCGCGGTTCAGCCGTCGCAGCGGCGTTAAATCCTTGAGTCTGTTGCAGCATCCTCGCTTTCGCGCGGCCTACGATTTCTTGCTGCTGCGCGCGCAAGTGGGAGTGGCCGATCCCGAATTGGCGCAGTGGTGGACCGACGTTCAGTTGTTGCCTCAGGAGGAGCGCGTCGCACTGGTCCAAGCGCGTCCCGCCGACGCGCCGGGCGCCGGTGCGGCAACGGAAGGTTCAGCGGCAGCGCCGGGACGGCGACGGCGTCGACGTCGACGCGGCGGAGCTGCTCGCAGTTAGCCGCATGCGACCTCTGTGGCGCCCCGCCTATGTCGCGGTCGGAAGCAATCTCGAGCAGCCTCGACAGCGGGTCACCGAGGCTTTCGAGCGGCTCGCAACGTTGCGCGAGACGCGCCTCGAACTTCGGTCGCAAATTTATCTCACCCGACCCATGGGCCCTCAGGATCAGCCGGACTTCGTCAACGCCGTAGCCGGACTGATGACCCGACTCTCCGCGCGCGAACTGCTCGACGCGTTGCTCGACATCGAGCGCGCGATGGGGCGCGACCGGCAGGAGCGCTGGGGTCCCCGAATCGTCGACTTGGACCTCATCTGGATGACCGGCGCGACCATCGATGAACCGGGGCTGACGTTGCCGCATCCCGGAGTGTCTGAGCGCAACTTCGTCCTGTATCCTCTCGATGATATTGCCCCGACCTTGTTGATTCCGGGACACGGGCGAGTCGTGGATCTCAAGTCGCGTGTGGAAAGCGACGGAATTTCTGTCCTGGAATAGCACAAGGGTTGTTACGGTGAGCGCAATTCCGCAGAAATTTATCGTCGTTGAAGGCCCGATCGGGGTCGGCAAAACCAGCCTGGCGCGGCGGCTGGCGCAATCCTTGAACGCGCAGCTGGTCCTGGAACAGGCGGATCAGAACCCCTTTCTAGAGCGCTTTTACAAGAATCCGCGCGCAGCGGCGTTTCAGACACAGCTGTTTTTCCTGTTCCAGCGCGCGCGGCAATTGGAGGAAGTGCGGCAGGAAGACATGTTCGGCGCGGTTCGCATCGCGGATTATCTGCTCGACAAGGATCGCTTGTTCGCGCGCGTAACCCTCGATGATGCGGAATACGCTTTGTATGAGCGTGTCTACGAGCGCGTCGTCGTGGACGCGCCGAAACCCGACCTCGTCGTGTACTTGCAGGCGCCGGTGGATGTGCTGGTGGATCGCATCGCGAAGCGCGGCATCCGCTACGAACAACACATCGAACGCAGCTATCTCGAGAAGCTCACCCAGGCCTACGCGCGGTTTTTCCACAGCTACGATGCCTCGCCCTTGCTCATCGTCAATTCGGCCGCCATCGATCCGGTGAGCAACGACATCGATTACCAATTGCTGTTCACCCAGATCACCAAGACGCGGCGTGGCCGCCATTTCTTCAATCCCAGCGGCAGTACGCTGCTGTCGGCAAACTAACCGGCGCGATCGTGTTCGGCCAGCGCCCATTGCACATGTTCACGCACCAGCGGCGAAGGATCCTCCGCCCGCGCTCTAAGGGCTGCCAGGACCTCTGAGGACCTCGGTGCATTCCCGAGCGCGACGGCCACGTTGCGCAGCCAACGCGGGTAGCCGATCCGGCTGATGGCGCTGCCGCGAGTCTTCTGCGCGAATTCCGCTTCGCTCCACGAGAACAGAGTAACGAGTTCGGCGTGATCGAGGCCGTGCCGCACGGCGAAATCCCGCTCGCGAGTGGGGCGCGCAAATTTGTTCCACGGGCAGACGAGCTGGCAGTCATCGCAGCCATAGATCCTGTTGCCGACGGCGCGACGTAGCTCGAGCGGAATCGAGCCTTTGAGTTCGATGGTGAGGTAGGAAATGCAGCGCCGAGCGTCCAGCCGGTAGGGCGCCACGATGGCGCCGGTGGGGCAGGCGGGCATGCAGGCGCTGCAGCTGCCGCAGTGTGCGCTGCCGGCTTCGTCGGCGGGAAGTTCGAGATCGAGATAAATCTCGCCGAGGAAAAAATAGGAGCCGGCATTGCTGTCGATCAGATTGGTGTGCTTGCCGATCCAACCCAAACCGGCATTGCGTGCCAGCGCCTTTTCAAGAACGGGGGCGCTGTCGGTGAATACACGATGGCCGAAAGGCCCAACGGCTTGGGCGACGCGATCGCAGAGTTTCTGTAGCCGCGTGCGCATGAGCTTGTGGTAGTCGCGGCCCAGGGCGTAGCGGGAGACGTAGGCCAGTCGGCCATCCGCCAAGATTTCGTCCGCGGCGGCGGCATCGTTCGGCCAATAGTCCATCCGCACGCTGATGCAACTGACGGTTCCCGGCAAGAGTTCGGCAGGGCGTGAGCGCTTGCTGCCGTGGCGGGACATGTACTCCATCTCGCCGTCGAATCCGGCGAGCAGCCAATCGCGAAAGTGCGCTTCATCGCTCGACAAATCGATGTTGGCGACTCCCACTTTCGCAAAGCCGAAATCGGCGCCCCAGCGTTTGATGTCCCCGGCCAGTCGTTCGACGGCATCGTGATTGTGCATAAGGCCGCTATAATGCTGGATAACGCCGCAAACCGGTGCATGAATGACGCGGCATGTCCGAATCTTCCCTAGAACTCGTGTTGGGCGATGCGCATGCGACCGAGGCGCTCGGCGCGGCGCTTGCGCGAAACCTCCCCGGCGGCGGCCACGGAAGCGCGGTGGTCTACTTGCATGGAGAGTTAGGGGCCGGCAAGACCACCTGCGTGCGCAGCCTGTTGCGCACGCTTGGCGTCGTCGGACTGATCCGAAGCCCCACCTACACGCTGGTCGAGACCTACACGCCCGGGGAGATCACTTGCGTTCACGTGGACTTGTATCGTCTGCAAGGCGCGGCGGAAGTGGACGAACTCGGGTTGCGAGACTATCTCGGCGCCGCCTTCCTGCTGTTGGTGGAGTGGCCAGAGAAGGGCGGCTCGGCGCTGCCGCCTGCGGATATGGAACTGACTCTCACCTATTTTGAAAATTCCCGGCGCGCGCGCCTGGCCGCGCCTACGGCGCAGGGACGCCGCTGGCTCGATAAGTTACGGCATGACACTAGCTTAAATCTCTATGTATCTAATTTAACTTGAAAAATGTTGGTGGTAAGGGTTAACTTATTGGCTCATGGCCACTTCCTTACGATACTTGGGCGCGCTGCTCCTGCTGGCGGCGGTGCTCGCAACGCGCGTGCAGGCGGTGGAGGTGCGCAACGTGCGGCTGTGGGCCGGTCCTGACAGCACCCGGGTTGTCCTCGATCTTTCGGGCAGAGCGCAGCACAGGTTGGCGGTGCTGAAAAATCCGGATCGGGTGGTACTCGATGTAGCCGGTGCGCGCTTGGGCCCAGGGGCACGGGCGGCGCCCGGCGGCGCCGGAGCGGTCAAGCAGGTGCGAATGGCCAAGCGGCCGTCCGGCGAACTGCGCATCGTCTTGGATCTTGCCCGCCCGATTCGGGCAAAGAGCTTTCTCACGCCACCGAATAATCATTATGGCTATCGACTGGTCATCGATCTGGGAGGTGCAGCGGCGGCGGACACCCCCGTCAAGGTGGAACACGCGCGGCCGGATGCGCGAAACCTGATAATCGCCATCGACGCAGGCCATGGCGGCGAAGATCCTGGCGCGATCGGCAAGAACGGGACCCGGGAAAAGGACGTGGTGCTCGCCATCGCCCGCGCACTCGCGCAGCGGGTCAACGGCGAACCTGGGATGAGAGCGGTGTTGACCCGCGATGGCGACTACTTCGTGCCATTGCGTGACCGGATGCGGCGGGCCCGTGCGCAGCAAGCCGATTTGTTCGTGTCGATCCACGCCGATTCGATACGCGACCGCAGCGTCGACGGGTCGAGTGTGTACATCCTGTCGCAACGGGGGGCCACCGACGAAGCATCGCGATGGCTCGCCGAGCGCGAAAACGCGTCGGACTTGATTGGTGGGGTCTCGCTCGATGACAAAGGCGATGTGCTTGCCTCGGTGTTGCTGGATCTGTCCCAGTCGGCATCCTTGAGCGCCAGTCAAGCTGCCGCCGAGCATGTGCTGCGTCAACTGAATCAGGTCGGAGAGATCCGCAAGCCGCTAGTACAGCAAGCGCGCTTCATGGTGCTCAAATCACCGGATATTCCGTCGATGCTGGTGGAGACCGCCTACATTTCCAATCCGCGGGAAGAACGGCGTCTGCGCGGCGCGGCTCAGCAAGCAAAGCTCGCCGGCGCCATCCATCAGGGACTGCGTGCCTATTTCTATGCCGATCCACCGGCGGGCACGCGTATCGCGGAACTGGCGGGTTCCGGGGCGCCCCGTCCGGTATTGGCCACCGCCCAGGGCGGCGCGGGCGGCTAGACAGGCTCCTGAGGGCGGCCCGCCGTTGTTCACTCCTGCTGGGCACGCTGTGCGAAAATGCAAAATTCGCGAGCGAGGTGCCCCGTTGTCGATTCAAGTCTTATCCGACGAACTCATCAATCAGATCGCCGCCGGCGAAGTCATCGAGCGGCCGGCGTCCGTGGTCAAGGAACTGGTTGAAAATTCCCTGGACGCGGCGTCGGGGCGCATCGAATTGGAACTCGAGCGCGGCGGCTGCGGCTTGATACGCGTGCGCGACGACGGTATCGGAATCCGGCCGCAGGAGATCGGGATTGCGCTCGCGCGGCACGCAACCAGCAAAATCGCTTCCCTCGATGACCTCGAAAGGATTGCGACCTTGGGATTCAGAGGCGAGGCGCTGCCGAGTATCGCCTCGGTGTCGCGCTTATCCCTGACCTCGCGCTCCGCCGAGGGGGAGCACGCGTGGGCGGTGGAGGCGCGCGATGGCGAGGTGACCACGCCGACCCCCGCCTCGCACCCGCCAGGCACGAGCGTCGAGGTGCGCGACCTGTTTTTCAACGTCCCGGCACGGCGCAAATTTCTGCGCAGCGAAGCCACCGAGTATCAGCATGTGGTGCGCATGCTGGAACGTCTGGCGCTGTCGCGCTTCGATGTCGGCTTCACGCTGTCGCACAACGGCAAAGGCGTTTGGACGCTGCCGCCCGCGCGTTCACCCGCCGAGAGGCTGGTGCGGGTGGCGAAGGTCTGCGGCGAGGACTTTGCCGCCCATGTCATTGAATTGCGCCACGATACCGAAAATCTCCGCTTGAGCGGATGGCTGGCGCTGCCGACTTTTTCGCGTAGTCAGTCCGATCTGCAGTTCGCGTTCCTGAATGGACGATTCGTGCGCGATAAACTACTGGCCGGTGCCGCGCGGCTCGCGTACCACGATGTGCTGTTCAACGGTCGCTTCCCTGCCTATCTGCTCTACTTGGACTTGGATCCGACCATGGTCGACGTCAATGCACACCCACAGAAGTTGGAAGTGCGCTTTCGCGAGGCGCGCCGCATCCATGATTTCCTCTTTCGCACCGTCGAGCGCGCGCTTGCCGACACGCGGCCGACGACGGAATCGGCGGGGAGCGCGCCGCTCGATTGGCTCACCGCCAGTGCCACCTATACGCAGATTGCGCCCACTCAGGCGCATTTCGTGTTGCCGGAGTCGAGAGCGCCTCGCCCAGGCGCCGATGCCTATCGCAGCTTCCTGGAAACCTCTGTCGTAGAGGGCGCTGTCGCCGACGAATCGCGGGCCGGCGCCGGGGACGCTGCGGCGCTGGGTTATGCGATTGCGCAGCTCCATGGCGTCTACATTTTGGCGCAATCCGCGGACGGCATGGTGCTGGTGGACATGCACGCGGCGCACGAACGCGTGCTGTATGAAGGCATGAAAAAACTATTGAAGGGCCAGACGGCGCAGCAGCAGCTGTTGGTCCCTGAAATATTGGCCGTCACACGGGCGGAGGCCGAGGCCGCGGAAGTGCATGCAGCGGAATTCGCCGCGCTGGGATTCGTGGTGACGCGGCTGGCGCCGGATCAGCTCGCGTTGCGAGCGTGCCCTAGTCTGTTGGCGGCCCGTGATCCGGCCAGCGTGGTGCGCGATGTGCTGTCGGATCTGGTGGAAACCGGCCACTCGCGCCACGTGGAGGAGTCGATCAATCATCTGCTCGGCACCATGGCTTGCCATGCTGCGGTTCGCGCGCAGCGCAGCTTGACGCTGCCGGAAATGAACGCGCTGCTGCGCGAAATGGAACGTACCGAGCGTGCCGACCAGTGCAATCACGGCCGCCCAACCTGGGTGCGGCTGTCGCTCAACGATCTCGATCGGCTGTTCATGCGCGGACGTTGATGCCGCGGCGAGTTGCGGTGCTGCTGATGGGTCCGACGGGCGCCGGCAAATCGGATCTTGCCGTGCGCCTGGCGCGGGCGCTGCCGCTCGAAATCGTGAGCACCGATTCGGCGCTCGTTTACCGCGGAATGGACATCGGCACCGCGAAGCCCGATCTCGAGACCCGGCGCAGCGTGAGGCATCACCTGATCGACATTCGCGATCCGGCCATGACTTATTCGGCGGGCGAATTCGTGCTGGATGCGGCGGCCGCCATGGAGGATATTTGGCGACGCGGCCGCCATCCCTTGTTCGTCGGCGGCACGATGCTCTATTTTCATGCGTTGTCTCAAGGAATTGCGGCATTGCCTGAGGGGAATATCGGGGTTCGAGCGGATATCGATGCGCGCGCGGCGGTGGTGGGATGGGCGGGGATGCATGGGGAACTCGCCGCGGTGGATCCGGAAGCCGCCGCACGCATTCATGTGAACGATCCTCAGCGCATTCAACGTGCGCTCGAAGTGTATGAATTGACCGGACAACCCATCTCGCGTCTGCAGCAGTCGCGTGTGTCGGTGCTGACCGGAGTCGACGTGCTCGAATTTGCGTTGGCGCCGCTGGACAGAAATATCCTGCACGCGCGTATCCGGTCGCGGTTCGAAGCGATGCTGGCGGCAGGATTTCTCGATGAGGTGCGTCGATTGCGTGAAAGAAACGATCTCGATGCGGAACATCCGTCCATGCGCACGGTCGGATATCGCCAGGTATGGCGATATTTAGCAGGGCAGTGTGGGTTCGACGAGGCCAGTGAACAGGCGATTGCGGCGACGCGACAACTGGCGAAGCGCCAACTTACCTGGCTGCGCGCGCGCCAGCGCGCGAAATGGTTCGATTCCGCGCATCCTGATGTGGCGGATCGAGTGTTGAGTGCACTGTCCGAGGGCGGTATTTCAGAATGATATTTTCAGAATGATATTAGGTGTAACGCCGCCCTGGGCGGCTGTGCTAGCATTCAATGGGTATGTGCCTTGTGCCACAAGGAAGTGACGCGCAATGCAAGTGACACTAAAAACAAGGAGCTCTCTCATGGCCCGTGGCCAGTCCCTTCAGGACCCTTTTTTAAACGCCCTGCGTAAAGAACGTGTGCCTGTCTCAATTTATCTTGTGAACGGCATCAAGCTACAAGGTCAGATCGATTCGTTCGACCAGTTCGTCGTCTTGCTCAGAAACAGTGTGAGTCAGATGGTCTACAAGCACGCCATTTCCACGGTGGTGCCAGCGCGCAATGTGCGATTACCCACCGGCGAAGACGGCGAAGTGACGGAACCGGCGATCGTCGAATGACGTCAATTGGGCGGCGCTCTGCAATTGTTTGAACGCCCCCGGGGCGGCGAGCGTGCCATTTTGGTGGGCGTCGGAATCGGACACCCCGTAGATCCCCATGATATGGCTGAGTTCAAGGCGCTGGCCGCTTCAGCGGGCACGCTGAGCGTTGGCGTGGTTCTGGCGGCGCGGCCGCGGCCGGATCCCAGGTATTTCGTCGGTTCCGGCAAGGCGGAGGAAATCAAGGCCTGCGCGGATGAACACGACGCCGACGTGGTGCTCGTCGATCAGGGGCTGAGCCCCAGTCAGGAGCGCAACCTCGAAAAACTCACGAATCGCCGGGTTTTGGACCGTAACGGTTTGATTCTAGACATTTTTGCGCAACGCGCCCGCAGTTTTGAGGGAAAGCTGCAGGTCGAGTTGGCGCAGCTGTCCCATCTCGCGAGCCGGCTGGTGCGCGGCTGGACCCATCTCGAACGCCAAAAGGGCGGCATCGGTTTGAGGGGCCCCGGCGAAACGCAGCTCGAGACCGATCGGCGTCTCGTTGGCAAGCGCATCCGCACCCTTAAAAGCCGTCTTGAAAAACTGGCGCGCCAGCGGGATACGAGTCGGCACGTGCGGCGCGAGGTCCCGGTTCCCACCGTAGCCCTGGTGGGCTATACGAACGCCGGCAAATCGACCCTGTTCAATGCATTGACCGGTTCGGCGACCTATGTCGCCGACCAACTGTTCGCGACCCTGGATCCGACGGTGAGGCGGATCAAGTTGGCGGATGTCGGCGAGGTGGTGCTGGCCGATACCGTGGGGTTCGTGAGGGCCTTGCCCCACGAGTTGGTGGCGGCGTTTCGCTCGACGCTGCAGGAGGCGCGGGACGCGGACCTCCTCTTGCACGTCGTCGATGCGAGTGATCCGCTGCGAAACGAGCGGATCGATCAGGTGCGAGAGGTCTTGAAGAGCATCGGCGCGGGCGATATTCCGTCGTTGTTGGTATTCAACAAGGTCGATCTCCTGGGGGGTGAACCGGGCGTCGCTACGCAGGGCGTCTCTACCCCGGGCGTCGCTACGCAGGGCGCCTGTGCGCCTCGAATCGTCGTGGACGCCGATGGAGTGGCGGCGCAGGCGTGGGTGTCCGCGGCGACCGGCGCCGGACTCGATGAATTGCGCGGCACCCTGGCACGCGCCGTTCGGCCCAATCAGGTACGCCGAACTTTGCACCTGGAATTGCCCGCGGCTGCGGTGCGTTCGGACCTCTATCGACGCAATGCGGTGCGTGCGGAACGCCAATGCGATGATGGCAGTTGGGAGCTGGATGTCGAACTCGATTTGACCGAGGTTGCCAAACTGCTGGGCGCTCGGGGAGTCAACTTAGTGGAACCTTGCAATACAAGCCGCGAACAGCGCGTAGCATAGCCGACCATAGCCGACTTGTGAGCGCCGGGTCGGCTGTTAGAATGCCCGGCTGCTTACAAATGAAATAATCAGTCTGCAACCCATATTAGGCATTACGCATGGCTTGGAACGAACCTGGCGGCGAGAAGCGCAATCCGTGGAATCGCCCGCAACAGTCGCAAAACGACTTGGACGATGTGTTACGCAATTTTCAGCGTCGCCTGGCGGCGCTGTTCGGGCGAGGCGGCGGCGGCGGGGGAGTCGGCGGCGGCCCGCGTTCGGCTAACGTCAATAGGGGCTTGGGCAGCGCTTTGGTGCTGATCGCTGCCGTATGGATAGGGAGCGGTATTTACCGCGTCGACGCGCAGGAACGTGCCGTCATTCTGCGTTTCGGCAAGTATGAACAAATCGCCGGCCCGGGATACAACTGGCATCTCCCCTGGCCCATCGAACGCAAGATCATCGTCAATGTGTCGCACCTCTACAGCGTCACGGATGACGCCACCATGTTGACCGCCGACACCAACCTGGTCGAAGTGAAGTCCGCGGTCCAATACACCCAGCCCGATCCGCTCAAGCTGTTGTTCAAGGTGCGCGACGTAGAGGAGACCCTGAGCCAGGTCAGCGAAAGCGCGATGCGCGAGGCGGTCGGGCGGGCATCGCTCGATAAGGCACTGGCGCGCGACCCCTCCGTCACGGATCGCGCGCGGATGTTGCTTCAGCACACCTTGGATTCGTACGACATGGGAGTTCATATCGTGAGCGTCAATCTCGAGGACGTGTACGTCCCCGAGGCGGTTCAGGACGCGCAACGCGATGCCCTCAAGGCGGACAAGGACCGGCAGCGCTACCAACAAGAAGCGGAACTGTATCGCAACGATGTGCTGCCGCGCGCGCGCGGCGAAGCCGCCAAGCAGCTGCAGGACGCCGAGGCCTATCAGCTGCAAGTGCTTGCGGTGGCGAAGGGCGAATCGTCCCGCTTCGATCAGGTGCTGGAACAGTACGAACGTTCTCCGGCCGTGACGCGCGAGCGCATGTATCTCGATACCATGGGCAATGTGTACAGGAATTCCCGCAAGGTCATCGTCGACACCAAGAACGGCAACAGCATGATGTACCTGCCGCTGGATAAGTTGATCGCGGCGGGGCCGCAATCCATTTCGATGCCCAACGACACCATGACGGTGGCCCCGGCGCGCCTGCCCGACGTGCAGGTGACTCCGGTCGAAGATCCGGCGCGCGCGCGCGGAGTGCGATGATGCAAAACAAGGTTTTGTATATTCTGTTGGGCCTGGTCGCGGCCATTCTTCTGATCCGTGCCAGTGTGTTCACCGTGGCCGAAGGAAAACTCGCCATCAAATCCGTCGGCGGCCAGATCGTGGATTCGAATTTTGCGCCGGGGCTGCACTTTCGCATTCCCTTGGTGCAGGAAGTGGCGCTGTTCGACAGGCGCATCATCACTCAGCTGTATCCGGCCGAGCGGTTTCTGACACGGGAACAGGAGCAGCTCAACGTCGATTTTTACGTCAAGTGGCGTATCAGCAACTTGCGCCGTTACTACGAGGCAACCGGGGGCGCCGAAGAGGTTGCCAACGCGCGCCTGGGTGAAACCATCAAGGACAGCATCAAGGGCGTGGTGACGCAGCGTACGCTGCAGCAAGTGATTACCGCCGAGCGCGCGGAGTTCACCGATGCCATGATGAAGAACTCGCGACCCGCCGCCGACCAGATGGGCGTGCAGCTCGTCGACGTGCGCATCACTAAAATCGATCTGCCCCAGCAGGTCCGGGATTCGGTTTTCGATCGCATGCGTGCGACGTTCAAGGCGCAGGCGGCGAAGCTTCGGGCCGAGGGTATCGAGATTTCCGAGCGCATGCGCGCCGAAGCGAACAAGCAGCAGACCGAGATCCTGGCCGACGCTGCGCGCCAGGCTGCGCAGACCCGTGGGCAGGGCGATGCGTCGGCGAGCGAGGTCTATGCCAAATCGTATTCGAAAAATGCGGAGTTTTACAGTTTTTACCGCAGCATGCAGTCGTATCGCGAGTCCGTCGGCACCCAGGGTGATGTGCTGGTCATCGCACCGGACAGCGCCTACTTCAAGTATTTCAAAACGCCCCAGCCACAGCACTAGGCGCACAGGTCACGACGATGGAGATCGGTTGGGGCGAATTGACGCGTTATCTCGGCGGAGCTTTTGCGCTGTACCTGGTGCTGGAAGGCGTATTGCCGTTCGTGAATCCGAGCGCTGCGCAGCGCCTGATGGCTAAATTGGCGCAGACCGAAACCAAGCAGCTCCGTTGGGGCGGATTGATCAGCATGGTGGCGGGCCTTGCACTCCTTTGGATGGCGCGCAATGGGTAAGAACCTGGTCGTGATCGGGCTGCAGTGGGGCGACGAAGGCAAGGGAAAAATCGTCGATCTGCTGACGGATCAGGCGCAGGCGGTGGCGCGCTTCCAGGGCGGGCACAATGCCGGGCATACCTTGGTGATCGGCGGCAAGAAGACCATCCTGTCGCTCATCCCGTCCGGGATACTGCACGCTCATGTGCAGTGTTTGATCGGCAATGGCGTGGTGTTGTCGCTGGAGGCGCTGTTCAAGGAAGCGGAAACGCTGATCGGCCAGGGAATACCGGTGTTCGAGCGGCTCAAAGTCAGCCCGTCGTGCCCGTTGATTCTCGCTTCCCACGTGGCGCTCGACCGCGCCCGTGAAAAGGCGCAGGGCGCAAATGCGATCGGCACGACCGGGCGCGGAATCGGTCCCGCCTACGAAGACAAGGTAGCGCGGCGGGCGCTGCGAGTCGCCGACCTATTTCACCGGGAACGGTTCGCCGCCAAACTGGGCGAGATTCTGGATTATCATAATTTCATCCTGCAGCGCTACTACCAGAGTCCGGCCATCGACTTTCAGCAGGTGCTGGAATCGAATCTCGAACTCGGCGAGCGCCTGAAGCCGTTGGTGGCGGACATCACCGGCATTCTCGAACAGTTGAGCGTCGATGGCTGCAACGTGCTGTTCGAAGGCGCCCAAGGGGCGATGTTGGATGTCGATCTGGGCACGTATCCGTTCGTAACCTCATCGACCACGACCGCCGGCGGAGCCGCCGCCGGGACCGGCTTGGGACCGCGCCGGTTGCACGAAGTTTTAGGCATCGTCAAAGCGTATGCGACGCGCGTCGGCGCGGGACCATTTCCCACCGAATTGTTCGATGAATTCGGCGAACATCTGTCCCGGGTCGGCCATGAATTCGGCTCGGTCACCGGCCGCCGCCGCCGCTGCGGCTGGTTCGATGCCGTCGCTCTGCGGCGCTCCATCGTACACAACAGCTGTTCCTCATTGTGCGTCACCAAGCTCGACGTACTCGACGGCTTGGATACAATCCGCGTGTGCGTGGGATATAAGATAGACGGCGAGACGGTGCTCACGCCGCCGCTTCTGTCCGAACACTTCGGCGAATGCCAAGCGGTCTACGAAGAACATCCGGGCTGGAAGGAGAGCAGCGTTGGCATTACACGATACGAGGATCTGCCGGCGAATGCCCGCATGTACCTCGAGCGATTACAGGCTTTGGTGGGCATTCCGATCAATATCGTCTCGACCGGTCCCGATCGCGACCAGACCATCATTCGGCAAAATCCGTTCCATTGAGGCGCGCGCGGCGGGATGGCGGCGTGCTATAAGGCTGGCGGCAGAGTATTGATGGGGGGGCGAGGGCTGTCATCGCTGCATACAACGAGAAATTACCATGGCATTTGAAACTACAGTCGCGGCGTCGGTGGGCTCCGGTGATCGCAACGGCGCCGATGCGCCCACTTCTTATTCGCGCGACCTTCAGGGTTTCGTATTCGCGCTGTTCTTCGCCTTCGGCGGCATCACCAGCTTGAACGATGTGCTCATACCGAAACTGAAGGGGTTGTTCACGCTGAAGTATGGCGAAGTGATGCTGGTGCAGTTCGCCTTTTTCCTGGCCTATTTCATCGTTTCCATCCCCGCCGCCGAGTTGGTGCGGCGCATCGGCTACATGCGCTCGGCCGCGGTCGGACTCGTGACGATGACCGCGGGTTGCCTGCTGTTCGTGCCGGCGTCGTCGAATAGCTCCTTCGGGCTGTTCCTCGTCGCTTTGTTCGTGTTGGCGGCCGGCATCACGACCGTTCAGGTGGTGGCCAATCCTCTGATCTCCATGCTGGGGCCGGCGGCGACGGCGAGCAGCCGCCTGACGTTTGCGCAAGCATTCAATTCTCTGGGCACGACGATCTTTCCCTATGTAGGCTCGATACTAATTCTGGGCTCGCTGGCGACGGTCGATCCGGCGAAGCTTTCCGGCGCTGCTCTCGATGCTTTTCGGGGCGTCGAGACACGAGTGATCGCGCACACGTATCTGGGTTTGGCGGCCGCTTTGCTGGTGCTCGCGGCCGTAGTCTTCCTGCGCCGCAAGGGCCTGGTCGAGACCCCGGCGACCAAAACGCCCATCCTGCAGGCGTTCAATTTGCTGACCCGTCCGCGATTCGCGTTCGGCACGGCGTGCATATTTCTCTATGTCGGCGGCGAAGTGGCCATCGGCTCATTGATCGTCAGTTACCTGATGCAGGGTTCGGTCCTCGGCATGGCGGCCGAAGAGGCTGGAAAACACGTGCCGTTCTACTGGGGAGGTGCGTTGGTCGGCCGCTTCATCGGAGCCTTTGTCCTGCGCTTGTTCGCTCCCGGCAAAGTGTTGGCCTGTGTCGCTGGCATCGTCATTGCGCTGCTCGCGATTTCGGCAACCTCCACCGGCGCGGTGGCCGGATGGTCGCTGCTCGCCATCGGTCTATTCAATTCCATCATGTTCCCGACGATTTTTACGCTGGCAAGCGAGGGACTGGGAAAGCGCGCCGCCGAAGGGTCGGGAGTCATTTGCATGGCGATCGTCGGGGGCGCCATCGTGCCCCTCATTACGGGAAAGACCGCGGATCTGTGGAGCCTCAACGCCGCGCTCAGCGTCCCTGCCGTGTGTTATTGCGGGATTCTCGCCTTTGGCTGGTACGCGCGCCGGCCTCTGCGCGGGACCGCCGACGCATAGCGGGCCCGGCGTCCGCTGATAGAACGTACCGACGCTCGGGCTCGCTACCGTGAGCGTTGTTACATACACTTTGCACACGCTCCAACTCGCTGAGGACGGTCATGGCCAAAGTTGTGTTGAAAGGCAGTAAGCGCGTTTCGTTGCCCGGCGCCCGCGACCTTGCGCCGGCTGACTCCACTGAGCGGATGGAGGTCACCGTCATCGTACGATGCCGCGCCGCAGGGGACCTCAAGTCACGCGTGGCATCGCTGGCGGCCGGCAATCGATCACCCAATTTCATGAGCAGAGAGGAATTCGCCAAGGCGCATGGCGCCGACGCGGCGGACCTTTCGGCGGTGCGGGCGTTCGCCAATGCGCACGGACTTCAAGTGGTTCAGGAACATGCAGCGCGCCGGACGGTGGTTCTTTCGGGCACGGTGGCGCAGTTCTGTGCGGCGTTCGCCGTGCAGCTGCATCGCATGGGGCACGCCGGCGGAACCTATCGCGGTCGGACCGGCGAAATCCGGCTCCCGCCCGAATTGGATGGCATCGTCGAGGCGGTTCTGGGCTTGGATAATCGGCCCCAGGCAAGAGCCCATTTCAGAGTGCGGCCGGGCGACGCGAACTCGCGCGCCGCAAGCTCACCGTCCGTTTCCTTTGCCCCGACGCAGATTGCCCAACTCTATGGCTTTCCCGACGGCGGCGGCGACGGCGAATGCGTGGCACTCATCGAACTCGGCGGCGGTTACCGTCAGGCGGATCTGGACACTTATTTCGCGCGTCTGGGATTGAGCTCTCCCACGGTGGTCGCGGTGTCGGTCGATAAAGGGAAAAATAGCCCCACCGGCGATGGTAACGGCCCGGACGGCGAAGTCATGCTCGATGTCGAGGTCGTGGGAGCCATCGCACCCAAGGCCAAGATTGCCGTTTATTTTGCGCCGAATACCGACGCCGGCTTTCTCGATGCCATCACCACGGCCGTTCATGATACGACCAATAAGCCATCCGTGATTTCGATCAGCTGGGGCGCTCCGGAATCTTCGTGGACAGCCCAAGCCATGACGGCGATGGACGAGGCCTTTCAGGCCGCCGCGGCCCTAGGCGTTACGGTATGCACCGCGTCCGGCGACAACGGTTCCAGCGACGGCGCGGCCGGTGGCGGCGACCATGTTGATTTTCCGGCCTCGAGTTCCTTCGCACTGGCGTGCGGCGGCACCAGCCTGCACGCGACGCAGACGGCCATCGAGAGCGAGAGCGTTTGGAACGGCGGGGCGAGCGGCGGCGCCAGCGGCGGCGGCATCAGCAATTTCTTTCCCCTACCCGCGTGGCAAAAGGGCTTGAGCGCGCGCAACAGTCAGGGCCAGTCGGTTCCGCTGACCATGCGCG
Organism: Steroidobacteraceae bacterium; assembly: GCA_036502605.1. Lineage (GTDB taxonomy): Bacteria > Pseudomonadota > Gammaproteobacteria > Steroidobacterales > Steroidobacteraceae > Bog-1198. Next base: position 62,091 of record DASXYI010000013.1, read on the forward strand.
GCGTTCCCGACGTTGCGGGTGATGCGGACCCCGAGACGGGCTATGACGTGCGCGTCGACGGCACCGACACCGTCATCGGTGGAACGAGCGCAGTGGCGCCACTGTGGGCGGCGCTGATCGCGCGCATCAATGGCATCAAAGGCAAGCCGGCCGGCTTTTTGAATCCGCAACTCTACGCGAGCCGCGGCGCCCTGCGTGATGTCACGCAGGGCGACAACGGCGACTTTGATGCCGTTGCCGGCTGGGACGCTTGCACAGGCCTCGGCAGTCCGAACGGCAAATCCCTGTCAGGCGTTCTCTAGCTCCTAGTGCAGGTGACTGCCGAACAGGCCCAGGAGCCCGATGATGATCAAATACAGGGCCACGATGTAATTCAATAGCCGCGGCATGACAAGGATGAGAATGCCTGCGAGCAGGGCGACGAGCGGGGCGATACTGAGATTCAAGTGCATGGCCATGTTGATCTCCGTGATGGGGCGGTAATCTTAGATCATCTTCGGGAGGAAACGGGTGCCGGACTCGCGAGAACATATTTTGGCGCGCGCACGACGCCTGGTCGCCCACGATGAAGAAGCGCATGCCTTCCAGGCCGTGGTGCCCGCCATCGTCCAGACGTCGTTGTTCACGTTTGCGAATTTCGCGGAAATGTCGGAAGTCTTTGCCGGCAAGGCAACCCGCAATGTTTATTCGCGCACCTTCAACCCGACGGTCACCTTCTTCGAGAAAAAGATGGCGGCCCTGGAAGAGACCGACGATGCCATCGGATTTCCAAGCGGGATGGCGGCCATTTCCGGGACAATCCTCGCCTTCGTCGAACCGGGCGACCGCATCGTCTGCGTGCGCCACGTCTATCCCGATGCCTATCGCTTGTTCGAGACATTGCTGAAGAAGCTCAAGGTCGCGGTAGATTACGTGGATGGTGCCGATCACGGTGCCGTCGCGGCCGCCCTGCCGGGAGCAAAGATCCTCTATCTGGAAAGTCCCACCAGCTGGACCATGCAGGCTCACGACTTAGGAGCGCTGGCGGCCCTCGCGCAGCGGCACGGCGTGCTTTCCATGGCTGATAATTCCTGGGCCACGCCGCTGTTCCAACGACCCGCGACCTTGGGCGTGGACCTCGTGATTCATTCGGCGTCCAAATACATCGGCGGCCACAGCGATACCGTGGCCGGCGTGTTGGCAGGCCGCGCCGATTTCGTCGCCCATGTGAGGCGCACCATTTGTCCGTATATCGGCGCCAAACTCGGACCCTTCGAGGCCTGGCTGCTGACCCGGGGACTGCGGACGCTGCCGGTGCGCATGCAGGCGCACGAGGCGTCGGCGCTGACGTTGGCCCGGCGGCTCGTCGAGCATCGCAATGTCACGGCGGTTCACCACCCGGCGTTGGCGGGATCGCTGCCGCCCGGCCTCACCGGCACGTCGGGACTGTTCTCCTTCGAAGTCGACGCCACCATCGACATTCCGCGCTTCTGCGACGCGTTGCAATTCTTCCATCTCGGCGTGAGCTGGGGAGGCCACGAAAGCCTGGTCATTCCCGCCATGGTCGCCCGCGTGCAAGCGGCGGGGCCGAACTCGGCGCTCGATTTTGGCGTGCCCGAGCGCATGGTCCGCCTGCAGGTCGGCCTGGAGGGCACCGACACGCTCTGGTCCGATATTGCCCAAGCGCTCGATGCGGCATCGACGTCATGCTGATACGTCTGCTGCTCGGCTGCGCCTGCACGCTGTTGTGCGCGCGCGCCGGTGCCGACACCACTCTAAGACTCGTCGAGGTGTTGAGCAGCCCTGAGCGCACGGAAACGCTGCAAGGCCTGGTCGGCACGTTCGAGAAGCAGAATCCCGGTGTGCACGTCGAGATCACCTCGCTTGCGTGGAGTTCCGCGTTCGAGAAATTTGCGACCATGGTGTCGGCGGGAGACACACCCGATGTGGTCGAAATGCCTGATCGATGGCTATCGCTCTACGCAGGAAACGGCAAGCTCGAAAGCCTCGAAGCGTATCTGGCGCAGTGGGGCGAAACCGCCGGCCTCAATGATCGCGCGTTGCAAGTGGCACGCGCCGTCGACAATACGGCTTACCTTCTGCCTTATGGGTTGTATTTGCGCGCGCTGTTCTACAACAAGACCGTATTCCGCGAGGCGGGCATCGCCGGGCCGCCCAAAACGCTGGAAGAATTCCACGCGGCCGCGCAAAAGATTGCGGCCCTGCCCGGTAAGTCCGGCTACTGCCTGCGCGGCGGTCCCGGCGGCTTGAATGCTTGGATCATCTTCGGCGCGGCCATGGCGGGCAACAACACCTTCTTCAACGCCGATGGCACCTCCACCTTCGCCGATCCGGGCTGGGTCAAAGGTACGGCCTGGTTGGTGGATTTATACCAGCACGGCCTCGCCCCGAAGGACAGCGTCAACTGGGGTTTCAACGAAGTCGTCGCCGGCTTCTATTCGGGTTCCTGCGCGATGGTGGATCAAGATCCCGACGCGCTCATCGCCATCGCCGCGAGAATGAAACCCGATCAATTCGGCGTTGCGCCCATGCCCAAGGGCCCCTCCGGCAAGGCCTTCCCGACGTTGGGCTATGTCGGCTGGTCGATCTTCAAGAGCAGCGCCCACAAGGATCTCGACTGGAAGCTGATCCAAGTCCTCGATGGTCCCGCGGGCAATCTCATATGGAACCAGCGCGTCGGCGCCTTGCCCGTCTACAAGGCAGCGGAAAAAGCGCCCTACTATTCGAGCGATCAGCTCAAGGGCTGGTTCGCAGAACTTGCCGACAAGGACGAGGTGCCGACCCTCATGCCCACCCAATTGCCCGGCTTTGCCTTCTTTGCCGACTCGTTGGCGGTGCGAACCAGCCAACAGGCGCTGCTGGGCCAACTCTCGCCGGACAGCATGAACAAGCAATGGGCGGCCTATTTGACCAAGGCGAAACAGAAGCAGGCGCGTGGCAAGTAGCGGGCGCCGCATCGAGCCTTATCTGTACACACTGCCGTCGGTGCTGCTCATCGCAGCCATCATGCTGGTGCCGCTGGTCATCGGACTCTCGTACGCATTCCGCGATATCACGCTGCTCGATCCGATGAGCGGCGACTTCGTCGGGCTCGACCACTTCCGCGAAGTCTATGCGGATGCAAGCTTTTGGAATGCGCTCAAGAATACCGTCACCTGGACCGGCGCGTCCGTGGTCCTGCAATTTTCCTTGGGGCTGGTGCTGGCCTTGCTCCTAGCTCGGCCCTTCAAGGGCCGGGCACCGGTGCAGTTGCTCGTGTTTCTGCCGTGGGCCGTGCCAAGCTTCTTGTCCGCGCTCAACTGGGCCTGGTTGTTCAACCCCGTGGTCGGCCCGCTGCCGTACTGGTTCAAGGCCGCGGGATTGATGAAGACACCGGACAATCTATTGTCCGATCCGCAACACGCGCTGTGGGGACCGATCATTGCCAATGTGTGGTGGGGCATACCGTTCTTCGCCATCACGCTGCTGGCGGCATTGCAATCCATTCCCAAGGACATTTACGAGGCGGCCGCGATCGACGGCGCCGGATCCATTGCAAGATTTCGCCGCATCACGCTGCCGCTGCTCGCGCCCACCATGGTGATCGCCATTCTGCTGCGCACCGTGTGGATCGCCAACTTCGCGGATTTGATCTTCGTGATGACCCGCGGCGGTCCGGCCGATTCGACCCAGATCCTTTCCAGCTACATTTTCACCGTGGCGTTCCAGCGGCTGGACTTCGGCTACGCCTCGGCGCTTGCCGCCGTTCTGCTGGCATTGCTGTTGCTGTATGCGTGTGCACTGGTCGGATTGCGGCAAGCCTTGGCCGCACGGAATTGAAACCATGCCGCCGCAGCATAAGCTCTATTGGGTATTTCACTACCTATTGCTCGCGGCCTTCATGGCTTTCGCCATGTTCCCGCTGTTCTGGCTGCTCAAGGTGTCGATCACGCCCAACGATCTCTTGTACAGCGAAGGCGTGCGCCTATGGCCCTCGCGTATCACCTTCGAGCATTACGCCTCGGTCGTCAAGCACACTCGATTCCTCTTGTTTTTTCGCAATAGCGTCATGGTCTCGAGTGCAACCGCCGTGCTTGCCACGCTGGTCGCCGGCGCCGCCGGCTATGGTTTTTCGCGGTTCCACTTCCGCGGTAAATTCTTCATTGTCGGCCTGATGCTCATCACGCAAATGTTTCCGCTGGTGATGATCGTCGCGCCGATTTTCCGGCTGCTCTCGCCGCTCGGATTGACCAACAGCCTCTCGGGGCTCGTGATCGTTTACACGGCGTTCAATGTGCCGTTCGCCAGTTTTCTCATGCAGTCTTTCTTCGATGCCATTCCTCCGGATCTCGAAGAGGCGGCGCTGATCGACGGCGCGAATCGCTTCACGGCGCTGTGCAAGATCATCGTGCCGCTCACCTTGCCCGGCCTCGCCGCGACCATCGGTTTCGTGTTCACGGCCGCCTGGAGCGAGCTACTGTTCGCTCTGATGCTCAACTCCTCGGCCGATGTCAGCACTTTTCCGGTGGGTTTGCTGGCCTTCGTCTCGAAATTTTCCGTCGATTTCGGACAGATGATGGCGGCCGGGGTGTTGGCGCTGGTGCCGGTCTGCGGCTTCTTCCTGTTCATACAGCGCTACCTGGTGCAGGGCCTTACCGCCGGCGCCGTGAAAGGCTAGGACGTGGCCGCAATCTCCATCAGAGGAATGCATAAGAATTACGGCGATGTTCCGGTGTTACGCGGCATCGACCTCGACATTCAGAACGGTGAATTCGTGGCGCTGGTCGGACCTTCGGGGTGCGGCAAGTCGACGCTGCTGCGGCTGATCGCCGGCCTCGAGCCAATGACCGGGGGCGATATCCGGATCGGCGAGCGATTGGTCAACGACCTCGCGCCCAAGGACCGCGACATCGCCATGGTATTTCAATCCTATGCGCTTTATCCGCACATGACGGTGCGCGACAATCTGACCTTCAGCCTGAAGCTCAGAGGTGTTTCACGCGAGCGCATAGCCGCCGCCGTGCGCGCCGCGAGCGCCAAGCTGGAACTCACCGAATTGTTGGATCGCAAGCCCGCGGCCTTGTCGGGCGGTCAACGGCAACGGGTTGCCATGGGCCGTGCCATGGTTCGCGAGCCGCAGGCGTTTCTGTTCGATGAGCCGTTATCCAATCTCGACGCTCGCTTGCGCGAACAGATGCGCTACGAGATTCGCAAGCTGCAACGCGAACTCGGCACCACCTCGATTTACGTGACGCACGATCAAATCGAGGCGATGACCATGGCGGATCGCATCGTTGCTTTGAACGACGGGGTGGTGCAGCAGGTCGGTACGCCCAATGAACTGTACGACGATCCCGCCAATGTCTTCGTCGCCGGCTTCATGGGTTCGCCGGCCATGAATTTTATCGACGGTGTGCTGCAGGATCATCCACCGGCTCCGGCATTCGCGGCAGTAATGGTCGGCGACACGCCATTGGGCCTGGTGAAGCGGCCCGCGGGCATGTCCGCCGGCCAGCGGGTGCTGGTGGGTCTGCGGCCCGAGCGCATCGCGCTGCAATCGGCGGCGGCGGGCGTACCCGCCGAGGTCGATCTGGTCGAGCCTACCGGCGTCGCGATGATACTGCGCCTACGGCTGGCCGGACAGCCGTTTCGTCTGTTCACCACCGAGCGGCTGGACGTGAAGATCGGCGAGCGAGTGGGACTTCGCGTCCATGCGCCCGATCTTTTGCTGTTCGATCCCGGCAGCGGCCTCCGGCTGCGCTAGGCCGCCATGGGGCGCGGATCCCGCGCGGTGTTGGTAAGAGGCAAATTGAAAGTCGAAAATGCATACACTTGGCCGATCGACAGATGCACGGCGAGGGCGGCGGGGGGCACCAAGAAACGATTGAAGCCCGCCGGCGCGATGGTGACTTCTCGATCCAGGAATGACGACATAGGGTTCCCTACCTCGATTGCTGTTATTAATTATAAGGCCAATATGCCCCTGTTCCGCCTAACTTGCCACCGGGGGCCGATATGAGCAAGCATTGGACATGGAAGATTCCGCGGAATCGAGATCGTCCAGATACCTCGCACTCATTGCGGTCATCGCAATTCATGCGGCATTGGTCACCGCTTTGCTCAGCGCGTCGAGCTATCGGATTTTCTTGGTTGCGGAGCTTAGCCCCGTCGAGGTGTCTTTCCTGCCCTTGAACACTCTACCCAGGGGTAGCCCGCTCTCGGCCCGCATGTTCCCGCCCGATAGGCACCTTCCGCCGTTGTCCAACACTGATTCGACCATTGTCGTGCCGCCGCCGTCTTCTCCTGAGAATAAACAGCCGGGTCGCGACGTCGACTGGGAGGAGGAAGCGCGTCAGGCCGCCGAGGCTGTGGCCGATGACAATAATGTTCCGGCCGCCGCCGACAGATCAGGGTCTGCATTGGCAAGCTCTCGCGGGTTCGCGCCACTCCTACACCGCGCCGGTGATCAGTTCAGATCGGATACGGGCGAGTGGGTGGTGTGGATCAACGACCGCTGCTACCAAGTCTCCGCATGGGGGCCAATCGCCGGTGCAGCGCTGGGCGCCTCTTTGCCAAGGACGATCTGCCCTCAACCTTCGAGCACGCCGCGCGGTGATCTGTTCAGGGGTCTGCTCGGCGAGTAGCTACACCGAGACCGCGTCGCCAATCACGCACTCGTACACAAGCTCCGCATGCGCTGTCCCTGCCAGAACCTGCTTCATGATCCGCTTGTGTTCCAGATCGATAGCGCTATGGGAGTCGCGGAAAGCTTCCGCCGCGCGGTCCTGGTCGCCGGCCTCCATTGCATAGATCAGAATCGGGCCGTCCGAAGTCTTCAATAGATAGGCTTGTTCATGGCGCGTGCCTTCCCGAGCGAGTGTCTCGGAGACTTCTGCGCCGCGCCGATTCAGTTCAGCCATCCAAGCGCGAAGAGTGCCCTCTTCCTCAGCCTTAACCCGTCGGATATCGATTCTGATCATGGCTCACCTCGATGCTGCACTCACCTCGATGCCGCTGAGCGGATGAAATACCTCATGACGCCTGCCGTCAATGGCGGTGTCTCGTCCGACCAGCGGATAACGGAACCAGCAGCTTCGCCGACGGCATTTTGGTAGGCTACGAAACAGAGAAGGGGTGACCTGCATGCCGTCTATACACGAAGTACCCGCTCGCCAAGGGCGGGCCGTTAGGGTCGATCGCGGCCAGGCGTTGCAGATCATCAATACATTTGGACACCAGGTCGTCGATTTTTGGGCCTTCGACGCGCGGGATCCCGGCATCTATCTTTCGATGGAGCACACGCGCGCCACGCTCAGCCGGCTCACGCCGCGGATCGGCGACATTCTCGTCGACAATCGGCGCGAAGCCATGCTCGCTTTCGAATCAGATACTTCGCCCGGCGTACACGATACGGTAATCGCTCCGTGCGATCCGGCGCGGTATGCAAAGCTGGGCTGCGCCGAAGGCCACGCCAGTTGCGCCGACAATCTGCATCGAGCTCTCGAATCGCTCGACATCACCGTGCCCGTGTGCCCTGCGTCTTTCAACCTGTGGATGAACATCCCGGTACTGCCGACCGGAGATCTGGAGTGGTGCGAAACCGTGGCGAAACCAGGCGACAGCGTGGTCTTTCGCGCGTTCGTCGATTGCATCATGGTGATGTCGGCATGTCCTCAGGACGTCATTCGCATCAACTCCGGTCGGCCGGTTTCGGCGCAATATGCCGTCCTCGAGGGCTGACGACGCCGAGTCCCGCATCGACGGGCAACGGCTCTGGTCGCGCCTGATGGCCATGGCCGAGATCGGGCGACGCGGCGAGACGGGCGTGGATCGACCGGCATTTTCGCTCGAGGACCGTGCGGCTCGTCGGCTGCTGTTCGGCTGGGCATGCGAGTGCGGCCTGGAAGTGTCCCAGGATTCGATAGGCAATCTCTTTCTCCGTTATCCGGGTCAGAGGCCTGAGCTGGAGTCCGTGCTGACCGGCAGTCATCTCGATAGTCAGCCAACCGGCGGGCGCTTCGACGGCGTATACGGCGTACTCGCAAGCTTGGAGGCGGTCGCCGCCTTGTCGCGGGCAGGCATCCGCCCGCCGCGCTCCATCGACGTCGTCGCATGGAGCAACGAGGAGGGCGGTCGGTTCGCACCGGGCGCCATGGGCTCGCAGGTCTTTGCCGGAGTGCGCTCGCTCGCCGACGTGCTGCCTGTGCGCGACGCCTCGGGTACGGTGCTGCGTGACGCGTTGGCGGATACGCTCGCGGCGCTTCCCGAGGCCGCCGTGCGCCACGGCAGCCCGCCGCCGATAGCCTACCTCGAGGCCCACATAGAGCAGGGCCCTCGTCTCGATCGAGAAGGAATTCCGGTCGGTGTAGTGGTCGGCATCCAGGGCTGTCTCTGGCTCGAATACGAGGTCCGAGGCGTCGCCGCGCACGCCGGCACCACTCCCCACGAATATCGCCGCGACGCCTTCGAAGGCGCGGTGCGCCTCATCGGCACGCTGCGCGAGCGCTGCCTGAAACGATCGGCGAGCTGCCGCTTCACGGTCGGGCGAGTGGTAGTTGAGCCGAACACTCCGAACACCATTCCCGGCCGCGTCACCTTCACAGTCGATTTTCGGGACGCCGACGCCCGCGCATTCGATGAGCTCTGTCAGAACCTGCGCGCGACCCCTGCGCCGGGACCCTTCGAGCTGAAAATCCGCGAGTTGTTTTACCATGCACCTGAAATGTTTCCGGCAGAGGTCGTGGGCGTGGTCGCCGCCGCCGCCCGGTCATACGATTACCCTGTGTTCGAACTCGTGTCCGGGGCATTTCATGACGCGCTGTTCGTCGCAAAAATGTGTCCGGCCGGGATGATATTCGTTCGCTGCCGCGACGGCGTGAGCCACAATCCGCTGGAATTCGCTGCCCCGGCCGACGTCGCCGCGGGAGCTCAGGTACTGATGGCCGCGTTGCTGCGGCTCGCAGGCAACTAAGAATCACTGCTCCTTGAACGAATATCCGACGGTGAGGCCGAACGTGCGCGGCCGCGACACCACGGCTTGGGTACGATTACCCCAAAATGTCGGGTCTGTAATTGCGTTGATACCGAGTGTGTTCGTGATGTTGTCGACGTAGACGGTTGCAAGCCAGTGCGAACGGGTGAAACCGACGCGCCCGTCCAGCATGGTGTAGCCGGGCACGATGGGCGACGTTTCCGAAATCGACGACAGCATTTTGCTCTGGTAGTGCGAGTCGAGCGCGTACCGCAACTCGCCTCCCGCGAACTGCGCGTGGGCATATTCCACGCTGAGCGCGACGCTGTTCTTGGGCGTGCCGGGCAAGGGACCGCCCGGCGGCGGGAGCGGAACGGTGACATTCTGCGAAAACACGAAGTCAAACGAGGTCAACTTGGTCTGGTCATAGGTATAGCCGAGCTTCGTCGCCAGATGCTGCGTGATGCTCGCAGTCGCCTCGAGCTCGAGGCCGCGGCTGTAGGCGTTACCGACGTTGGCGGCCGAGGGCAGCGACAGCGGCGTAAGGGAGGTGCCTTCCTGAACGTTGTGCCATTGGATGTCGTAGACGGCCGCCGAATAGCTCAATCGACCATTCAATACACCTTTGATGCCGATCTCGTAGTTGTCCGCCTTGTCTGGCTGATACGTCAACAGCGATTGGTTGAGACAATAAAAGCCCGCGTTCGGACTCCCTTCCGGGCAGGTCGTTCCAACCGTCCCCTGACGTGCCGGAATGGGTTGATTCGGCGGGAGCGCGTTGACGCCGCCGCGCCGGAAACCCTGCGACCAGGTCGCGTAGACGAGATTCGTCTTGTCGAGCTGATACGCGGTATTGACCTTCCACAGCGCTTTTCTCCATTGGTCGCTCAAGCTGTTGCCCGAGACGAAGCCGGGCCCGTCGAAGAGCAGGCCCGTTTGTTGGGCCTGCGATACGGTTTGTTTGAACACGCGGGTTCCGCCGGTCAGGCTCCAGTCCGAGGTCAAATGCCAGGTCAACTCGCCGAACACCGCCATGTCCTTGAATGTCGTTTCGACGTCGCCGATGTAGGTTTGGTCGAGGGGATTCGAGATGCCGTCGACGATCGTCCCGGGAGGCTGTTCGCCCGCTCCGCAGGCCGAAGCGTTGACGCCGCCATAGTCCGTCGGGGGGTACAAACCGGAATTGGCGCAAGCGTTGTAAAAGGCGTTGTACCCCGGATAGTACTCATGCTCTTGGATGAAGGTTTTCTGGTGTTTGTAGAAAAACCCCCCGATCCAATCGAAGGTACCGCCGGTCTTGGATGTCAAGCGAAATTCTTGCGCATAAATCTTATCGTCGAGTTGATCCAGTGCGTTGATGATATTGCGTGGATTTTGACCATACAGATTCTGGTAGAAATTGAAGTTCGAGTACTCGGCCGTCAGATCGTCGTGAGTGGTGTTGTTGTGATGCGCCCAAGAGCTGGACGAGGTCAACGTGGCAAACCCAAAATCGTAGTCCACGTTCAAGGCGACCACATTGACGTCATCGGCGGTGCCCTCCAAGCTGTTGCTCGCGCTGGTCAGGCGATCGGTTCCTGCGGGCAGGGTGGCCGGGGCAAGAGACAACAGGTTCGGCGGCGACGAAACGGGCGTTTGTTGTCCATTGGGCAGAAACTGGGTCGCCGCCGCAATCGGTTGGGTGTAAGCGAGCGGGCCGGTCGCCGCATAGGGAAAACCGTTGGCGGTCGACCTCTGGTAATAGTATGAAAGCTGCGCCTTGAGTTCCTCGCTCGGCTTCCACAACATCGATATTCGCGCGTTCCGATACTGGTATGAATTGACGCCGTTCTGGGAATACGTTTTCGGCGCGATTTGCGGATTCAAGCCGGCCGGATTGCTCGGCGTCGTCGGTTGCGACAATACCGGCACGCCAGAAGAGTCGAGCACGTACAAGTTGGTTTGATTGATGAAGCCCGCATCGTCGCTGGCGCCGGCGTTGATGCGCACCGCGAAGGTATCCGACAGCGGCAGATTGATCATGCCGTTGATGTCTTCGTTGGTCGTATGCGTGTGTGCGGTTTTGCTGAGGCCAACTTCTGCCTTGGCGTCAAACCCGCTGGGGTCAGGGGCATTGAGCACGAAGCGCATGGTGCCGCCGAGCGAGCCGGAGCCGTAGAGTGTGCCCTGGGGGCCACGCAGCACCTCGACACGGTCGAGATCCTGCAGGCGCATGTTGAAGAACAACGGCGTGTCGTCGACGTAGGTGGCCACGGGGGGCACGACCGACGTCGCGAGTCCTTCTTGGAAGGCCAGCGACTCGCTGTTCAAACCGCGCATGATGAGCGTGCTGCCATTGACCCCGCCGAAGGGACCCCTATCGGTGTAATTCACTCCGGCCATTGAATGTGCGAGGCCGGCGATATCCTCGATGCCGGCTTGATCCAACGCGGCACCCGATACCGCGGTGATGCTGATCGGAACATCCTGAGCCGAGAGCGCGCGACGGGTCGCCGTGACGACCACCTCTTCCAACGCATTTTCCGAAGCCGCCGCCGCCGGCGCGGCGCCGACGGGCGCACCGTAGAGAGCGGTCAGCACCGCTGCGGTCAGCGACGACACGGCGCCGAGTTGATGTCGCGTGCGGGGATTGGTCTTCAAAGGGAACTCCTCGATTCGACGTGGCCGTGCCACCCTTGAGGAGGTTCTTCTCGAGCTTCGGGATTTTCCCAACAGGGAGCCCATCCCGAGGACGCGTAGGCCTCCTCGACATTGTTCTCCCGGGCTTTTATCCCGCCGTGTATCCTTGGTGTAAGGACTGCCTCTCTCGGACCAGCCGCCCGCCGAGGCGGGCCGGAACCCTAGACGCACATTTCTTAATCTTGTGCCGTGCAAATGCCGTGCCTAGTGCGTCGCGCGTGCCACAACCGCATGGAGTTCTACGGAAAAAGCGGGAGTTTATGCGTTGCACCCATGCATCCCTGCGCCATTTGTTTGTGCTGCTTGGCGCTCCTTCCGCACCACCAGCGAGCAACTCTTTTAATTCGGCGCGCTATATTCGCGCGATCGTGGTCGCCCTCTTGGGCAGTGCTGTATGCACTCTGGGCCTCGCACAGTGGGTTCTCGCGGGCACAGAATCGTCGGCGCTCGGTGGTGGGTGGAATGCTTCATATGCATCCGCTCGAGCCGATTTCGCTCCGAATCACGGTAGCAAAGAGTTTCTAAACGATTGGAAATCGTAACTCATTGAAATTGAATAGAAAAAATGGATTGGTGCCCAGGAGAGGACTCTCATCCTACCGGATGCAACTCACGGAATGACTTGAATTATAGAGTCTGTGAAGTAGCCGTGGTCCATATTTGTGGTCCATCTGCTACTATGCAGACCCATGGATACCTCACACCTAAAACTGAAGCGCCGCGTCTGGTTCGCGCGGCTCATCGTTCCGCCTCACCTTCGCACCACGGTAGGTAGAACGGAACTCCTTCGCACGCTGAAGACGCGCGACATCCAAGAAGCTAACCGCAGGAAGCACGCAGTACTAGCCGAGCTACAGCGCGTGTTGACGCAGTCCGAGTTGACCGCAGTTCTTCCCAAGGAGTCAGCCGAGTACATCCTTCAGATAGCCAAGGGTCAGCGTAGGGCACTTCAGGAAGGCATCATCGACGAACGCACAGCCGAGGCAGGCTTAGACGTCGCTGTCGATGATCAGCTTGAACTGCTTCGCCGGATAAACGGGTTCAACGCTGAGACTGGAGAGCCCAACAACCTGGACGAGTCGTATGAGCGTATGCACCAACTCGCACAGCGTGTTCTTGGGGGTGACGAGGTCGAGCTTCTGTCGGAGTCTGTGAAGCGATACCTAACTGAGGTCGCCTCGCGTGTTCGCAAGCAGACCTTACGCGAGAAGGAGCGACACTTGGACGCACTTCGGGATTGGCTCAAGACAGACCGCGAAGTGACATCGATCAGCAAGAAGATCGCAGGTCGCTACGTTACTGAATCACTATTGACCCAGGGGCACGCACCGAAGACCGTCAAAGACATCCTCTCGAATCTCTCGGCGTTTTGGGTCTGGCTCGAAGGGCGCGGTCTGGTCGACGTGAACCCATGGCGCGGTATGTCGGGCACGGTCAAGGGTTCCACGCGCGGGACTGCACCGAAGCGACGACCATGGACGGACGACGAGTTACTCAAGCTCATGCGGGCCATATCGAACAACGATCCATTGCTACCTCTCACAGCAATTGCAACCTTCACTGGGATGCGCCGCGAGGAAGTTGCTAGCCTACGCACCGGCGATGTGGAAAACGACGCACTGACGGTTCGCGAAGGCAAGACCAAAGCAGCGCTGCGCCGAGTTCCGATACACAGCGCACTTCGACCCCTGATTACTCAACTTGTGAGCAAGTCACGTGATGGCTATCTAATCCCTGGGCTGTTGACTGGCGGCGCAGACGCGAAGCGCAGTCACTACCTGGGAAAACGATTCGGCAGTCTGATACGAGAGATCGGGTTCGATGATCCGGCACTCGTCTTCCACACGCTGAGGAATGCGTTCTTACAGCGTTGCGAGGAGGGTGGGGTACCTGAGTCATCGGCAAAGCTGCTCGTCGGACACTCGCGCAAGAAGAGTTTGACCTATGGTGACGCTGGCGGCGGTTACTCACCAGGAGTTCAACTAGAAACATTGCGCAAGGAGGTTGCTAAGGTGACCTTTGGCCAGCTTGACGGCTACCTCACGAGCATCTCTGGCAACGTTCAAGTAACTATGAAATCAACTAGAAGACCATCACGCACCAAGCGCACCAAGGACAAGACATGAAACTAACCAAACATGGAAAAGTGTACTGGGTTGACTTTGTACCGCCCGATGGCAAGCGCCGCCGGCTGAGCACCAGAAAGACTGTCGAGGCTGAAGCGTACGAGGCAGCGGGCCGCATCGTGCAGTCCGCGATGGTCGCGCCATCCACTGCTGCCATCGACAACCGGCTCGACCTATCAGCGGCGCTCGACACGTGCTGGATGCTGCACTGGCAGCGACAGCGGCAAGGCACGATCATGCGCCGAGTCGTGACTGGGCTCATGCGTGAGTTCGCTGGCGTCAAGGTGCAGGACGTCTCAACCAAGTCACTGCGCGCCAAGTGCGAGCTATGGCTGTCCAAGGGCACCGCGCCGGCCACCGTCAACCGGCGTATGTCTGCCATCGGGACTTGCCTGACGCGGCTGCACGAGGACGATCCGCAGCTGTATACGCGCCCCAAGATGCCCCACTACGCCGAGAACAACATCAAGGAACGTTACGTCACCCTGATGGAGGAGCAGGCAATCTTCGCGGAGTTGGACAAGCGTGATGCTGCTCACCGCGCCATGTATGGTGAGCCTGGCAAGTGGTGCTTCATGCGGAACCTCACGACGTTCCTACTCGACACTGGGTTCCGCTTCAGTGAGGCCTTCAAGTTCACCATCGTCGACGGCCACGCCGACCTGGCGCACGGCACGACCAAGGCTGCAGGCACCCGCACCGCCGACGGCCGGCGCGTCCCGCTGACCTCCCGGGCCATGGTGGCAGCTGAGTACCTCTTGACGGCACCCGAGCGGGCCATGCTGGAGGGTCTCGATCTGTCCTCCAAGAAACCTTGGGACTGGTGCAGCCACCTCTTCGGTGTCGTTACGCTCGCCGCAGGCTGCCCTGACGTCACCATGCACATCCTCCGCCACACCTGCGCGTCTCGGCTGGTGCAGCGCGGGGTGCCCATCTACACGGTGTCGAAGTGGCTCGGCCACAGCAGCGTCAAGGTCACCGAGAGGTACGCCAAGCTGGCCCCGGACTCGCTGGCGATGGCCTTGAGTGCCCTCGAACAGCCCGAGGTATCACCGCAGGAGGCCGCAGAGGTTTCCTCAGGGAGCACTACTAGCCAATTCCTAGCTCCTTCTTCGCAGCCGTCTCGAACGCAGCACGCGCACTGAGAGATTCATCGACAATCTGCTGCATGGCCTCGGGTGCATGATCGTTGACGAGTCGATGAACGTAGGAATGCACCTCGCGAACATTGGCGCTCAGTTCTGGCTTAGCGAGCATAGTGACGCGCGTGAATGCTTTGGTGTACGGGCTCAGACTGTTCTGCTGGCTCGCGTAGTTGTTGAAAGACCCTTCGGCTCCGTGGACAAGCCAGACCGTGGCCGTGGCGAACAATGTTGTGACCGTGCTGATGTATTCGACGTAGGCGTTCAAGCGCTCGTCATGGAACCTGACGGCTGCCTCATGCTGCCGCTTGGTCTTCTCGACCTGATCCGCGTGGGCTCGCCGACTGACATCTCTGCGTCCCTCTAGGATTGATGTGGCCACGGCTCCCGAAAGCGTCGCGACCAGCGCTATCCCTGCGGCACCGAGCGCTATCCATGCGCTGAAATGGTCCGAGACTTCTGCACCGCACGTCATCACGCCCATCTCCTGAAGAGGCCCTTGAGCTTCTGCCCGAACGTTTGCGGTACGGGCGCGACTTTCGGTTTCGCCGAGTCTTCCTTCAACTTTGCGTGCTTCGTGATCAATTCAGCGTGCGAGAGATGCGGAGCCGCTGCTCCGTCTACCGCGATCTTCCGCATTGAATGATCCTCAGTCATGCGGCCAGCGGCGACCTCGCGGTTGGTAACGGCCATCAGCATATCCACCGAGATGTCCCCGCCGACTACTGGTGTGTCGAGGCCGACGGTGCATTCCTTCACGATGCATATCTTGTAGTCCTGCTCGCGAGCTTTCTGAAAGTCCGCCAACAACTCTGCTTGGTCGCCGCCGAGACCGGCCAGTCTTCCCTCAGCTTCGTCGTTTACCACCTTGAAGATCGCGAGCACGGTGCCCCGCTGATCGCTCGTGTAAGCGGCATCGAATTCCCTTAGAATTTTGGCGCGTATATCGGCGATGTGGAAGCTCTTCGCTCCCGTTATCTCGTTCTTAAGACTTTGGATTGATATGTCCGATCTCTCCTTCATCTCCTGCTGCGCGAGCAATTCGGCGTGCGAGAGATGTGGAGCCGCTGCTGCCTTGATGGCAATCTGACGTATCGGATCGTCAGGAGTCATGCGGCCAGCTGCGATCTCGCGGTTGGTCACGGCCATGAACGCCTCGGGTGAGACCGTGCTGTTAGTCGTACCATCAACGGTGCTCTCCTTCACGAGGAGTTTGGTGTAGTCGTCCGCACGCTTTTCTCTGAACTCCGCTAGCTCCTGATCAGTGCCGCTGTGGGCAATCCAACTCTCTGCGACGTCCATGGTCGCGGCGAACATTGCCAAAAGCGAGTCCCGCTCCTTGCTCGAAGTCGCCGCGTCGAACTGCTCGAAGATCTTGTCGCGGATCGCTTGCGTGTCCGTGACAGCGGGCGAAACCTTCTCGGTCATCTTAAGTAGCTCTTCACCGGACATCAGGCACCTCCATTGCCCGCAACTTATACCACGTCGACGCCTTCACATTCCTGCGTCCCGCACTCGCGGGCTCGCACACATCAACCATCACCACCGAGACAAATCATGTCCATCACTTCACGCCCTGCGCTCACCGGCGACCGTTGCCAGTGCTCAGCGTGCGGGCTGCTATTCAAATCAACATCCGCCTTCGACCATCACCGCACAGGCAACTACGCCGCAGGCCGACACTGCCTCACTGTCGACGAACTCCGCGCCATGGGCTGGGCAGCTAATGACGCTGGCTTCTGGCGGAAAGCCCTAACCGATGAACAACGTTCAAAGCTGTTCTCTACTCGACCAACCATCACCAAGGAAGATCACCATGACCACCACGTCTAAATCCTGCAAGGCATGCGCGGCCGTGCTCACCTCCGACAACTGGTATCCAAGCTTCGCGAAGACTCGGAACTACGTCTGCAAAGGGTGCCACGACGCGAAGGCGAAGGCACCGAAGAAGCCGAGTGCCACGACTGCGCCCGATAGGGTCACCATGCGGCCATTTAAGGGTGGCGGACGTGCGAACCAGTCACAGCTTGACTATCTCCATGCGCGTGTTGCATGGGGACTCGAAACGCACTACATGCAGCATGAGAGGGATGGAACGCCACCCTCGATTGCCCTGATCGACAAGACTATCAAGTTTCTGGAGAAGGCAGATTCCACTTCACCCGCCAGGAACGTTGGCAAGGGCGATGATAGATTGGCGGGGTTACTGGCCAGTTACGATGCCGACGAGGACAGCGCGCCGGCCATCGACGCCAGTGTTGACTTTCGACCGCAGCCTGCCGATGCGACGCCTCAGCCAATGGCCACGCCCGACGGCGATCGGCTTTCAGATTTGCTGAAGGAGTATGTGGAGGAGGACGACGAGTCCACCTAAGCGTCACCTCAGGCCCACCTCACGACTCGCCAGGGAAGCCTAACGGTGCACGCCAGGAGCGACACCAGCCTGACCCCTACCTCACCCCTTGCCCGGGGGCGATCGCCGCTCCCAGATCGACATGTAAACGCACAATGATCACTCTGACCGGCTGTCCACGGAGGTAGCTGCTTGGCAGGTGCTAAGCGGGGTGCTAGGTGGACGCAAAGTTGGCCTAAGGATTGGCCCAAAGTGACCGAGGGGGCCGCTGCTTGGGTGGCGTTTCCTGAAAAATCATCGAGGGGATCATCGATCTTATAGAACGCGAGTTCCCCCATGGCCCTCCCGGACGAATCTCAGGCAGGCCGTCGGGTGGTCGATTTGCCCTACCTCGCCGCCGGCCAGTCAACGCTCCAAACAGGCCAACCGGGGCCTCGCTTGCGGTCATCCAACTCGATACTTGGCACACAGCCACGCCACGGTGCACGCAACCTATTGATTCTACTGACTAGCCCGTAGACAGATCGTGTCCCGACCGCGCTACCAGGGCTCGCGTGGCTACCTTCAGGGTCACCTGGGGCCAGCCTCACGAGGTCCTGACGAGCACCTGGGGCGGGGTCGAGGTGGCCGGGGCTGGCTGGCGGGGCGCTCAGGCTCGCGGCCAGCAGTACACACCTACATGCAACCTTCCGGTTGCCCTTAAGCCAAACCTAAGGCCACACCTAATCGATCCTGAACACTCGTTCAGCAACACCTAACGGAGTCGCTACGGCGCTCCTGGAGAACCACCATGCGTCAACGCTATACACCCGCTGCGAACTTCACCGGCATGCGTGCACGTGACCAATGCAGCGCACCATCTTGTATACGAAGACCACACCACTTCGGCTCACCGTTTTGCACTCGCCACGCTCACCGTGCATTCCAACACGGCCACATAGAGGCGACCACGGTGACCATCGCTGAGCTTGCGCAGTTCGTCGGGTGGCTCGGCCACGGTCTCGACCTCTACCACAACACACCAGCGGTCAAGATTGCACTTGAACGTGCGCACCGGTTGCTTCACTTCACAGCGTCGACGGACGCGCCCTACGAGCGATACCTAGCGGGGCGCATGAGCAGCGTGCGCTCGAAGCCCGGGGAACCTGTTGACGCTCGCAGGCTACTGGTTACTGCCCTGAGCTATTACGCATTTGAGTTGGCTCACCCTGAAAGGATTATGAACACGACTGTTCGTGACATTGGGCTGGCGCGTGCATTGATCCGTCTCGGTAGATGCAAGCAACCACAGCCGAGGAAGTCTGACCTCGCAGCGAGCGGAGCGCACATCGCATCCCAGTTCTCCTTATTCGCTGGAGCATTCCTCAACGAACTGAAGCGACGGACGCGGGCGGACAACGCGAAGCGACAGCGCGAGGAAGCAGCACTCGGTGACTTCGCGATTCCTAACAATTCCCTGGAGAATACCTAATGACAGCCAAAGTTAAACGAGTGCTGGTAATGACACCCGAGCAGCGCAAGTGGCACAACGAGCGCAACAAACGGTGGCGCGAAGCGAATCCAGAGAAGCACAACATGGCTATCCAAAGGTGGCGCGAAGCGAATCCAGAGCAGGTTTGCGCTTACAGGAAGCAGCAGTACAACAAGAACCCCACGAAGTATCAAAAACGTTCCAGTACGTGGGCCAAGGCCCGCCCCGACCTTGTCAGAGCCAATGGTGCCCGCCGCAGAGCGCGCAAGCTCAACGCCTGCCCTTCCTGGTCCGACCTCGCAGCCATTGCCCACTTGGAAGCAGCCCGCTGGGTTTACGCATCTCTGATGCTGGTCGACGAATCCGAGGTACACCTTGACCACGTAATTCCGCTGAAGGCTTCCATCTACATCGGCGGCAAGCTCGTACAAATCGCCAGCGGTCTCCATGTCGCCGACAACCTACAATTCAAGCTCGGTCGCGACAACATCTCCAAGGGCTGTCGCTTCGACGAAGCTGAACTC
The DNA here is from genome assembly GCA_036502605.1 of Steroidobacteraceae bacterium. Taxonomy (GTDB): domain Bacteria; phylum Pseudomonadota; class Gammaproteobacteria; order Steroidobacterales; family Steroidobacteraceae; genus Bog-1198. The sequence continues at coordinate 81,336 of DASXYI010000013.1, forward strand.
AACTACCAGCCGATTTACGAAGAGACCACACCATGACGAGACATCGACGACCCTACAGCTTGCGATCCTACGAAGAGATCGAAGCCGAGCGCGCACCGGCACGTGACGCTGCACTGCTCAACCATACCATCGAGCGCACTGCCGCTCAGCGCGACGAGGTGTTCACTCGGCTGCAGAACATCCAGACTACCTGCCTGGAACTGAGCGAGGTTGCGTTCACGTTACACAGTGGAGACCCAGCGAGTCGAAATGCTGACCTTAGGTCGCTGCTGGCTGTCCTTAAGGCTGCCGAAGTGAATCTGGAGGCTGCCGTTGAGCGTCTTGCCGGTGAGCTTGGCTTGCTTGCTGTGTGATGCTGTTCACTGTTTGGATCACTCACTTGAAAATAGTTTCTCTTGACTCACCGATGAGCAAACCCTGTAAAACAAGGCACTTAGCGCATCTTCGTTCATTATAGTAAGTGCATCAATACAGCTACTGCAGCGTCACCCTTTTTTGTTCGCTCACGTGTGGATAGTCTTGGTCGCGACATCAACACCACCGAGAGACATCACCATGCGAATCGTAATCGAGTTCACCAGACTGAGTCGTTTCACCGGCAACCTCTACATCGCTGTCGGTAAGCGGGAATGGTTCATCGGTCGCGCCTGCTGAACGCAATCAACTCAGCCACAACCACGAAGGGCTAGCGACTAACAGCTGGCCCTTCTTCATTGGCACCTGGAACTGCCGCCGCTGGACGCTTCGTGAGCTTGCTGAGCAGTCTCCGGCCGGTCTTCGCATACCCGGTGCCACCCGGTAGCGGCGGCTCTGGTAGCGTCGGGGGCAGCCACGTGTTGGTACCCTTCACTCGAACCTTGTTGGGCCGTCGTCGTCGGAGTGGTGGCTCGTTGCCCAAGTATGCGGCTTTGATTTCGGTAGAGACTCCCCGCATCCCTCGCAGAGCGAACCTTAGCGCGGCTCTGACCTGACGCGCACTCCACCATATCTTGCCTGTCGGTGTGAGGACTGAGTCAGTCTCAAGCTGGCGGGCCATCGCACTCAAACCCATGCCAGCGAGGACCATCGGCCGCAAGTGCTGCGTGATCACCTGGTGCCGAGCCATCGACGCGACCAGGGCGAGCTTCGAGGCAGCCTTTGCCCGGTTCATCACTCGGTGCCGAGCTTTCTGCTCTGGGGTGGCTCGTTCGAAGACTCGACCTATGGGGGATCTGCTCATGACCCTCACGGTAGTGGGATTCCTGAGCCATGTCAAGCTCAGGGTGTAACGATCAACTTGTTGATTATTAAGGTTGAATTACGATTGAATTTTCTGGGTGGTGATAGCTGGGACGGACTTTATGTAGCAGGATCAATTGGTTGGGAGGCGTCACAGTTAGGCACCACTATTGTATAAACCTAGAAAACTGCCGATTCGAGCATGCGCAACCGGCGACTCAATTGGGACGGGTTATCGCATTAGGCGATGCCTGGGCTCGAAGAGTTTTCGTAGCGCTGCTGATCGACGCAGCCACCCATCAACCTCAAGGAGATCCCAATGACCAACGTTACCCCCGAACAGATCATCAAGGCTGTTGCCACAGCCCGTGAAGTATTCCCTGAAAAATCCCTGCGCGACTGTGTGAAGTACGCTGGAGCTATCGCTGAACTGGCTGTCATGCACGATGTGCTGAAGCAGCATCCGAAGGGTTCAGCTGAGAATCGACGGTTATTTGGGCTGACAGCAAAGCCGTGGAACGCGGCGCGAGTGTTTGCGCATGAGAAGGGGATGCCACATCCGAGTGTGATCCTCAAGGAGATGGGGTACGACGTGGCGTGAGGTAGGCAGATACGTCGAGTGGTCGCGAGGTGAGCCGAGACTCGCGGCCTGGCGGCCGCTGACACCACCTTCGGGTTGACCTCGCCAGTTTCGACATTGGTCCTCGGCTTCACCTTCGGCAACGACATCAAGATTGACTTTGATCTGTCCTGGTGTCGTGTTGCCCACCACCCACGTCGGGTTCCCTCGGCACCACGTTGGGACTGCCCTTAGACCACCTTCAGGTTTCGCCCAACGAGACCCGAGGCGGGGCCGACGACAGCCCCGCGCTGCCACTGCACCACCCTTGCTGAAACGCCTCATTTATCCCCTGGAGACCGCTATGGATGACATGCAACTTATTGATTTTATTGACGATACTAGCATTGATAACGAATTGGACCATGCACTGAATAAGAGGGCTTCTAGTGGACGGTCTGATCCACCCTCCGTCCCCACCGAGGATGGCTTCCTCGACTACTTGACCGAGGCTACCTTCAAGTTGACCGCTGACCCCGAGCACCCACCCGGCCGAGGACCAACTGTTTATGAGCAGAACGTAGCCCGCACACTATGGGAAGCCTACAGCGAATCCATCAAGGTTGTTGACCTTGAAGTGGTGTCAGCGGCCACCGGCTCCGGCAAGACCAACGGCGGGCTGATCCTACTTGCGTACCTCTACCTTAGCGGTGGCCGCAGTGGTGCCTTCCTCTCCGAGCACAATGCGGAGGTCCAACGTGACTACGAGAAGTTGCTGAAGCTGTTACCCGCCGATGTGGTCGGAGTGTGGTCCCACTTCCACGATGTCAACGTCGATGGCGGCGAGCTAGCTCAGGAGGAAGCTGAGAAAGGCATACGGTTCACCCGACCATTCTCTAAGGAAACCTTGAAGCAACACCCGGTGATCGTTACTACTCACCACCAATGGGTGGCTGAATCCAAGGGTGCATCACGGGGCATTCGCCGGTACGAGAGCAAGGAGCGACACCTCATCATCATCGATGAAGAAGTACGCATAGACGACACATTTACCTGTCAGCCACAAGATGTCGCAGCGCTGGCCGACCTCTACTCGGACACGAAGGTCGGGGAGGAAGCTCACAGCTATGGCTTCAGCACTAAGCACTTCGCTGTCGAAACTCTCAGAGACATCGCGAGCAGCATGGGCGCACTTAAGGATGAGCAAAGGCACATCGCACCGCTGACCTCAAGTGACGCGATGATTACTGAAAGGCATCGTGAAGTGATCCGAGAGTTGACCTTGGATGACCTGAAGCAGCGCATGCAGTTTCTGATTCGAGCTGACAAAATGGGTTTCTTCGATGACGCCATTCGGGCCAAGATGTTCAACGCACTATCGTTCATCCAGTCATGCAGCGAAGGAATGGCCTTCTACGCCAAGGATAGCGCTCGTGGCGGAACGTTCTTCGGCTATAAGCCGCCGTTACCACCGGAGCGTCGGACACTAGTACTTGACGGCACCGCTGAAATCAATGCGGTCTATCGACTGACACGGGGCATGCACATCTCTCGGAGCAGGGCTCCCAACTACGAACAGATCAAGGTTTACTTTCACGAGTTGCCTAAGCTGTTCAAGGGTCGAATGAATGACCGAGGGCTCTACGCGAATGCGCTCACGGCTGCAGCAGTGATGAACTACTTCCTTGAGTGGTCACTGCTCAACACGAAGGGAGGCGACAAGGTACTTGTCTACGGGAAGAAGAGGCTGCTCAGCTTCAAGTCGTGGATGCAGTGGGCCGGAGCCGAGGTAGTCGGAGCGAACTCGGTCAAGATCAATGGCCGCATGTTCGACTTCGTCAATTTCGGACGCGGGCGAGGTAGCAATGACTGGCGGAACTGCAACGTCTATGTGCAGATCCACGACTACCATCAGGCACGGGGACCGATAGCGGCCCGTGTAGGGTCGCTCACGTCCCGGGCACTCGGCCCCAGCGAGCTTGCAAACATGAGCAGCAGCAGCACCAGCCACAGCGAGTTCAACTTCCTGCAGTCATCACACATTCGTGTCCATGCCAAGCAGAACTCAGCGCGCACTCGGATGAGAAATCTAGACCCAAGTGGCAGAGCACCACCGACAACGCTGCACTTCATCGGCAGCGAGTTCAAGGCGTTGGCTGATGGCTACGAAGCGATGTATCCAAAGGCACCCATGCCAGAGTGGCGTGCAGCACTGGGCGAGGAACTACGAGTCAAAGGAAAATGTGCGAAGGCAAGCTCAAGTGGCTATGGGGCGAATACTGAAGCGCTTTGCAAGCTGCTTATGGAGACCGAAGAGACGATCATTGACGGTAAGGTAGTGTTTGAACTGACCGGCATTCTGCCGAACAAGATCATCGCAGCACTATCAAGCAAATCCATAGCGCCCATCGTGAAAACTCGACGCATCGTTAAGACGACCCGCAAAGCTGTAGGACTTGCCGGCAAAGGCTACGTTCTACAGCGGCTCACCTGATCTCGATTTGATTCACGACAACCAACCAGACCCGCTTCGGCGGGTTTTTCTTTTCCATCACCAACGTCCGTAGGGAGGACATCACATGACTACTCAGACGAAAGAACAACTCGATCTCGATCAGATGGGCCAGCAGGCATACGGCTCGATCATCGCAGCGAAGAAGCACGACCTGAAGGGGGCAAACCTCTGGTTGTCCGCAGGACTTCTGTTGATCGAGGCGAAGGCGAAGGTGGGCCACGGCAAGTTCGGCACGTTCTTAAGGCTGCACAAGATCAGTGACAGTTCGGCCGCGCAGGCCATGCGTGTCGCTAACTCAGAGAACCCACATAAGGAAGCCTCGTTGGAGCGCGCTAAGGCTACGGAGCGAAAGCGGACTGAACGGGCATCACCTGTGGGTGGCTCAAATTTGCGTGACGTCACGCAAATATCAACTACCCAACCATCACTACTCGACGTCCGCCGACTCATCAAGTCGGCCACCGAAGCTGAGCTTCTGGCCGTCAAAGAACTACTACTGAAACTACGGGCCATTGCCCACGAGGAAACCACATGAGCAAGTCACTGACCGTCTACCGCGACCGCCCCTCAAATGCGGCTCACGTGAGCCGCATATCTCCGCCTCAGCCATCACTACTCGACGTCCGCCTGGACACTGCTGATGATGAAGCGATCTTCGCATTGTTCGAAAGCGATGAAGCTCTATACGAACTGCTGCACAGCGACGTCGACGACCACGAACCATTCTATTCACAGGAGATGATCCAATGACCAAGCAGAGAGTAGCCAAGCAACGCAAGCGCAAGAAGGACGAACTCGGCTTCACCGCCGCTGACCTCGCGATCCTCGACCCGACAGCACTACCTGACGAGTCCACCCCAAATCCCCGTGACGTAACAGGGATTTCAACCCTGCCGCGCGGACCGGGGCTGGTCGGTAGCGGCTCCATCAGGGCCAAAGGACGCCACGACTTCACCCGTGGACCACGCGGTGATGCTCAGTACAACCAGTACCAGCATCAGCGTCACTTCGAGGACGCGACCGATGCCGAGATTGGCGACAGCTTCAAGCCTGCCGCACCGACCGATGAGGAACGCCGTGAGCAGGCCGAGGTATCGAAGCGTCAAGCGATGACCGAGCGGAAGCGTCCGAAGGTGAAGCAGTACAAGAAGACCCACGCAGCGAAGTGGCCAGCAAGGATTGCTCTGGCGAATGCCAAGGATCGCCTTAAGACCTCGAAGGAGTCTCTGGCGAAAACTCAGGCATTGATAGATGCGCTACCGGCACTCAAGGCTGAGCTTGCGGACCTCAAGAGAAGCCTGACCGACCTCGACCGGCTGACCGACGTACAGCGGCTGGTGACTCTGGAAGGTGTCCGGTGGAAGGCACTACGAAAGTCCCTGGAGGCGATCGCGAAGTGGACCGAGGCGATGCCCGCGCTGGAGGTAAAGGCAACCGAGGAGGCGAAACGTCAGGCGGTGGCCTGAATGGCCAATTTATCTTCCGGCGTTACCTGTTATGGAGAGGGGCAACATGGCCTGCCGCCGCTGACTCTTCGGGTTGCCTGAGGACTGGCCGAGGTTAGCCCCAGGATTGGCCTTAAGAGTGCCTAAGGGACGCGTAGGTGATCACGTTCTGGCGGTCTTCGCCATGACCCCCTAGTCACCCCAGGGGTCACCTCCGACCCGCCAGGGAATGGCCGTTCTGGCACCACCCAGGCGCGCCTCGACCACCACCACCGGTAGACCGCATTCGTTTTGTCACTACCAGTACCGCGTCGCCTCCGACCCATCGAGCAACCATTTCATCCACCTACCCAGAGATTCACAACTTATGATTTCCTCCCACAACACCGACGCGGTACGCCGCCTCGCCACCTTGGTCCGCGAGTTGGCAGCCCGCGAGGACTACCGTCATGTCTGCCACTACGCACACCTGCTGGCGACCCTTCAGGGGCTCCATGACGACCTCGCGGCCGCGAAGGGCACACCCGCATATGGAGTGATCCAAGGGGAGGCCATCAGAGTTTTCAAGGCATGCAGGAAATACGCGGGCGACCATTCTTTTGAGGGGCCGAACGCAATCATGCTGACCCTCGGCTACGACTACTTTGCTCAAGGCTAACCACACATGAACATGCGCAAAGTCTTTGAGATTTTCGCTAAAACTACAGTTAAGAAACCCAGAGCTTACTTTCGACTCCCTAGTGGCCTTCAAGTGGTTGTGCGATTTGAAAGGAAGTTCTCAGCCCATGCACGCGGAAGGAAATTCTCATCTCAGCCGGGTGCTCTATTCATATGGGAGTCCCATCTTGACGTCCCACCGCCGCAGCCACCGCGCCGGCACTGCGGCTTCATCGACGCTGGCGGCCGATTCGCGCCAATGCGTCTAAGCGCTTCCGACATCAACAGCTTGGCGGCGCAGCTTCTCGACACCGATAGCCTGCAACGTAGTATCAATGAACGCGACTGGCTCAGGCCTTGTTGATGCTGTGACCCGCGAAGCGCGTTCAGTCTCAGTGGCGCACTGCATTCCAAACGGCCCAGACCAAAATTGCCACACCTATGGCCATCCACGCCAAGCCGCGTTGCGCGCTGCCCTTAGGCGCACCCTCGGATTCCTTGGGCAACCCGTAGGTCGCGGCCAACCTCTGACCTACGGGCGAACTCAGCGGGACGAACGAGGCAGCGCCGCACGCGCGGCAGACCTGCTTTCTACTGCTGAGCCGCCACAGACTGTAGATGAGGCCCGGGACGATGAAGCAACACCACAGCACAAGCTCAATGAGAATGCTTCCACTCGTCCTTGTCTTCGAATCACCTGCTGTGCCGCATTGCGAGCATATTTTGGTCATTGCGTCTCCTCCTTGATAATTAGATCGGAGTATCCGCCGACGTTGCGGGTTGGGAAGTGACGCACATTCCAGAACCCAAACGTGCGGCTGTTCAAACTCCGTTGGTCCCGGCAGCACCTCACCCAAGCTGCCATCAATTTCACACCCTACGCCACCAATCCAACCCACATTGTTCCTCCTCTGCGGGCTGTGTGGCGTAGGTTTTTTCTTTCGTGGTAGTGGTCCACCGCGTGAGGTTGCGGCAAGACGTTCGCCGATTGCGGCTACGTCTTCGTCGTCCCCTCCACTGAACCACATCACCAGATCATCCCCGCTCGACAGTCATCGGCGCATCTGTCGGGCACTTCATCTAACGCGCCATTCAAACCTCAACGAGACCACAACATGACCGACCAATCCAGCAACAACAACAACAACCCCGCAGACGATACCGCCGCGAGACAGGCAGCATACGATGAAGGTATGGCCAAGTGGCAAGACTCAAATTCGAGAGGAAGCGCTGAAGCATCCGCGACAGCCGCACGCCTCGCTCGCGCTTCAGCTGTAGCCGCACCGGCTCCCACACCCACACCCGCAAGCGTCGCAGGGCTGGCCGACATCCCAGCTAGGTCCACCGCCGTCGATCCGGCCATAGCGAGACAGCAAGCGGTCGACAACGTGTATCAGACTATCGAGGCTAGTCGCGGCTCCGATATGAGCGCACCCCGCGCGCCGACGCCTGCGATGTCCTATTCGAGCGGCACCGATGAGTTTACGATTCGCGGCGAGATGCCTCCACAGGACACCAATGAGGTCCCCGAGCGCAACGTCGATCCCGTTCACGAACACGGCCTGATCATGGCGCGTCTCAATGGGATGCAGGCAAAGCTCGATGAAGTATCCTTCAACGCGAAAACAGGTGTTGCCGAGTTCGTTCTGAATGGTGAGCAGCGAGAGCAGTTCATCACGCAGATGGAGCGAGCAAAGTTTGCGGCTGGTCAGGACATCAACAACCTGAATCGGCTGATAGGCCAGCGTGCCGCAAAGGCCAGCAAGGCTAACACCGTCGATCATGAAGCGCTGGCACGTGCTGCATTCACCAATGGTTCACCGGCGCGAGCGAAGATGCTCGATGAGGCGCTGTCGCGCGCTGAGGCTGACGACGTTGCGAAGGCCATACTGGCGGCGCGTCGAACGCTGCGGGGGTAAGTTATGAAACTCCCTAAGGCTTTAAGGGTCGCGCGGCAGATCAGGTACGACCGCCCTCGTACAGATCCGTTCGCGTTTCTGAGTAATGGCAATCGCGGAAACGATGTGCACGATGCCATGCGGGGTTCCAGCAGGCTCAATATGAGCATGTCCGACCTCGATGCAAGTGTGAATGCAATCGAAGCAGCAGGTAAGCCCCGGCTTCCTCGCTGGTAGAAGACCTTCAATAGCGCGTGGTATGCCCGCGCGACCCTCACGAACACGTCAGGCCCGAACCTCAGGCGATACGTTGCTTGATGCAAGGACAACCTAAGGTGTCCGTGAGGTTTGGCCAGCGGCGCGCCAACGTCTGTAATCGACGCTGGCCATTACCAGCAGGTCTCATGAGCGTATCGCGTCCACATGCCGGCCCCGGCAACGTCCACAGTCAGCTATGATCGGGGGCTTCGCACACGCGGAGAGAGTCCAATATGCTGAAGGAAAAGTTCGCGCAGCGCTTCGTGGATCTCCACAAGGATGCCCAGATGCTCACATTGCACAGGTCGGGCACCCCGGGCTCCCAGGGCTACTACAAGGACTTCAGGGGATGGGCTACTTCCGCTCAAAGCCTGATTCGTGCCGTCTTCACGGAAACCTCGCCGCACTACACGGGCTACGTTGAGGCACTCAGACTATGCACCAACGGTCTGAAGTCGAACGTGGACAACCTCAAGGACATCTTCGGGAGCGCCAAGGACGCCTTCGAGAATGGCTACGTCTTTGACGTTGAAGCTCAGGTCTCTGGGGAACTCTTTGGGGACTTCGTGACGATGGCGAAGAGGTCTCTTGACGAGGGTCACAAGGACGTCGCCGCTGTGCTAGCGTGCGCGGCCCTTGAGGACGCCCTCAAGAGGTACGCATTGGCGAACAGTCTCACGGTGGACGGCAAGACCATGCAAGACATCGTCGGTGGACTGAAGGCGAAGGGCTTAGTAACCGGCGCGCAGAAGGGCCTGCTGGAAGCGATGCCCAAGATTCGCGACTACGCCATGCATGCACGCTGGGACAAGATCACCGCGCCTGATGTCAGCAGCGTCATCGGATATGTCGAGCAGTTCCTGCTGACGCATTTCAGCTGATGCAAGGACAACTTGACGTAGTCGTGAGGTTTGCCCAGCGGCAACTTCTGTCATCGACGCTGACCGTATAAGCAGGTCTCGGGCAACCGAGGGTCAGCTGGTTCAATGGTGACCGCAACGCGTGTTCCATTCCTGTAGAAGAACTCTAGGTTACCTGCTGACGCTTTGCCCTCACCGGTCCACCCTTCGGCAATCAGATGAACACGTCTGGCTGCAAAGCCTTCCTGAGCGTTGCCTTGCGTGCAGTCGATTACATGCACGACCGTGCGTAGTAGATCACGTGTGACGATCCAACCAGAGTTGACCGGCTGCTGCCTGTACCTGCCGCGCTGTCGAAGCTCGCCAGTGCCGTGCGTGGTCCATCAACGTGGTCCATGTGGTCCACAGCCATGTTCGCAAGTGCCTGAAAAACAAGGATATTTGAGGTATGGTGCCCAGGAGAGGACTCGAACCTCCACGAATTGCTCCACTGGTACCTGAAACCAGCGCGTCTACCAGTTCCGCCACCTGGGCAAGATGGGCCGCTTAGCGCGAGGCGCAGGAATGTACGCATCCATTCCCGGCTTGTCAATCGACGGCCCGCACGCCTCCGAAATACGGAACCAGAAGACTATAGAATCGCGGATTTATTTAGGCTTTGGAGAACGCGCCATGATCCGGACCGGTAAACAATACCTCGACTCCATTCGCGACGATCGAGAGGTCTACATCAATGGCAAGCGCGTCAGGGACGTCACTCAGGACCCGATGCTCAGACCGCTGATCGATATTCGAGCGCGGATCTACGACCTGCAGCACGAAACTGCCACGCGCGACGTCTTGGCGTACGAGCAGGACGGCGAGTGGAATGCCATCGCGAACAAATTGCCGCGCACGCAGCAAGACTGGTGGGATAAACGGCGCGCCACGGACACCGTTCTCGAGGACATGGGCGGCGTCGTGACCCGCGTCGGCGACGAAACCGTCGGCGAGATGTGGTCGCTGTTCGACGGTCAGGACGTGCTCGACGAGGTCGATCCGCAATTCTCGGCCAACATTCGCCGCCATATTCAGGCGGTGCTGGAAGGCGACCCGTTCCACGTCTCCGCGAACACCGATCCAAAAGGCGACCGCTCCAAGCCGCCGCAGGAACAGGATCCCGACATGTTGCTGCACGTGATCAAAGAGACCGATGCAGGCATCGTCGTGCGCGGTGCCAAATACGAAACGGCCGCGCCGTACGCCAACCAGGCCTTTGCCAAACCCACCATCGCCAACTGGGGCAATTCGGCGCTCTCCGATTACGCGGTGGGGTTCATTTGCGATCTCGGCTCGCCGAACCTCAAATTCATTTGCCGCACCGGCTTTGCCGGACGGGCGCCGGCGGCCGATTATCCGCTGGCCAACAAATTCGATGAAGTCGATGCGCTCGTGATTTTCGACGACGTACTGATCCCTTGGGAAAACGTGCTTTTCTATCGGCACACCAAGGCGGCGACATTCATTCGCGCCACGTTGCATCGCTATTCGGCGTTCGCCTTCGTACAGCGCAATCTGAAATTCGCCGACATGATGATCGGCGCAGCGCTGTTCAACGTCAGACAGACGGGCTTGGAGAAACAGCAAGCCGTTCAGGAGAAGCTCTCGCAGCTGGCCGTCTACCGCGAGGGCATCCACGCGCACCTTACCGCCGCGATTGCGCTTGCGGAACGGAGCCCAGCCGGGCTCTTGATGCCGAACCAATCGCTGCTGTATTCCGGCCGAGTTCTGGCCTGTTCGGAGCTGCACAATATGATGCACATTACGCGTGAATTATGCGGTGGGCAGATCTGCGTGACCCCGGACAAGGCATCGTTCGATTCTCCCGAGACTAAGCCTTGGCTCGACAAATTCTATTCGGTCAACGAGAACTGGGTGTCCGATGACCGCCGCAAGCTGCTGGCATTCGCGCGGGACCTGTTGAATTCCGACTATGCGGGCCATCGTTTGACGTTCCAGTTGTTTGCTCAGGCACCGCCGTTCGCGCATCTTGCAGCGGTGTACAACAATTTCGATTGGGACGGGCCGCTGGACTTCGTCAGGAAGGCGGCTGGTTTATCGGAGCGCGTCCGCGGTTCTTTTGGAGTATCCAATGCAGCACACTCGTCTCCGTAAGTTCAATACGCGCGATACCTATCCGGAGCAAAAGCTCGACAACGATTTGTGCCAGGCTGTCGTCGCGCGGGGCCGCACCGTCTTCGTTCGGGGTCAGGTGGGGCAAGACCTCGACACGGCGGTCAATGTCGGGGTCGGCGATGCCGGCGCCCAAGCCGAACAGGCGATGTCGAACATCAAACAACTCCTGGCCGAAGCCGGCGCGCAACTCGAGCACGTCTGCAAGGTCACGATTTATCTGACGGACCCGCGCTACCGCGAGGTCGTCTACAGAACCGTCGGACGCTGGTTGAAGGGCGTTTACCCCGTGTCGACCGGCATCGTGGTCGCCGGCCTCGCGCGCCCCGAGTGGCTGGTCGAGGTGGACGTCATTGCGGTAATTCCCGATGAAGGCTGAGCGGTGACATTCTCCATCGTCGCGCGCACACCAAGCGCGGAATATTTCGGCGTCGCGATCGCCTCATCCTCGCCGGCCGTGGCGGCCCGTTGTGCGCACGCGCGCGCCGGCGTCGGCGCCGTCGCCACGCAAAACATCACCGACCCGACCTTGGGCCCGGCCATTCTCGAGAGCTTGTCGCGCGGCGGGGCCGCCCAAGGCGCGCTCGATGCGGCTTTGGGAGCAACGCCGTACGCAGCCTATCGTCAGGTGCTCGTGATGCCCGCTCACGGTGCGCCGCTGATTCATTCCGGGGTTCATTCGTTGGGCGTAGCGTCCTCTGCGCGCGGCACGGACGCCGCCGCTGCCGGGAACCTGTTGGCGAGCAGCGATGTCCCCGGCACCATGATCGCCGCCTTCGAGGCGGCAGGCGGACATTTGGGAAGCCGTCTGCTGCAAGCGTTGCGGGCCGGCGCGGAGCGAGGTGGAGAGGCGGGGCCGATTCATTCGGCCGGTGTGCTGGTGGTGCGCGACATGAGTTGGCCCATCGTCGATCTGCGCGTGGACTGGACGGACGGCGATCCAGTGTCCGAACTCGTACGGATTTGGGACATCTATTCGCCTCAGATCGACGCTTATGTGCAAAGGGCGCTGGACCCGACTCGAGCGCCCGGCTTCGGCGTACCCGGCGACCCATGAGCGAGGAACTCATTTCAGAAACCGATATTCCGGGCATGGCCGCCGCTACCGTGCTGCGCCGGCGAAAGCGGCGCTGAATGGCGCCGAAGGATTCCGCCGTGATTGCGCATCGGGAGGTGCTGCGTCTCATGCGCGCCAAGGATTGGCGCGGCGCGCTCGACGCGATCGATGGGGCGGTGACCTTGGATCCCAACAACGCCGCATTGCTACTGCAGCGGGCACGGTGCCTGTTGGCGCTGCGCCGCCGGCTGGAGGCGCTCGATGCGGCGGACGCGGTTGAACGATGCTCGCCGGCCGATCCCAATATTCTGGATGCAGTCGGCACTTTGCGCAGTTTTGCAAACGACCACCAGCGTGCGCTCGCGGCCTACGATCGGGCAGTGGAACTCGCACCGCAAGTGTCAGGGTTCCTCTACAACCGCGCGTCGGTTCGCCGCTTCGTGGGTGATCTCGAGGGAGCCGAGGCGGACTACGACCGAGCCATCGCCCTCAAGCCGCTGGACTACGAGGCCTACTTCAACCGCTCTCTGCTGCGACTCCAAACGGCGGCGCGCAATCATGCGCTCGAACTCGAAGCGCTGGCTGCGCAACCGTTCGTCGATTGGCGCGGCGAGGTGCGGATCCGCTACGCCCTTGCCAAAGAGTACGAGGATCTCGGCGACTATGTACAGTCCTTCGAGCAGCTGCGACGCGGCGCCGACAAACGCCGCGAACACATGCAATACGATGTCGCCACCGACGTCGCGACCGTAGATTGGATCATCGAGGCATTTCCTTGCGGCCCGGATCCGAATGGCCCGGTCGGCGCGCCGCCGTATGCGGCCGAGAACTCACACGCCGCCGCTGACGCACCCATATTCGTCGTTGGTCTGCCGCGCAGCGGCACCACCCTGGTCGAGCGCATACTCGACAGTCATTCGTCGGTGTCATCCGCAGGTGAGCTGGACTCGTTCGCAGCGGCTCTCGTCGCCAACGTGCAGCGCCGCAGCGGACGAGCGCAAATACCGCGCCGCGAACTCGTGTCTCTGTCTGCCACTCTGGATTTCGCGGCTCTAGGTGAGGATTATCTGCGCCGCGCGCGCGGCGCCTTCGGCGGCGCCGGCCGCTTCATCGACAAGATGCCGTTGAATTACCTGTATTGCGGCTTGATTCTGCGTGCATTGCCCGACGCCAAGATCATCCACGTGACGCGCCACCCGATGGCCGCTGGCTACGCCATGTATAAGACCTTGTTCGAAGACGGCTATCCCTTCTCCTACGATTTGCGGGACATCGCGCGTTACTACGTCGGGTACCGGCGCTTGATGGACCATTGGCGGATCACGATGCCGGAGGCGATGTACGAATTGAATTATGAACGGCTGGTAGCCGATCAGTTGGCCGAGACGCGCAAGCTCCTGGCGTTTTGCGGCCTCGAGTGGCAGGACGCATGCGCGCAATTTCAGCGCAATCCGTCCGCCACCACCACGGCGAGCGCCTCGCAAGTGCGGCGGCCGATTTACGACTCTTCGGTGGCGCAGTGGCGGCATTACGCCGCGCAACTGGCGCCTTTGACCGACGTCCTCAAGGCGGCCGGCATAGGATTGTAGGGTGCCGGCGTCCGCGAGCCGGGTATCGCCCATTCATGCGCAAAGCTGCTAACCTCGTGCCCCGAATTCATGAGCTCAAGGCTTTGATCCTATGACACGACGTGGTCCCAGAGGCTCGCGCAAACCCAAATCGGACGCCGCGCCGGCCCAGCCCACGGATTGGCGCGGCGAGGACCCGAACTTAGAACTCGAAAAGTTGCGCTACGCGGACCCTATCGCGAGCCGTGAACTGCTGCTCAAACATCTGTCGGAAGCCCCGGAACCGCTGACCATTGCGCGGCTCGCAAAGCGTCTGGGACTCGACACCGACCGGCAGCGCGATGCGTTGGCGAAACGTTTGGCGGCGATGGTGCGCGACGGCCAGGCCATCGAGGGGCCGAACGGCTTCGCGACCGCCGGTGAAGGCGAGCGAGTGGCGGGCCGCGTGCGCGGACGCGCCAACGGCGACGTTCTCGTGCTGCCGGACGATGGCTCCGCGCCGTTGGCCCTGGCGCGCGCCGACACCGCGACCCTGATGCACAACGATCGGGTGGAAGTGTTGGCTGTCGGCATGAACGAACGCGGGCGGCGCATTGCGCGGCTGATTCGCCGCACCGGCGAGGGACCGAAGCAAATCGGCGGCGTCTGGCATGCAGCGGGTAGCGTGGGCCGCGTCGAACCGGAGGACCCCGGTCATTGGTATTCGGTCGAAGTCGGCGCGCGTCACGGCCATCACGCCAAAGAGGGCGACAATGTCATCGTCGAGATCACGCGACGGCCGCAGGGCGATGCACCGGCTCATGGCCGGGTGGTCGAAGTGCTGCAGGGCGTTCGGCCGTCGGATCTTGCAGCGCGCTTCGCGATTCTGCGTCATGACTTGCCCGAAGAGTTTCCGCCCGACGTGCTTCACGAAGCGAACCTGTTCGAACCCGATGTCAGGGCGCAGGACCGCGCCGGACGCGAGGATCTTCGTGATCTTCCGCTGGTCACCATCGACGGGGCGGATGCGAAGGACTTCGATGATGCCGTCTATGCGGAACCTGTGCGCGGCGGCGGCTGGCGGCTGGTGGTCGCCATTGCCGACGTGAGCTACTACGTCCGGTACGGAACGCCCTTGGACTTGGAAGCGCGCGCCCGCGCCACCTCCGTTTATTTCCCGGACCGGGTGCTCGCGATGTTGCCGGAACATCTGTCCAATCATTTGTGTTCGCTCATGCCGCGGGTCGAGCGTCTCGCGTTCGTCTGCGACATGCGCGTCAGCAAGGCCGGCAAGCTCTCGCGCGGGCGGTTCTATGAGGCGGTCATTCGCTCGCATGCGCGGCTGACCTACGATCAGGCATGGAGCTATCTCGAGAACCCCGCAAGCGCAGCGAGCGACCAATTGACGCCGGAGGTGCGCACCTCCCTGCAAAATCTCTATGCCGTATACGGCGTGTTGAAAATCGCGCGCGACGCACGCGGCGCGTTGGATTTTCGCGGCGGCGAGGTCAAGGCGCGCATCGGCGACAACGGCAAAATAGACGGGTTTTATGCGGTAACCCGCAACGATGCACATCGCATGATCGAAGAGTGCATGATCGCCGCCAATGTCGGGGCGGCGGTGGCGCTGCGTACAGCCAAGGCGGGAAGCCTGTTTCGAGTTCATGGTCAACCCGAGGACAAGCGCGTCACCGAGCTGCAAAAAGTACTGCATGCGTTGCAGGTGGGCGCCACGTTCTCGGCAAAACCGACGCCGCGCGAGTTTCGTCAATTGGTCGAGCGCTTGACCGCCAGGCCCGACGGTCTATTGCTCGAGGGGCTGGTGATTCGCTCGCTGGCTCAGGCCGTGTACCAGCAAACGAATATCGGTCACTTCGGGCTGGCGCTGGAAGAGTACGCCCATTTCACTTCGCCGATACGCCGCTACCCCGATCTTCTGGTGCATCGCGCTCTGAAGGCCGCGGTTTTGCACGATACGACGTCAGGGCGCAAGTACGGCACCGCGGAATTGCAGACCCTCGGCGCGGAGAGTTCGCAGCGCGAGCGCCGCGCGGATGAAGCGGCGCGCGACGTCATGGGCTATCTCAAGTGCCTGTACCTGCAACCGCGCGTCGGCGAGACCTTCGATGCCACCATTTCCAGCGCGCTCGAGTTCGGCTTGTTCGTGCAACTCAAAGAGGCGCCCATCGACGGCCTGGTGCATATATCCGCCATACCGGGCGATTATTGGGAGCTGGAGAACGGCGGTATGGGCCTCGTCGGTCAGCGAACGGGCCGGCGCTGGCAAATGGGCGATGAGGTGCGCGTGCGCCTGAGCCGCGTCGACCTCACGCAGCGCCAGATCGATTTCGAGCTGCTCGACCCGGATGCGGCCGCGTCTCACGGCACCGTTCGTGCACCGCGACTTGGCGGCGCCGAAAGTCGCTCCCGGCGCGGACCCGGTAGTGCGCCACGACAGGGCGGCGGGCAGCGTGGCGGCGGCGGGCAACGTGGTGGTGGCGGCGGTAAACGTGGCGGTGGCGGCGGACAGCGCGGTGGACGCGGCGGGCGTGGCTGACCGGGCGGGCGGGCACGCGTGTTGACCGCCCGTGGCTGATTCCAAACGTAACTTTGTCTATGGCCTGCACGCCATCGGCGCGCTACTCGCGCGAGCGCCGGAGAGATTGTTGGAGTTGTGGATGGCGCCTCGGGACGATGCTCGCGCTCGGGATCTGCGCGAACGCGCGACGGCGGCGGGCGTACACATTCAAGCGGCCAGCAGCGAGTCGCTGGCCAAGCTGGTCGGGGCGGCGGCGCATCAGGGTGCGGTGGCGGCCGTGCGGCCGCTCAAAGCCTGGGACGAGCACGATTTGATCGAGAATTTAACCCAAATCAGCGGCGATGCCTCGGGCGGCGCACCGCTGCTGTTGGTGCTGGATGGGGTGACCGACCCACACAATCTCGGCGCCTGCCTGCGCACCGCCGATGCGGCCGGCGTCCACGCGGTGATTATCCCGAAAGACCGCTCGGCCGGGGTGGACGGTGTGGTGCGCAAAGTCGCCGCCGGCGCCGCGGAATTCGTCCCGGTCGCGGCCGTCACGAACCTGGCGAGGGCGCTGGACCTGCTCAAAGAGCGGGGCATTTGGGTGGTGGGGACCGAGGGCGAGGCCGCCCAGACTTTGTACGAGGCCGACCTCAAGCGGCCTCTGGCCCTGATCCTGGGCGCGGAGGGCAGCGGGATGAGGCGCTTGACCCGGGAACGCTGCGACTTCGTGGTGCGAATCCCCATGGCCGGGCAGGTCGAATCCCTGAATGTGTCAGTGGCGGCCGGAGTCGCCCTGTTCGAGGCCCGCCGCCAACGGAGCGGTTGAGCCAGACTCACGGGTCGACCCCAACCCACGGTTGATTCAACACCCGAAAGTTGAAAATACCGCGGCGGACGCGTATTCTTCGCGCTCTTTTTCGCCGGCCGTCCGGCATTACTCCTTGCCTCACCGCTCGCAACGGGAGGCTTATACCGTAGGGAGCCTACAATGCGGCATTATGAAATCGTGCTTCTGGTTCATCCGGACCAGAGCGAGCAAGTTCCTGCGATGGTCGATCGCTACAAAGGCATCATCAGTGCCGGCGGCGGTCAGGTGCATCGTTTCGAGGATTGGGGCAGGCGGCAGCTGACATTCCCCATCTCTAAAGTGCACAAGGCGCACTATATCCTGCTGAACATCGAATGCGATCAGAAGACGCTCGCCGAGCTCACCGGATCGTTCCGCTTCAGCGACGCGGTCCTGCGCAACCTGGTCGTCAAGATGGACGAAGCGGTCACCGAGGCCTCGCCGATGGCGCGCGCGCCCGATGAGAACGCCCGCCGTCACGATGATTTCGGCGACGATGGCGACGACGACGACATGCCCATGGGCGCCCGGTAACCAAAGGAGTTCAACATGGCACGTTTTTTCCGCCGCAAGAAGTTTTGCCGATTCACGGCCGACGACGTCAAGCAGATCGACTATAAGGATCTGACCACGCTCAAGAGCTACATCACCGAGACCGGCAAGATTGTTCCGAGCCGCATCACCGGCACGCGTGCGCACTATCAGCGGCAGCTGCAGCTGGCCATTCGCCGGGCGCGCTTCTTGGCGCTGCTGCCGTACACCGATCAGCATTAAGGCTGCGAGCACATGGACATCATTTTATTGCAGAAGGTCGCGAACCTCGGTCAGATCGGCGATCGCGTCAAAGTGAAATCGGGCTACGCCCGGAATTTCTTGGTGCCCACGGGCCGCGCGACCATGGCGACCGCCGCCAACGTCGCCAAGTTCGAAGCCCAGCGCCACGAACTGGAAGCGAAGGCGGGTGAACATCTGGCCGCTGCCCAGACTCGTGCCGCCCATTTCGAGAATTTCAAGCTCGAGCTCAAAGCCAAGGCGGGTTCGGAAGGCAAGCTATTCGGATCGATCGGCACGGCGGACATCGCCGAGGCCGCGGTCAAAGCGGGGCAAGCCGTCTCGCGCAGCGAAGTGCGCATGCCGAACGGGCCGATTCGCTCCACCGGCGAGCACCAGGTTCAGTTGCACCTGCACACTGATGTCAATGTGACCTTGACGGTCACGATCGTCGCCGAAGAGTAGCGGTAAGGTTACGCGACGGACGCAGATCGCACGTGGCCGCGTCTCGCGTTGGTAATCGATCCATGAGTGCGAGCGGAGCCGCAGACGGCCTGCGCTTGCCGCCTCATTCGATCGAAGCGGAGCAATCGGTGCTCGGCGGTTTGATGCTCGATTCCGCCGCTTGGGACCAGGTGGCCGATCGAGTGGTTGCCGAAGACTTTTACCGCAACGATCACCGCCTCGTTTTCGAGGCCGTTGCCGGCCTGATCGAACGCAACCAACCCTGCGACGCCGTCACGCTGTCCGGACATTTGGAAAGCCAGGGCGTGCTGGATCAGGTGGGCGGTCTTGCTTATCTGGGTTCGTTGGCGCGCGATACGCCCACCGCCGCCAATATCCGCGCCTATGCGGATATCGTCCGTGAGCGTTCCGTGCTGCGGCAGCTCATCACGGCGGGCAATGAAATCGTCACCAGCGCGCTGGAGCCCGAGGGCCGCGAGGCGCGAGAAATCGTCGACGATGCGGAACGTGCCGTATTCGAGATCGCCGAGCGCGGCTCGCGCGGCAAAGTCGGCTTCCGCACGGTCAAGAGCATCCTTCCCGATGTCGTCAATCGCATCGACGAGATGTATCACTCCGAAGGCAAGCTGACCGGCATCTCCACCGGCTTCAAGGTGCTGGACGAAATGACCTCGGGCCTCAACGCCGGCGATTTGATCATCGTGGCCGGCCGACCGTCCATGGGAAAGACCACGCTCGCGGTGAACATCGCGGAGAACGCTGCGCTGGGATCGGGAAAATCGGCGGCCATCTTCAGTATGGAAATGTCGGCCGAGTCGCTCACCCTGCGCATGATCTCGTCGCTGGGCAGAATCAATCAGGGCCACCTTCGTTCCGGCCGACTGAGCGAGGACGATTGGCCGCGAATCGACTCCGCCATGACGCAGTTGGGCGCCGCCAAAATCTACGTCGATGAGACTCCGGCGTTGAGTCCCACCGAAGTGCGCGCGCGGGCGCGCCGGCTGAAGCGCGAGCGCGGCCTCGACCTGATCGTGGTCGACTACCTGCAGCTCATGCAGGTGGCCGGCACCAAGGAAAATCGTGCTACTGAAATTTCAGAGATATCACGGTCGCTGAAGGCGCTGGCGAAGGAATTGAAGGTGCCGGTGATCGCGCTGTCGCAGTTGAACCGCGGCGTCGAACAACGGGTCGAGAAGAAACCGGTGATGTCGGATCTACGCGAGTGCGTCACCGGCGATACCGCCGTGTGGCTCGCAGATGGAAGGCGAGTGCCCATCCGCGAACTCGTTGGCCAGACTCCCGAAGTCTGGGCGATGAGTGCGGATCAGAAAATCATCAAGGCGCAGAGCGATCTGGTGTGGTCCAAGGGCGTGCGGCAAGTATTCCGATTGGCGCTTGCCAGCGGCCGAACGCTGCGGGCAACTGCGAATCATCGCGTCTTTACGGGGGCCGGGTGGAAGGCGGTCGGCGAGATAGGTCCAGGTTCTCGAGTCGCTGTGGCGAGGCGATTTCCTTCGGTTACCAACCCCGTAGTTTGGACGGATGCGGAGATCTCGCTGCTGGGTCACTTGGTCGGCGACGGCAGCTACCTCAAGAACCGGCCGCTGCGCTACACCACGTCTTCCGAAGCCAACAGTCGATTGGTTACCGAATGTGCGATCGCGCTCGGCAGCACCGTTACGCGGCATGCGGGCCGCGGCAACTGGCATCAGTTGGTCATTGCGAATAACGGCAACCGCTGGCACGCGGCGGGCGTCGGCGCGTGGCTGAAGGGCCTTGGGATCTGGAATCAGCGCTCGCATCAGAAACATTTGCCGAGTGCTGTGTTCCAATTGAGCGACAAGCAGATAGGGCTGCTGCTCAAGCATTTGTGGGCCACGGATGGTTCTATCCACGTTCGTCCTGCAGGCCGACGCGGCGCCCCGACCGTTTATTTCTGCACCTGCAGCGAACGGCTTGCCCAAGGTGTGGCTGCGCTGCTGCTGCGCTTAGGGATTGTCGGGCGCATTTATCAAGTGAAGCAAGAGAGGGGGAGACCTCTGTGGTCGGTATACGTCAGCGGCTCCGAGCAGCAGACTCTGTTTCTTGCCAGAGTCGGAGCGTTCGGACCGCGTGAAGCCCCCGCGAAAGCTTTAGCCGCAAAGCTTGCCGTGACGCGCGCGAATCCGAACGTGGATACCTTGCCTCAGGAAATGTATACGCAACTTAAATCAGCGATGAGCGCACAGGGTTTGTCCGGGCGTCAAGCAGGCTTGAGGCGCGGTACGACTTTCTCGAGCACTAATTTTCAACGCTCGCCTTCACGCGCGACGTTTAATTCCTATGCCGATCTGCTCAACAACGACGCGTTAAGGATTTGGTCAAACTCTGATCTCCTCTGGGACCGCGTCGTCGCCGTCGGTCTCGAAGCCGAGGAAGAAGTCTTCGACATGACGGTTCCAGGGCCTGCGAGTTGGTTGGCTGACGGTATTGTTAGTCACAACAGTGGTGCCCTAGAACAGGATGCTGACGTCATCCTGTTGATCTATCGCGAAGAGGTGTACGACAAGAACACGACGCGCAAGGGCATCGCGGACATCATCATCGCCAAGCAGCGCAACGGTCCGACCGGCGACATTCAGCTCACGTTCTTGGGCGAGTACACCAAGTTCGAGAATTACGCGCCGGAGTCGTATGGCGAAGGCGTATTCCGCGGTTGATTGGTAGCCCCCCGATGACTCCGATGGTCAGCGCCACGATCGATACGGGCGCGTTACGTCACAATCTTCAAGTGGTGCGGCAATGGGCGCCGCGGTCGCGCGTCATGGCCGTCATCAAAGCCAACGCCTACGGTCACGGCTTGGTAGCGGTGGCGCGCGCCTTGGAGTCGGCCGATGCGTTTGCGGTGGCGCGCGTCGATGAAGGGCTCACGCTGCGGCAGGCGGGCGTCCGCACGCGCACCGTGTTGCTCGAGGGCGTCTTCGATGGCGGTCAATTGGAAGCGGCAGCCGCCGCGGGATTTGATCTCGTCGTGCATACGCCTGAACAGATCGAACTCTTGCGCGCCGCGCCGCAGGACGCGACCTTCAAGGTTTGGCTCAAGCTCGACACGGGCATGAATCGCCTGGGATTCAAGGGCCACGCCTTCGATGCCGCACATGCGGCGCTGTGCGCGTTACCCGCCGTGCAAAGTCCCGTGAACCTATTCACGCACCTCTCGTCGGCGGACGATCCGGAACTCCCGACAACGGCGGATCAGCTATCGCGATTCAGCGCAGCGACCGCCTCTTTGGCAGGGGAGCGCAGCATTGCCAACTCCGCCGCCATGCTCAGCGTCGCGCAAGCCCAAGCGGATTGGGTGCGGCCCGGGCTGCTGTTGTACGGAGCCTCGCCATTCGCCGGATCGATCGGTGCGGACTACGGATTGAAGCCGGCGATGACGCTGCATTCACATGTCATTGCGGTGAAAGATCTCGGGATTGGCGAACGCGTGGGCTACGGCGCCGATTGGACGGCGCAGCGGCCGACGCGATTGGCGGTGGCGGCGGTGGGCTACGGCGACGGTTATCCACGCAGCCTCGCGTCGGGCTCGCCGGTGCTCGTGAACGGTGAACGAGTGCCTCTGGCAGGCCGGGTATCGATGGACATGATCGGGATCGATGTCAGCGGCATGAAAACCTCGCCAAAGCTCGGCGACCCGGTAACCCTATGGGGCGAGGGACTGCCGGTGGAGGAAATCGCGGTGTGGGCCAACACCATCCCGTATGAGCTGCTCTGCGGCATCAGTCAGCGGGTCAGCGTGATGCTGCGCTAAATGGCGATGGCGGCCGCCCAAGGCCGTTTGTAAGAGGAGTGCCGACACAAAGGCTTGGAAGAAACCGACGGCTTGCTGAGGGGCCGGGCGTTATGATCGGGGTGTCTAAAGCGCCGGAGAGCATTCATGACGGATACCCAACGCGTTGTTAAGGCCAGCTTCTTGATGGGACTTATTGCGCTTGCCACTGGCTGCATCGTTGCTGAGCCTCGGGAGCCCCGCGAAGGCTACTATGAGCGCGAACACCATCGCTATTACCGCGAGCACGCATGGCACGAGTGCCATGAACACGACGAATACTGCCGCTGACCGGGCCTAGCTTTCGAAGAACCCCATTTTCACGCCGGCCAGCTGCACGACGTCGTTGTCATTCAATCGACGCGCCTGCGGGCCAATGGGTACGCCGTTGACCTGCGGGTAGTCGTTTTCCTTGCCGCTGTCGACGTGCACGATGAAGTAGCCTTCGGCGCGTCGCGTGATAGCGGCGACTTGCACGCCTGGACGACCCAGAGTTGTGAGCGCCTTGGTCAATTCCAGCTCACGTCCGGCGAACGCACCGGAAAGCACCTGAAGCTTTGCCTTCGGCAACGCCGTGGCGTTTTCCGGGATCCCGCTGGGCGTGCTGGGGCGCTTGGCCGCGACCGCCTTGGCTGCCTGGTCGACCGCTACGCCGACGCGGCGAATGCGCTCCTCACCCTGGGTGCTGGGGGTGATGACCATGGTCTTTTCGAATTCGTCCTGCTCGGCTTCGCCATCCTGGCTGTCGACGAAGCGCAATTGATGGTGGCCGACGGTGATGACATCGCCGTGCTGCATCGCATGTTTTTTGATCAGTTTCCCATTGACGTAGGTGCCATTGGTGCTGTTCAAGTCTTCCAAGAACGAGTCGTTCAGGATGTTGATGATGAGCGAGTGGTGACCGCTCACAGCCGGATTGTCGATACGAATATCGTTGTCCGGGAGGCGCCCAATGGTGTAGCGCTCCTTATTCATGTTGTATTCCGCGAGGACCGAACCGTCCAAGCTGAGCATCAGGCGTGCCATGCAGACTCCATACCTAGCCGAACCATCCCAAGATTTTGTCAAATATACGCCGGTGTGCCGGAAACGGCTCTGCAACGTGCGCCATGATGACAGACACGTTATCCCGCCCACCATTGTCGTTCGACAGCTGAATCAATTGCTTAGCAACTGTATCAAGATTAGCACTAAAGGTGCTGATTGTTAAATGAATATCCTCATCTTCGATCATGTCCGATAGGCCGTCGGAGCAAAGCACGTAATAGTCGCTCTTCTGCACCGGCTGCTCGTGGATCTCCACTTCGACATTCTGTTCCACGCCCAATGCCCGCGTAACATAATTCTTGTTCGTTGCCCGCTGCGCTTCCTGCTGCGAGTAAAAGCCGCGATCGACCAGCTCCTGCAGCAGCGAATGGTCCAAGGTCATCTGCTCGAATCGATTGTCCCGCAGCCGGTACAACCGCGAGTCGCCCACGTGCGCGATCGACACCTTGTTGTCGTAGAACAAGCAGGCGACCACGGTCGTGCCCATACCCTCACATTGAGGCTGGGTCTTGGACGTGTGGTAGATGATTTTGTTGGCTCTGTGAATCGCATCACGCAAGATGATGCTCGGCCGCGTCAAACCGGATTCCGGATCGCGCACCGAGAGGTCCTCGCGCAGCACCGCGTCGCGCACCAGATTGATGATGGTTTTGACGGCGATGCCGCTCGCAACCTCACCTGCGTTGTAGCCGCCCATGCCGTCGGCCAACACGAACAGTCCGATGTCCGCCTCGGTGCCGATCATGTCCTCATTGTGCTCGCGAACCTTGCCCGTATCGGTAAGAGCGACGCTGGCGATTTTCCCGCGCAGATTCATTGGCCCAGCATCGCTTTTAAGTACTTGGCATTACACACAATCATGGCAATCCGCTCGGTATACGCGATCGGCAATCTTCCAAGGCGGCCGCCATTTGGGCACCCGAGTCGAATCGCGCGTCAGGATTCTTAGCAAGTGCGCGATCGACGACATTTTCGACGCAAGCGGGAAGATCCGGCCGGAACGCTCGCAATGGCGGATGCGGCGCTTCGGCGATCTGCTGCATCAGCCCAGTCATCGAATCAGCGGTGAACGGCAGCTGGCCGGTCAACAACTGAAACAGGCTAACACCCAGGGAAAACAAGTCCGAGTGCCCGGTCACATTTCGCCCCTCGAGCTGTTCGGGGGACATGAAGGACGGAGTGCCCAGCACGATGCCGGTGCGAGTGCTGCCGGCGCCCGACAAACGAGCAATGCCGAAGTCCGTGATCTTCAGCACATCCGTGCTTGGGTCGTACATGAGATTCGCGGGCTTGATGTCGCGGTGAACGACCTGCTGTTTGTGGGCAAAGCCCAACGCCTCCGCGGTTCGTCCGATGACATCCAATACTTTGCGCGGCTCCAAAAGACCGTTGGCCGCCGCGAAGTCGCTCAAATGACGGCCTTTGAGATATTCCATAGCTATATAGGCAAGGCCACGCTCCTCGCCCACATCATATATCGTCACGATGTTCGGATGATTGAGGCGGCCGGCCGTTTCCGCCTCGCGGAAAAAGCGCGCCCTGGCCTCGACCAGTTCGGAATCGCTGAATTCGCTCGCCAGCGGGATGGCCTTGATGGCAACCAAACGATTGATCGCAGTATCGCGCCCCAAGTAGACGATACCCATGGCGCCGCGGCCGATCTCGCGTTCCAATTGATAGCGCCCGAGGCGGCTCGCGTCTGTTCCGTCCTCCGCTTGGGGCGCGGGCGATGAGGGTTTCACAATGGGCGGCACGGGAACGGCCCGGGCGGGGACGGATTTGGGTTTTGCGCGTTCGGTATCCATCAGGCGCTTGAGGCGCGAACCCACATCGCGATAGGTATTGTCGATTCGCGCGAGATGCCGATAGACGGCGGTTGCCTGGACGGCGCGTCCTCGCGACTCCAACTGAGTCCCGAGGGTAAACAGATCCCCCAGCACCGTGGGGCTCGGCTTGCGGCCCTTGAGCTCGGCGAATCGCTGTTCGAAATTATCCAGCAGCCGTGCCGTGTCGGTGCCCGGCGCGGGCGCCGCTTTGGGCGCTGGAATCACCGGCGACCGGGACGACCAGCGCGACCATAGGACGAGTGCGCTTCCCCCGGCCAACGCGAGAAATCCTGGAAGCCACAGCCAGGAACTGAAATTAATGAGCAATCTGAGCAATAGATCTGCCCCTAAGACTCCGAAGCCCACAATTGCTGCAATCAGCCCGAATTTGCGCATGCAATAGACATAATCCACCCCCAGAACCGCGGCAGTATAGGTGATCGGGACGCCATAGCTGCAATGCTAAGCTCACAAATTCCCATGTTGAGGACCGGCAATTGAAGCGAGCAACATCAATTCCCACGAAACCTACGATCAATGCGGCGCGATGGCGAAGCTAAAAGAGGTTTTTGTATGTCAGAACTGCGGAGCTTCTTCGCCCAAATGGCAGGGACAATGTGCGACATGCGGCGAATGGAACACTCTGACGGCCGAGGCGGCGCCTGCAAGTGCTCGCGGTTCCGGGAAGAGAGCGCTGCGCGCGGCCCGTGCCGATGTCTCCACGTCGCTGGCCGCCGAAGCGGTGGTGGAACAGCCCAGGCTCGCGACCGGCTCGTCGGAACTCGACCGGGTATTGGGCGGCGGCCTGGTCTCGGGCTCGGTCACCTTGATTGGCGGTGATCCCGGCATCGGTAAATCCACGCTCATGCTGCAGGCCGCGGCGGCGCTCAATGCTCTGGGACCCGTTCTCTACGCTACCGGTGAGGAGTCGCTAAAACAGGTGGCATTGCGCGGGCGACGGCTGGGCCTTCAGGACGCCGCCGCGCGGCTCATCGCCGAAACAGGAGTGGAAGAAATAGTCGGGGTGGCGATTAGCCTCGGCGCCCGCGTCCTCATCGTCGATTCGATTCAAACCATGCACTCCGAGCGGATCGAATCCGCGCCGGGGGCGGTCTCTCAGCTGCGCGAGTGCACCGCCGAGTTGGTGCGCTTCGCCAAGGCCAGCGGCACCGCGGTGCTGCTGGTCGGGCACGTGACGAAGGAAGGACAAATCGCCGGACCGCGGGTGCTCGAGCATATGGTCGATACCGTGCTCTATTTCGAGAGCGACACCGGCAGCCGCTTCCGGGTGCTGCGCTCGGTCAAGAATCGCTTCGGCGCCGCCAACGAGATTGGGGTGTTCGCCATGGCCGAGCAGGGCTTGCGCGAGGTTACGAACCCATCGGCGATTTTTCTATCGCGGCACGCCGAACCGGTCTCCGGCAGCGTCATCACGGTGATGCGTGAGGGAACACGTTCATTGCTCATCGAAGTGCAGGTGCTCGCCGATGCCAGTCTCGGCAGCAACCCGCGCCGCGTCGCGGTCGGCGTCGACGGCAATCGTCTGACCATGCTGTTGGCGGTCGCGCATCGCCATGCAGGTCTTTTGCTCGGGGGCCAGGATGTCTTCGCCAATATCGTCGGCGGCGTGCGCCTGACCGAGACCGCGGGCGATCTTGCGATCGTGTTGGCGGCCCGGTCGAGCTTGCAGGATGTGCCGCTGCCCAACTCTCTGATCGCTTTCGGCGAGTTGGGGCTTGCCGGCGAGATTCGTCCGGTGCCGTTCGGCGAGGAGCGGCTGCGCGAAGCGGCGAAGCATGGATTCAAGCTGGCATTGGTGCCGGAAGCGAACGTACCCAAACGGCCGCCGCAGGGAATGACAGTCCGCGGCGTCACGCGCCTGAGTCAAGCCCTCGACGCGTTCTGAGGCGCGCTCAGGGCGCCGCAGGCGGACGTATCCGCACCGTCTTGATGGCGTTGTCGCCGGTCTGCAAAACCTCGAGCATGTAGTCCGCCAATTTCAATGTCGTCCCCGGCTCCGGTATGGTTTCCAAGAATTCGACGATCAATCCGTTCAATGTCTTGGGGCCGTCGGTCGGCAGATTCCAGCGCATGGAGCGATTCAGCGCGCGAATGGTCGTGGAGGCATTCGCGACGAAGCTGCCGTCGGCTTCGCGGTGTACGTCCTTGTGCATCATGGTCGCGGGATCGGTGGTGAATTCGCCCACGATCTCCTCGAGGATATCCTCCAGCGTCACGAGGCCTTGGATGTCGCCGTATTCGTCGACCACGAACGCCATGCGGCGCTTATCGCGTTGAAAATTGAGCAGCTGCGTGTTCAAGGTCGTGCCGGACGGCACGAAATAGGCATCGCGCGCACTCGACGCTTCGATCAGCGCCTCGCGGTCCAACCGGCCGCGCGCGAGTTCATGCACGACTCGCTTCATGTGCAGAACACCGATGATGCGGTCGATCTCCCCCTCGTACACCGGCAGGCGGGTGTGCTGACTCTGGCGCAGCTGTTCCAGCACCTTGTCCCAATCATCCTCGACGTCGATGCCGACGATTTCATTGCGCGGCACCATGATGTCTTCCACCGTGGCGTTCTCGAGATCCAGAATGCTGACCAACATTTGCTGGTGACGATGCGGAATCATGGCGCCGGCCTCGGCCACCACCGTGCGCAGCTCTTCGCTGCTCAAGGAATTCGAGGCCTGCTTTTGCGAAGCGCCGAGCAAGCGCAGCACCCCGTTGGCCATCAAATTAGTGGCCCAAACGAACGGGTATAAGGGCAACATCAGCACCGTGTAGACGTACGCCGCCGGCAGCGCCAATCGTTCGGGATGCAATGCGCCGTACGTCTTGGGCGCTACCTCGCAAAAAATCAACAGTACCAGCGTCAATCCCACCACGCCGAACGCCACCAGAAATTCGCCGCCCATGCGCAATGCGATGAACCCGACCAGCATGGGGGCGGTCACGTTGACGATCGTGCTCAGCAACAAGATGAGTCCGATGAGTCGATCGGGATGGGCGAGCAAGGCCTCCGCGAGCCGCGCGCCGCGGTTGCCGGCGTTCGCTTGGTGCCGAAGGCGATAGCGATTCAGGCTCATGAGCGCCGTTTCGCTGCCGGCAAAAAATGCGGCGAGGATCAGCAGCAGCCCTAAACCGGCGAATAAAACGCCGAGCGATGGATGCGCCATTCAGCCCCAGTGCCGGCCGTGCATGGTTTCGAGGACAAATTTCGAGCCAAAGTAGGCGAGCGTGAGCACGCCAAATCCGCTCAAGGTCCAGCGCACGGCGGCGCGTCCCCGCCAGCCATAGCGAATCCGTCCGATGAGCAAGGTGCCGAACAACACCCAAGCGATCAGCGACAGGAGCGTTTTTTGTATGAGAAGCTGCGTGAATAAATTGGTGACGAAAACGAAACCGGTCAGGAGGGCAAGCGTCAGGCAGACGAAGCCCGCACCGATCAGCCGGAACATGAGCCGCTCCAGCGTATCGAGCGGCGGCAGCACATTCGATAAATCGGCGATCCGCCGGGTGCGCAGGCGGCGGTCGAGGAATACCAACAATAAGGCGGTGACGGCCGCGGCGAACAACAGCGCCGCCGCACCCATGGAGAGCAGGATATGTGCCGTCAGCGCCCAGCCGGGTACGTTTTCTTCAGCGTAGGTCCGACCGGCGCCGGTGACGGCTGCGCCGAATGCAGCACTCGCGAGTAGGATGGAGCCCAGCACCCGGTTATGCTTCTCGATGCATATGAGGCAGGCGAGCACGGCCAGAGTCCACGCCAGCAGCGATAAGGCTTCGAGCAGTCCGATGGAAAACGGCCCGTCGACCCGCATCGTATGGACGATGGCGTCGGTATGGCCGAATACCGCAATGAACACGAGGACCCAGGCGATGGGCGCAACGCGTGGATTGCTCGCGCTTCGCAGCATGACCCAAGCACTGGCGGTATAGAGCAGGTACAGGGTAATGGCGAGGATCACGGCCTGGAAATAATGACACAAGGAGGCAAGTGCGCCTAGCCGGCGCGACGAGTGCGCCTAGCCGCCCTGCAATTCCAAAGGTACTATTCGCACGATGTTTGACCGACTTACCTCCAGTTTTTCCACGGCCCTGAATGCGCTCACCGGGCGCGGCCATCTGACAGATGACAACATTGCCGACACGGTGCGGCAGGTTCGCTTGGCGTTGCTCGATGCCGACGTCGCGCTGCCGGTGGTCAAGAATTTCACCGATGCCATCAGGGCCCGGGCGGTCGGCGTCGAGGTCGCGAAAAGCCTGACCCCGGGCCAGGCGTTCATCAAGGTCGTGCACGAAGAGCTGGTCCGGCTCATGGGCGAGACCAGCACCGGCCTCAACCTGCGCGCTCAGCGCCCCGTGGTCGTGATGCTCGCGGGATTGCAGGGGGCAGGTAAGACCACCACGGCCGGCAAGCTCGCGCGGTGGCTGATCGAAAAGCAGAACAAGAAGGTTCTGATGGTCAGCACCGACGTCTACCGGCCGGCGGCCATTCTGCAGTTGCAGACGCTGGCTGCCCAGGTGGGGGCGGGGTTCGCGATGAGCGACGTCAGCGAGGCTCCGGTTGCGATCGCCAGGCGCGCTTTGACCGAAGCCACGCTACAGGCCTATGACATCTTGTTGCTCGATACGGCCGGCCGATTGCACATCGACGCCGAGATGATGGCCGAAATCAAAGAGCTGGAAACCGCCGTCAATCCCCACGAACGGCTGTTTGTCGTCGACAGCATGGCGGGGCAAGACGCGGTGAATGCCGCGAAGGCGTTCAACGAAGCGCTGACGCTGACCGGCGTGATTCTCACGAAAGCCGACGGCGATGCCCGGGGCGGGGCTGCGCTGTCGGTTCGGCAGGTGACGGGCAAGCCGATTCTGTTCGTTGGCACGGGCGAGAAGTCCGAGGCTCTCGAACTGTTTCAACCCGAGCGCATCGCCTCCCGCATATTGGGAATGGGCGATGTGTTGTCGCTGGTCGAGCAGGTCCACGCCCAAGTCGACCAAGATAAGGCGGAAAAGCTCGCCAAGAAGATCAGCAAGGGCAAATCCTTCGATCTTTCGGATCTGCGCGACCAATTGAACCAATTGCAGAAAATGGGCGGCATGTCGGCGTTATTGGACAAACTCCCCGCGCAGATGCAGGCGAACGCGGCAGCGGCGGCAGGCGCGGTGGACGCGAAGACCCTCAAGCGTCAAATGGGGATTATCGACTCGATGACCCCGCGAGAGCGCCGGCGCCCGGATATGATCGATGGGTCCCGCAAGCGTCGCATCGCAGCAGGCTCCGGCGTCCAGTTGCCGGACGTCAACCGGCTGCTGAAACAGTTCGATCACATGCAAAAGACCATGAAAAAGCTTCAGAAGGGCGGCATGTTGAAGAACATGATGCGCGGCATGGGGGGCCGCCTGCCGCCGGGATTCGGCCGCTAAGCCACGTCGAGGCCAAGACTCGGCCGCCAAAGACTTGTTGCTCTAAGGCACTGGTATTCATTACAATTAGCGGCTAGGCATTGCAAGGTGAATTAACGATGGTGACGATCCGTTTGACTCGACGCGGCGGCAAGAAGACCCCGTTTTATCACGTTGTGGTGACCGACAGCCGCAAACGCCAGGGCGGCACCAGCCTTGAGAGCGTTGGGCTGTTCAACCCCGTGGCGCGCGGCGCCGAGGTCAAGCTCCGCTTGAATGTTGCGCGGATCGAACATTGGGTGGCCCAGGGCGCGCATATGTCGGAGCGCGTGAAGTTTCTGCTGACCTCGTTTCGTAAACAGGCCGCTTAAGAGACCAGCGAAGGCTTCCAGATGACGGTGAGCGGCGACTCTTCTGCGCTCATCGAGCTTGGAGTCGTGGGCGCGCCTTTCGGTGTCCGTGGATGGGTCAAGCTGCGCTCGTTTACGGATCCGCCCGATCGGTTACTGCAGCATCGTAGCGTACAACTGGGCCTCGGCGGCGCGTGGACTGCATACCAAATCGAGGCCAGCGGCCGCAGCGGCGGGCAGCTGACGGCGAAGCTGTCCGGGGTCAATAACCGGGATCAGGCGATAGGCTTGCGGGGTGCGCGGGTTTGCGTGCCGCGCAGCGAACTGCCGCAGCGCGACGATAAGGATTTTTACCGCGCTGACTTGATCGGCTGTGAGGTGGTGAATCTCGCGGGAGTTCGCCTTGGGAAAGTGCAGCATTTTATCGAAACGCCGGCGCAGGTGCTGATGGTGGTGCGCGGCGAACAGGAATATTGGGTGCCGGCAGTGCCGCAGCATTTGCGGCGGGTGGATCTGCAGGCACGGCGGGTGGTCGTGGATTGGGACGATGCGGCTGCGTAACCCCTATGCGTATAGCGGTGGTGTCGTTGTTTCCGGTGATGCTTCGCGAAGCGTTGACGCACGGAGTGGTCGGTCGCGCGATCGAGCGCGGGCTGATCGAGGTGGAATATTTCGACCCGCGCGATTACGCGACGGATGTGCATCGGACGGTGGATGATCGGCCGTACGGGGGTGGCCCCGGCATGGTGCTCAAAGTGGAGCCCTTGCGCAGTGCGCTCCGCGTCGCCATGGCGAATGCACCGGCCGGCAGCCGGCGCGTGTACCTGGGCGCGGATGGACGCCGCTTTGAGCAGAGCGTGGCTCGCGAAGCGCGTGAATGGCCGGGACTGATTTTGGTGGCGGGACGCTACGAGGGCGTCGATGAGCGCTTCATCGAGGCCGAGATCGACGATCAATGGTCGATCGGCGACTATGTGCTGACGGGCGGGGAACTGCCTGCGCTGGTGGTGATCGATGCGATCGGACGGCTGCTTCCCGGCACTCTTGGCAGCGAGGAGTCGGCGGTGCAGGAGTCGTTTACCGACGGCTTGGTGGATTGGCCGCATTACACGCGGCCGCCGTCGCTCGACGGGCGCGCGGTGCCGGCGGTGTTGGCCTCGGGTGACCATGGGGCCATTCAGCGCTGGCGATTGCAGCAGGCGCTGGGCCGTACCTGGTTGCGGCGGCCGGAGCTGCTGGAGCGGCGCGGAATGAACGATGAAGAGCGGGCGCTATTGGAAGAATTCAAGATCGCACGTGCGCAGCGCACGGGTGGGAATCGTCCTGGTTAGATAGATGAGGGCAACGCAATGAACAAGATCATACAAGAATTGAACGGCGCGCGCGCGACGCGCAAATTCCCGGACTTCAATCCGGGCGACACCGTGATCGTGCAGGTCAAGGTGGTGGAGGGTGATCGCGAACGCGTTCAGGCCTACGAGGGCGTGGTGATCGCCAAGAAGAATCGCGGTTTGAACTCATCGTTCACCGTCCGCAAGATTTCGCATGGCGAAGGTGTGGAGCGGGTGTTCCAGACCCATAGCCCCTCCATCAGCGAAGTCAGCGTCAAGCGGCGCGGCGCCGTACGGCGCGCCAAGCTCTACTACTTGCGTGATTTGTCCGGTAAAGCGGCACGCATCGACGAGAAAATCTGATCGTCGGGCCGTCATCACGCCGGCCGACCGGAGGCATTGAATGAGTGTCGGGTCGGCTCTTGCGGGGTTTTTTGGCCTCGTCTGGCGAATCCTGGAGGGCGTCCGCAGGGTCCTCCATCTGATTCTGCTGCTGGTGATTTTCGGTTTCATTCTCGCGGCGCTGCATACCTCGATTCCCGTGGTACCTCGATCCGCGGTCTTGGTTCTCGCGCCCGAAGGCGAGTTGGTCGAACAGATGGCGAGCGACCCTGTGCGCCGCGCGTTCGGCCAGGCATCAGGCGGCCCCGCGCCCGAAACGCTTCTGAAAGACGTGATCGACGCCATTCAGGCGGCCAAGGGCGACTCTCGCATCAAGCTGATCGTCCTCGAGATTGGAAATCTCGGTCCGTCGGGCCTGTCGAAACTGCAGGAAATCGGCGCGGCGCTGCGCGATTTTCGCGCGGCCGGCAAGCGCGTGGTCGCGGTCGCCGATTCGATGGATCAGACTCAATACTATCTGGCCTCGCAGGCGGGCGAGGTATACCTGGATCCTCTCGGCTTGGTGTATGTCGATGGCTTCAGCTACTACCGTATGTTTCTGAAGGACGCGATCGACAAGCTCGGCGTCGACGTCAACGTGTTTCGCGCGGGCACATTCAAGAGCTACACCGACCAGTTCTCGCGCAGCGACATGGCCCCGAGCGAGCGCGAGGAAAGCTCGGTGTGGCTGGATGCGCTGTGGAACGCCTACCAGAAGGATGTGACCCGAGCCCGCTCGCTGCCCGCCAATGCGCTCAAGGATTACATCGCCGAAGAGCCTGCCGCCTTGTCCGCCGTCAACGGCGACGCCGCCAAGTTGGCGCTGCAGCGCGGCTTGGTGACCGCGCTCAAGAGCCGCCGGCAGGTGGCGGATGAACTGAAGAGCTTGGTCGGTGAAGATCAGGACAA
Organism: Steroidobacteraceae bacterium; assembly: GCA_036502605.1. Lineage (GTDB taxonomy): Bacteria > Pseudomonadota > Gammaproteobacteria > Steroidobacterales > Steroidobacteraceae > Bog-1198. The sequence continues at coordinate 115,196 of DASXYI010000013.1, forward strand.
TCATTCGTTCTATTCTATCGGCATGAATCAGTACCTTGCGGCAACACGTTCCAAGCACGTATTGAAGAGCAAATCGGATGCCAGGGTGGGCATCGTGGTGGCTTCCGGGGAAATCCTCGATGGTCATCAGCCGCCGGGCACGATCGGCGGCGAGAGTACGGCAGACCTGCTGCGCCAGGCGCGCTACGACAATACCATCAAGGCGGTGGTGTTGAGAGTCGACAGTCCCGGCGGCAGCATGTTCGCATCGGAGCAAATCCTGCGCGAAGTCAAGACGCTGCGCAAAGCCGGCAAACCGGTGGTCGTCTCCATGAGCACGTACGCCGCGTCGGGCGGCTATTATATTTCTGCGGCAGCCAATCAAATCTTCGCGAGTCCGACGACATTGACCGGTTCCATCGGCGTGTTCTCGGTCGTGCCGACGTTCCAGCGCTCATTGGAGAAATTCGGCGTCAAAGTCGACGGCATCGGCACGACGCCGCTGGCGGGCGACATGCGGTTGGAACGGGCGCTGGGGCCCGCCGCGCGGCAGATCTTGCAGACTTCCGTCGAACACGCGTACGCGGAATTCCTGTTGCGAGTGGGAGAGGGCCGCAAGAAGACCGTGGAGGAAGTGGACAAGATCGCGCAAGGACGTGTTTGGGCCGGTGTCGATGCGGAGCGCATCGGTTTGGTGGACCACTTGGGGGGTCTCAAGGATGCCACCGACGCGGCGGCAAAGCTCGCTGAACTCGGCAGCGACTATGCCGCCGACTACATCGAGTCCGAGCTCAGCCTGCGTGAGGAATTGTTGATGCAGCTGCGCTCCGAGGCTGTGCAAATAGGCCAGCTGGTCGGTATCATCGCACCGCGCAGCGAGATCGATCGAGTATTGGACCCCGTGCTCGAGCAAGCCCGATCGATCGCCAAATTGAACGATCCCCGCGGGCTTTACGCCTATTGCTGGTGCCGCGAACCGCGTGGAACTTTGAAGGGGTTGGTTTATCATTGACGCGCAACCTCTCGGTTGGCGTCGCCGCGATTTTACAGAACATCGGAGAATTGTGACTCAGGTCACAATGCTCGCAGAATTGTCGCGGCGAGACGACGCTTTTGCGAGGTTTGCCCTATTGACGCCTTGCTTCCTTCATGAGCGTCCCTTTACACTTCATCACACTTGTAACAAGTGCAATTCGCCAAGCTGATGCAGGGATTCGCCCGGAAATCAAGCGATTCGAAGGCGTTATGGACAGGGAGAAATTGATGCAAGTTGGGATGCAAGTTGGCGTTGATATCAGGCCACCGACGATTCTTTGCAATGCACCTAAGCCGCGAATTCGCATCGTGCTGGTCGAAGACCATGCGATCCTGCGCGAGGGCCTCAAGGCGCTCATCGAAATCGAATCCGATTTTCACATCGTCGGCGAATTCGGCTCCGTAGAAGACTGCCTGGAGGGCATTCGCGGCTTGCAGCCCGATCTGGTATTGACGGATCTCGCGCTTCCCGGACGTTCGGGCATCGAGTTGCTCGCCGAGATCCAGCGGCTTTCGCCCCTGACGCGCAAGCTGGTGCTGACCGCACATGAAAACGAAGAGTACATTCGTGCCGCGCTAAACGCCGGCGCCAACGGCTACGTCCTCAAGGACGCGAACAGCGCCGAACTCATGCTGGCGATCCGCACCGTCGCAGTCGGCCAGCAATTCCTGTGCAAGTCCATCGCCAGCAAAATTCTGTCGGGCTACTTGTCGGGCGACCAGCGGCCTTCTACTGCGACGGTTGCGCAGACCATCACCGGGCGCGAACGCGAGGTTCTCACCCGCATCGCTCTCGGAAATTCCAACAAGCTGATCGCGCGCGAGCTCGGCGTGAGTCCCAAGACCGTCGAAAAGCACCGCTCCAACTTGATGCGCAAGCTGCAACTGCACAATGCCGCGGCCATCACGATGTTCGCGATTCGCAACGGGATGACCAGCACCGAGCCGTTCAGCAGCCGCGTGAGTCCGCGATTGCAGCGGTTCGACACCGCTGCGCTGCCGCTGGCATCCGTCGGCTGACATCGAGCCTCCGGCGACGCGCGAGCGCCGGATAAGATTCTGACGTTGGCGGTGGGCTGATCTCCGAGAATCTTCCGCGCCCGCGCGAGTATCCGCGGGTGCCTCGACCCGCAAATCGCCGTCGTTCCTAATCCAGCTGCGGTCCACCTAACGCATACGATTGGACTTAATGTCGCCGGCGCGAGGTGGGAGCCGCGGCGCCGACGACCGCTCAACCATTATGGTAAGAGCGCGCCCTAATCCCGCCATCTCGCCGCCTCCATCTACAGTAATACCCGTAGTCAATCTAGACAATCAGCCTAATGGGCTACTGCATCCGGCGGCCGTAGTCTCTCACCCACTAAGAACAGGCGATCCGTTTCGGACGCCCCTGATTTTGGAAAGTGGATGGTCCTTACGTGGTGGGTTACAGGCGAATGCGCAAGCAGACGAGGCCGGAGGTCACATGATTAAAACAAGTCATCTGTGGGGCGGGTTACCCGCGGTTTTATTGGCCATGGTCGCGCTGCCGGCGGGCGCGCAGTCGTTTCGGGTGCAGTGCCCGACTCACGGCACATCCCTTCATCCCTTGAAGGATCCCACAAAGGTTCAGAGTGCGACGAATTCAATAACGACGCCGGGCGCCATCAAGTGCCAGGAGATCGGAGGCGGAGACGGTTTCGCCACGATGGGCGACGGGCACCAGATTTATCTATTCGGCTTCGCGCCTCTGTCGGGATTGGGGGACGGCACCGCCGCTGCGCCGGGAATCTTGAGCGGAAACGAAGGTACGGAGGTCCCTTACGTCTTCGAGTCGGTTACCGATTCGCGTCGGGCGCGCATCGAACCGGCGGACATCATGAATCAGGGTGTGTTGTACAGCAACGCGCCGGCTCCGTTGATTGCCATAGACGAAGACGACGAATTGTTCCTCACGCTCAGCAACGTCGGCCAGATCATGCGACCCGACTTGTTCGAGCAACACACGGTCCACTTCCATGGATATCCGAACGCCTCGTCATTCTTTGATGGAGTTCCCGACGCGTCCGTCGCGATCAATATTGCGGGCAGCTTCACTTATTACTACACCGCGCCGGATCCGGGAACTTACTTCTGGCATTGCCACATTGCGCCGCCCGAGCACTTGCAGATGGGCATGGTCGGACAGCTGTTTGTGCGCCCGCGGCAGAATAAGGTGGCTCCCGGGGCGCTACTGTACACGGCGCTGAAAATTGCGAATGATGCCAACGGGACCAAGGTCGGGAACCTGGTTCCGAGCACTACAGGATCCTGTTCCGACATTCTATGCACTGGCGAGACGCCGCTTCCCGCGGCAATCACTACTGCGGTCCGGGCGCCTGCCGGCAGCAACTACGCCTACAACGACGGCGACGGTACGACCCGGTACGACGTCGAATATCCGATTCAAATCATGGGATTCGATCCCAGTTTCCATTTCGTCGGCATGACGTTCAATCCCGAAGCGTTTGCCAACATGAAGGACAAATACTTTTTATTGAACGGGCGAAGTTACCCCGACACGGTGTCCCCCGGCGTATTGACGACGCAAGGATCCGACGGCACGTTGCGGCCGTCGCAGCCTCTGCCGAGCCTGATCACGCTCGACAAGACTTCGGGAAAGACGCGCGCGCTGCTGCGCATATCCGACTTGAGCGTCACCGAACACACGACGCTGGCGACGCTCGGCATTCCGATGCTGGTCATCGCGCAAAATGCGCGCTTGTTGCGCGATGAGTCGGGCAACAACCTTTACTACAACACGAACTCGGTCACGTTGGGCGGCGGCGAGTCGACCGACGTCATTCTGGATGCCACGAACATCCCCCTTGGGCGGTACTTCCTGTACAGCACCAATCTCGATCATCTGTCCAACGACGCCGAAAACTTCGGCGGCCAGATGACCGAAATCGTCGTCCAATAATTAGGAGATCGGCAATGAAATTCTCGACGACGGATATCATCATGAGTTCGGCCCGCATCTTTTTGATCGGTGCGGCGGCAGCCGGCTCTTTGGCCGCATCCAACTCAGCCTTGGGCGCGGTCCACGGAATTACCGGAGGCGCTTCCAATCCAACCTTCAGACTCACCGCGAGTGAGGCGTCGATCAGCCAGCCCGACGGCGCGGACATCTATTCGTGGGGCTACGGCTGCACTTCGCCTCCGGCCGGATTCGCGCCCACAGCTTCGGCCGACAGCGCTGCCTGCCCGTCGATGCAGATGCCTGGTCCGACCATGATCGTAACCGAGGGCGACTACGTCACGGTCATCCTGACCAACGCGCTCCCCAAGGCGGCAGGGCGCACCTCGATCGTGTTTCCGGGGTTCAGCGTGGCCGCGACCAACGGTGTCGACGGCTTGTTGACGAAGGAGGCTGCGAACGGCAGCAGCGGCAACACGGTCACCTACCAGTTCAAGGCGTCGAAGCCCGGCACATACGCGTATTACAGCGGTTCGCAGACCGACGTTCAGATCGAGATGGGTTTGTTCGGCGCGATCGTCGTTCTGCCGAGCAGTGCGAGCGCCTCGAGCGCCGCGTGTTCGCACAACCTGGGTACGTATTCACTCGCCAAGTCCGCTTATGCCATCAAGGACAGCTGTTACGACCGCGAATACTTGTTCCAGTTCAGCGAATTGAGCTCACAGATTCATGAGCAGGTAAAAGCTCATGTCGATGCTTGCAACAATGGCTCGGCTCTGGTTTGCCCGATGATCTCGGTCGCTACCGAGCCTTATGTTCCCAACTACTACCTTGTCAATGGACGATCCATGCCGGATGACATGGAGGTCAATTACTCGCCGACATTTCCTCATCAGCCCTACAACGGCAATCCCCACATGCACCCCGGAGAGTTGTTGCTCATGAGGGTCATCGGTCAGGGCCGCTGGCAGCATCCGTTTCACTTTCACGGCAACCACGCCCGCATGATCGCGCGCGACGCCAACCTACTCGTGAGCAAGACGGATCCGAGCAAGAGTGCCGGACCGCTGCTCTTCACGATTTCAACCGTGTCGGGACAAACGGCGGACGCGATTTTTACATGGACGGGCCAGGGATTGAATTGGGACGTCTATGGCACGCAACCGCACACGTGCAAAGCAAAGGCTCTGCCTACGGTCCCCGGAGATACGTCTGCTCAGAGCGCGGGCTTCGATCCCGTGACGCATGAGTATTGCGGCGACCACGGCAAGCCGATTCCGGTCACGCCGGCGGATCCGAGCATCGTGGTGAACGGCCAGTGGTATGCGGGCACTCCTTATCTGGGTCTCCAGGGCGTCGGCAATCAGACCCCCGAAGCGCCCGGCACGTTGAATCAAAACCCGCAAGGCGGCTACGCCTACATGTGGCATTCGCATAACGAGCGCGAGATCACCACCAACGACGTCTTTCCGGGCGGAATGATGATGATGCTTCTGATCGACCCCATCACGTTCGACATCGACGAAACGAATTAAAGCGACTACGGGATAAAGAAGTCATGAATACCAAATCTTCGAAAGCCATGATGCGTACGGTAGCTGCTGCGTCATTGCTCTTGGTCACCGGCATCGCTTCAGCGGCGGCGATCACCGTCAATCTGACCGCGCGACGAACTTCCACGACGCTGCCGGACGGCGCCGGCGTTCCCATGTGGGGCTACTGCAATTCCGGTGATGCCAGTGCAACACCGGTGGTACCCAGCACTTGCGCCAACCCATGGGCTCCGGGACCGACGATTGTGGTGTCGGCCGGTGATTCCCTGACGATCAGGCTCACCAACAGCCTCCCGATGCCGACGTCGATCGTCATCCTGGGTCAGCTGCCGGGCCAGGCAGGGCCGACTTCGGCCGGTGGCCTTGGCGCACCTGCTCGCATGAACAGTCCAACTCATGCGCCGCAATCACTCACGACTTGGCCCGGCAACGGGGAGCCCTCCGCGCCATTTACGCCTCCAGCACAGGGCCAACGCGTAAAGTCGTTCGCGCAGGAAGTCCTGCCTCTCGCGACCACCGATTTGAGCTGGACCAATCTAAAGCCGGGCACCTATCTCTATGAGACGGGGACGTTGCCGTCGATTCAGGCGCCCATGGGGCTCTACGGTGTCTTGATCGTCACGGCTGCGCCGACCGTGGATGTGGCCGGCGGCGCCGTCCCGGGCAAGGCGTATCCCGGCGACCCGCTGAACGAAGTTCCCTACGATGCCGATGCCGCGCTGCTGTTCAGCGAAATCGACCCAGTTCAGAATGCGGCGGTCGACAAGGCAGCGGTTGCCAACGCAGATATCAACAAGCGCTTCGACGACATGACCTGCGCGAGCGCGGCGCAGCCCTCGAACGCGCCTTGCTACCCCGCGGCCGTCAATTACACGCCGACCTACTTCCTCATCAATGGCAAAGCCTTCGACAAGGCCGCGCCCAGTAAGTCGGCGTTTGCCGTCGCTGGCACGAGCGCCTTACCCGGCAGCCATTCAACGGGCGGTAGCGTGTTGGTGCGGCTGATCAATGCCGGTTTGCGCACGCATATTCCGTCGATCGTCGGTCTGCCGATGTCCATCGTCGCAGAAGACGGCAACGTCGCGCCGGGTAACCCGAAGGTGCAGAACGAAGTATTGCTGACCGCCGGCAAGACCCACGATGTGCTGGTGACGCCGCCGAGCGAGGCTGTCGCCACGAAGTACAACTCGACCATCTTTTCGGTCTTCGACCGTCAGTTGAGCCTGAGCACCGCCAACACCTCGGATGGCGGCATGCAGGGCTTCCTGCAGGTGGCGAGCGCGGGCGCAACGACCGGTGCTGCGGGCGCGCCGCCCGCAGGAGTTACCCCAACGGCCGTCGCCGACACCTTCAATGTGCCGGTGAATGGCTCGATCAACGGCAACGTGAAACTCAATGATATCGCCGTTGCCGGCGTCGCGACGCAGACCTTACCGGCGCATGGCACCTTGAGTTTCAATGCCGACGGGACTTTCATCTTCACGCCGGAGACCGGCTACTCGAGCACTACCCCGAGCACCTTCACCTACTGCGGCAATGGCGCGACCAGCGGGGTACTCTGCGCCGTCGTCACCTTGAATATCGGCCGTTCAGGCGTGGGCGGGCCGCCGACTACGCTGCCTGATCAGTACACCGCTACTGTGGCCTCCAAGTTCGTATCATCGCGCCCCGGAGTTCTCGCCAACGACACCGACCCGAAAGGCTATCCGCTGACCGTTGCCTCGAGCGCCAATGTCGACTGCGGCTCGGTGTCGATGAACCCCGATGGATCGTTCAGCGCCACCAAGGGCGCAGGCGCCACCTGTACCTTTACCTACATCGCGAGAAATTCGCAGTTGACGGACAGTGCGCCGACGAACGTCACCGTGAACTTCGCTCCCAGCGGCAAGACTTCTGGACTATCGGTCAGCGTGATCGATCCGGCGGTTCTCGACTCGACCGACCCTGCCCATTCGATTACCGACTACCGCTGGATCATCCAAGAGGACTTGTCCTTCAAAGTCGATCCCACCGGCACGCCGTCGATTGCGACGCGCACGCTCGGAACCAGCTTCCACCGAAGCCATATGCCGGTGGTTGCCACCGGTTGCGTGGGTGCGAACAGTTGCGGCGCGGGTCAACAAATTCGCACCGACTCGACTACGGTTGATGCGAACGGAACCCTGGGAAAGCGCGACGCTGCGAGTTCAGACATCGAGGCGGGGCCCGATTTAGCGCTGCTGGACCCCACGAAACATTATTACATCTCGATTCTGCCAGGCGATGCGGGCGACGGCGGGCATGGCATGGGCGGCGCCGAAATCAAGCCGCAAGCCTTGGGTGGCTGGGCGCCGGTAACCGTCGCGACCAACGCGTACGACTGGGTGCCCGCACAGCTCAGTGTGTTCATCTACGAAGATAATGCACCTGTCAACGGCCAGAACGATCTCAACGAAAATGGCCTCGGCGGCTTCAATATCATTCTCATGGACCCCGTGGGTCGTTCGGGCGACGTGGCTGGTCAGCAGTCGTATGACTCTTATGGAATGCCTCTCAGCAACTGGCTGCTGGGTCGACCCGGCTGTCCCGACGAGCTGAACACCAAAACGAATTCGTCGGCCAATAACAACGTGGATCCGGTGAATGGCAACGTCGTCGGCGTGGTGTATACCTGCCCGAACGATCCCAACGAAGGGACGCTGGCGGCCGACCCCGCAAAATATGCGCTGGCCGGGCACGCGTTGATCAAGAATGTCACTCCCGCCCGCTATGACGTCATTGCTCATCCGGCCGCCGCGCGCGAAGGCGCGGGCGAGGTTTGGTGGCAAACCGAAACGCTCGAGGGCACTCCTGCCCAGGACGCGTTTACCGGCGTCAAGGAGCCGGTGTATTTCCAGGAATTCGGACCTCCGGGATTTCACACGACCATAGGCTTTGTAAACACGGGCCGGGTGGCCAAGTACGCGGCGGCGAACGGGCTGACCGGCAACAAGTCGGTTACCGGCAAAATTACCAATCAACGCATGTCGCATCCCTCGGACGTGACGCTGTATGACTCCGGATCGTACGACCTGCTGGGTTCGTCGACCTGCCAAGTGGCGCTGAACTCGCAAGGCGGCACAGGTCCGGCCATCGCGATCGCGGAATGCGATCATGACGGCAACTACACCTTGTCCAATGTTCCGGCGGGCGACTACGAATTGGCGATTTGGGACCAATGGCTGGACCAAATCATCCAGGCGCAGGCGGTGACCATCCCAGCGGGCGCCGCCGCGAGCACGGTCGCCCTCGGCAACAGTCCGGTCCTTGGCTGGTTCACGCAGTACGACCAGAACATCTTCATGGATACCAACAAGAACGGCATCTACGACGCGACTGAGAAGGGCATTTCCAATGTGACGATGAGCACACGTTATCGCGACGGCGGCATTTCCAATCAGACGGCGACCGATAGCAATGGCAACGGCCTACTGGCCGAATTGTTCCCGCTGTTCAATTGGTATGTCACTGAAGCCGACACGACGCGCTTCAAACAGACGGGTGTGAACGTGATTGTCGACGGCGGCGGTGCCGTGGATACGGCCGGCGACGGCGCGGGAATCTACAGTTCGAAGTATCCGACCGGCGAATCCAGCAATCGCACCGAATTACCCGGTGCCTATTCCTACGGCCTGCAGGGCTTCATCAGCCAGCGCAGCACCATCAATTGGGGCCGCACCCCGTATGTCGGCGGTGAGAACGGCGGTATTCAGGGACTGTTGGTGTATTCGACCACTCGGCCCTTCGATGACCAGCGATACAACGTGCAAACTCTGTGGGAACCGTTGGTTCCACGTGCGACGGTCAACTTGTATCGCCGCGATACGATGGCGGACGGCACCGTGACGCTCACCAAGGTTGATACGACGCAAACCACGAGCTTCGATGATTTCGTCAATACCGTGAAAGGCTCGGACAACAACAACTACATCCTTGGGCAGGACGGAGTTTTGCGAGATCCGATCACCGGTGCAGCTGCGCCGAGCGGAGTGACAGCGGGCGTGCAGGCCAACATGCAATGCCCCGGCCAAAAGACGACCGACCCCTTCTATACGTTCACCCTGGGCGGCACCGATCAGAAGCGCTGCTACGACGGCTGGCACAATTGGAACCAAGCCCAGGCCGCCCCTTATGACGGTCGCTACAGCTTCCCGAGTCCGGCATATGTTGCCGCTCATCCGCTAGGCAGCGCCGGGCAACAAGCTCTAGGCCAGACTCTCGTGAGCTTGCCGCCGGGTGACTATGTGGTGGAGGCTGTAACTCCCCCGGGCTTCGAGATCGTCAAGGAAGAGGACAAGAACATCCTCAACGGCGACTCCTTCGTCTCCCCCGTGGTGACACAGTTCGCCGGTATCGGCGACGTGTTCATCCTTCCCGATCAGGCGACGCTGAACAACGCCAATCCGTACAATCTCAAAAATGCGGATGGCATCGCCAACAACGCCACTTCCGACCTGGGCGTGACGTCTTCGCTGCTCAACCAGCCGGAATGCGTGGGTAGCCTGCATCGAGTGCCGGACTACCTGAGCTTGTTCCCGAGCGGCCAGTTGGTCGCCCCATTTGCAGGCATGGATCGTCCGTTGTGCGATCGCAAACTGGTCAGACTGAACAACCAAATGCAGGCAAGCGCAACGTTCTTCGTGTTCACGCAGGTGCCGATGGCCGCGAACGGCGCCGGCATCATCCTCGACGACGCCACCTCCGAGTTCAACGCGCTCGCGCCGGACTTCGGCGAGAAGGCCTCCGTGCCCTTCGTCCCGGTATCGGTCAAGGATTTCAATGGCCGAGAGATCAGCCGCCTGTACTCCGACCAGTGGGGCGCCTACAACATGATGACGCCGTCGAGCTGGTTGGTGAATCCGCCGACTCCGTCGGGTTACGGCCCCAATATGTTGATCACCTGCATCAACGACCCGGGTCCGATCAAAGACCCGACCACCGGCCAGATGGTCACCGACCCGCAGTACAACGCCGCGTACAGCAACTTCTGCTACACGCTGCCGTTCATGCCGGGTCGCACCACGTATCTCGATACTCCGGTATTGCCGATTGCCGCCTTCGCGGCAGGGTACAACCCGGCTGACTGCGCCTATCCTGATTCGACGCCGGCGATTGCCCGGGTCGACGGCGACGGGTTCGGCCCGTACGTCGCAGCCACTGGCACCACGTTGACCATTACCTCGCTGGGTATTCAGAACGTGCCGAATCCAGCCTATGCCGGTCCGTTTGCGCTGACGGGACCTTCCAGCCAACGGCTGGTCCCGCGCAACTACGGGTTTGGTACACAGGGTCTGAAGAGCAAGGTCACCGTCAACGGCGTTTCGCAAACTATTATTGGTTGGGCGCCCGATAAGATCACGGTCACCGTTCCCGCGGGGACGGCCACGGGCGAACTCGTGGTGACGGCCGACAACGGCAAATCCACCGTCGACGCAGTGACGGTTACGGTTGGCGGCAAAGCACCGACGCGTGTGCAAGGCGCCAACGGACAGACTATCCAGGCCGCGGTCGATGCCGCAACACCGGGTGATCTCATCCTGGTCGATGCCGGCACCTACAATGAACTTGTGATCATGTGGAAGCCGGTGCGGCTGCAAGGCGTGGGCGCTGCCTCGGTGATCATCAATGCTGCCAAATACCCGACCAGCAAGCTCGAGGCCTGGAGACCGGCCATCAACAGCCTGTTCTCGGTCGATGTTACGACCGGCAATTTGGTCGGTACTCCGCAAGTCGATGCGCTGCCGACTCAGGAAATTACCGGCGGCGTGGTGCTGCTCGAACCTTCGGTGCTCGGCAGCGAACAGGGCCCAGGTATCACGGTGCTGGCGGCCGATCCGAGTTTGGCGGGCTGCGGTTCGACAACCCTCAGTACCTATGATCCGCAGGGCGGCAAGGCTTACCAGCACAAGCGGGACAGCAACTTCAGCTGCGTTTCCGTTGGTCAGGCACGCATCGACGGACTCAGTGTCACCGGCGGCGACTCCGGCGGTGGCATCTATGTCAACGGCTGGGCGCACAACCTGGAAATCTCCAACAACCGGGTTTACGGAAACGCCGGTGCGTTGAACGGCGGCATCCGCGTCGGTGTGCCGTACTTGGAGCAGGAAGTGCTGCCGACCAACAACAACGGAACGGTGCAGGGATTCGGCTATGACAACGGCATCAAAATCCACCACAACGCGGTGACCAAGAACGGCACGGTGGAGTCGACGGCGGGTGCCGGTGGTGCAGGCGGCGGCGTATCGATCTGCAGCGGTACCGACGGCTACAGCGTCGATCACAACTGGATATGCGGTAACTTCAGCGCCTCGGACGGCGGCGGCATCGGCCACATCGGATTCAGCCAGGGCGGCCAGATCGCGAACAACCAGATCCTGTTCAACCAGTCCTTCCAGCAGACGAGCTCGACGCATGGCGGCGGCATTATGGTCGTCGGCGAACCGCCGGTCGCAGGGACGGTGTCGCTCGGTACCGGCAACGTGACCATCGACGCCAATGTCATTCGCGGCAATTCCGCCGAGGGTGGCCATGGCGGCGGTATTCGCCTGCAGCAGGTGAACGGCGCCGACGTGGAGCTCAATCGCAACCAGACGTCTCGTTGGTTCAAGGCGACGGTTACGAACAACATCATTGACAACAACGTTGCGGGCTACTCGGGTGGCGGAATCTCTCTAGCCGATACTCTGGTCAGCGTGCTCGACAACAACACCATCGTCTCGAACGACAGTGTCGGCATTGCGGGCACTCTGTTGAGTGCCGCGGGTACTCCGGTTCCCGGGACCGGCACGGGCGTCGTCGGCACGGGTAAACCGAGTCCTGCCGGCATCAGCAGCGAGAGCACGAGCGTCCAGCTGAAAGCCGTGCTTCCGAACGGGAATACGTTGAGCGCCGCACAGAAGGCGATTTCGTCGCCCGACCTCGTGAACAACATCGTCTGGAAGAACCGATCGTTCTTCTACAAGGCGGTCGCAGGCAATTCGACGCTGTGCTCTTCCAACAACGTGAACGACACGGCTGGCTCGAGCTGTAACCAGCTGCTGCCGCAGGCGACGACAGGTCAGTGCGTCAATACCAGCGGTGGGACTCCAGCGTACTGGGACTTGGGCGTTGTCGGAGACGGTTCTGCCGTTCCGGGAGCCGCGGTTGCCCCGAGCGTGCATGTTGACACGGCGACGCGCGGTCCCCTCGGCGGCATCACTCTCACCGTCAACGCCGGGCACGGGTTGGTGGCCAACGGGCCTCTTAATTCCTTGAGCGGAGTAGTCATATCGGGCTTTACGATCGGCACCAGCGGGACGAACAACTTTACCCGCTATAACGGCACCTTCACCGTCATCATCACGAGTCCGACAACCTTGACGTATCTGCCGAATCAAGGCGGCGTGACTGCGACGCAGTTCAACAACATGGGCAAGACCGCCGTGTTCGTGCGGGGGCCGGCGGTCGCATCCACTGCTCTGAATCCGACGTTCTCCGTGTTGACGAACACGTCGGGCTATGCGGCCAGCAACACCAGCACCGATCCGCTACTCGCCGATGCGTATTGCAACGGGTCGCGCGTCACGCCTGAATTCCCCTCGGTCATCAATCCGCCGAGCCCGAAGACGCTCCTGGTCGCGGCAACGGTGGACGAAGGCAACAACTACGTCACGCTGCGCTACGGCCCGCTCTATCAGAGCAAGCCCACCACCGCGGCTGGGACGGCGTACGCTTCGTTCGGTGATCTGCACATCGGCGCGGCATCGACGGCCAAGGATTCGGGCACGCCCGTCGACGCCGTCACACATGATGTCGATGGCGACCAACGGGGACCGGGAGCGACCGGCCCCAACAAGCAGTATGACCGGGGTGCTGACGAAATCCGCTACCCGGCGCCGGTGGCCGGCTTGTCTGGCAGCGCGTTGAGCTTCGGGAATCAACCGGTGAACACGACGAGTGCGCCGCTGGTGTTGACGGTGAACAATACGGGTGATGCAGGATTGACGTTCAATGCCGCGCATACGATATCGGGCAATTTCGCCATCTCGGGGAACACCTGTAGCGGAACTATCTTGGCCGGAAGCTCGTGCGCCATCAGCGTGACGTTCACACCGAATTCCCAGGGCGGCAAGACGGGTACTTTGACGCTGCACGACAATGCGGGAACCGGAACCCAGACGATCGCCTTGAGCGGCACGGGGACGCAGGTCACCGCGACGTTCACGTCCGCTACGCTGGGAACCCTCTCGGCAGGCTTTGGCGGTCCGAGCTTGGCTTTCGGCAATCTATCCGGTCAGCAGTCCAGCATCGTGACGATCACCGTCAACAATGGCCCGGTTAGCTTCACAGCTGCGAGCGTTACCAACAGCAATGGTGGCTCGGCCTTCAGCAAGACTGGTGACACCTGCAGCGGTCACACCGTCCAGGCCGGGACTACTTGCACCGTGACCCTGGGCTTTACAGCGCCGGCCGGCCGGACCAATCGATCGGGCACGTTGACAGTGACGGACAACGCAACCGGTTCTCCGCAGACCTTGCGCCTGTCCGGTCAGTGACACAATCGGCCGATGCTGCTCTCTAGAAATTTCGAGCAGCATCGGCCACCGGCTCTGAGGAGAATCAATGTTTCCAGTATCGAAGAGGTTGCTAGCCGCGGCATTTATCGCTGGCTTGGGACTGACATGCTCGGTCGCAAGCGCCGGGTCGCTCAAGGCGACCGCGCACGAGCCGAAGGCGGCGGCACCAGGCTCGGCCGAGTGGCGTTCCCGCCAAGGGCTCTACTACAAGCGTAACTGGGGTGTGGAGATCATTGGAGTCAAGCCTGTATCGTCGGGTTTCATGCTGGCATTTCGCTACCGAGTGCTCGACCCGGCAAAGGCCAAGGTGTTGAACGATCGACACTCCAAGGCGTACTTGCGGGATGAGGCCACCGGCACGGTGCTTTCAGTGCCGGCAATGGAGAACGTTGGAGAGCTACGCACCGGGGCCGCCCCGGAAGCCGACCGGACTTATTTCATGATTTTCGGGAATCCGGGCAGACTTGTGAAGTCGGGCAGCCGTGTCACGGTGGTAGCTGGTAATTTGCACGTCGACGGACTGATCGTCGAATAAGGAGTTGATCATGATCCTTCGAAGTATTCTTTTATCTTCAATAGCAACGGCCGCGCTGGGCGCAGCCGTCAGCGTGCCTGCTCTCACCGCGCAGCAGATCGTCGACCGCAATGCGGCGGCGCGCGGCGGGGCTGCCGTCTGGCAACGCGTGCATTCCATGACGCTCGCCGGAAAGATGGATGTCGGCAAAGAACGCAAGGACGGCGGTGAAATTGCCGGCAATACGTCGAAGACCCGCGGGCAGGTTCGCTCCGAAGCGCGTCTCGCGCTGCTCGGCAAGAGCAAAGCCGCAGCCCCCAAGATCATTCAATTGCCATTTCAAATGGATCTGGCGCGGCCCATCAAGACGCATCTGGAAGTTCCCTTCCAGGGTCAAACCGCCGTGCAAGTCTATGACGGCAAGAGCGGCTGGAAGCTTCGCCCCTTTCTTGGCCGACACGAAGTCGAGTCGTTTACGGCAGACGAATTGAAAATTGCAGCGAGCCAGCAAGAACTCGATGGAGCGTTGATCAACCATGCGGCCAAGGGGACATCGGTGGCCCTCGATGGCACAGAGAGACTGGAAGGACGCAACACGTACCGGCTCAAGCTCACGTATAAGACCGGTGAGGTGCGTCATTTATGGATTGATGCACAGACCTTCCTCGACGCTAAAATCGAAGGCACGCCGCGCCGCTGGGATGGTAAAACACGTACGGTCGTCACGTATTTCCGCGACTACAAACCGGTCGACGGCTTGATGATCGCTCATCGGCTGGAAACTCAAATCGAAGGCGTGTCCGGCGCGGAGAATATTTACGTCGAAAAGGTTGCTCTCAATCCAACGTTTGCCGCTTCCGTCTTCGCAAAGCCGATGTAGGCGGGTCATGCCTCTGCGCCGTTACATGCCTCTGCGCCGTTACATGCCTGCGCTCATCTTCGGAGCTTTGCTCGCGGGCAATATAGGGCGTGCGGCGGAGCAGCCGCCCTTGCCCGCGGTCAGCTCACTGAAAATATCGGTCGTCGATTACCGCGTCCCCGAATTGTCCCTCATTCGCGATGACGGGAAAAAAGTGTCGACGACTCAGGAATTCGACGACGGACGTCCCGTGTTCCTGAATTTCATTTTTACCTCCTGCCCGGGCATCTGTCCGCTGCTGAGTGAGTCTTTTCGCCAGCTGCAAACAAAACTGGGTGATGAGCGGTCAAAAGTTCACATGGTGTCGATTTCGATCGACCCAGAAGAAGATACACCGCGGAAATTGCGCGAATATGCCGATCGGTTCCGCGCCGGCCCGCAATGGCAGCACTATACCGGTTCGGTTGCCGCGAGCTTGGCAATGCAACGTGCTTTTGGAGTGTACAACGGCGACAAAATGAGCCACGCGCCGGTTACTTTTTTTCGAGCAACTCCGAGCGCGCCTTGGACGCAACTCAAAGGCTTCGCTACCGCCAATGACCTGGTCCGCGCATACGAGCTCGGAAGCACCCAGCTCATGGGTTCCCGATGAGCGCAACCGAGGCTTGCGTCCTGGTTTCATAGTGCGTTGCCTATTGTTTCTATTTGGCATCGGCGTGCTGGGAATCGCCAACCACAGCTTCGCGGCGGGTCCGGATCCAGGCGAAGTCCTATATCGGCAAGGGGTGCTTCCGTCGGGCGCCCCATTGACGGGTGAGCGGGATCAAGATACTCGTGTAACAGGGGCGGACGCGGCTTGCGCGAAATGCCATCGGCGAAGCGGCTTAGGTTCTTCGGAAGGGCAGATCATCATCCCGCCGATCACCGGCGATTTTCTATTCCGCGTTCGCGGTCGAGAGTCGGCAAAGCCTGATCTGCGCGCGGCCCCGGGCTTCGTTCCCAATCGCAAACCGTACGACGCAGCGAGTCTGGCCAGGGCCATTCGCGAGGGGGTTGACGCGTCAGGGCGGCAGCTCAGCTATTTGATGCCGCGATACAAACTGAGTAATTCGGATATCGCGGTGTTGACCGGCTATCTGCAGCAAATGGCCGCGAAACCCGTGCCCGGTGTATCTGAAGAGACGCTTCATTTCGCCACCATCATCACGCCCGACGCTGATCCCGCAAAACGCCAAGCGATGCTCGACGTACTCAATCAATTCTTCGCCGATAAGAATGAATTCATTCGGGGCGGAATACGCCCTATGCATGCAGCGGGCGGTGTGCAATTTCGGGTCAGCCGCCGATGGCAATTGCACGTCTGGGAATTGACGGGGCCGGCCGCTGGGTGGGCCGGTCAATTGGACAAACACCTTGCATCCGAACCGGTGTTTGCCGTCATTTCCGGTTTGGGAGGCTCCGTATGGGAACCGATTCATCGATTTTGCGAACGCAACCGCGTCCCGTGCTTATTCCCGAACACGGATCTTCCCGTCGTTTCGGAATCCGATTTCTACAATCTTTATTTCTACAAAGGCGTAATCCTGGAGGCGGATTTAATTGCCGAAGACATCGAACGGCTCGACGAACTGGCGGTTAAGCCGCGGCTATTGCAGATCTTCCGGAAAAAGGATCTAGGCGCGGCGGCCGCGGTGGCGCTGGAAGCCAGCGCTCGGCGCGTCAACATGGAGTCGGTCATGATCTCTCTGGACACGGAGGGCGAGGACCTCTCAATTTCGCAGGCTTTGAGCCGAGCCAGACCAACCGACATTGTTGCCTTATGGCTGCGGCCGGCCGACATTGCGGCTCTCCCGAAGCGCCCGCCCGCCGAGGTGACCATCTACGTCTCCGGTCTGATGGCGAACCTCGAATCCGCGCCGATGCCCGCGGCATGGCGAGATGTTGGGCACATGACATACCCGTTTGATCCACCGGACCTGCGCAAATTCAGGATGAATTATCCGCTGGCTTGGATGAAGGTCCGTCATATTGCGTTGACCGACGAACGCGTTCAATCGAATACGTACCTGGCGTGTGGAATTCTTGCGGAAGAACTCACCTCGTTGCAGGACAATTTCGTGCGTGAATTTCTTCTCGAACGCATCGAGGATATGTTGAGTCATCGCGTGTTGTCTGGATTCTATCCGCGCCTGGGGCTCGCGCCGGGGCAACGCTTCGCCTCGAAGGGCGGCTATTTCGTTCACTTCATCGAGCCGACCGGACAAGCAATCGCCCTCACCTCCGAATGGATAGTTCCGTGAGAGCCGCGCCGTAGGCCCTTATCTTCCAGGGCCGGAGATCGCAACCGCCACTGCCTGAATCAACTCGCTGGCCTCGAACGGTTTGGTCAAAATCACGTGGGCCCCGGCACGCTGCGCCGCTGCAAGGTACGACGTCGTGGTGATCGGTGCGGGTGGGGATCCCGCCGCGTCGAAATTGCCGCCGCCGGAGATGGCCACGATGCGTATCGACGGAAATACCTTGCGGATATGCTCGATCGCATCGACGCCGTTCAAGTTCGGCATGATGATGTCCGTGATGATCACATCCACCGGCTCGCGCGCGAGTTCGAGCATAACCTCGACGGCGTCGGTCATCGTGCGTACGGAAAAGCCCGCACGGTCGAGGATGCGCTTGATGCTGTCGCGCACGTCGATCTCGTCGTCGATGACCAAGATCTTTCGTATGACGCCGGTCATCGGGAGATTCTATTCGGGCCTTCATCGGGCGTGTCCGCGATGGTCGGAAAAAATATCCTGAACGTCGTCCCGGTGTTGGTAGCCGTTTCAACGGTGATCCTAGCGCCAAAGCTCTCGAGGATGCCGTGGACGATGGACAGGCCGAGCCCGGTTCCCTCGCCGACGGATCGCGTGGTAAAAAATGGCTCGAAGATTCGTTCCACGGTGGATTGATCCATTCCGTGTCCCGTGTCGGACACCCATAGTTCCAGATTGGGCGGCGAATGGCGCAGGCCCACGGTCAAGATTCCGTTGCTGCCCTTCATGGCCTGATAGGCGTTGGTGCAAAGATTCATGATGACATCGCCCGCGAGAGTGGCGTCGGCCCGCACCAGCGGTACGGCCTCATCGATTTGCGTGCGGATTTCGATGCTGGGAGGAACGAGTGCAGAAAATAAAACCACGGTTTCGTTCACTACGCTGCGCAGATCGGTGGGAGCCAATGCGGTGTCGCCCAGCACATGGCTGAACGTGAGTATCTTCTGGACGATGTTCTTGGCCCGCCGCGCGGAAGTCAGCACGCGTACCAGGTCGGCGTGCGACACGCTGTCCGTGGGTAGATCCTGCATCGCGGCTTCGGTGAACAGGATGATGGGCACCAGGACGTTGTTGAATTCATGCGCAATGCCGCCGGCGAGCGTGCCCACGGTTTCCAAGCGCTGCCGATGACGCACTTGCTTCTGCAATTCGTCGCGCCGCGTCTCGGCGAGCTCCTTCTCGCGGATTTTCAGCTCGAGGCGAGCGTTGACGCCCACCAGTTCGCGCCGCATGGCGTCGAGATCCGTCGCGAGATCGTGAAGCTCGCGGATTCCGGTGCTGACCTGCAGTTCTTGCTGGTAATCTCCGGAGGCGATGGACCGCGACACGTCCTGCAACCCACGGAGCGGACGCGATAGCCGATGGCTGAGGTAGTACGCCGCGGCCATGGCGACGGCTAAGTAGGCGCCCAGCAACATCAGCATGCGGTTGAGGGCCAGCTGAATGCGCTGCTGAGTAGGGCGTTCGTCGAAGCCCATGCGCAGCTCAGCGCTGTGGCCGGGGTGCACGATGGGCAGCACCACGAAATAAACGGCATCGCCGCCTTGCCCAAAGCCCCGATCCGTGCGGCTCGCAAATTTGACGTCGGGCGAACCCAGCGCGCTTCGTATCGAATGATTGCCGTCCACCAACTCCGCGAAAACGCCCTCGCCGTGAATGATGGCAAGATCGAGCAGATCGGAGGTCGCGGCGGGGGAATCGAGTGCCGCGCCCACTTCAAATTCCTCGGCGAGTACCCTAGCGAATGTTCTGGCGTGCTGGACGAACAGGTCTTCGTGGCTCGTGCGAATCACGTAGCCCACGCCAAAATACAATGCGGGAAGGAGCACGAGATGCACCGCGACCACGCATATCGTGACGAACGCCGTGAATGTTGGTCTCAGTCGTGCCATATGACCCGCACGATTCTAATTTGTGCATTATTAACCACGTCCTTTGCCCATACGTAGCTGACCACGGACGGATCAGCGGCAACGGCGCGGATCAAAGAATTCTTGTCCTTGTACACCACGGGCTGCTGTCTGCCCTGAAGAAGCGATAGACGCAGGACGTAGCGATCATAGGTACTGTCCGACATGGATACGATATTCTGCAGGAACAGATCCTTGATCTTCACGTCGGATTCGTTGAGTAGGGGACGCAGACGGTCGCCGTGTTGGCTGACGGTCAGGCCGAGAAATAGCTTTCTGACCAAGGACGAGTCGAGTTGGTCGATGTTGCTTTGCGCGCTGACGATGAGCACCAATTCTTCGTTCGCCAGCGCCGGTGCGGGACAGTCGAGCAGCAGCCCGACGCCGAGCATTACCATCAGCGCAAGCTTCGGCACGGACTGGCTCACGGAATCGCGGCGGCCCACTGCAGACGCCACTCGACGCCGCGTTGGTCTGTCGGCGATACCACACGAGCTATCTCGGCGCTCAGTGCTTGACGGTGAGCATAGTCCCAACGCAGGCCGCCGGTTCTCCCGCGCAGCGTAACGTCGATGTCGCCGGAATGGTCATTGAACAGCGCAACGTAGCGTGATCTCTGCATGCGCGCCGAATCTTCGACCCTGGCGTAGGCCGTCAAGCGATGCGGCAGATGGCGCTCGGCCTGGAGGTAGCCCGACCTGAAGCTCTCATTGGGAGCAGGTCGATTCAATTCTACGTCGACGTAGTATCCGGCGGTGATGATACGCCAGTCTCCGAAGGTCCAATCCGCATAGGCGCCATAGATGGAGAGGTTGAAGCGACTGGAGCCTAGGCTCGCCATCGCGGCGGCGCTTCGTATGAAAATCTGGTCATGGCTCCACAACAATCCGGTGCTGCTGGTGCCGGCGTAGTCGGGCAGGAAGGCGAGCCGGCCGGAGAGCGACAAGCCGTGCTTGCCTGGGTTGCTGTCGACCAGCGTAATCGGCTCATAGCTGTCGTTCGAGAAGGTGGGCGCGGCGCCAATCCCGCCTGAGAACTGCATCCCGGCCACCGTGCCCAGTGGCCGGCGCGATTCGATGAGCGCGCCGGTGATGTGCTGGGGAATCAGCCCTTCCTCATCTTCCCACATCTCGATGGCCGGGCGCGTAATGGCTGTTTGCAGGTAGCGGCCGTGGTGATGCTCGGTGTTCCAGGCGCTGGCCGGTTGATGGAATCGACCCACCCATAGCACGGTGTCGGGGACGAACTCGTAGCCCACTTGAAAGCGCTCGAGGTCATGTTCGTCAGGGGTGATGAAGTACTCGCCGAAGACGCGAAACTTATCGTGGGCGAGGCCGAGAATGACGTCGGCATTGAACCAGGAATTATCGTCGCGCGGCTTCCGTTGACCGGAACCGCCGAGAGCCTGCGCGGCTACGAACACCTCGAACTCGTGGGAGGAATGTTCGTGCTGCTGCGCCTGCGCCGCGACGCACACCGACAGACTCCAAACGAGGGTCCAGAGGATGGACCGGCACCCTCCCGGCATTCCACAGAGTAACGCTCGACGCATGTATCCCTGACGATTTATTGAAGAACTGCCGGACGCGAGGTCCGGGACAAAGTGCGAATCTATCACCGCCACTGGACATAATGATGTGATGAGCGTCGCTTGCGTCACGAAGCGTGCTAGACCGCCCGCATGAGGTGTTCTACCCATGTCGCCGCCGCGGCCTATCGTGGAAAATACCGCGACCGTTGCTGCACCTTGAGAGCTGAGCGAGAGAATTGCCAGCGAGGAGAATTGTCGATGAATTCAGTCGTTACTCGCCGCATGGCCGCCGGGTTGTTGGGCTGCTCGTTGCTGGGTTCCGTCGCCTGGGCGGACGGCAGCGTAATGCATGCTCAAATGCGCCCTACCACGGCCAACGATTCCAATGTGCGCCGCTCGCTCGTGCAGTACGTCATTCCGCACGTGACGCTGGTGCGCGAGGATGGCAAATCGGTGGATCTGGCCGCCGAATTGGACGATGGACGCCCCGTGGTCGTGAATTTCGTCTACACCAGCTGCACCACGATTTGTCCGATGAGCAGCCAGGTTTTCGAGCAGTTCCAGGATGACCTCGGAGCCGCCCGCGATGGGGTGCATCTGGTGTCGATTTCCATCGATCCCGAACAGGACACCCCCACGCGATTGCGCGCGTATGCGGCGCAATTTCACGCGGCCAAAGGCTGGAATCACTATTCCGGAACCGTCGCCGCCAGCGTCGCAGTGCAGCGCGCCTTCGATGCTTACCGCGGCGATAAGATGAGCCACGTTCCCTTGACGCTCGTACGAGCCGCCCCGGGCAAGCCGTGGGTGCGCTTCGACGGCTTCGCCCGCGCGGATGACCTCATGGCCGAGCACAAGGCCTGGGCAGGCGAGTCCGAATCGCTGGTCGCCAAGGAGCCCGTCGTCGCCCAATAGGTCGCCCGCGCGATCGGGCCCGGAGCAGGGCCTCCGTTCGCCTACGGTGTTCTCCTACCTTCGGCAGCTTGCCCGTCGGCGTAAAGTCGGGCAATGTCGGCGTTGCCTCATGTCGTGTTTTTCTTGGCCGCCGCCGCGGCGCCGCTGCTTGCACACGCGGACGTCTATTCCTTCACCGATGAGCACGGCGTCTCGCACTTCAGCAACGTTCCCGCCGATTCTCGATACCAGCTGCTGCTCGCTACGCCCGCGGAGCCGAGCACAGCCGTCGCCAAGGCGCCTGCCATCGATTGGCTGGCGCGCTCCGCGCAATACGACGGCGTCATCAAAGGCGCTGCCAAGGCGGCGACCATTCAAGCGGCGTTGCTGCGCGCCGTCATCGTCGTCGAGTCCGGTTTCAATCCTCGCGCGGTATCCAAGAAAGGCGCGATCGGACTGATGCAATTGCTCCCGGCAACGGCGCGCCGTTACGGCGTCAAGAACATTTACGATCCCGAGCAGAATGTTCGCGCCGGCGCGCGTTACCTAAGCGATCTACTGGCGCGCTTCGACAGCAACGTGGAGCTCGCGCTTGCCGCCTACAATGCCGGCGAAGAAGCGGTGGAGCGCTATGGACGCCGCATCCCGCCTTATCGTGAAACGTTGAGCTACGTGCCTAATGTATTGCGGGTGTATCAACGCCTGATCGACCAAGCGCACGCGAGTTGACACGGCGCTCTGCGCCGCGCTCGCGGCGACTCGTTCTTTGACGCCGCGCTCTGCCGGCAATTGTCAAACGCACCGTCCGCATTTTCTATAAAGCCGCGGTGATTCGACATAAGCACGCATTTAGCGTGCGATGAGTCACGCAACTACGGTAGTTCCTACACTCGGACTGCGCAGTTGCCTCCCACATTCTTTCTTTCAGGTGCGGCATCGTATGACCGTCAACCTGACCACAAAAAATTTTGGCGATGGGATGAAAAAAAGACTTCAAGGTTTCGACTTGTCGATCAGCCACGGTGCAGCACCGCATGCGCGCTCCGTTGCGATCGTCGCCGGCGTCTTCGAAGCGCTTTCACAGTTCCTGTTTTTGATTTGGCAGCCAGCTCGAAGCGCGGCCGCGCCGGGCAGGGCGATGACAGTTAACGCGATGATTGGAGGACCCGACATGAAGAGCATACCTCGCCTACTTTACGTGCTGCCCGTACTCGGGCTGCTGTTCGGAGCATTAGACGCCGAGGCGCAAAGCTTCCGCGTGCAGTGCCCGACGAGCACGCCGTTCCACCCCGATGGCAGCAACATCAAGTGCCAGCAAATCGCGGGCGGCGACGGCTACGCCACCATGGGCGACGGGACGACCACCTACCTGTTCGGGTTCGGGCCGCTGTCGGGTCTTCCGGATATCTACAACGGATTGCCGGGAACCGAGGTGAACAGCGTGTTCAACACCGCGTTCGGTCCGGTGACCGGTACGCCGAGCAACCTGGTCGGCATGCCGGACGGCAATTTCATTTTCCAGGGTGCCATCGGCCTCACCGAAGACTACGGCGTCGATCCGTGGGCCGCCGGACTGGTGTACCTCCAGGGCGCCACGGTTCGTGTCGGGAATACTGCTGCTGCGCTCATATATACCGCCACTAGCGATGGCACCTCCGGCGCCAGTCCCCCGCACGGCACCGGCACCTCCTCCGACGGCGGCGTCAACTGGGCCTACCAGGGCACGCTGCTCGATGGACACGTCGACGCGCGGCCCATCATGGATGTCGGCGTCATGAACGCCAACCAGCCGGCGCCATTGATCGCCATCGACGAAGACGACGAATTGTTCCT
>DASXYI010000014.1:0-1544 GCA_036502605.1 Steroidobacteraceae bacterium
ATTGGTGATGAAGACGTCGGCCTCGCTGGCGAGCCGATGCAGCACGGCCTGGCCGTCCGGCTTGGAAAGGTCGAGCGCGAGGCTGCGCTTGTTGCGGGATTCCAGCAGCCAGGCGAAATTGTGCTCGCTGCGCGGATAACCAGGCAGGTTCGGCAGGTTGCGGTAGGGATCGCCGGCGCCGGGCGGCTCGATCTTGATCACCTGGGCGCCGAAATCCGAAAGCACGGTGGCGGCCGCGGGTGCTGCGATGAAGCTCGCGCAGTCCAGTACCTTGAGGCCTTCGAAGATGCCGTCGTCCATGACGAGTTCGCTCCCGTGACGTTTGTTGGTTTTGTCCGTGTGCTGGAATTATCGCCCAGTGCCACGCCCATTTGACCCATGTTGGGTCGGTCATGCAACGGGGCTTTGATGCCCTTGACTCGCGTGCGCCCGGTCATGACATTGGCCGCGGAGTGCCCATGGACGTTGAGCGGATCGCAGCTTTCGCGGATGGAGACGCCGGCGGAAATCCCGCCGGGGTCGTCATCTCTGACGTACTTCCAGGCGCCATGGCCATGCAGGCGCTCGCAGCCGAAATCGGTTATTCCGAGACGGCGTTTGCCGCGCCGTCGGGCGAAGATTGGCGCGTGCGGTACTTTGCGCCGGAAGCCGAAGTGGACTTCTGCGGGCACGCCACGATTGCGCTGGGCGCAGCGCTCGCCATGCGCCACGGCGATGGCATCTTCCGGCTCCAGCTCAACAAGGCTGATATCACGGTTGAGGGCCGCCGCGCCGGCTCGGCCGTAATGGCTGCCCTGCAATCGCCGCCGACCCGAAGCGAACCGGCGCCGAGCCGACTGGTGAGCGAAGCGTTGGCGTTGTTCTCTTTGTCAGCTGCCGATCTTGACGCGCGGATACCGCCGGCCATCGCCAACGCCGGAGCCAATCATCTGGTGCTGGCGCTCCAGAGCCGCGAGCGGCTCTCGGCGATGCGTTACGAGCTTGCTGCCGGCCGGGCGTTCGCCAAAACTGAGGGCATCGTCACGATCAGCCTCGTCCACGCTGAAACTGCGCAGCTCTTTCAAGTCAGAAATCCATTCCCGTTCGGCGGCGTTTACGAAGACCCGGCCACCGGTGCGGCCGCCGCGGCACTTGCCGGTTACCTTCGCGATCTCGGATGGCCCCACGGAGGTGCAATCGAAATCATCCAGGGTGAGGACATGGGATCCCGTTCGCGCCTTCGTGCCGAGATACCCCCGAGCCCCGGTGCGAGCATTCGAGTTTCCGGAATGACGCGTATGATTGGCTAGCGCGGGTGTCATTTGAGCGGCGAGGGCCACTCGCCATGCAGAAATTTCGCTTGACAGCGATTCACTGATTTGCCCGTCGTGCCAATCTGTCGCAGTCATCGTTCTTGATCGCGCGCGCAAATCAGCAGCACTTCTTACCTTATCCCGTGCCCGCAAGAGGGGCGTTGGCCATCGTCATTAACGTTGGGCGCGGGGAGCGATGGACGCGGGCTGCGCATGCCGACGAACGGCGCAGCTTGTGGACGGCGAAGTCGT
>DASXYI010000015.1:0-2462 GCA_036502605.1 Steroidobacteraceae bacterium
AAATGAACACCTTCTGGCCGTTGATGACGAAATCATCGCCATCGCGTACGGCGCGCGTCCTGATTGCCTTCAGGTCACTTCCGGCGTGAGGTTCCGTCATGCCGAGCGAGCCGATCGCTTCGCCCGAGACCATTTTGGGCAACCACTTTCGCTTCTGCGCCTCCGTGCCAAAGGACAGAACATAGGTTGCGACCAGGTCAGTATGGATGAGAAAGCCCGGTCCGCTCGCGCCGGACCGCCACAGCTCCTCGAAGACGACGACGTCGAACAGGTAATCGAGACCCATCCCGCCATATTCCTCGGGAACGGTGCAGCAGAGCAGGCCGGCCGCGCCGGCCTTCAGCCACAGCTCCCTCGGAACGATGCCGTCCTCTTCCCACTTGGCGTGGAAAGGCACGATCTCGCGGTCGACGAAGCGCCGGACCGTTTCCCGGAAAATTGCATGTTCTTCGCGAAAGATCGTGCGCTCGATCATTGTCAAAAAGCATCCCGCCTGATTTAGTGTGCTAGTGTACTATATACGGGCCCGGTATACAACACGGAACTGCTCGTGTTCAAGCAGGATAGTACACAAACGAACAGTATAGAAAGCGGAGAGGAAAGATGCCGGGAACGCCGGAGCTAAAGCAATTTCGGACAGAATGGCCGGGAAACGGTGTCCTACACCTTGTTTTCGACATGCCCGGGCGCTCGATGAACGTGTTCTCGAACGCAGCGATCGAAGAACTCTGCCGGTTCGCCGATTGGCTCCCGCAAAGCGATGTCGCGGGCGTCGTCATCCGCTCCGGCAAGTCCTCGGCATTCTGCGCCGGCGCCGATTTGGCCGAGCTTGAGACCGCCTACGAAATGGTCATGGCGGCGCCATCAGCCGAGCGCGACGGCGTCGCGTTCGATCATTTCTTCCGGTTGAGCCAGGGGTTGCGCAAGCTTGAGACCGCGGGCAAGCCCGTCGCGGTAGCGATCGCGGGACTGGCCTTGGGAGGCGGCGCGGAATTTGCGCTTGCGGCACATCACAGGGTCCTCACCGATCACCCGCAGAGCACGTTTGGCTTGCCGGAGTCCCTAGTGGGATTGTTGCCTGGAGGGGGAGGAACCCAGCGCCTTCCGCGCCTGATAGGCATTGAAGCGGCGCTGCCGGTGCTGCTCGATGGCGCAAGGATCGGCGGGGCCGCGGCTATCGCGGCCGGACTCGCGGACGAACTGGTGGCAGCGGGTGAAGAAGTGGCGGCAGCGGAGCGCTGGGTGCTGTCGCGTCCGCCAGCCACGCAGCCTTGGGACTGGCCTGACTGGCGCGCGAAGGGTGCTAAACGCTCTGCGGCGCTGATTGGGCAGCGCCGAGCGAGCGTTCTGGCTGAGACGCTGGGACACTATCCGGCGCCGCTCGCTGTTCTCGACTGTGTCGAACAGGGATTTCCCCAAAACTTCGACTCGGCGATTCGAACTGAAATGGACATCTTTACGAAACTGATCCAGAGGCGAGAGCCTCGCAACATGATCCGGACGTTGTTCCTCGGAAGGCTCGATCACGAGCGATTGAAGAAGAACGGAATGAATCCCAAGGTCACCGAGGCTGTCGCGTCGATCTCGCGCGTACTCGCTATCCGCTCGGAGAGGGACAAAGAGCTCGCCGAATCTTTTGCGCGCGCCGGATTTCGCGTCGACCAGGCGCAGAAGCCCGTCTTCGATGGCCGGATCTCGGGTGCAGGCTATTGGTTTGACGACGAGCCGAAGACTAGGGGAAAGGAGCTGTTGCGCGCCCGACTCGCTGAAGCGGAAGCCGTGGCCGCGGGCTGGCGTTCCCAGCTCGACGAGGCTGAGCGTCGTGCGGCCGACTATTTGCTCGTTACAAGAGAAGGTATTCCCGCCTATCTCGGCGGCTTGCTTGCCGCGGGATTGGGTTAGACGAAGCACGCGTGAAGGAGACAGTCGTGGCGAAGCCTCTCGACGGTGTCAGGGTTCTCGATCTTTCAAAAGTTCTCGCCGGTCCGCTCTGCGCGCAGTATCTGGGTGATCTCGGTGCGGAGGTCATCAAGGTCGAAGCGGTGGGGCAGGGCGATGAAACCCGGGGATGGCCGCCGTTTCCGGCGCCGGGGCTCGGCACGGTGTTCCTGAGCGCCAATCGCAACAAGCGAAGCATCGCGATCAATATGAAATCGGAGAAGGGGCGGGCGCTGGTGCATGAATTGGCCAAATCCGCCGACGTCGCCATCGAGAGCTTCGGCACTGGCGTTGCCGAACGACTGGCGATCGATGCCGACAGCCTTCGTGCACTCAACGACCGCCTCATCCATTGCAGCATCTCCGGCTTCGGTCGGACGGGGCCTTTGAAAAATTCGCCTGGCTACGACGTGATCCTGCAGGCCTTTAGCGGCATCATGTCGATGACTGGCGACGAGGGCGGCGGCTATATCCGCAGCCCCATTTCTCCGATCGACCAGATGACGGGCGTGCACGCTTTCAGC
>DASXYI010000016.1:0-2664 GCA_036502605.1 Steroidobacteraceae bacterium
CCAGCAACGACCGTCATCGACAAGCTTCTGGTGCAATGCTGGGGGCGGAAATCAGGCTAATTTAGTAGTCAGAGAGAGACAACTTCCGCTTCTGTTTGCGAAGCGGACATTGAGAACAAGGCAATGCAGTTCGCCTGATGACCACATAACCGACATGACCAGTCAATATGTGTCTTGGTCGATCTCGGTCGTCCTTCGTGGGTGAAGTCCATCACGTCAGGCAACAGACAGGTCATGATATTGGGCAGTTGGGGCGCCATTCACAGGCTCAAGACCTTTCGCGCGTGCCGTCCTTCAGGAGTGATTTGGCGATAGCCCTCGTGCATTCGATGAAGCGCGCGACCACCGCACTCGTTGTTCGATTCTTGAGCGTGACGAGTGCGACCGGCCACGGCCGGATCGGCAAATCAACGGGAAGTATTTTGAGCGGAAAGTGCTTTGCGTACATGTTGAAAATAGAACGCGGCAGCGGAGCAATATAGCGGCCGGTTGCGAGCAGATCGCCTCTCAGCGCTCCGGTCTGGGTCCCCACCGTTACTGCCGGCAGCGGCAGGCCCCGCGCATGAAATGCCTGCATCATATGATTGTAAATCGCGGCGCCCGGCGGGGTCAAAATCCAGGCCTCATTAATCAAGTCGGCGATGTCAATTTTGCGGCGACGCGCCCATGAACTCTTCACCCCGGCAGCGACCACCAGATCGTCGTTGAAGAGATGTTCCATCTTCAGGTCTTTAGCGGTCGGATCGTCAGTCTGCGCAACAGGAGATCGCACGATGACCAAGTCGAGTGTGCGATCGTGCAACTGTGGCAGATCAAGCGTGGGCGTATTCAGATGAAAAATGTTGATGGTCACGCGCGGGTATCGCCGGATGAAAAGTTGCACCGCCGGCGAAACGAGTGCGGTCGCGAGGGACTCCGGGCAGCCGATCCGAAGCTCGCCCGCCGCTGGGTCAGTCAAAAACTCAATTTCCCGGATTCCCTGTCTCAATTCATCGAAAGCGGCCCGGACGCGGCGTAGCAACGCAGCCCCGTAATCCGTGAGTTCGACACCTTTCCGGCTCCGGTCCAACAGACGAACACCCACTGCATGCTCCAGGTCCGCAATGGCTTCGGAGACAGTCGGTTGGGAGACGCCAAGCTCTGCTGCAGCCTTGGCCATGTTGCCGCGCTGAGCGACGGTCGAAAAGACGTGCAGGTCTCGCAATTTGAGACGGCGGCCAATTTGGCTTTCCCAGTCGATTTTCCGAAGCATAGGCAACACCCTATCATATCAGAGCCAGATAGGCATATCGTCTATAGATAAGTTACGGTAGCGTCTCAATCACGCTGCGGTTGGCACAGCAACGTGGTGAAGCTGTAAGACAATCACGGCCCCAAAGAGATCAAGCGTCATGCGATTCGCTGAGAGGCATCATGAATTTTTCCCGGCGCCGATTCTTTCATCTGGCCGTAGGCGCGGCCGCGCTTCCGGCGTGTGCATCATCTGCCTGGTCGCAGAGCTATCCGTCGCGGTCGGTACGTCTGATTGCGGCCACCGGCGCCGGCGGCGCGCCCGACATACTTGCGCGTCTACTCGGCCGATTCTTGTCAGAGCGGCTTGGTCAGCCGTTCGTCATTGAGAACCGTCCCGGCGGCGGCACCAATACCGGTACGGAGGTGGTGGTTCGCGCGCCCGCGGACGGCTACACCCTCCTCATGGTCGCACCGGCCAATGCCAGCAACGCAACGCTCTACGAAAAGCTCAACTTCAACTTCATCCGTGACATCGCTCCTGTCGCCGCCATGGTACGCGTACCGAGCGTACTGGTGGTGAACCCATCGCTTCCAGTCGCAACAGTTCCGGAGTTCATCGCCTACGCCAAGTCCAATCCAGACAAACTCAGCTTCGCATCGGCGGGGATCGGCACCGGTTCTCACATGTATGGTGAGTTGTTCAAGATGATGACCGCAACGAAGATGGTCCACGTACCATATCGCAGTGGCGGGCCTGCACTCACCGATCTTCTTAGTGGACAGGTGCAGGCATACTTCGGTCCCACGGTCGCCTCGATTGAGCACATCGAGGCCGGTACGCTGCGCGCACTCGCAGTGACCACGGCTGACCGCCTGGAGTCGCTGCCGCATATTCCCACCGTGGGCGAGTCCGTGCCGGGCTACGAGGCGAGCGGCTGGTTTGGCATCGGTGCTCCCAGAAACACGCCGGGCCCCATAATCGAAGCACTCAATAAGGAAACCAACGCTGCGCTCGTCGACTCGGAGTTCAAAGCTAGGCTCGCCGACCTTGGCGGCGTGGCGCTTGCCGGATCACCCGCCGACTTCGGGAAGCTCATTGCCGACGAAACCGAGAAGTGGGGCAAGGTGATTCGGGCGGGGCACATAAAGCCGGAGTGATTCGGTAACACCTCAATTTCTGGTATCTTCCATGCGACGAAAGCAGCCAGTTGGATCGCTACCGAAGCAACGAGAAGCGAAGCAACGAAGATATGGCAGGTCGGCTTTTTGGCCCAAATCGGACATCCGACGGTTCGGTTGTCGGACGAGACGGAATATCCCGAACGGTCCGCACGCGATCATTCCATCTTCATGTTTGCAAATTTCACTACCTTGCCCCATTTTTCCGTTTCGTCAGCGACGAGCTTTCCGAAGTCGGCCGGCGAGCCCGTG
>DASXYI010000017.1:0-34289 GCA_036502605.1 Steroidobacteraceae bacterium
AGCGGGCGCTGAAGGCGGGCGACCGCGCCCCCAGCTTCGTCTTGCCGGACGCCGACGGAGCCCGCGTGTCGTCAAAGGACCTGCTGGCCAAGGGGCCGCTGGTGCTGACCTTCTATCGCGGCGTCTGGTGTCCATACTGCAACCTCGACCTCCAGGCCATCGAGGAAGTGGCGCCTCGTATCCGCGCGCTTGGCGCCACGCTCGCGGCCGTGTCACAGCAGACCGCTGCCAACAGCCGCAAGTCCCAATCTGTCAACAACCTCAGCT
Organism: Steroidobacteraceae bacterium; assembly: GCA_036502605.1. Taxonomy (GTDB): domain Bacteria; phylum Pseudomonadota; class Gammaproteobacteria; order Steroidobacterales; family Steroidobacteraceae; genus Bog-1198. The sequence continues at coordinate 268 of DASXYI010000017.1, forward strand.
TCCCGATCCTCAACGACAAGGGCGGCGAGACGGCCGCGGCTTTCGGCATCCGATTCCGACTGCAGGACGACCTCATCGAACTCTACAAGCGTTTAAAGGTTGATCTGTCGACGATCAACGGCGAGTCGAGCGGGACCCTGCCCATGCCGGCCCGCTACGTGATCGGCCAGGACGGGGTGATCGCCTACGCCGAGGTCAATCCCGACTACACTCGCCGCCCCGAACCGGATGAACTGCTGCCGGCGCTGGAGCGACTGCTCAAGCACGCGGTGTGAGCGTGGAACGGAGGGCCTGGCCGCACAAAGGCGCCCCCTCACTCGATCACTTCAGAGACTAAGGAATCAGCAGTAGTTTGCCTGCAGTGGTGCGACCCTCCATATCTGCGTGTGCCCGCGAGGCTTCGGCAAGCGGATAGGTACCGCCGATCCTCACCTTCAGGACACCGCGGGCAATCCAGTCGAACAACTGGGCGGAATGCGTCTGGAGCAGCGTCGGCGTGTGTACGTGGTCGGCGAAGACGGCGTAACCAATCTTGATACTCCTCGGCAGGCTCATAATGTCGAGTGGCCCTGGACCGCCCAGAACCGGCCCATACCAGCAGAAAGTGCCGCAGCGGCGGAGCGAATCGAGCGAGGCCTGGTAAGTCACCGGCCCCGACCCGTCGTAGACGACGTGAACACCCTCGCCACCAGACAGGCGAATGACTTCCCTTGCGAATTGCCCTTCGCTATCCACGATCACCTGATCGGCGCCCGCATCCTTCGCGATAGCAACCTTGTCTTTTTTGGACACACGACCGATCACCCGGCCACCTCTTAACTTGATGATCTGGGTCAGCAAAAGCCCGAGACCGCCCGCCGCAGCGTGCACAAGAGCGACGTCTTCCGGTTGCACGCGATAGAAACTGGTTCCGAAATGGCTGGCGGTCAGTCCCTGCATCATGACCGCAGCGGCGGTGCGATCGTCGATCACATCCGGCACGCGTACAAGCGCATCGGCCGACAGGGCGATACGCTCAGCATAGCTTCCGGGCGCATATACCCAGGCGACTCGTTGCCCGGGCTGGACGCTGTGCACTCCGTCACCGACTGCGAGCACGCGTCCCACCCCCTCTACGCCCAGGCCCCGAGGCAACGGCATTTCGGTCCAGAACTGGCCACGCCGCACCCCCGTGTCCATGAAGTTCACGCCCGCCGCCGCGACCTCGACCAGCGCTTGTCCCGGGCGGGGAACCGGATCCGGACGATCAACCACTTCCAGCACTTCTGGTCCACCTGCTCGGTTCATCACTATCGCTTTCATTCTTACACCTCAATCTTGAATAATCATTCCAGAATAAAGCAAACAAAAGCGAGATGCTTCATTGCAAGGCCCGCAACGCCAGGCGCCCGAGGGCGCGCAGCTCTCTGGCAGTCGCGCCACCGCGCGCAGCAACCCGGATTCCGGTGAAGCTCGCCGATAGAAATCGCGCCGCATCTTTCGGATCGAGCTCACGCGCAACATCGCCTTCGGTCTGCGCTTCGCGAACGCGCGCAACGACTGCGGTGCTGATCGCACGAGCCGCAGCATCGTGGATATCAGCCAGTTCCGGGCGGCCACGCCCGAACTCGCAGATTGAGTTGACGCCCAGGCAGCTCTGGGCGGCATCGGCGACCACGCGATCGATCATGGCCCGGATGCCATCAATGGCATGCGGGCCGCTACGGAGTGCAAGAACATGAGCCCGCGTCTCGGCGCCGACGTAGCGGCGCACCGAGGAAAGGTAGATCTGCCACTTGTCACCGAAGGTATCGTAGAGACTCTGCCGACCGATCCTCAACGCGCGTACGAGCATCTCGGCCGAAGTGCCCTCGAACCCATGCTCCCGGAACACCTCGATCGCCGCGTCCAGCGCCTGCTCCTCGACAAATTCTTTTGGTCTCGCCACTCCCGTGATCGTACTCCATTGTGGAACGATCAGTCAAGAATTGAGTAATAAGCGCGATTCGCGTGGACCGCGGAAACTCACGAACCTTCAAAATTACGGAAACCAGGCTTGGCGTGCCTCATGCATGCAACCTCGCTGGAGATGGGGAGAGTGCTTCCAACGTTTCCATTTCATCCCCTGAAAGATTGATCTCGGAAGCAGCTGCGTTCTCGTTGATGTGTTCTACGGATGACGTGCCCGGGATGGCGATAATGACCGGCGATCTCTTGAGTAGCCAGGCTAGCGCGACCCCGGCCGGAGTCACGCCTTTCCGTGCGGCTATGGCTTTCAGCCTTTCCGATCCAGCAAGTTCGCCGATCTTTAGTGGGTAAAAAGGGATAAACCCGATACCACGCGTTGTGCAGTAATCGACAACATCCTGATGCTTCCGCGTGCCGAGGTTATATTCGTTCTGCACGGTCGCGATCTGGATCGATGACTGCGCCCGCTCAATCTGGTCGACACTCACGGCCGAGAGTCCGATGTGACGTATCTTCCCTTCGGCCTGCAGCCGCCCAAGCACTCCTATTGTGTCCTCGATCGGAATTTTCGGATCGACGCGATGAAGCTGATAGAGGTCGATATGCTCGACTCCGAGGTTGCGCAGACTACCTTCAACCGTGTGGCGCAGATGTGCCTCGCTATTGTCGATTGCGCTCCGGTGATTGTCGGGTGTTGCGGGGCCGCTCCGCGTCATGCCGCCCTTGGTCCCGATCACAAGACCTGCGGGATAGGGCTGGAGGGTGTCGCGAATCAGCCGCTCATTATCGCCGGGGCCGTAAACATCTGCCGTGTCGATGAAGTTGATGCCCAAATCGATGGCGCGCCGAAGGACTGCCTGAGCAGCCGGCGCGTCATCCGGCGGCCCCCACACACCTTTGCCGGTGAGGCGCATGGCTCCGAAGCCAAGTCGTCGAACCGGCAGGTCTCCACCAATATGGAATTCATCGATAGTCATCATGCTCATCACCTGTCTTGCCTTTCGGTTGCTTTGAGTTCATCCGGCCCATGCCAGGGTGCACCATTGAAGCATTCTGAGCCTTATGCTAAGGGTGGAGTGAACTACATGGTCAATAGTCTTATGTGGATCTCAGACTTTTCGCGCAAGGCCGGGCTGTCCCGAGAAACGGTTCGCTTTTATGTGCGCCTCGGGCTGCTGCATCCGAAGAAGGCGGCCGGCCGCCGAGAAACTACCTTCATCTGCGGCCGCAAGAAAAGTGCGGAGCTGATCCAGTGATACGCCGTCAAGCATGTATCTACCGCCGTTTCGGAATTTTACGTTGCAAGTGGGCGCGACCAAGACGATCGATATTTGCGGCGAAGGATTTTCATCGAACCCCAAATCGCGGGTGGACACTAACGCCGAATATGATTATCCGATTGCGGGAGATTGGACCGGCTTTGTCGCGGTGGGCTCGACCTTCCAAAGCACTGCGCAAGCCACCTTCGGATTCACGATTCGCGCTACTTTCTGAACACGGCGGGTCGTTGGTTGATTCGTTCGGCCGCAGTGAAATGAGTGAGCAGCGATGAGATTTCATCGCTGCTCCAGGTATTGGGCGGCCAGGAACTGTAGTTCCCGAAGCGCGGTTGAACGGCCGCTTAAGCCCTGCTCGTCGTTGAGCGCACCTGCAGCCTTCATGAGCTGCAACAGCACGATTGCGCGGTCCCGCGCGCGCTCCGCGGAGAGTGTCGGCGAGCGTGCGCGCAGGATCGAAGCGATACGCTTGCGCAGCACATAGCGAAATGTCTCGCGACGCGTACGCTCATCCATTCGGGCTTCGGCCAAGGGCAGTGTCGCCGCACGCTCCTGCGGGTGAGCCCGCAGCACTCCAAAGAGACCCTCGATGAGGGCCGCGGTGGAGAGATTCCGTGCCTGAGCCTCGAGCGATTCTAAGTCTGCGCTGAGCAACGCGATATAGCTTTGCACCAACGTGTCGGCGAGTGCTTCCTTGGAGGGAAAGAACTGATACAACGAGCCGATAGGCGCCTCGGCACGCGCAGCAATTTCCGTCATGGTTGCGGCCGCATAACCTTTCTCAGCGAAAACGGCCGCGCCGGCGGCGAGCAGTTCGGCGACACGTTGCTTGCCGCGCTGACGTTTCGGCAAAACCGCCGCGGCGACCCCTGCTTGACTTGACATTTATGAGTCTCCCCTCATAATAAGAGTTATATGATGATACCCTCATATAAGCGGGCCGTATACCCCCCGAGCGATGTCCCTTTTTCTAGTTTGCGAGTGACACCATGCAATTGAATACGAAGACCACGGCTCTGGTACTGATCGACCTGCAAAAAGGCATCCTGGCTGTGCCTACCATCGTGCTCGGTGGCATTGCCTCTAGCATCGGAGTTGAGTCCACGGCGCGAAGTGCCTGGGAGCACGGCTACGAACTCGTCCTCCGCGAGGATCTTTGCTCTGATTTGAGCGAGGAGACTCACGCCCACAGTTTCAAGTACACCTTTCCCCGCTTGGCGCGTGTGGTGAATTCGGAGTCGATTACCTTCGAATGAGTACACCCAAGGTCTCTATTAAGCTGCCAGCCAAATCGCGACTCGGCAGCTGGCCCGTCCCGCTGCTCTGGCTCGCACTACTGGCGCTGTCGGTGTCGATTTTTGCGGGCTGGAGCGCCTTGAGACTGCCCGCAGCACTCCTGCTGGGACCCATGATCGGTGCAATCGTGCTGAGATCACAGCGAGGCGCTGCAGGCCTACAGGCGCTGCCGCGAGTTGCTGACGCGCTTCCTCGGCGTGCCGCCCAACGCCAAGACGCAAGCCCTCTATCACAGCGTACGCGAGCGCGCCGTGGGTGCGCGCACTTAGGCCGCGGTGAGGCCACACAAGGAAAAATTTCTTCAGGGCTGACATTCCCATTTTGTAAATGAGCGAGTTAGGGGAACCGCATCGTTGTGTCGCAAGGATTTGGTTCTTGTACGCCGCACCGGCGCCAAGGCAAACCAATGAACAGCGTACCGACGATGCACCGGTACATTGAACTTGTGCAGTGGTTAGCTGAGGGTAGTGCGCAGGCAAGGCTTTTCGCGGCGGGCAGGCGAAGCCTCCCAATTAGGCAGGATGCGCCACTCGATGCGACCTCGAATGCGCGGGGTCTATCTCGGCAGTCGATAGTGACCTATCGAAATATATAGGCTTCTGCCGAAGGTCTCGGCCGCTTAGCGTATGCGCATGATCATTACGGCAAATTGGCAGCAGCAAGATGTCCGACCGTACTACCCCGTTCGGGGGATAGGGAAATCACGCGCCAGTGGCCATAATTCCGAGAGGCCCGGTTACGCATCTCAGAAGTAGTTCGAGCATGAGCAAGACAGCATACGCAGAGATTCAGGCCCAGCCGCCCGGCCTAAGCAGCGGATCCGCTCAGCGGTGAGCGTTCTGAGAGCGTTGCAACCGCATCCCAGCGCTCTCTACGGAGTCCGTAGCGCCTCAGCCTTAAGCCAATCGACGATAGGAGCATAGAGATGACCACAGCAACCGTAGCCGCACAGCCAGCGAAGCAACCGAAGCCGTTGCCCCCGCCGAATAGTGACTTCTATGAGATTTATGAAACCTTGAGCGGCGAGGAACTCGCGACGGTGAAAAGAGTGCGCGCCTTCATGGAGGCCAAAGTCGCGCCCGTCATCACGAAATACTGGGTGAATGACGCCTTTCCCTTCGAGCTGCTCCCCGGCGTTAAGGAGTTGGGTATTGGCGGGCTTGGAATGCAAGGCTACGGCTGCGCGGCAGGAAGTGTGGCGCTATTGGGCTTCGTGCTCATGGAGATTGCACGCGTTGACCCGTCGTTCGCGACGTTCTTCGGCGTGCACGACGGCCTGGCGATGGGCTCCATCTATATAGACGGATCGGAAGAGCAGAAACAGAAGTGGTTGCCACCGATGGCGCGCTTCGAGAAGATCGGCTGCTTCGGCCTCACCGAGCCACTTGTGGGTTCCGGCGCATCCGGAGGCCTTACCACGACGGCGAAGCGCGAGGGCGACAGCTGGGTCCTCAATGGCGAAAAGCGCTGGATCGGCAATGCGCCTTGGTGCGACGTTTCCGTCATCTGGGCGCGCGACCTCGCCGATAACCAGGTCAAGGGGTTCATCGTCGAGAACAAGACGACCCCCGGCTTCAGCGTGGAAAAGATCGAGAACAAGATTGCACTCAAGGTTGTTCAGAACGGCCACATCACGCTGAAGGACGTACGGATACCGGAAGCGAATCATCTCCAGGGCGGCAACTCGTTCCGCGACACCGCCAAAGTGCTGAAGATGACACGCTATGCAGTTGCATGGATGGCGACCGGGTGCGCCATGGGCGCCTATGAGGCCGCACTCAAATACGCCCAGGAGCGCCTGCAGTTCGGCAGGCCGGTCGGCTCGTTCCAGTTGGTGCAGGATCTGCTCGCGAAGATGATCGCCAACATCACCGCTTCGCAGTGCCTAATCGCGCGTCAAGCGCAGCTGCATACCGAAGGCAAGCTGACAGACGCCCATGCCGCGCTCGCCAAGGCATTCGCCACGTCTAAGTGTCGCGAGACCGTTGCGTGGGCCCGCGAACTGCTGGGCGGCAACGGCATCATCGCAGACTACAAGACTGCGCGATTCTTCGCGGACGCCGAGGCGCTTTACTCCTACGAAGGCACGTATCAGATCCAGAATCTGATCGTCGGCAAAGCCGTCACCGGGCTGAGCGCCTTCACATGATGGATGCGCCAGTGACCGAGACCCAGCCCGCAGCGACGCTCAGGCTCGCCAACGTGCTCTACGAGAAGAAGAACGGCATCGCCTACGTGACCATCAATCGGCCCAAGGTGCTCAACGCCTTGAACACGCCGACGTGGACAGACATTCGAACGGCTTTCGAGAACGCTCGAGATGACATGGCCGTGCAGGGTGTCATCCTGACGGGCGCCGGCAACAAAGCATTCATCGCCGGCGCCGACATCAGCGAGCTTAGCAAAGCGACTCCGCTCGATGCGGAGCGGGCCAGCCGTTTCGGGCAGCAGGTCCTCGATCTCATCGAGAACCTCGGCAAGCCCGTGATAGCGGCGATCAATGGCTTTGCGCTCGGCGGCGGCTGCGAGACGGCGATGGCGTGCACGATCCGGATTGCGGTGGACACGGCGAAGTTCGGCCAGCCGGAAGTTACCCTCGGACTCGTCCCTGGCGGTGGTGGCACGCAACGTTTGCCGCGCTTGGTGGGGAAGGGTCGTGCGCTGCAGCTCATTCTGTCGGCCGAGATGATCGGCGCGCAGGAGGCTTACCGCATTGGACTCGTCAACGAAGTCGTGCCGGCAGCGGATCTGCTCACGCGTGCCGAGGCCATCTTGAGGAAAATCGCATCAAACGCCCCCATGGCGGTGAAGTTTGCGCTCACCGCTGTGAACAAGGGGCTGGAGACGAGCCAGGACGAGGGCCTGTTTCTCGAGGCGTCCTATTTTGGCCTCTGCGCCGGAACCGAGGACAAGAAGGAGGGCACCTCCGCCTTCCTCGAAAAGCGCGCGCCTCAGTTCCACGGCCGCTAAAGAAATGCTCATGACGACTTTGGAGACACCGATGGCAAGCGACAACATTTTCTCCGGACTCAAAGTGGTGGACTTGGCGAGTTTTATCGCGGGACCCAGTGCCGCCGTGATCTTGTCCGACTTCGGCGCGGACATCATCAAAGTGGAGCCGCCCTCCGGCGACACCTGGAGAGTCGGGCACAAAATTCCGCCGCAGCCGCAAGCAAGCGATGCGTATCCCTGGCACTTGGCTAACCGCAACAAGCGGGGAATCGCGCTCGATCTGAAGTCCCCGAGCGCCGGGCTGGTTCTGAAGCGCCTAGTTGAATGGGCGGATGTGTTCATCGTCAACACACCGCATCCGGCGCGCAAGCGACTGAACCTTGAATATGACGATGTCGTGAAATGGAATCCGCGGCTGATCTATGCGGATCTCACCGGTTTCGGCGAAAAAGGGCCCGACGCCGATCTTCCGGGATTCGACATCACGGCCTATTGGGCACGAAGCGGTTTGTTGTCCATGACGCGCGATGCCGGGGCGCCGCCGACTTGGCCGGTCGCCGGCAGCGGTGATAATGCGACCGCCGTCGGGCTGTACTCCGCGATCGTGACGGCCCTTTATCGTCGCGAGCGCACCGGCAAAGGATCCTATGTCACCACGTCGTTGCTTGCGCAAGGTGTCTGGTCCGCGAGCGTTTCGATTCAGGCCGCTCTGTGCGGGGCCACCTTCTACGGCCTGCACGACCGGACACACCCCGCCAACGCAGCACTCAATGTGTATCGCGCTTCGGATGACACCTGGTTTGTGCTTATCGTCACATCTGACAAGTTGGCCGCGGTGGCGAACGCCATCGGGCGGGCGGATCTTTTGACAGATCCGCGATTTGCCGATCCGGTCAAGCTGATGCAAAACATGCCGCAGCTGGCCGAAATTCTCGATCAAGTCTTCGTTGCGCAGCCGATGACACATTGGTACCAGGTATTTAGTGGCCTTCACATCACGTTCGGCGCCGTGCGTGGGCCGCGGGAAGTCATTGAGGATCCGCAGCTGCAGCTGAACGACATTGTCGTTCCGCTTGACGGTGCTGGCGGCAAGCTGGGCACGACAATTAGCAGCCCCATTCAGGTACACGGCATTGCCAAGGTGCCAGCGAGGCGAGCCCCGGCGCTGGGAGAGCACAACGGGGAAGTTCTCGAGCAACTCGGGTTCAGCGCGAGCGAAATCGACGCATTGCATGCGAGCGGCGCTGTCCCGAAGGCAAAGGAGCCGGCGCGGGCGGCCGTCGGCTAGGTTGCGCGCCGACTACGAAATTTGGAGAGCGGCGGCGGACCCTCGGGGCTCGCTCCGTTGTGGATCTGAATTTAATCAAAAGGAGAGCTGACTATGTCAACCACTAAGCCCATTCGTCGCGTCGCGATCATCGGCACCGGCGTCATCGGCGCGAGCTGGGCGGCGCTGTATCTCGCCAAAGGCCTGGAAGTCGTGGCGACCGATATCGCGCCGAATGCAGAGGCCGCCCTGAAGCGGTTTGTCGATGCGGCATGGCCCGCCCTGAAGAGATTGGGCCTTGCACCTGGTGCATTACTGTCCAAATTGTCGTTCACGCCGAAGATCGAGGCGGCGGTGGTCGGTGCGGATCTTGTTCAGGAGAATGGCCCCGAGCGCCTGGATTTCAAGCAAAAGCTCTATGGGCAGCTGGATGATCTGTTGCCGCCGGAGGTGATCATCGCGTCGAGCTCATCCGGGCTCACGATGAGCGAAATTCAATTAGGCTGCCGCTCCCATCCCGAGCGTTGCGTCATCGGCCATCCGTTCAATCCACCCCATCTTGTCCCACTGGTCGAAATCGTGGGCGGCGCCAAGACCTCCGAAGAGACCATTCAACGCGTCGCCGAGTTCTATCAGGGCATCGGAAGGCGCACGGTCCTAGTGCGCAAAGAGATGCCGGGGCATGTCGCCAATCGTCTGCAGGCCGCTCTGAGTCGGGAGGTTTACTATCTTGTCGCCGAAGGCGTCGTCAGCGCGGCCGATGCGGATACCGCCTTGTGCTGGGGGCCGGGCCTGCGTTGGGGCCTCATGGGCAGCATGCTGCTCAATCACTTGGGTGGCGGTGAAGGCGGCATCGAGCATTTTTTCGAACAATTCACCCGACCCATGACAGCTTGGTGGAAGTCTCTTGGCAACCCGGTGTTGACGCCCGAAGTTCAAAAGAAGCTCATCGAGAGTGTTCACACGGAAGTCGGCTCCCGCTCCATCGACTCGCTGGCGGCAGAACGTGACGAAATGCTGCTCGGCCTCCTCGAGCTTCGCACCAGAACAGAGAAAGCGTTTCAGATGGACGGTAGGGATGCCAAAGCGGGCTAATGCGTGCGTTACCGTCGGGCGCTGACAAATAGTGAGAGCAAACATGAGCGAGTCATTGGTCATTTCACAGCCGCTGGACGAATCCAGAAGACCGCATGTCGTGATCATCGGTGGCGGCTTCGCCGGCATTGCAGCCGCCAAAGCATTGGGACATTGCGAAGCCGATGTCACGATCATCGATCGTCGCAACCATCACATCTTCCAACCACTCTTGTATCAGGTTGCAACGGCTGTGCTTGCACCCGCCGACGTTGCCGCACCGATTCGTCAGCTATCAGCGCGACAAAAAAATGTGTCCGTGCTGCTGGCTGAAGTCATCGGTGTCGACTTGGCATCCCGAACCGTCGAGATCAAGTATCCAGGGGCTGGAGACAAGAGGGTAGCCTTTGATTATTTGGTGGTGGCCGCGGGCGTGCAATCAAGCTACTTCGGTCATAATGAATTTGCCAGGTATGCGCCTTGCCTGAAGACCATCACGGACGCGCAAACAATACGTTCAAAAATCCTCAGCGCGTACGAAATGGCAGAGTCCACCGACGACGACGACGAGCGGCGGCGGCAGATGACATTCGTTCTGGTTGGGGCGGGGCCGACCGGCGTGGAATTGGCGGCATCGATCGCGCAGATGGCAACCACAACCCTGCGCGCTAACTTTCGGCGGATCGATCCTGCCACCACGTCTATTTTTCTGCTCGATGGCGCGAAGCGCGTACTTCCGAGCTTCGCCGAGTCTTCATCAGTAAGGGCCGCCCAACGCCTTGCCAAGCTCGGAGTGAAAGTGATCACCAGCGCTTTGGTCGAAAACATCGATGATAAAGGCGTGACCGTCGGCGGAAAGAGGATCGATAGCGGTACGGTATTGTGGACTGCGGGTGTCTCGCCGTCGCCGATCGTAAAGATGCTCGGCGCGACGACCGACCGAGCTGGCCGGGCATGCGTCGGCCCATTTTTGAACCTCGCCGATGCCGGCGGGATATTCGTCGTCGGTGATGCTGCGACCTTGATCCAGGACGGTCGACCGTTGCCGGGAGTGGCGCAGGTCGCAATCCAGCAAGGCCGATACGTCGGAGGGTTCATCGCCAGAGAGATCGGTGGCGGAAAACCGCCTCGTCCTTTCCGATACTTCGATAAGGGCAACATGGCGGTGATCGGCAAGAATTTTGCCATCATGGAGTCGGGTCGAATCAAGCTCGCAGGAATTATTCCTTGGTTCATCTGGGCGTTTCTTCACGTCATGTTCCTGCCGCAGCTGCAGAATCAGCGCCGCGTGCAGAACCAATGGTTCTGGAGCTATTTCACCGGCCAACGCAGCTCGCGTTTGGTCGATGAGGCACCGCGAATTTAACCCGAGGTTCGTTGTTGACGCCGAATTATCAATTGATCGAGAAAAATATCGAGTTGGCTGGGCCGCATATGGGTGGTGGATCGTCCACTAACGTTCCGTTACAGCCACCATTTGATGGGGGCATGACTGGGTTCTGGTGCATTTGGGGGAATCTGCCACGACGGCAACACGGATTTTGAGCGAAGGCTCAACGCGGTTCATTGTCCACTGGTGTTCGGAGACAGCCACTTATTTAGTGGGGCATCGCTCGAGTCGATCAATTGGGAAATCTATCGGGTTTCAACGCCAACAGGAATTCTTCGCACGGAATACACAGTACGCCATCCTGTAAGAGGCGGTCTTTGCCTCGGTAAAGCAAATAAAGTTGAGCTTTCGGATAGTCCTCGGCAAAGGACTTAAGCGCTCTGAGGTCCTCCGGCCGGACGCGTTGTGAATTCTTTACCTCGACGGCGTACAAGCCCGATTCTCCGTAAATGATAAAGTCGACCTCCACTCGCGCCCTGGTCTGCCAGTAATGTAGGTGATGTGTGCCGGCAGAATAGTCGCACCAAGCGCGCATATGCTGGGCTACCAGTCCTTCCAGCGCCAGCCCGTTCAGCTCGGAAGGAGAGTCCAGGGGTCCTTGTGGGCGATTCGCTCGAAATACGCCGGTGTCGAAGAAAAAAAACTTTGGATGAGCGGCGAGCTCACGCTTGGCGCGCTTGGTGAACACCTCGATACGGAAGCCAAGCAATAAATCTTCGAGAATGTGCAGGTAGTTTTCCACTGTCTTGCGGTTGATATGTGAATCGCGGGCGATGTTCGCCAGATTCAAGACGGAGGCGTGTGAAAAGCTCATGGTTTCAAGGAACCGTGCAAAATCTCCGACGTTGCGAACAAACCCCTCCATTTGAACTTCTTCGCGCAGGTATAGACCGTTATAAGCTTTCAGACTCTCCTGTGGGTCGCTCGCCCCCCAAACGACCGGCAGCAATCCCTGGTTCAGTGCTATTTGAAGGTCAAAGCGGTTGCCGAGCTCGCAGGCCATGTAAGGATGAAGATATTTTTCCGCGGCACGCCCACCGAGCAAATTGACTCCTTGGCGGCGAAGTTTGCGTGCGCTCGAGCCGGTCAATATGAACTGCTGTCCAGTTTTGCGTTCGATCAACAGGTGTACGGCATTCAAAAGTTCCGGCAGCTTTTGAATTTCATCGATGACGATCTGCTTTCTGTCGAGGTTGGCCATGACATTTGCGACGAGTCTTTCGGGCCGGCTGGAGTATTCGCGCATAACGGCGCCATCCAGTAGGTCGATCCGCAGGGCATCAGCAAATTGTTTCATGCACCATGCGGTCTTGCCGGTCCCTCTGGGACCCAGCAAGAAGAAATGATGTTTCGGAGGCGTGAATACCCGCCGAATGAAGGCCATTATATTCCTCTCAAAATGGCAACTGATTTGCTATATTGAGGCGCATAATGGCAACTGGAGTGCCATTATGCAATAGCCTTGTGGTCGTTCGCCAAGCGAAGTTTGTAAAGTAGGCGGCCTGACGCAGACTCTAGTCGTCAGGGCGTTGGGGGAGGCAGAGCAGGCGGGGGTGCGAAATTTCGGGGTTGCGACGAGATGAGTCAACCCCCCATCTGGGCCGCCATTGTGCGTCGACGGCATTGAGATAGCTGAGGTACGTGATGTACGAGCTGTCCTGAAGAAATGCGGAAGGCCGGCTGCCGTCGCGCAGCGCTGCCGCAGTCGAAGTCCCGAACAGAATCAGCATTGTCAACGAGGTAGTACGCATGGCAATTCCAATGGGCCACCTCGCCGCGCCCGACCATTCGGCCGTAGATTTTCCATATATTCGATGGCGTGCCCTTCGGTTGCACTGTTGCACTCACGAAAGTGTGACTGACTCATGTCACGATGGCTCATTGCGGCGGTTCTTGTCCAAAATACCGGCGATGATGAGGACGAAAGCGACCAGGCGCAAAAGATAGGCGTAGTGCGTGACCTCGAGCTTGGGATCAATGGTCGAGACCGAGATCCAGTTGAGCGCCATGAAGCCGAAAGCGAGCGCAAAATACCCAAAGAATCGATCACCGCTCACGCACCAGTAGCGCACGAAAAAGAGAGCCGCGACCACGGTTTCGACCGTGAGCGCTCCCCAAAGAAATGACCTCATGGCTATTTTGCCTCCCAAATGAGCCCAAACAGGAGCGCGCTCATGGCGGCGACGGCGATTGCGAGGCGCCAAATGGACAGGTCAATCTCCGGCAGGATGATGAGATCGACAAATAGCAGTAAGTTATTGATGGCGAGACCCGCAAAACACAGGCATGCCCAAAACAAGAGACGTGTCCGGCTTGTCCGGTAGCCGCGAAACAGCATGATGACGCACACAGTGCTCGTGGCCGCACACAATGCATAGACAAATTCAGCCATTCTTTTTGTCCTTGCGAAAGAGGAAGGCGTCGGCGAATGATCGAAGGGCCGCGGTTCGAATCCTCTCGATCGAGTTTGAACTCATCAGCTTAATGATCTCAATGGTATGGCTCGCATACAAACCCGCCAGTCGGCTGAGAGTCTCGTTGCGAGCCACATCCGCCGGCAATCGATAGTGCTCTTCGGCGCGCACCGACAAAGACTCAACAAACCTTCGGCCACGCAAGGCAGTGAGTGCCTCGCCGAGGGCGGCGGGGGTGATGTGAAGTCGTGCGGCGAGCAAGTCCGCGGTCCAAGGACCCTGTGCTTCGCGCTGCAGCAGAAGCAAGACCTCTAGTTCCTCGTAGGTCTCGATGTGTTCGCGCAAGAATGCCCGAACCTCGTCACTAATCGGTGTTGATGTCAAAGGCGCTCCGGTCCGCGTGCCAGAGTTGGCATACAGGGCTGCCGTAGGACCGGAAGCTTCTTGCCAATTGGGTCACCCAGAAACTCGCGATCGCTCATGAATGCCCACCGGGGCGTTGAGGCGGCAATTGCCCGAGTTTGCGTAACAGTGGCGTGATGGTGAGTCCCTGCACGAACACGGAAAAGGCGACCACCGCGAAGGTTAGCACTACGATGGTAGCGCGATGCGGCAGATCTGCCGGCAGTGCCAGCGCCTTCTTTGAAGGGGGCAATGACCGGGACGGGATCGGTCGCTGCGATCAGTTGAGGCGGTCTTGCAGCCCATCCTACGGAATTTTCCTCGCTGACAGGTATCCAAACCAGAAACCCGGCGCCCATAAGGGCCCTCGAAGCCGCTGCCATCATTCAGGAATCCTCATGCAAGCCGTCGCGCAGTTTTTCTCGTTACCCACGCACTGGCCTTGGCTTTGGCGCTGCCCGCGAAGTTGCCTCAGCCCGATGTCATGGTCACGCTGACCTTTGCGGTGGTTGCATTCTCCGTGTTCGCTCAAGGGCTCACGATCACCCCGCTGCTGCGCCGCCTGGGACAAACGGTCCTCGACATCAATTAATGTGGAGCGGGTTGCGACAGCGGAGCAGCAATCACAGGCGGATGATGGGTTGCTTCATTCGGTGCAGGCGGAATTACAACTGGATCGATGCCGGCATCGCCATCCTTCATGGTCGTCGGTTGGCGAGCCTCGGTTCGTGCCGTGTCGTTCGGAGAATCGGGTAGCTGTTCTGCCGTCAGAGTAGATGGATTGGCCACATTCGGATCGTCGCGCAACTTAACGTAGAGGGGACCTGAGTTCGGGTGCGGGACGGGTAGCGCGGATCCCAAAAATCCGTCGGGCACTTGAACGGGATTCAGGAACTGTGGATCGTTGGCTACTGAGTCGATCAAAAACAAGTTCGATCCGGAGAGCTTGCATGCGAGTGACGGAGCTGATGGACATTTGATGTCGCTGAGCGCGGGTAAGCGGACAAGGTCCGCTAACGGCTGCCAGTCTCCGGTGACCCCTTTTTCACTGACCCGAAACTGCAAGGGTCCAAATACCGACGGCCCAAATGATCTTGCAGGATTTAAGGTGATCACGGCCACCTGGGAGTTTTCAAGCGTCATGCCGCCGTTGCCCACGCTCAAGTTGGTTGAAATTGACTGGTCGGAAGTAGCGATTTCAATACTTTCGTCCCTCGAGAATGTCGCGGGAGACTGCGTGCGTACCGAGAAGATGAGCGTCGCATCCTGCGGCAGTTCCGACTCCACCAAACTGATATTGCTGCTGTCGGCGGAGGGCGACGGCTGCACACTCTTGCTGATTAGTACTATGCGAGGTCGAGGCGCTTCGACGAACGCCACGACGGGAACCACGCGGCCGTCTCTCAGAGTGACTTTGACTCCCGTGAGATGTCCCGGTTTGAGCTTGCTGAGAGCCTGCGTGTCCTGGGCGACCATCGGCAGTTCGTCGCCACCTTTCTGGTTGGACAATTCGCCTGGCAGAAATGTCAGGGAACCGATCGACAGGGTTGCGACTTCGTCGAGACGACTGCCTTTCAGCACTCCCTGGACGTCACCCACGTGGATGCTGAACCCGTCCAGTCGTCCGGCTTCTGCAAATGCTCGGATCGGGATGGCCTGCGGTTGCGAGATCCCGGATTGCGTAACCATCAATGTCATGGCACCCGGTTCGGCCTCTTGCAGCGGTAGTTTTACCTCGATTTCATTGGTTTTGGCCGCTTTCCACTCGACCTTCAATTCCTTCCCGGCTGGATCCTTCAGCATGATGCCGTCAATACAACTGACGCTGTCGGCGCGAAAGTGCACGGTATCCTGCCGCCCCACGATCAGTGATGCCGCGTCTCCAGCGGCGAGTTCCCACGCTACCGCATGCACGTTCATCAAGCGGAAACTCGGGCCGTCGTACGAGTCAAAGCCCCATCGGCCTCGCAGCGACGCTTGGACACTGTCGCCCAGTTCGGCGGAAGTCAACCCGGACGTGTCGACCAGGTAGCCTCCTTGAAGCGCATCGGCTGCCGCCGGCAACTCGATGGACTTGCCGTCGGTCGCAGACAATCGTAAGTGCATATCGTGCGCGTAGTCGGTGGAGAATACCAAAGGGGCGCCCTCGACCGGTAAAACGAGCGCGGTCCTTCTGGCGCAGAAGATCTCCTTTGGATCAACCGCGTGTAATGGTGGCAATTGCGCCTCCTCAACCGCCGGCAGTGCCGTTACCAATACGGATTTAGGATTCTGAAAGGAGGGAGCCGTGTTCAAAGTCAGCGCCAGGCGGTCGCCGCGCTGCGAGGCGAGCGCCGGAATATATTGGTACTGTGCCACGCGAAATGAATCGAAGATACGCGCGATATCCAACACCGAGGCAATGTAAGGACTATAGTACCCGTAGCTCAACTGCGGCGTGTAGCTCGCCTCCATGGCCAAGTCGCTGCCGGGACCGGAAGTGAGTGCCTCGACGATCGAGGTGCTATGCCCATCGTTGAGGATGAGGGACTCCTCGCCCTGCATGAGGCATGGCGCCTGAAGCTCAGGGATTCGATCCAGGCATTTATCGTCGACCTTGATGGCGAGGCTCCGCGCCATGAGCGGAGCGGCCGCTTTTATTTTGGCCGGATCATTGTCGTTGAGGCGGCGAATAGCGGACAGATATCGTTCCAATCGGGACCGGTCGAGCGCTGCCTGATTCAAATCCTGCGACGTACGCACGAACGTACCCGGCCGACCGCGCACAGCTCCCATCAGCGTTTTGAAGTCACCGCCGGTTTGCGGGGCAAGAAACAGCAGCACCTGCTGGGCGCCGGCTGGAACCGTCACCGTCAGCCCGTCGTGCGCGCACTTGCCTGTCCACGTCTTACACGGAAAGAACCAGCTTTCGGGCGGCGGATTGGTCGATCCACTCAAGAAGGCGGTCACCATGAGATAGTGGCTGGACTGGGTGGATGGCAGATCGGCCTTTATCCACAGTTGATCGTCGGCGGCCAGATTCGGGATTTCGGCAATAGGCAGCGTGGTCCCGCCTCGGGTGACGTTGACCTCGAAGCTCGGACCCGCCAAGTCGAACGGCGCAGGACCGGCATGGGCCGATGTCGCTAGCACAGCTGTCAACAAAATGAGTCGATAGCGTAAGCTCATGGAACCTCTATCTAGGGCTCAGATATCGTGGTCCAATGTTCTAGTCAACGTTTCTGCACCAGAGTCGGCGTCGCCAGCGAAACACCGACCCGTCGATATCTCCCTATTTAAATTCGATCTACTTTGAAAGCTTGTGTTTGAACATGCGGTCAATCTTTTCATTGATTGCCTCGATGGCCTGTTGGTTTCTTTTCGCCGTCGCGCCGGCGGTATCAGCCGTGCTCTGCGCGCGCTGAGCTGTGGCCGCGGCCGAACGGGCAGAACCAGCAGCAGCAATCGCCTGACTGTCCACGCTTCCAATTTGCGGTGACAGCTTGCTCACCTGGGACTGTAGATCATCCAATTGTGCCTTCACGGGCTTCAAATCGGTGCAACCCGACGCGAAGGCGACGCAGAGTGCGGCCGCGCTCATCAACGAAATCGGGCTTTTGTACTTGGTCATGGCAATACTCCTACCTTTTTTAGGTGCGTTATGAAGTGCGCACGCGCGCGCGGAAAACACTTGGCCGCCGCTAGTTCAGCGCGGCGGATTGCAAACGGCGAATTGATGGGGTGCAGATCGGAGATGCGGCGAATCATAAGTCTGCGAGCGGCCTTTCCGCCGCCTTTTCATCCTGCACATGAAGTCCCGCAATCAGCTCGCCGAGATTGACCGACAGCGTTTCGAGCGTCGACTCGGACAGTCCCATCAGGGCCTCGGGAATCAAGCCCTCGGCTGGACCCGGTGCGTCCTTGAGGACCTTGGCGGCGCTCTTCGTGATGGTAAGACCGACGCGGCGCTGGTCATGCTCCGAGCGCGTCTTGACAATATATTCGTGCGCCACGAGTTTCTCGACCAACTGGCTGCAGGTCGTTTGATGAATGGAGAGGCGATGTGCGAGGTCGGAAACGCCGATTCCTGGCGAAGAATGCACCTCGTGCAGCAGCCACAATTGCGACCCGGACACTCCGCAGGTTTCTTCGATTTGGCGGAAATGATGCCGGACAGAGCCGTAAATCAGCCTGAATTGCTTCAATACATCGAGCGTCAGCCGCTTATGTCGCCGCAGGTTGTGAGTGCGTACCGCAACCCGCCGCTCCCTTTCAGTGCGCAAGACGTACTTCCTTGCTGAGGTATAATTGTGTAAATATAATGGAGAGCAATGAATCTGTACATTAAAATGGCGACATTGTGATGCAGTCCGTGGAGATCTCATTCTCCAAATCTACAGCGTAAATTGGCCGCGACATCCTCATTATGCTATAGTTAGACCGTTACGCGACATAGTGTAGCGTATCGATCATGGCGGAAAGGCGCGATCCATGAAATCAACCAAAGTCCTCGCAAGCCTGGTGGTACTCGCAATCGTAGCTACTCTGACAGCCTGTGCGAACCAGATGGAGCCCGCTAAACAGGCGCTCGATGAAATCTCCAATCTCGTGACTATGACAACGGCGGATGGAGCCAGGTATGTTCCGGACGAAATGGGGAGTGTCCAAAAGAAGCTGGCCGATCTGCAAAGCGCGTACGACAAAAAGGACTACGCGGCAGTGCTCGCGAACGCGCCGGCGGTGCTTGCCGACGCCAAGAACCTCGCCGCCGATGCGGCTGCCAAGAAAGGCGAGATCGCGAAGGCGCTGGACACAGAGTGGAGCGCGTTCGTGGCGTCCTTGCCCCAGTGGATCGCAGACGTCAAGAATCGCGTTGACGAGCTATCGAAGGCCAAGCGGGTTCCCAAAGATGTTGACCTACCTTCCGCCAAGGAGGCGCTGGCTGACGCGACTGACGGTTGGGGTAGAGCTCAATCGGCGATGGAAGCTGGAGAAATCAACAACGCTATAGCGACCGCCAAGGATGTGAAGATCAGGACGAAAGCGGCGGCCGGGGCGCTGAAGCTCGAATTGCCAGAAACTGATAGGTAGCTACTAGGGCGAGTGTCGTTTGGGCTCGACGACCTGAATATTCAAGTGACCAATCAGGGTGATTCGCGTTGCTTACTGCGCCCTGCCACAACCAGGTCGGTGCCCACCCTGTGGAACAAGGCGCAAGATGCGATAATCTGGACACCCCAAGAGTTGACGCATGCGCACCCTCGTAGTCGAAGACGACGAGAAAATTGCCACGTTCGTCGTTAACGGACTGAAGCAGAGTGGCTTCGCCGTCGATATCGCTGCGGATGGCGTTGCGGCGCTCTCTCTGTGCGCGGTGGTCACCTATGATGCGATTGTGCTGGACATCATGCTGCCGAAATTGGACGGGTTGTCGGTCATCCGGCGGCTGCGCCGCGACAAGAGCATGGTGCCGGTGTTACTGCTCAGTGCGATGGCAAGTGTGGACAACCGGGTCGCGGGGCTACAAGCGGGTGCCGATGACTACTTAACCAAACCGTTTGCGTTTTCGGAACTGCTGGCACGGGTTCAGGCGCTGATTCGGCGGGCGACGCATGTGACCGAACCGACGTCGCTGGTTGTCGGTGACTTATCGATGAATTTGCTGACTCGGGAGGTTAGTCGAGCCGGCCAGAGTATTGACCTGCAGAGCCGTGAGTTCGCACTACTCGAATTGCTCATGCGTCATCCTGGGCGTCCGGTTACGAAGACCATGATCTTGGAGCACGTTTGGGATTATAGCTTCGACCCGCAAACCAACGTTGTCGACGTATTAGCACACCGGCTTCGTGCAAAACTCGAAAAGCATTCCACGGTAAAAATCATGCACACCATTCGCGGCGTTGGATATGTTCTCAAAATGGGGTAGCGGCGCGTTGCGCAGTTTCACGGTTCGATTGAGTTTATGGTATGCCTTAACCTTTACCGTGAGCGCGGGAATTCTTTTTGTACTTCTTTATTATCTGCTGGCGGCGGCGCTCGAACGCAAGGATCATGATGTCATCGAGACGCGACTGAAAGCATGCGCTGCCATCTACGAAAACGGCGGTCTTTCAGCGCTCCAGGAATTCGTGCAGCGTAGCGCAGAGGCGGAAAGGACGAGGACATTTTTTGTCAGGGTTGCGAACCCTGCGGGGAACGCTTTGTTGCTCAATGTCCCACAGGATTGGGTTCAGTTTGACGCATCCGCGTTGCAACCGGGCGGGGATCCCTCGCATCTGGTGTGGTTGCGTATCCCGAAGGACGAAGAGAGTGATGTCACTGTGGCTTCGACGCGATTGCCGGATGATTCAACCCTGGAAGTCGGCCGTAGAACGAATAACCGCGACACGATTCTGCAAGCGTTTCGACTGAACTTTGTGGGCGTCACGACGCCCACCTTGGTATTGGGGATTTTGGGCGGAGCCTTGTTTGCCCATCGAGCAACGAAGCCGGTGCGTGAGGTAGTCGCTACGGCCCGGTCCATCATCGACACCGGAGACTTATCTGCACGCGTTGGTGTGACCACCCAGCAGACGGACTTGGAAGAGCTCGCGCGGCAGTTCAATCGCCTCCTCGACAAGAATCAGGGCCTGATCCAAGGAATGCGAGAAGCCTTGGATAATGTGGCGCACGACCTTCGGACTCCGCTCGCTCGGCTGCGCAGTATCGCCGAAGTCGCTCTTCAGTCGACATCGAACGCCACTGCCGGGGAAGCACTGGCCGACTGCGTCGAGGAGGCGGATCGGGTTCTCACCATGCTCACGGCACTGATGGACATCACCGAAGCGGAGTCGGGAGCCATGCAGCTCAAGCGTGACCCAACCTCGATTGCGGAACTGCTCGCTAACGTGATCGATGTTTATCAATTGGTGGCCGAAGAGAAGCGAATCGGTATCACCGCCAATTTGGAATCCCCCTGTACCGCCGCGGTGGATCCGGTCCGAATGCGCCAGGTGTTCGGCAATCTGTTGGATAATGCCCTAAAATACACGGCGGACGGGGGCTCGGTCACCGTGACCTGTCGTTCAGAGGAATCGCGCGTGTTCGTGCAGTTCAGCGACACGGGTATTGGAATCTCGGCGGAGGAGCAGCCGCGCATTTGGGCGCGCTTGTATCGGGGCGACAAGAGCCGATCGCAACGCGGTCTTGGTCTGGGATTGAGCCTGGTCAAAGCCATCGTGGAGGCGCATCACGGTTCGGTATGGGTAGACAGCGAGATCGGCGCAGGCTCCGAGTTCACCGTGGTGTTGCCCGTTACCTAATCAATCGATGGATGATCTGCCGGAATCCGTGTATCGCCTCCGAACGCGGAATAACCGGTTTCAGACTACCCGTTGGGACCCACCCCTCCCGATCTTGGGAGTCGATGATGAGGTCAAATCCCCCATGTTCGTCGCGCACGCTCACGACATCAGCGAGCGGCACTGTAAACAATGGCTCGGCGCCCGAGACGGGTGAGGCGCAGGCCGGGGTCGCGAACATGACCACTGATTCTTGAAGTGTCGGTGCCGTCGCGACCGCATCGCCGATAGCTAGCGCTACACAGGCGACACCGATGGCGGCGCCCGTGCCCAAGACGGCACGGAATTCCGCCTTCCGCCGCCACAGCAGACTAATACCCGCGAGGACGAGGCCGAATAGCCCGATCCAATAGACCGTGTTCGGGTTGGCCCATCTATCGTGTTGACGAAGCCAGCCCCTCCAGCCCCCGGTTTGCGCTGGTAGTCCCACCGATTCGCGAACGTGGCGCAGATTCGCCTGAATGTCAGGATCGGTGGGCGCGAAAACACGTGCGCGCTCGTAGTTGAGTACCGCCATTGCAGGTTCGCCGATGCGAGCATAGAAATTGCCTAAGTCGTAGAGGGCTGGTGCGGAGTAGGCGCTCGGCATCGGTGGTTGCTCGACGGCCGCCGCCGAAACGCCGCTCGATGAGGCAAAACCCAGGAGAACTGCGCCGAGTGAAATCGCGGCCGCACTGCTTTTCATGACTTGCCCTTGCCGTTGATGCAACCGAGAACCAATGTCTTCCAATGCTGGAACTCGTGCGCGGTAAGTTGGACTCCCGCGTAGGCGGTCTCGTCCGCAAGCATGAAGACCCGTGCGGCATCGCTTTGGGGGCCGAGACGCTCATCGAGTTCCTCACGAGTGATTGCAGATGGCAAGAGGTGCCATCGGGAGGCCAAGCACCGCTGCAGCGCGGCGCGTGCGGACTTGAAAAACAGCTCCGGATCGCCTGTGGCGATGGCCTCGTCCAACACACTTAACAGTGGCTCCGGATCGAGGGACGATCTGCCGTCCCCGCCGGGGGCGTGAGCGGACACCCGCTCGCGGCGCCGAAACCAGAGCCAAGCACCCGAAAACGCGAGCACTAGCGCGGACGGCGCGGCAATATATTGGAGCTGATAGTAGTGGGGCGTCAACCATGCGGTGCCGCCGCCGTTGACCACGTAGTCGGCACGCAATCCGCCACCGCCTGCGTTGTTGGGGATCGAGGCGCTGGGCTTCGACGGCGGTGCAGATTCGCCTGCTACCGTTTTCTCAGTCGACGCGGCCGTGACGGTAATGGGTGGTGGTGACGTCCGAGCTTGCACGTATCGGCGCGTACTTGGGTCAAACCAGCTAAAAGTGAGCGGGGGCAGCGATAGCTCGCCGGGCTTCATGGGAATCACAGGTTCTTCAAAGGTTTTCTCGCCGCGGTAGCCAATACCATCCTGCGCATTGAAAGTGGACGTTGTTGCGTACGTCTTCCAGTGATCTACGTCATTTAACATGGGCGCCGTCACTCGATCGAAGTTACCAGTACCGGAGACGTGCATTCGAAGCGTCACCGGGTCGCCCGCCGCGGCCGTGCGGTCAGAGAGGTCACTACTGATGCTAAAATGCCCGACCGCACCGCTGAAGTTAGCGGGTCGGTCACGGGTGGGCAGTGCCAGAACCGTAAAATCGGCGGGTTTGCTTGCGACGGTGACATCCTTTTCCGTCGAAGCGCTGAAGAAATTCTGGAACACGGGATCATTGAAGAAATCATCCAAACCAGCTTCGCCCAATAGGCCGGCACCAGGGCGTGTGCGATCGCGCATTCGCACGGTGAGCGGCGTTTCGATCATCAGCGACAGCGCGCCCGGTTTGACCGCGGCCAGCGCACTGCGCCACGTCAATACCGTAAAGGACTTACCGTCGATCATTTCCTCGGTTCGCTGCGGGTCGGAGGACAATTTACTCAGTGTGAATTCATCGCCGTTGAGTGTAGGCAGGCCGTTGAGAGAAGCCACGAGCCCGTCGCGCATGCCCACTTCGATGTCGACTGGAACCGTTTCGCCGACATACAGTTCGTGCTTGGCCAAGCGTAGACGAACGAACGCCGAACCATCCGAATTCATGCGGATTGGGTCAGCGCGTCGCATGCCGGGCCCGACTTGTGGCCCCGGTCCGCTGGCCGAGCCGGGCGTTTGGCCGTGGCCGGCACTGGCGGCGGGATTCACGGTCAGCACAACCGATGCTGAACCCGGAATCGCGCCGGGAATCGTGTACACCCCGACCTCTCGGGGGATTACCTGGTAGGTAACGGAGCTCGTGGAGTTCGTGACGCCGTTGACGGATTCCATGCGCTGGGCTTGACTGAGGGCGACGAACTCGAGGCCGGCAACCATGGGCGGCGTGATCGCCGGAGTGTCGGTTCCCGATTCGGAAATGACGAGACGGGCCGCGCCGCCTAAGTCGATTGTCGACGGTTCAATGCTCTGTGTTACCGACGGGGCAGACGCTTCTGCGATACTTCCAAACGCCATTGTCGACACGATTAAGGCCGGAAGCCATTTTAGTCTTTGGATGTTCATGTCGAATTACCAATCTTTGAGAGGTTCAACGGACGACGTGTCGCTCGCACCGTTGCGCGCCACCGGCGCTGCGGGCGGGCGACGCTCCTCGTCTTTGACGGAATCGAGGAGTTCGCGGGCCTCTTGCCGGCTCATTTCACCGGGCAACCGACGATCGTCTCCTGCCTGCGCCAGTTGGCCGGGTTGTGAGTCCGCGTTCCCTTCGGCCCGATCGGGTCGCGGGCGGGGTCCGTTAACCCCTGCTGACGGTTCGGTCTGTTGCGCTGTTTGCGAAGATTGATCCGGATTCGTCTGGTCCTTGCTGGACGGCGTACCGCTGCGATCCTGTTTCGCCTGCTGGGGCTGTCCGTTGGCCTGTTGCAGTTGCCCATTGGGTTGCCCCTGCTGTCCCTTGCCCTCCTGAGGCGGGCCACCGGGCTGTCGCTTCGGTTGCCCCGCTTGTTGTTGCGGTTTCGACGCGCTCGAGTGGTCCTTTGACTGCTGCCCTTGACCTTGCTGCGGCTTCGATTGCTGGGGCTGCGAGGGCTGCTCCGGCTGATTTAGCGGTGATTTACTTTGCAGAGACTGGGTTTTCTTCAACGCCTCCAGCTTGCGCTTCACCAGCTCACGGTTGAACTTGCTATCGGCGTCATCGGCACGCAGTTGCAAAGCGGCATCGTAGGCTTTCAGCGCCTGCGTCCAGTTCTGCATCGTTGTCTTGGGGTCTCCCTGTTCAGACTTCTGACCCTCGCGATACAAAGTGTTGCCGAGGTTGTAGTAGGCGTCCTCCTGATCCACCAGTCGCTGAGCGCTTCCGGATGTCGACGCATTCACGGAGGCTTGGAAAGCTCGGGCCGCCTGCGGAAACTCCCCGGCCTTGTAGGCCGCCGTCCCCGCGTCGAACTGCAAGATCGGTTGCTTCGGATCGCCCGCCGCCGCCGTGGAGTAATCGCGCTCCGCCGCCGAGAAATCGCCGTGTTTATAGGCCGTGGCGGCGCTCGACGGTGAGGCGTGCGCGGAATGCGCCGGCAGCAACCAGCACAGGCCCAGCAGTGCTGCCGAGGCCGGTACGGCAAGCCGCGAGAGCGGTTGCTGACTCCCATTGGGCGACCGCGCCGGGGCAACGCGTCGACGGGTGCCTACCGTCAAGCTAGCCAGCAGCAGTGCGAAGGAGGCTCCGAGCGGCCACTGGAATCGCTGCGTGTAGATTTTTTGTGCGCGCGACTCGAGGTCGTGCTTTGCGAGCGGCGCCAGCGCTTCCTGATAGATCGTGTCGAGCCCTCGATTTTCCGCGCCGAGCGGCGCGTAAGATCCCCCGGTCGCTGCCGCCAGGGCCTTCAAGGCCGATTCGTCGAGGCGTGATTTCACCAGGTGTCCATCGCTGTCCTTCAGGAATCCGCCACCCTGATCCGCCGGCAGCGGAATGAGGTCGCCGTTCGCCGAACCAATGCCTACCGTGAAAATCTTGAGGCCATCTTGTGCCGCTGCGGCTTTGGCCGCAGCCAGCGAATTGCCTTCGAGATCCTCGCCGTCGGTCACCAAAATCAAGATCTTGTCGCTGCCCGGCCGGCGTTGCAGCGCGGCCTGGGCTTCGTGGATGGCGCTCGCAATGTTGGTGCCACCGCGCGGGATGATGCGGCTGTCCAGCGCCGCAAGCGACTCGTGAAACGCGCCGTAGTCGAGGGTGATGGGAGTTTGAAGAAACGCAGTGCCGGCGAACGCTATCAAGCCCACGGCGTCGCCGTTCAGGCGGTTGACAATATCGTCGATCGCCAATTTGGCGCGCGCGAGTCGATTCGGCTTCACGTCGGGCGTCGTCATGCTGCGCGACGTATCGACCGCGAAGATGATGTCATTGCCGCGCCGTTTCACATGTTCCCAGCGATATCCAGCTTGCGGCCCGGCGAGCGCGATGAACAAGAGCACGATTGACGCGGCAAACAGGGTGCGCTTCACCAGGATCCGTGCGCCTGAGATCGACTGAGTGAGTTGTGCCCGCAGCTGCGGGGCGACGAATTGCTCGAGCGCCAGCCGTTGACGCGCATCGTAATGGCGCCACATCCAAAGCAGCGCTGTGCAGACGATGACTCCCACGAACAACCACCAGGGACGCGCAAAGATCATGGAAGTCTCCGAAATCTTGTATTTTCCAGCCCAAAGCTGAGCCCGAGCAACGCAATGGCGGGGAATAGAGCCCAGGTGTAGAGTTCCTCGTAGTGTTCGAAATGCTGCGCGACTTGAGTGGTCTTCTCGAGCCGATTGATCTGGTCATAGATGCTCTTCAGCGAATCGGTATCCGTCGCGCGATAGGACGCCCCGCCCGTCAGGGCCGAGACGGCTTGCAGGGTCTTTTCGTCCACATCGACCTTGGCCATGACCAGATGGGTGTTACCGAACTCGTCCCTGACGGGAACCGGCGCGTCACCGCGGACGCCGACGGCGATGGTGTAGATTTTGACGCCCAGGGCCTTGGCCGCCTCCGCAGCCGCCATCGGGGATAATTTGCCGGCATTGTTCATGCCATCAGTCAGCAAAATGACGATCTTCGACTTGCCCGGCGAGGCACGCAAGCGATTCACGCTCGCCGCAATGGCGGAGCCAATTGCAGTTCCGTCGTCGGCGCCCCCGACGCTGACGCGATCGAGGTTCTGTTGTAGCCAATCATGATCGAGGGTCAGTGGGCTGATCAAATAGGGTGCCCCCGCAAATGACACGATGCCGATGCGATCGTCGGGTCGTTCATCGATGAATTTTGACACCACCGATTTGACGACCTCAATACGATTGCCCCGCTTGCCGCCCATCTTAAAATCCAGGGCCTGCATGGAACCCGACACATCGAGTCCCAGCATGATGTCGATGCCGCTCGCGGTCACTTGGGTACGGCCGTGGGCCAACTGGGGCCGAGCCATCCCGACTACTAGAAAGGTGGCGGCGAGAACCGGCAACAGCCAGACCCAGCGTCCTGCGCGGCTTCGTGTGGTGCTTGCAACAGTTTTGGCGACGCTGATATTGGAATATTCGACGGCGGCTACACTCCCCTTACGCCCCCGCCATAGCAGCACGAGAGGCAGAAGTACCAGCAGCCACAGCCACTCAGGTTGAAGGAAGTGAATCATATGTTTCCCTCGGGGCGACCGACTGCACCGCGGTTGCGCGGGTGGGTGTTGGGATAGCGCCTCTAACCGCATCGGACCGGTCGGGTTCGACGGCCGAGTCGACGACGAACCGTCGGGCGGTTTGCAGCATCGTTTCCATGGTCTGTGGCGACAGATTCCAGCCGCCAAATTTGGCCAGATCGCAGGTCTCCAGAAAATCGGCAAGGAGTGCCCGATGAGCGGCGAGCACCGGGTCACGGGAACCCAATGAATCATGCAAGAATTCATGCGTCGTGAGATGCGCTGCCATGACTTGGAAGCGGCTTTCGATGTACTCGCGCATAATGCTCGATACTTCGATCGAGAAGTCGCGGCCGAACTCCGGCTGCATGAACGCGCGAGCGCACTCCAGCCGGGCGAGTGCGATCTCGATTGGCGTTCGAAGGAGCGGTCGTTGGCGCCGTCGGTACCACGTCCACGTCGCGTATACGCTGGCGCCGGATAGGAGAGCTGTCATCACGATCAACGAGATGAACCATGCCGACCTGATGGGCTTCGGGCCTCTGATATCGCGAATATCTTGCGCAGACGCAGACGCAGACGCCACGGCCGTCAAGGGTGTCTGCGCGAAGGCGTTGTGCCCGACGCTCAACGCCACAACAAAGGTCGCGGCCGCGGCGGATCGTCGAAAACGAGGAAAGCACGCAGAGTGATTCTTCATGGACGTTTCCGTGCGCGGCTCTTGAAGAATCGTTGCAGTGCGGGCAGATAGGGAGAATTGGTTTTCAATTCCAGAGTGTCGACGCCTTCGGATCGAATATCGCCGATGATGCCTTTGACCCGTGCGACGGCCTGTTGGTTGAAGCGCTGACGCACGGAGGCGTCCGCAGTATCGAGTTCCACCAGTTCGCCGGTTTCGGCGTCCTCCAACGAAAGAAGTCCCACGTCGGGTATTTCCTTCTCGCGCGGATCTTCGATTTGAATGGCGATGAGATCATGGCGGCGATTCGTTTGTCGCATGGCCCGCCGTAACGCGGCTCGCCCCTGCGCCGCGTCACCGCTCGACTGGAAGTCGGAAATGAGAAACACGATGGCGCGACGACGCAGGACGTGGCTCGCCACTTCGAGGGCTTTGACACGGTCCGTTCCTCGACCCCGAGCCGAGTGATAGAGAATCTCTCGCACGACGCGCAGTACGTGACGGCGCCCCTTCTTGGGCGGGAGGTACTCCTCGATCCGGTCCGTATAGAGAAGTAAACCGACTTTGTCGCTGTTTCGAATGGCGGACAGCGCCAACAGACTCGCTACCTCTGCAGCCAGTTCTCGCTTGTTCTGTGCGCCGGAACCAAAATTGCCGGACGCACTGACGTCGACCAACAACAGAATATTGAGTTCGCGCTCCTCCGTATATTTCTTCACGAAGGGATGCCCCGCACGCGCGGTCACATTCCAATCGATGGTACGCACCTCGTCGCCGGGAACATATTCGCGGACCTCATCGAAGTCCATGCCGCGGCCTTTGAATACAGAGTGATATTCGCCGACCAGACTGTCGTTCATCAGTCGCCGCGTGCGGATGTCCAATCGACGGATCCTATCGAGCATGGATTTTGTGGAAATGGCATTCATTGGTCCGTCCTTATCGATCGAATAACTCGGCTTAGGGCACCGGTATGGTGTCGAGTAATTTGCGGACGATGTCCTCTGAGGTGACGTTTTCTGCCTCCGCTTCGTAACTGGCCGTCACGCGATGGCGAAGCACATCGAGCGCAATGGTCTTCACGTCCTGCGGTGTGACAAAATGCCGGCCATTGATAAAGGCCGTCGCACGCGCCGCAAGGCACAGATTGATCGTGGCGCGCGGCGATGCACCATTTTGAATATATCCATTGATATAGAGCGATGTGGCAATGGGCGGACGGGTGGCTAACACCAAATCAACGATGTAGTCCCTAATCTTATCGTCCACGTGGATTGAGTTGACGACGTGGCGTGCCTTCAATATCTGCTCTCCGGAGACGATGCGCCGAATCTTCACTTCTGGCTCCGTCGTGGCATTGGCATCCAAAATCTCTCGTTCTTCCCTGCGGCTGGGGTAGGTGATCACGACCTTCATCATGAAGCGGTCAATTTGCGCTTCGGGAAGCGGGTAGGTGCCCTCGTGCTCCAACGGATTTTGCGTTGCCAACACCAGAAACGGATTCGGCAGGGCATACGTTTCCTCGCCAATGGTGACCTGATGTTCCTGCATGGCCTCGAGCAGCGCACTCTGCACTTTGGCCGGCGCGCGATTGATCTCGTCGGCCAGAATGAGATTGCTGAATATCGGTCCGTGCTTAGTGCGGAACTTGCCGTCCTGCGGGCTGTAGATCATGGTGCCGACAATGTCGGCCGGGAGCATGTCCGGCGTGAACTGCAGCCGCTTGAAATTGAGCGCGACGCTATCGGCGAGTGTCTTGAGAGATAACGTCTTCGCGAGTCCCGGAACGCCCTCGAGAAGTACATGTCCGTTGGTAAGAAGCGCCACGAGAAGCCGGTCCAGCAGCTGCTTTTGCCCGACGATGGCGCGCGACATTTCCTGTTGAAGCGGTTTTATCCAACCCGAATGCTCTTGTACCACCTCGCGTAACGCGCGAAAGCCATAGTTGGTTTCATCGGGGAGACGGAGGGGTTCTTTTTCACCAACATCCTCCGCAAGGGATGGCGGTCGAGATCGGGCAGCATTGATGCGTTTGTCCGTGGCTGTCGATTGGTCGTGATTCATGATGAATGTCCTTGAGTGATGTTGGTTGCCGCAGATGTAGTAGACAGCAAGCACGTGGCTCGAGACTTTCTGCACCATTACAGGTAGGAAAGGATTGGACGGACACCCACTCGCGACCTGGCGCGGGTCCCGAGCAACCACCGCCGTTTTGTCGTGGCCGTATCTGGGTGACCACGCGGTCGGTGGTCGCGCCTACGATAGCAGTGCATCGATTGAAGGCGCCGGGCTTCTTGGGGGCGAGTACGTAGCGCTGCAGCCCGGCGCATCGAGTCGTCCTCCCTCTCCTGCCTAGCCTAGGGTGACCGGAACGAATAGACGGCCGCTGCCACGCTGAATCAACAGCGCGACCAGCTTGTTGTCGTGCTCCTGCACTATTTTGCTCAATTGCGCGATGCTTTGCACTGATGTTCCGTCAACAGACAGGATGATGTCACCTGGTTGAATTCCTGCCTCCGCTGCCGGACCTTGAGCATCTTCGACAACGAGACCACCAGCGGAGACGCCTGTTTGGTTTCGCTCCTCCTGCATTAGGGGGCGCAAAGCCAAGCCTAATCGAGCTTGCGGAGGTGCGCTCGCGCTTGCCTCCGCCACGCTCAGGGGCATAGCTGTACCTATCGTAACGGTTACGATGAGCGCCTTTCCGTCGCGCCAGATCTCAAGCGTGGCCTTATCGCGGGGCGCGTGGGCGCCGACGCGTGCGGAGAGCTGACCGGCGTCGATAATCGGCCTGCCATCGAGTTGAAGTATCACGTCACCGACCCTAAGACCTGCCTGGGCTGCGGCGCTACCTGGCTCGACCTTGGCTATGAGCGCGCCATTGGGAATCTTCAATTTGAATGCGCCGGCGAGGGCCTGGTTTAGCGATTGCACCTCGACCCCGAGACGTGCGTGCACGACTTTGCCCGTCTTGACGATTTGGTCTTTGATTTGAACAGCCAGATTGATAGGTATTGCGAATGAGACTCCTTGATAGCCGCCGGTATTGCTGAAGATCTGGGCATTGATGCCGACCACGGAACCGGTTGAATCAAAGAGCGGTCCGCCGGAGTTGCCTGGGTTCACTGCAGCATCGGTCTGAATGAAGGGGACATATCCATCGCCCGGTAGCGAGCGTCCCTTCGCACTGACGATCCCCGCGGTCGCCGTCTCTTCCAGGCCGAAGGGTTCGCCGATGGCGAGCACGTAGTCGCCGACTCCCAACTTATCAGAGTCGCCGAGTCGCACCGTCGGCAAGTCACGGGCGTTGATTTGCAATACGGCAATGTCGCTGCTGCGGTCCGCGCCCAGCACCTTCGCCTTGAATTCCCGATGATCGGAGAGCTTGACGGTCACATTCTTCGCGCCGTCGACGACGTGCGCATTGGTCAGTACGATGCCGTTGGTAGTAACGATAAATCCGGAGCCTTGTGCGTGCATCAGGCCGCGACTCGGCGGCATCGGGAGGCCGCGAAAAAACTGTGACAGAGGATTGTCGTTGTCAAAGGAGCTACCAAAACCGTCCGTTCCCGACGAGGTCTCAGTTGGGCCAGAGGTCGTGATACCTACGACAGCTTCGTGATTGCGTCTCACGATTTCACGATAGTTGGGCGCGCTGATGGATAGAATCGGATTAAACAATGATGCGTCGGGTTCTACGTGGGAAGATTCCGCGGCAGCGGGATCTAGATGTCGAGGTGCCGTGCTGGTGGCGAAACCAGCTGCGGTTCCGATCACCATCAATCCGGCTGCAGACCAAAGCAATGTTCGGGTTCGAAGTCGCACGAAAATCTCCTTTGATGTCGCTGAGTTCTAGGCGCGCACTATCTCTGTCGCAACATCGTCCCCGCTGACGGGGGCGGCCGGCCGGAATCGTGCTGGCAGTGGCTCATAGCGCATCGTGAATGTCCTCGGGCAAAGTGTTTTGGTGTAAGCAGTAAAATACACCCAGATGGCGCAGCCCTTTCTGCACTATTACAGATTGGAAAGGATTGACAGAATGCGGTGCGTCGCCCTGACGGTTGTGCATGACGCCGGCGGTGGAGCCAATGGTCCGAGGATTGGTACGTCGTTCGCACCCGCCGCGATGTGCCGCTCCAGGCCAAGCCTCCCCCTGCTGGTCTCGATCGATTGTGGCGGAGGGGAAGTTAGGAGAGGTTCACGACAGTTCGCATGCTAGGCCGACATAGATTGGATTTTGCTATGACTTGAATTGAACTGTCTGCCTATTTAGAGACAGACTTCTTGAACATACGGTCAATCTTTTCATTGAACGCCTCAATGGCCTGCTGGTTCTGCTTCGCTATGCTGTTAGGTGTTAGCTGTTAGCTGTTAGCTGTTAGCGGAATCGGCGGTATTTTGTGCCGCCGCTTCGGCCGATCGAGCAGCATCAGCGGCGGCAGCACTGCATCGTGTTGCGGTGTGCTGTCGATCGCGTTCCCGATCTGTGTCGGGGGCTACAAGTGAACGACCTGACAGCTGAGGTGCTTGCGCTTGATGGACTCGCACGCGTGCGTCGCTCCCTGCTCGGTCATGCCACCGGAGTCAATGAAGAATGATTTCCGGTTCGCATCTGGCGTGACCATCAGATCGTGCAGTTGATCGCCGAGTCGTGCTTTCAGCTGTGTGAGTTTTCGTTCCGCTTTGTCATCGGAGGATACGCTCGCGAGACGTACGCGGTAGCCCGTGAGATCCTTGAGTTTGGTCTTCGCCTGCTCGGCCTCCGGTCCCGTGGGATATTTCTGCAAAAACGCTTCAATTGCGGTGGCGGTCCCACCGCTTTGCGCCGCTTTCCACGCCGCCGCGCGATCCATTGAGGTCATCGCGTCGTGTGCGGCGGCTGCGTGGGAACCCTGCGGAAATTGCTGAATATAGGTCTGGTATGCGGCGGTGGTCCCCGTGTGTTGAGCTTCAATCCATCCGTTATCATCTTGCAGTTGAAGGATCTTGGCTTGCGCTTCCATGTAGTGTTCATCTTTTGGGTGCGCGGTCAAGAAGTTCTGATACGCGAAGACGGTATTTTCATTGGCAGCCTTGGTCCAATCGGATTGGGCCGAGTTGCAGCCGGAGATTGTCAGCACGACGCCCAATAGCGCGGCAGCCGTAACGCATTGACTGTTCATGTCCCATACCTCGCATTGCTTGATTGTGTGACCATGATGATTCACTTAGCGCATTTCGACGTCCAGCTGCGTTATTATACCAATTAAGAGACAGTATGTCTCGTAAAGTTCCTTGCTAGCGCCGATTTTCTGAGCGACCTGGACTGTTCCAAGAGCACGTATTACGAGAATTTCACCATGACCTCGCCCAAGGCCCGCTTTAGGTCGGCCGGTGGATTCGTCAATCGACCGCGTAGTCGTGGACACCGTGCTGATAGAACTGCGGCGCAGCGGCTGCCGCTCGACTACAATGGAATGCATGGCCAGTTGAGTCTCTACCGACGCTGGAAGAGCAAACGGCAACTGATGGCCGATGCGTTCGATTCGCGTCGCATTTCGGCGTGGAATCAAGCGCGGCGGGATTCAATTCGGCATCACAGCGAACTGCTCATGGATATGCTCACGGCTCCCCTTTACTTTCGCACCTTGTTTGGGCAGGTGAAGCTTGTCGGCATCGATTATCGAAACGATGATTGACACTGTTCTTGGCGGCGCCGCCTCCCGCTAACTTGAGGTCAGGGGACAAAAGATGCGAGCTTACTGGCGGCACCATCCTGTCGGCTCGTCACAAGAGGGGCGATCGACCAAAAATGTTTCGGACCGACCTCGTTGAAGAGCGAGGGCCCGCGTTTCCGCCGCCCTATATCGTCCGGGACTGGCAGCCCATTCGATTTGTCGATTCAAGCGCTCCGCCCACCTTGCTGTTGCATGGACTCGCCGATCGGGAGGTTCTGCCGCAAGAGGCCATCGAGTTCCGCGATGCTCTCAAAAGAGTGCGTGTTCCGGTGAATCTTGAGCTGTATCCGCATCGAGGCCACGCCGATACCGTCGCCTCGTTTGCCACGGTGACTCGTCGGCGCACTCCCGCCCTCCAAGATGTGGTTCGATTCATCCGAGCAGTCTCCGGGACAGTGGCCGCATCGCCTTGACCCTGTTGTATACCGAAAGTCCGAATATGTATTGTATACGCTACAGCATGTCGCGAAACAGGCCGCTAGGAGAGTTCAAGCGATCGGCAGGCAGGAACGCCTCTGAAGGCAAAAACAGCGCGCTTATGGTAAAAATACCCCGCGATGAGTTCAAGACAACAATTGCGCAAGGCGGGCAGTCAGGAGAAACATCATTCGGCGTCCTCGTCTCTTGGCCGCCCGCGCGACAGCCGGATCGATAG
>DASXYI010000018.1:0-3253 GCA_036502605.1 Steroidobacteraceae bacterium
TGCGCGGCAACAACGATTTGCTGACCATCACGCAGCCGCACATCATTGCCGAGATTCATCGCGACTATCTGCTCGCGGGCGCGGATATCATTTCCACCAACACATTCAACTCGACTCCGGTTTCGCAGTCCGATTACCGCATGGAGTCGCTGATCGGCGAATTGAACCTGAGCGCCGCGCGTCTGGCGCGCCGGGCGGCGGACGAGGTCGCCGCCGCAACCGGCCGTCAGCGCTTCGTTGCCGGCGCGCTGGGTCCGACCGGCCGAACGGCCTCGTTGTCTCCCGATGTGAATGATCCGGGCTTTCGCAATATCACCTTCGATGAATTGGTGGACGGGTATTCGCAAGCGGCGCGCGCGCTGATCGAGGGCGGCGTCGACGTCATTCTGATCGAAACCATATTCGACACCTTGAACGCCAAGGCCGCATTGTTCGCGGTGCGCGAGGTTTTGGACGGCGCCGGCATCGAATTGCCCATCGTCGTCTCGGGGACGATCACGGATGCGTCGGGGCGCACGTTGTCGGGCCAGACCACCCAGGCGTTCTGGAATTCCATCCGCCATGCGCGGCCCGCCGTCGTCGGACTCAACTGCGCGCTCGGTGGAAAACAGCTACGGCCCTACATCGAAGAACTCGCCACGATCGCGGACACGAACGTATGCGCGTACCCGAACGCCGGCCTGCCGAACGCATTCGGCGAATACGACGAGACGCCGGAGCAGACCGCCGAGACCTTGCGCGAATTCGCCGTCAGCGGTTTTCTCAACATGGTGGGTGGTTGCTGCGGCACGACGCCCGACCACATTCGCGCCATAGCGCGGGCGGTCGAGGATGTACCTCCCCGCAGCGTGCCCAAAATCGCGCGCGCCTGCCGCCTGAGCGGATTGGAGCCGCTCACCATCGATGCCAAGAGCCTGTTCGTCAATGTGGGTGAGCGCACCAACGTCACCGGATCCGCCAAGTTTCGAAAACTGATCGAGGCCGGCGACTATGCGGCGGCGGTCGATATCGCGCGACAGCAAGTGGCGAACGGCGCGCAGATCATCGACGTCAATATGGACGAGGGCATGCTCGATTCACAAGCCGCCATGACGAGGTTGCTGAGCCTGATCGCCGGCGAGCCCGATATCGCCCGGGTGCCGGTGATGATCGACTCGTCGAAGTGGTCGGTGATCGAAGCGGGCCTGAAATGCGTGCAGGGAAAGTCGATCGTCAACTCCATCAGCCTCAAAGAAGGCGAGGAGGTGTTCCTGGCGCATGCGCGCCTGTGTCTGCGTTACGGTGCGGCCGTGGTGGTCATGGCATTCGACGAAAAGGGCCAGGCGGACACGATCCACCGCAAGGTGGCGATATGCGAGCGCGCCTTCAAACTTCTGACCGAGGAGCTGAATTTCCCGGCGGAGGACATCATTTTCGATCCGAACATCTTTGCGGTCGCCACCGGCATCGAAGAACACAATCGGTACAGCCTGGATTTCATCGAGGCGACGGCGGCGATCAAGAAGCTCATGCCGGCGGTGCACGTGAGCGGCGGCGTCAGCAACGTGTCGTTTTCGTTCCGCGGCAACGAACTGGTGCGCGAAGCGATGCACTCCGTGTTCTTGTACCACGCCATCCGCGCGGGCCTGACCATGGGCATCGTCAACGCGGGCCAGCTCGCGATCTACGAGGATATCCCCGCCGAGCTGCGCGAGCGCGTCGAGGACGTCGTTCTGGCGCGCCGCGAGGATGCCACCGAGCGGCTGCTCGAGATCGCGGAACGTTTCAAGGGCGGTGGGTCCGCCAAACGCGGCGATGACCTCGAATGGCGCAAGCTTCCCGTCGAGGAAAGACTGCAGCACGCACTGGTGAAGGGACTCGATGAGTTCGTGCTCGCGGACACGGAAGAGGCGCGGCTCAAGGCCAAGCGGCCGCTCGACGTGATCGAGGGGCCCCTCATGGACGGCATGAACGTGGTGGGCGACCTCTTCGGCTCCGGAAAGATGTTCCTGCCGCAAGTGGTGAAATCGGCACGGGTGATGAAAAAGGCCGTGTCGGTGCTGATTCCTTATATCGAACAGGAAAAGTCCGGCGCAAGCCGCTCCAACGGCAAGGTGGTGATGGCCACGGTGAAGGGCGACGTCCACGACATCGGCAAGAATATCGTCGGCGTGGTCCTGCAATGCAATAACTTTGAAGTGGTGGATTTGGGCGTCATGGTCTCGTGCGAAAAAATTCTGGAGGCAGCCACGCGTGAAGGAGCCAATCTCATCGGCTTGTCCGGACTCATCACGCCGTCATTGGACGAAATGGTGCATGTGGCGAAGGAGATGCAGCGGCTGGGATACAAACAACCCTTGCTGATCGGCGGCGCGACGACCTCGCCGGCGCACACGGCCGTGAAAATCGATCCCCAATACGAGGGCGCAGTCATCTACGTCAAGGACGCGTCACGCTCGGTCGGGGTGTGTCAACAACTCGTCACCAAGGACACGCGCGACGCGTACGTGGCCAACATCAAGATGGAGCACGAGCGTCGCCGCGAGCAGCACCGCAACAAGAGCGTAAAGGCGCCGCAGCTGTCCTTGGCGGCGGCCCGCGCGAAGAAATCCAAAATAGACTGGTCCGGCTATACGCCGCCGGTCCCGATTTTTTTGGGGGTTCGGTCGTTCGAGGCTTATCCGCTCGACGAACTGGTGCCCTACATCGATTGGATGCCTTTTTTCAATGCCTGGGAATTCGCCGGCAAGTTTCCGGATATTCTGAAGGATCCCATCGTCGGCGAAGCGGCTTCCAATTTGTATGCCGATGCGAAACGCATGCTGCAAACGCTGGTCGACGAGAAGTGGTTGCAGGCGCGTGCGGTGATCGGATTCTTTCCCGCCAACACCGTGGGCGACGATGACATCAATGTGTATACCGACGAGACTCGCTCATCGACGAGTCTGCGCTTGCATCAGCTGCGGCAGCAGAAATCCAAACCGCAGGATCAGGCGCAGCTCTGCTTGTCGGACTTCGTGGCGCCGGTGCAAAGCGCGCGTGCCGACTATATCGGCGCATTCGCGGTGACCGCCGGCATCGGGATCGATGCGCACGTGGCGAGGTTCGAAGCCGCGCACGACGACTACAGCAGCATCATGCTGAAAGCGCTGGCCGATCGACTCGCCGAGGCGTTGGCCGAGCGCATGCACGAACGCGTGCGCCGCGAATTCTGGGGCTATGCCGCGGATGAGCATCTCGACAGCACCGGGTTGATCGACGAAAAATATCAGGG
>DASXYI010000019.1:0-97306 GCA_036502605.1 Steroidobacteraceae bacterium
GGCAGCATCGGCGGCATCACGACGCAGGAATTCCACGTCCTCGCAGAGTCGGGCGAAGACGCGATTGCGTTCTCGGATGGCGACGACTACGCCGCGAACGTGGAGATGGCAGCGACGCTTCCCGCGAAGGTGCCTCGCCCAGCGCCGAGCCAACCGCTGACCAAAGTCCAGACGCCGCACGTCCGCACCATCGCCCAGTTGGGCGAGTTCCTCAAAATTGAGACGGCACGCTGCGTAAAGACCTTGTTGGTAGTGGGCAGCGCGGGCGACGTTGTCGCCTGCGTGCTTCGCGGCGACCATGAACTGAACCCCGTCAAAGCGCAGAAGCTGCCCGGCGTCGCCAATCCCTTGCAGATGGCGAGTGCCGAACGCGTGCGGGAAGCCGCCGGCTGCGATCCTGGTTCAATAGGTCCCATTGGCTTCACGGGCAAGATCTACGTCGATCATGCGGCAGCGCAGCTGGCGGATTTCGTGTGCGGCGCCAATGAAAGGGACGTGCACTACACCGGCGTGAATTGGGCGCGGGATCTGCCTGATCCTACGTCGCAGGACATTCGCAACGTGCAGCGGGGCGATCCCAGTCCGAGCGGCCGGGGCACGCTCGATATTGCGCGCGGCATCGAGGTGGGACACATCTTCCAGCTCGGGCAGCTTTACAGCGAAGCGATGAAAGCGACCGTGCTCGATGAACAGGGCAAGGCGGTGACCATGTACATGGGTTGCTACGGAATCGGCGTCACGCGCGTCGTCGCGGCGGCCATCGAGCAGAACAACGACGCGAATGGCATTATCTGGCCGGACGCGCTGGCGCCTTTCCAAGTCGTGCTGGTGCCGATCAACTACCAAAAATCCGCGCGCGTCATGGAAGCTGCCGACCGGCTTTACGAGCAATTCAATGCCGCCGGCATTGACGTTTTGCTCGACGATCGGGACGCGCGGCCGGGCGTCAAATTCGCCGATTCAGAACTCATCGGCATCCCTCATCGGATCGTCATCGGCGAGCGGGGGCTCAACGCAGGAAATTTGGAGTATCGGCACCGCCGCGAGACCGAGTCGATAGAAATTCCCGCGGCGGATCCCGTAGGCTACATACGGCAAAAACTAACCCACTGAGGTCCCCCGTGCCGTGGCGTTTGGGCGGAAGCTTTTTAGTGCGGCGGCCCTGCGTGCGGGCAGCGTGCCGCGCCCTGATCCTTGTGGTTTTCGCCGCCGCCGGCTCCGCTCCCGCGGGGCTCGCGCACGCGGATCAACAAAAGGACCCCGAACTCAAGAGTCTGTTGCAAAGGATCATAGGCAAAACCGACTGCTTTGCCGACAAGTATGAGTCTGAGGTCTGGTACAAGACGATGGAACCCCGGCTGACGCGCTTCGTACCCACCCACGACGCACGCATCGAAATCCTGGATCATGTGTACTGCGAAGCGAAGCGCGACCCGGCCTTGCAACTGCCTCCCGACCTCGTGCTCGCCCTGATCGATGTGGAGAGCCGCTTCGATTCCTGGGCAGTATCCCCCGCGGGCGCCGTCGGTCTGATGCAGGTGATGCCGTTCTGGCCGCGCGAACTTGGGGTGCAGAACCAACTGGTACGGGTTGCCCCCAACATCCGCATGGGATGCGAAATATTGCGCTACTACCTGCGCGCCGAACATCATGACTGGACACGCGCGCTCGCCCGGTATAACGGCAGCGTTGGACGGAACACCTATCCCGCGCTGGTCATGCTGCGCTGGCAGCGGACCTGGCGGTTCTAAAAAAATTAGCCCGCGGCTAACGAATCGAGAACGACCCCGGCGTGTGGTGTTCGGCTACTGCCTCGAAGTCGCGTGGCGACAGCTCGAGCTCCTGGACGCTCGCGACACGCGCCATCGCAGGCCCGCGCTGCAGCCACTCCCGCAGGCTTTCGACTGCTGCGTGAGTTCCTTGCGCAATGACTTCGACGGACCCGTCCGGCAGATTGCGCGCAAGGCCCCGGATGGCCAGCCGCTCAGCCTCGAGCCGCGTGCTGTCGCGAAAATACACACCCTGGACCTTTCCGGTAACACGAAAGCGGCGGGTTACTTCTTCCATCGATCTAATGCGGAACAGGTGCCTCGGCATGCTGCGCGCCGGCTAGAGCCGCTCCCGCATGGCGTTTGGCTTCCATCGCCGCTAACCGGGCGCGCGTGTACTCTTGTGCCTCGAGGTGTTTCTCGGCGCGCGCGATCGCAGCCTGCGCCGCATAGAATTCGGAGGAAGATCCTTCCGTGGCGCCCGCGACCCGTGCAGCGGCTATGGCTTGACGCGCGTCGCTCATCTCTTGCACGGGAGCTCCGGTGCAGCCGGCCAGGCAGGCGATGCCGACAAATACCGCGATGAGGCGCAACATAAGGGTAACGGACACTAACAACAGCGCTCAGGGCCGTCAAACCAGCCGCCGTTATACAATGGGTGAAGCGGCGCAAATAACTCGTTGCGCCGACGCTGCACACGGCAAAAAATCAGTTGATTTTCCCTTGAGGCATACCGATGAGTGAGATTTTGATTCTGTATTATTCACGCCAAGGCAGCACCGCCGCGCTGGCGCGACAAATTTGCCGCGGCGTCGAAGGCGTCGCCGGCATGCAGGCGCGCCTGCGTACGGTTCCACCGGTCGCAACCACGATCGAGCGGCTCGACCCTGTGGTGCCGGACGACGGGCCGCCCTACGCGACCCACGAGGATCTGGTGGAGTGCCGCGGCTTGATACTGGGGAGTCCCACGCGCTTCGGAAACATGGCAGCTCCGCTGAAATTCTTTTTGGATGGAACGAGCGCGCTCTGGCTCTCGGGAGCACTGGTCGACAAACCCGCGGCGGTATTCACCTCCACCCAAACCATTCATGGCGGACAGGAATCCACTCTGCTTTCCATGATGATTCCTTTGCTCCATCACGGCATGGTCTTGGTCGGTCTACCGTACACCGAGCGCGGTCTGACGGATACCCGC
Organism: Steroidobacteraceae bacterium; assembly: GCA_036502605.1. Classification (GTDB taxonomy): domain Bacteria; phylum Pseudomonadota; class Gammaproteobacteria; order Steroidobacterales; family Steroidobacteraceae; genus Bog-1198. The sequence goes on from DASXYI010000019.1 coordinate 2,965, forward strand.
AGCGGAGGCACCCCGTATGGCGCGAGCCACGCCGCGGGCGTGAGCGGGCACGGCGAACTTTCGGAGATGGAACGTGAGCTGGCGCGCGCGCTCGGCGCGCGAGTAGCGACCTTGGCCAGCCGGCTGAGCGCGAGCGCGAGCGCGTGAGTGTCGAACGCAACAGCCGGTTGCTGACCATTTGGCTGTGGTTGGCCGTGAACTTGAGCTTGCTGGCTTGGATCACCGTCGGGTACCCGTGGCCCTTTTGCGTTCTCGCCGCACTTCCCTTGCTCGCGCCGCTGCACGGCCTGGTTCAGGGACGCCGCTACACTTATACCTGGGCTACCTTGTTCGCGATTCCGTATCTCATGTTTGCCTTGACCGAACTGTTGGTGAACCCGGCAGCGCGCTGGGTGGCATCGGTCAGCCTGTTGCTGGTGTTCGGCTGGTTCTGCACTATGATTTTGTTCCTGAGAGCTTCTCCAGCGCCTCGCGAATGAACGGGATCGTCAATCGGCGCTGCGCGATCAACGAAGCTTCGTCGAGGTGATCCAAGACCTCGAATAGCGAGGGCAAATCGCGCGGCATCCGCCGCAGTAGATATTCCGCCGTCTCCTGCGGCAACTGCAATCCGCGCTGTGCAGCGCGCAGCCGCAGCGCATCGACCCGGCCGGCTTCATCCAAATCGCGCAGTTGGTAGACCACGCACGCTGCGGCTCGCGATCGCCAGTCATTGAGACCCCAATTTAGCTGGCGCGGGGCGGCACCGGCGGCGAAGATCAGCCGTGTACGCAGCTCCGCGCCCTCATTGAACAAGCGGAAAAGTGCTTGCTCCCACGCCAAGTCTCCCGCCACGGCGTCGACGTCATCGAGGCACAGCACACCACAGCTCTCGAATCCGACGAGGGCCGCCGGCGGCAAGGCCGCCGACCGATCCAGCGGAAAATACGCCGCTGTCTCGCTCGCTGCGGCGCATACGGCCTGCAAGAGATGAGTCTTTCCAGAACCATGACCTCCCCACAACCACAACGGACCGGAGCCGGGGCTTTGCAGGGCGGAAAGAACCTCCGTATTCAAGCCCGGCGAAAAGCTCTCGAATATCGCATCGGCGCGCAATCGCACTCCGAGCGCCAGCTGTTTCATGCCGGCTTCGATCCGCCGGTGCGCGCGATACCGTGCCGGGATTTCGCCTGCTCGATTGCTTGACGGCCGTAAGCCAAAACGTAGTCGATGCCGCTCACGACTACGGTCACGAATACCACCGCGCCGAGCCATAACGTCCAAACATGCGGCCATGAGAACTGCTGCGCGCCCATGCAGACGAGAATGAAAGCCACCTGGCACAGCGTATTGAGCTTGCTCACCATGGATGGCCGGGCGTCGACCGGCCCCAGCAAGAGCCTGTAACTGACCGCCCCGAGCACGATGATGCAATCGCGTGCAATCACGGCCGCCGTCAACCAAAGCGGTACGCTCCCGAGGAGCGCAAGCATCACGAATACGGTGGCCAGCATCAATTTGTCGGCGACCGGATCCAAAATCCCTCCAAGCTCAGTCTGCCAGCCAAAACGCTTGGCAAGAAATCCGTCGACGCCATCCGACGCGGCGGCCACGCCGAACAGCCATAGCGTGGTGACTAGCTCATGATGCGCCAGCGACAACGCAATCGGTGCGATCAGTAGAATCCGGATTGAAGTTATCAGGTTCGGAAGTTGGCGCAGCCAGCGATGCATTGGCTAGCGCCGCAGCTGGAAGCGCTGAATTCCGTTATCGCCCGCGGGTTGTGGCTGCAATCGACCGCTCAAGGCAATCGCGTGCTGCAGAGACTCGATGCCGCCACGCGTGGTCAAGCGAAATCTCACCGTGTCGCCGCTCAAGGCCTGCACGCTGACATGGGTGATGAAAGTCAGCGACTCAAGGTAGCCTTGCACGTTTGCATAGTCCCGCAAGTCGGCGACGCCGCCGACTTCGATGTCAACCGGCGCGAGACTACCGCTGGCGGCGAAAAGTCCCGCATACAGGTCGGCAGCGCGATTGACGCCCTCCACTGCACCGGAGAATTCGCTGCTGCGATCCTGGAAAAGCAGCGTCCAGCGCACGCTGGCAGCCTCCGCGACATTGTTTGCGCGCCCGATGAGCACGCCCTCAGCGCCCAGGCGATGCCCGATATCGGCCGGCGAAGGGGCCGTGACAGCGGTCGCCGCGCCGGCGGCCGCCGCGTTCGGCCATATCAGGGGAATACCGCGCATGGCGGCGGCGGCATCGATGGCCCCCTTCAACTCAGAGGTGTCGTCGGCCGTGAGGACCTTCACGGCCTGCGCGCCGGCTTGTACGGACAACCAAACGAAGGTCGAAGGTCGATCGCGGCCCCATAGCGGTTGGCCATTCTGAGTAAGCCAGCGTTCGATGGCAGAACCGTCGAACGCCACCCACAACTGATCGTCGGGCGCGCTGCGATATTGCTGGACATAGCGGCGCGCATTATTGACAAGCGGCGCAAATACGGCCTCTTCATCCGCGGTGCGGCGGCCGGTGACGCGAATCAGCACAATTTTCAGCGCCGCCTTGAAGGCTGCCGTTTGAGCCGCGTCGGAGCGATCCGAGACCGGCGCCGTGGCTTGATAGACTTCGATCCGAGTCAAGCCGAAAGCGCTGTCGGCAAGACACGCGGCGGCGGCGCTCAAGCATAAAATCGCTGCAAGACGCAAATATCGGACGTAAATATCGCGGTGAATGTGTGCCATTGAGTAATCAAGGAAGCCTGGTGTCCCCTGAGGTAAAATACCACAGCTTGCCGACCCGCCGCGTCGGCCGACCCTTATGCGAGGAACCGAATGACTGAGCGAGCGCCCGTAACCTATCGCGACGCCGGTGTCGACATCGATGCCGGCGAGGAGTTGGTCGAGCGAATAAAACCTGGGGTGAAACGCTCCATGCGCCGCGAGGTGCTTGGCGGAATCGGCGGATTCGGCGCCCTGGTCGAAGTGCCATTGGACCGCTATAGAAGGCCGGTGCTGGTTTCGGGCACCGATGGGGTCGGGACGAAGCTACGTCTCGCCATCGATACCGGCCGCCACGACACGGTGGGTATCGACCTGGTCGCCATGTGTGTGAACGACGTCGTAGTCCAAGGCGCCGAGCCGCTGTTTTTTCTGGACTATTTTGCGACCGGGAAATTGGATGTCGATGTGGCGGCGCGCGTTGTCGAAGGGATCGTCGAAGGTTGCGTGCAAGCCGGCTGCGCCCTCGTCGGCGGCGAGACGGCGGAAATGCCGGGCATGTACCACGGCGAGGACTACGACCTCGCAGGCTTCTGCGTCGGCATCGTGGAGAAGGATTCCATCCTCGACGGCAGCAGCACGGCAGCCGGCGATATCGTGCTGGGGCTGCCGTCCTCTGGACCGCATTCGAACGGTTTTTCGATGATTCGAAAAATACTCAAGGTGGCCGGCCGCGATATCGAGGCTGAGATCGATGGTGTTGCTCTGGTGGATCGTCTCATGGCCCCGACCCGCATCTACGTCAAGCCGCTGCTGAGGCTCATCGCGGCCCTGCCCGTACACGGACTTTCGCATATCACCGGCGGCGGGCTCATCGACAACATCCCCCGTGTCATCCCTGACGGATTGGAAGTCATTCTCGAGCGCAAATCGTGGCGCAGAGAGGCCGTATTCGAGTGGCTGCAAGCCGAAGGACGCGTTGCCGATCAAGAAATGTATCGGGTATTCAATTGCGGCATCGGCATGACGGTTCAGGTGGCGGTGCACGATGCGGATAAGGCCATCGCGATTTTGCGCGACGCGGGGCAGGAGGCGCTGCTGATCGGTGAAGTGAAGAGCGGTACGCGCGGCGTCGTCATCGTTTGAGTAACGAACGCCCTCCCCAACCGATCGTCGTTCTGATATCGGGACGCGGCGGCAACATGCGGGCCTTGACCGAACGAAGCCGCGAGCTCCCGCAGGCCTACGAAGTCGCGCTGGTGCTGTCCGACCAACCCGCAGCCCTCGGTCTCACCGTTGCCCGGGATCTCGGGTTGGCGGCGCGAACGGTGCCCGCGGACAGGTCTTCGGACCGCGTAGAGTACGGCCGCGCTCTGGCGGCGGTCATCGATCAGTGCGCGCCATCGTTGATCGTGTTGGCGGGATTCATGCGTATCTTGTCGGCTGAATTCGTCGACCGATATGCCGGGCGGATCTTGAACATTCACCCCTCCTTGTTGCCGAAATATCCCGGCTTGCACACTCATCGGAAGGTCATCGCGGCCCACGACCCCGTGCATGGCGCCACCGTGCATTTCGTGACCGCGGAACTCGATGGCGGCCCGCGCATTATCCAAGCGCGAGTCAAGGTAAACCCGGACGACGACGAAGACACGCTCGCGGCGCGCGTCCAGACCCAAGAGCATAGGATTTATCCTGTGGCGGTACGCTGGTATTGCGAAGGACGTCTGCGCTGCCGCGAAGGGCGCGCGTGGCTGGACGGCACCGCGCTCGCGGAACCGGTGCTGTACCCTGACGGCGATCCTGCGCGAGGAGACTAGATGCCTGTGCGAGATTTAACGGCCGTATTCCTCGCGATCGCCGCGCCCTTGATCGCTGTCTCGCCCTCGAGCGTAGGCGCGGAGGCAGAGCCTGTGATCGCACCTTTTTCAGCGCATTTCACCGCGGATTGGAAATCCATCAACGTCGGGACCAGCGATCTCGATCTCAAGCCCGACCCGGCCTCCGGAAACTACCTCTACACCTGGACGATGGCGGCCCGCGGCGTTTTTCGCATCGCATACAGTCACGACGTGATTCAGAAGAGCTGGTTCCGCGTGTTAGGGGAGCACGTGCGGCCTGATAAATACCGCGCCGAAGAGGGTGGGTCCACCGTGAGCATCGATTTCGATTGGTACGGCGGCCAAGCGCGCGGTGAATCGGAAAAAAAAGCCGTCAATCTCAAGCTCAGCGAAGGCACGCAAGATGTGATGTCCATCCAGGTCGAAGTGATGCTGGACCTCAAGAACGGGAATCTACCCAACACCTTTCGCATCCTGGACAAGGACGAGATCAAGGATTTCACCTATACCCAAGAGGGGCCCGCCAGACTGCGCACCGCGCTGGGGGAACTCGACACCGTCATCGTCTCAAGCCGGCGCACCGGCAGCAATCGCATCCTGCGCATGTGGTTCGCGCCCTCGCTCGGGTATGTGCCGGTGCAGGCCGAGCGGTCCCGCGATGGCAAACTCGAGTTCGCGATGCGGATCAAGACCCTGAAGCGCTGACCGGCGCCGACGGGACCCACGCGGTACGCGAGGCCGGGACCTACGTTTTGGGCAGGGTCACGCCGCGCTGGCCCTGATACTTCCCGCCGCGATCTCGATAGCTGGTTTCGCAGACCTCGTCGGATTCGAAGAAGAGCATTTGCGCTACGCCCTCATTGGCGTAGATCTTCGCCGGCAGCGGCGTGGTGTTCGAGAACTCCAAAGTGACGTGCCCTTCCCACTCGGGTTCCAAAGGCGTTACATTGACTATAATTCCGCACCTTGCGTACGTCGAATTATGCACGATCAGCCCATTCGCCACGAAATTATGCAGCGTGGGCACGGAGATATCAAACACCTCTTCCTCGCCTACGGGGTCTATCTGCTCGACAACGTCCCACAACGGTCCATCGATGAGTGGGCTGACATACAAGTCCCCGGTGGCGAGTGCTACCTGAGCCGCGGCATGAAACGGCACGGATTGCAGCGGTGACATTTTGATGTTGAGAGCACGCAAACTCACGCCCCCCACGCGAGCAGCCACGCCGATCATGTGCCAGGCCTCCTGAGGCAAGGTATCGAAATTGCTGCAGACCCGAGGCTGCGCACGAATCAGCTGCAGAACTTCAGACTCGAGTTTCCGTTGCTTCACTGAACCCGGCGTAAATCCGATCCTCTCGGCAAAACGCTGTATCTGATCCTTATCCGTGATTTGGAGCTTGCAAGCACGCGTCCCAATAGCGGTCGTCTTCTCGCGGATCAGCGAGAAAACGCCGAATCGTAGCAACAGGTGGTGGACATCCTCTATCAGCCTGCGGGATTTCGAGTAATACTCGAGAAACACACCCGCTTTCGAGTGATAGACGCTGCCATCTCCGCTGAAAAGGGACTGAAGAAACAACCGGACCGACTTTTCAGGCGCCGTAAACACGGATTGGGGGACGAACTTCTCGCCGGCGCCAACGTTCAAACCATACCTTTGCAGCCACAGATGCGCTCTATTGCGTTCAGGCACGCCGCCCCGCCCCGATCGATTGACGAGACGGTAATCGTAATTCCCCTTGAACGTGACGACTCCCAATCCGGAGTCTGCAATGCTCGCCTTCAACAGGAGAACCATGGCAGGATCGGCTGTGGTGTATGTCGGACTATGCCCCGGCGTGTCGCACTGCCCCTCCGAGATCATTAATCCCAGCAAACTCGCCTCCCAATCGGGAATGGCGGCCTTTCCGAAAATCGGGATATTGCGAGCCGCTGCGATCCGGTCGCCGGGGCGCAGCTCGCTCAAAGGCGCCCACCCGTTAAACTTCAGAAAGGGATGATTCGCGGTCGCGCGAATTCGCAAACCGGCTCGCGTTCGAAGCTCGAAGACCTGTTTTTTCCCCTGCGGAATGAATGCCGAAACTTTGGCTGCTTTGAGACGCCCTGAGCCGAGAGCCAACGCCAACGTCGATCTCCCCCACCGCATTTCGGTAATCGGCACATACGCGCCGGTTTCGGCATCCACCACCCGGGTGTCGCCGGTGACACATTTACCCAGACACACGGTCAGGACACTGCGCGGAATGCGAAAGAACTCCACCGTGCTAGCCAGCGCGAACGAATTCGGCGGGATGATGCATACCGGACCCTTGAAATCGACGAATGATTTTTCATCGAAGCTCTTCGGATCGACGATGGTGGAATTGATGTTGGTGAAGATCTTGAATTCGTCGGCGCAGCGAACGTCGTAACCGTAGCTCGAAGTACCATACGATACGATTTTGTGGCCGTCCGACACCCGTACCTGTTCGGGCGAAAATGGTTCGATCATGCCCTGCGCGGCGGCCATGCGCCTGATCCAGCGGTCGCTCTTGATGCTCATCGGTCGCTTTTGTGGCTCATCAAGTGGCTTCGACCGTGATCTTGGGAAACATCCTGCTGTAATCCTTGTTGAGGGTTGCAAGCCGCGCGGCCGTGCGGCGCGCCATCTGAAAGTAAGCGAGCGCCCGTGGGCTGTCGGGCTCGGCGACGACCGTCGGCGCGCCGCCGTCGGCATCCTCGCGAATGCGGATGTCCAAGGGCAACTCGCCCAGCAGTTGCACGCCGTACTGCTCCGCCATGCGGGCGCCGCCGCCGCTGCCGAACACATGCTCGACATGTCCGCAATTGCTGCAGACGTGAACGCTCATGTTTTCGACCACGCCCAGAACGCGCACCTCGACCTTCTCGAACATCTTTAGCCCTTTGCGCGCATCCAATAGCGCAATATCCTGGGGCGTGGTGACGATGACCGCGCCGCTCACGGGTACGCGCTGCGCAAGGGTCAGCTGGATATCGCCGGTGCCCGGCGGCATGTCGACGACCAAGTAGTCGAGTTCACCCCAACTCGTCTCGCCCAGCAGCTGAGTCAGCGCCTGGGTGACCATGGGACCCCGCCATGCCATCGGCTGCTCGGCGTCGATCATGAACCCGATGGACATGACCTCGACGCCGTAAGCCCGCAGGGGCGTCAGATGCTTGCCGTCCGCGATTTCCGGTTTGCGGCCCGACAACCCCATCATGAGCGGCTGGCTGGGTCCATAGATATCGGCATCCAGCAAACCAACCCGGGCGCCCTGGGCTGCCCAGGCAAGCGCGAGATTCGCAGCCGTAGTCGACTTTCCCACCCCGCCTTTGCCGGAAGCAACGGCGACGACGTTCTTGACGGTGGCGAGCGGTTTTAACGTCTTCTGCACCGCGTGGGCGATGATATCCGCCTTCAAGATCAGGTCGACCCGTGCCCCCGCGAGTTCGGGCTCCAAATGGTTCTGCAGGGCAAGTCGCAGCTCCCCTGCATACCCCCCCACGGGAAATCCAAACGTGAGTCCGATGCTGACCGCCTCCGCGTGCACGGTCACATCGCCGATCGCCTTGGCGGCGGCCAAGGTTTGGGCCAGGTAAGGATCAGTGTAAGTGCCTAATTTTGCGCGGATAGCGCTGGCAGTAACGGCAGATTGAGTCATATACCCTCCATATTACCGCAGGCGGACAACCGCGTGCGGTATGGCATAATTCGAAATTGAGGATGAGACCGCGGTGGCGATGACACTTAAAGGTGAGAATGGAGCGCTCCCGAGGAATGTGCAACTTGAAGGCACCGAATGAGTCTATTTGCCAACTACCGCGCCGATCGGCTCATCGCCGAGGTTAAATCCAGCGGCAACCCAGACAGTCCCCTGGCGCAAAAGGCGTTGGAAAAGCTGGCCGGTCTCGGGCCGAGCGCCATTGATCCGATCGTTGCCGCCCTTAACTCAGCCGAAAAGCGCGAAACCCTCGCCCTCGTCGAAGTGTTATCCCGGCTGATCGACGCTAAGACGCTGCCGCAACTGCTGCGAACGATGTCGGAAGCCAATGGGCGGGCGATATCCGGCATCGCCTGGGCATTGTCATCCTGCCGCAACTATCCTGCAAGCGCATTGCTGGATGCGCTGACCAAGCCCAGCATGCCGAAACCGGCCATTATCGATGTGATTGCGGCGCAAAAGGCGCGCTTCACGGTGCGCGAACTGCTGAATGCGGCCTACACCCAGGAAGCCAGCGAGCGCGCCGGACTTTTCAAGATCATCGGCGAAATCGCCGACGAATCCTCGGTGGACGACTTGATCGCCAGAATCGAGGGCAAGGACCCGGTAGCCCGCCTGCACATCATCAATGTCCTATCGCGCTTCAACACGCCGAAGGTGCAGGAGGCCATTCAAAAGCAACTCAAGGACAACAGCAAGTTCATTCGCGCTGCCGCGCTCACCGCGCTTTCGCTCATGGACGGTCCCTTCGACATGCCCCTGCTCTGCGGGATGCTGCGTGACCCTGAGATCGAAGTGCAGAACAAGGCGGTCGACGTGGTCGTGCGCGCCAATCATCCCGATACCGTCAAATACCTGGTCGAAGTGCTCAAGGACGAGAATGAGTACGCACGGCGCGCCGCGGTCGAAGTACTGAACGTCGTCGGCACGTCCAAGTCGGTCAAATACCTGCTCGAAGTGATCGCCGACAGCGACTGGTGGGTACGCACTCGGGCCGCCGACGCCCTCGGCAAGATCGGGGGACCGCGCGTGGTCGATGCCGTGCTGGCGCTCATCAAGGACGAAAATCAAGACATCCGCCGCGCCGCCATCGAAATCTTGAATCAAACCAAGGATGAGCGCGCGGTGGCGCAGCTGATCGAGGCCACCAAGGATCGCGACTGGTGGGTCAGCGAGCGCGCCGTCGACGCTCTGGCGGAAATCGGCAGCACCAAAGCGGTGCCGCGCTTCATCGAAATGCTGAGCACCACCGAGCCCAAATCGTTGCCGACCGTGATTCGCGCCATCGCGAAGGTCGGCGATCAAAAGAGCATCGAACACCTGTTGCCGCTGTTGCAGCGTCCGGAAAACGAAGTCAAATTAGAAGCCATCGCGGCGCTCTCGAAGTTGGCGGACGAGCGCAGGGCCGAAACGATTCGCGTCCGGTTGCAAGCCGTAGCGGCCAGCGACGGCACGATCAGCCAGGCGGTCGCGCGCGCGATGCAGGAGTTGGATAATCGCTTCTCGAGCACCCAGCTCGCCGCCAATCAACGGGCCGCCCAGTTGCAGGAGCCGGCCAAGACGCTGCTCATCGACAACCAGGAATTGTCCAAGGTCGTCAAAGAAAGCGATGCGCAGATGGCGAGACTCGACATCACCACGTTGAAGCCGGGCGATGTGATCGAGGGACGCTACAAGTTCATCGAAAAAATCGGCAAGGGCGCATTCGGCACCGTGCTGCTCATGGAAGACACCGTGGTCGAGGAGCGGCTGATCTTGAAGTTCTTGAACGCCAACGTGGCCTCGGACGAAGAGATGATGAAGCGCTTCGTGCATGAATTGCGCTACAGCCGCAAAATCACCCACAAGAACGTCATTCGAATTTACGATTTTCTATATATCCAGGGCAATTACGCCATTTCCATGGAATACTTTCCGTCCCACACCCTGGGCGGCGAGATCGTCAACGAGAAGCCCGTGGCGCTCAAGCGAGCGGTCAAGTTCGGCATCGACATCGCTACCGGCATGGCGGTGGCGCACCAGGCGGGAATCGTACATCGCGATTTGAAGCCGGCGAACGTGCTGATCGACAACGAGAGCCTTCTCAAGATCGTGGATTTCGGCGTGGCCGCGGCGCAAAGTCAGGGCGACACGCAGCTGACCAAGACCGGGTACGTCATCGGTTCTCCCAAGTACATGGCGCCCGAGCAGATTCTGGGCAAGAAGGTGGACGAACGTGCGGACATCTACAGCCTCGGCGTCATCCTGTACGAGTTGTTCACCGGGGTACCCCCCTACTCCCGCGGAGACCACATGTCGGTGATGTATCAGCACGTTCAAGGCAAGGCTCGTCCGCCGATCGATATAAACAAAGAATTGCCGGTGGAATTGAACAATTTGGTAGTGAAATGCATGTCGCTGGACAAGGCCAAGCGCTCGCAAAGCATGGACGAACTGCGCCTATCGCTCGAGAAGTTCCTCTAGCGCCACCCCCGCCGGCGCGGGTTTTGGCCCCAGGCAGTTAGACTTACCTCACGTTTATGGGCCATGCCGGCCCCAAACACTCGAAAAACCAATTGCTTGCGGGTAGCCTTGGCCGTTATGGCAAGAATCGACGCATTCCTCAAGCTCGCGGTCGCGCAGGGTTGCTCTGATCTGCATTTGGCGGTCGGCGTGCCGCCGATGATGCGCATGCATGGCGATCTGATCGCCATCAAGTTCCGCGACTTGGGCGAGGCGGAACTCGAGGGGTACATCACCGAGGTGCTGACGCAATCGCAGCTCAAAGTGCTGAAGGATGGCAGCGACCTGGACTTCTCCTACGTGTCGGCCGAAGGCGGCCGTTTTCGCGTCAACGTGTTCCGCAAGGAAACCGGCATCGGTGCCGCGTTTCGCGCCATCCCCACCACCATGCCAACCATGGATCAGTTGGGTCTGCCGCCCATCGTGCGCAAATTGTGCGACTACCACCAGGGAATGATCCTGGTCACCGGGGCCACCGGAACCGGCAAATCGACCACGCTTGCCTCGATGATCGACTACCTGAACGCGACTCGCTCGCTCAACATCATCAGTCTGGAAGATCCCATCGAGTTCGTTCACCGCAGCAAGTCGAGCCAGGTCATCCAGCGCGAACTCGGCACTCACCTGCCCTCGTTCGCCGAGGGTGTGCGCGCGGCCATGCGCGAGGACCCCGACGTGATTCTCGTCGGCGAAATGCGCGACGCCGAAACGATTTCCATGGCGATGACGGCCGCGGAAACCGGGCACTTGGTGCTCGGCACGCTGCACACCACCAGCGCCGCCAAGACCCTGGATCGAATCGTCGATGCTCTGCCTACCGAAGAGCGCGAACAGACCAAGAGTTTTCTCGCCGCAAGCTTGATCGCGGTCATCACCCAGATTCTGGTGAAGAGCCCGGATCAGCGTGCGCGCCGGGCGGTTTGCGAGGTGATGGTGGTGACCAAAGCCATCGGCAAGCTCATCATGACCGATCAGACCCATCAAATCCCGAGCCAGCTGCAAATGGGCAAGGAATACGGCATGCAGCTGATGGATCAGGCATTGCTCGCGGCCATCAACGCCAAGGAAATCGACCCGGAACAGGCATATATGTACGCATCGGATAAGCGCCAGTTCCAGCGCTACGTCACCGATGTTTCGCTGCCGCCCATTGAACCCGTCACTCCCTAGGAGAACGCCGTGGCGGTCATCGACAGCTATTTGACGCAAGTGTTGGAAAAGAACGGTTCGGACCTGCACTTCCTCGCGGGAGACCCGGCGCGCGTCCGTCAATACGGCGAACTCAAGACATTGCGTCCCGAGCCGCTCAACGCGGAGATGGTCAGGACGACCTTGTACGAAATCATGCCGAAATTGTCGGTCGAGCGCTTCGAGGCCAAAGACGGCACCGACTTCGCATACAGCATTCCGGGCGTCGCGAGATTCCGGGTCAATGTCATGCGCCAGCTGAACGGCATGGGGGCGGTATTCCGCGCCATCCCCTCGAAAGCGCGCAACGCTCAGGAACTGAAACTTCCCGAGGCTGTGATGAATCTTTGCAAGATCAACAACGGCCTCATCCTGGTCACCGGCAAAACCGGCTCCGGCAAGTCCACCACGCTCGCCGCCATGATCGATGATATCAACACGCGCGAGCACGGACACATCCTCACCATCGAGGACCCGATCGAATTCGTGCATGTGCGCAAGCAATGTTTGATAAGCCAGCGCGAAATCGGCGTGCACGCCGCTTCGTTCTCGTCGGCATTGATGTCGGCTCTACGCGAGGATCCGGATGTCATTCTCGTCGGCGAACTTCGCGATCTCGAGACCATGAGCATCGCGGTGACGGCTGCCGAGATGGGTATTCTGGTGATGGGCACGCTGCATACGAACGGCGCCGCTGCCACCGTCGATCGCCTGGTCAATGCCTTCCCCGCGGACAAGCAACCGCATGTGCGCACCATGTTGTCGACCAGCCTGCGCGGGGTCGTGTCGCAACAGCTCATCCCCACGCCCAACAATCAGGGCCGCGTCGCGGCACTCGAAATCCTCATCAACACGCCGGCGGTCGCCAATCTGATCCGCCAGGGCAAGATGGACCAACTCGAGAATGCCATGCAAAGCGGCGGTGCCTCGGGCATGCGGCTCATGGACACGGCCATTCAAGCCTTGCTGGACCAGCGGCAAATCTCGGGCAAAGAAGCGTTCAAGAAGGCGATCAACAAGAGCCGCTTCGAGCAGTTTCGCGACGCTTCTTGATTTGGCGCTGCGCGCCGCCCATTAACGGGGTCGAAGCGACCCCGAACAGAAGAGGGCGGGCTGACTAAGCCGTCGCGGCCGCGGTAAACTGTCGCGATGACCCGCAAACTCTTCGTCACCACCGCTCTGCCCTATGCCAATGGCCCGTTCCACATCGGGCACATCATGGAGTACATCCAGGCCGACATCTGGGTCCGCTTCCAGCGGATGCTCGGTAATGTCGTGCATTTCGTCGGCGCGGACGACGCGCACGGCGCGCCGATCATGCTCAAGGCCGAGGCCGAGGGCATCTCCCCGCAGGAGCTGGTTGCGCGCATCACAGCGGACCGGCCCATGTACCTGCAAGGTTTTCATATCGGCTTCGACCACTGGTACACGACGGACTCGCCGGAGAACGTCGCCCTTTCCCAGGACATCTACCGCCGGCTGAAAGCGGCGGGGCTGATCTACGTCAAGGCGGTCGAGCAGTTCTACGATCCCGTGAAGGCCATGTTCCTGGCGGATCGCTACATCAAGGGCGAGTGCCCCAACTGCCGCGCGAAAGACCAGTACGCCGACGCGTGCGAAGTCTGCAGCATCGTCAACTCACCGACCGATCTGATCGATCCGTACTCGACGCTGTCGGGCGCGAAGCCGCTGATGAAAACGTCCGACCACTTCTTTTTCAGGCTGTCGGATCCCAAGTGCGTCGAATTCCTGGCCGCGTGGCTCGACACGCCCGGGCGGCTGCAGCCGCAGGTGGTCAACAAGGCCCGTGAGTGGCTCTCCGGCAAGGGCGACGAGGCGCTGGGCGACTGGGACATTTCCCGCGACGCTCCTTACTTCGGCATTCCCATCCCCGACGCGCCCGGCAAATATTTCTACGTGTGGCTGGACGCCCCGATCGGCTATCTCGCAGCACTGCAGAACTACTTCGACACCGGCAAGGCGCGTGCGCGCGGCGAAACGCGCACCTTCGCGGAATTTCTCGCGGCTCCCGACACCGAGCAGCTGCATTTCATCGGCAAGGACATCATCTACTTTCACACGCTGTTCTGGCCGGCAATGCTGAAGTTCGCGGGCCCGCCTTACAAAGTACCCGATCACGTCTACGCTCATGGCTTCATCACGGTTTCGGGCGAGAAGATGTCCAAGTCCCGCGGAACCGGCATCAGTCCGCTGCGCTATCTCGAGATCGGGATGAACCCCGAGTGGCTGCGCTACTATATCTGTGCCAAGTTGAATTCGAACGTCGAGGATCTGGACTTCAATCCCGACGACTTTGTGGCGCGGGTGAACAGCGATCTGGTCGGCAAGTACGCCAACATCGCGAGCCGGGCTGCAAGCTTCATCACGAAGCACTTTGACGGCGAGCTCAAGTACGGCGGCGACGCTGCGCTGATCGCGCGTCAAGCGCATGACATCGCGCGGAGCGTAGCGGAGCAGTTCGAAACACGCGATCTGGGCAAGGCGGTGCGCGAGATCATGGCCCTGGCGGATCGAATCAACCGCGATTTCGATGCGCACCAGCCCTGGGTTCTCGCCAAGGACCCGGCGAATCGCGCCCAGCTTCAGGATGTATGTTCGCGGGCATTGCAAGGCTTCTGGCTGCTGAGCGTCCTCATTGCGCCCGTGCTGCCGCAAGTCGCGGCGCGCGTCGCGCGCGAGCTCTTCGGGCTTGATCGGCCGTTCCAGTGGACCGACGCCGGCGTGCTGCCGGCGCGAATCAACCCCTACCAGCACCTGATGACTCGCGTCGACTCGAAACAGCTCGATGCATTATTCGAGACGGACAAGGAGGCCGCACCCGCCGCGGCAGCGCCGGCCGCCACGCCTAAAGGTGTGCCGCTGCCGCCGGGCGCCTCCGACGCCGCGACTCTGGCGGCCGCGACGGCGGTCGAGGGAAACTTGATTTCAATCGATGATTTCATGCGGGTCGACCTGCGCGTGGCCAAGATCTTGAGCGCCGACCTGGTAGCCGGCGCCGACAAACTGCTGAAATTGCGCCTCGACGTGGGCGAACTTGGGCTGCGCGACATCTTCGCGGGCATTCGCGCGGCTTACGACCCCGCGTCGCTGGTCGGCCGACTGATCGTCGTGGTCGCGAATTTGGAGCCGCGCAAAATGCGCTTTGGGGTTTCCGAAGGCATGATGTTGGCGGCCGGTCCCGGCGGTAAGGACATTTTCGTGTTGTCGCCCGATTCCGGCGCCGCTCCCGGCATGCGGGTGAAATAATATGAGTGCGGAATCCGCGCTCGACATCGTGGCGCGAATCGACGCATTACTTCCGCAGACACAGTGCACCCGCTGCGGCTATTCGGGATGCCGTCCCTATGCCGCAGCGATCGCCGGCGGCGAGGCGCAAATCAATCAATGCCCGCCGGGCGGCGGCGCCACCATTCAAGCGCTTGCGGATCTGCTGAATAGAGCATTTCTGCCGATGAATCCGGCGAACGGCACGGAGTCTCCCCCGCGGGTTGCCTGGATCGACGAGTCGAGGTGCATCGGCTGCGCACGCTGTCTAGCGCCTTGCCCGGTCGATGCCATCCTCGGCGCCGCAAAATTCATGCATACCGTGCTGGCTGAGCGATGCACCGGCTGCGAATTGTGCATCGCCCCCTGCCCGGTGGACTGCATCGAGATGCGGCCGGGCCCCGCACCGGCCGTGAATCAAACGGACCTCAACCGCGCTCGATACGAGGCCCATACAGAGCGCTTGCTGCGGCGAACACAGGAGCGGCAGCGCGAACTGGAGGCGAAGAAGGCATCCGCGTCGCATCGCGCCTCGGCGCAGCCGTAAAGGGCCAATCGTGAACGACGCGAAGCGGCGCGAAATATTTTCACGGCTGCGGGAAGCCAATCCTGCACCGCGCACGGAATTGCATTACAAATCACCGTTCGAACTGCTGATTGCCGTAATCCTTTCCGCCCAAGCCACCGACAAAGGCGTCAACAAGGCCACGCCGGCATTATTTCGCGCAGCGAACACACCGGCTGCCATATTGGCTTTGGGGGTCGAAGGACTCACGCCTTATATCAAGACCATCGGTCTGTACAACAGCAAAGCCAAGAACATCATCGGCGCGTGCGCAGCGCTGGTCGCCCGGCATGCAGGTCAGGTGCCGAAGACTCGCGAAGCACTCGAGGCTTTGCCGGGCGTGGGACGCAAAACGGCGAACGTAATATTGAACACGGCGTTCGGCGAGGCCACGATCGCCGTCGACACCCATATCTTTCGCGTCGCCAATCGTACCGGTTTAGCGCCCGGCAAGACGGTGCGTGCAGTCGAGGACAAGCTCCTTAAATTCGTCGCACCGGAATATCTGCAGGACGCGCACCACTGGTTGATCCTGCATGGCCGCTATGTGTGCAAGGCGCGCGTTCCCGCGTGTCCCCTCTGTACCATCGCCGACCTGTGCGAATACCGGCGAAAGACCAAGACGGTTCCCTGATCACCCCGCGCTCGAGACTGTTTTTCAAACGCCGTGCTATCCTTCGCGGCCCTCCGCACGCTTTAAGGGTTGCCCATGAGCATCACGCTCTTTCACCGGCCAAAGACACGCTCATCGCGCTTTATTTGACCGACTAATTCACGAAGACCGGCCTGGGCCCGCTGGTGGGCGAGCCCGGGCGCGGTGCGTACCTGTCGTGGCTGTGCTACGGCAGCGTCCTGGAGCCGGCATTCATGTCGAAGTCCACCGCGATCGCCGCCGGCCGCCATATCCTCTCGATCGATTATCATGGCAACATCGGACGATCGACGCTTGGCTTCTTCGCCATGGACTAATGCACAAGAAAGGCACGCTGGCCGCTGGATATCGCCCATAGCCCTTAATCTACGATAGGGCGGACCATGTGGATGTCGTCATGAAGCACGCCATCGATGAGGAACGCCCCCGGCTCGACGCCGAAGGATCGAAATCCCATTGATTCGTAGAGCGCAATGGCCGCGGGATTGCCCGCGGTGACCGAGAGAGTGACTTGGCGCACGCCACCCATTGATGCAGCAAACGCCAGCGCTTCGCCAAGCAAACGCTTGGCAACGCCTTTTCCCCTTGCACTCGGTGCGACATACATGCTTCGGATAAACGCCTTGTGATTCGTTTTCCGCTGACTTTCGCGACCGACACCGATCATGCCTACGAGCTGCGGCTCGAGGAAGGCGCCGAATACGTTTCGGCCCGATTCCGGCGCTAGGAAGCCCTCAATCACCTCGATCGGCGTATTGCACTCCTCTTCGTAGCTCGAACTAAACGCATTTGGACTATCGCGCAGCGCCTGTAAGCGGAGCGCTTGGTACGCATCGGCGTCAGACGGGACGAGGCGGCGGACCTGCACGTGCAGCAAACCTTGAGATTCGGACACGTGAGACTAGCACGGAATTTCCGGCTCCCGCTGGTCGAATAAGGGAATAAAATGCGCGTTTCGCGAGTCTTATCTGTTATTGAATCAAAGGTTCGGCACCGTGAGGGTGACGCTCGGTCGCATCCATGGATGAAAAACGGGGTCGGTTCGAGGCGCAGGTGCTGCCGCATCTGGATGCCGCGTACAGGTTTGCGCGATGGTTGTCGCATTCGCCCGGCGATGCGGACGACGTCGTGCAGGAGGCGATACTTCGGGCATTCCGCGGATTCGACGCCTTGCGAGGTTCCGATGTGAAAGCGTGGCTGCTGGCCATCGTAAGAAATTGCCATTCGACGGCTAAGAAGCAGCAGCAGCGACGTGCCTTTGTGCCGCTGCCGGAAGTACACGATGCGCAGGATGGCTACGCGATGATCGCGACCACGCCGGATCCGGAAAGCGTCTCGATAATACGGGATCAGAAGCGCACGCTCGATCGGTTGCTGTCGGAGTTGCCTGAAGAGCATCGTGAAGTCTTGGTATTGAGAGAAATTGAGGACATGGACTATCGCGAGATTGCCGCCATTACGAACGTACCGATCGGCACCGTCATGTCCCGGCTGGCACGCGCACGGGCTGGGCTGAAGGCACGATGGCTGAAAGACGTAGAGGGAGAGGCGCGTGAAATGCGCTGAATCTTTGCGCACACAGGCTTACTTCGACGGCGAGGTCGATGCGATGTCGGCTGCCGAGATTGAACGGCATGCCGAGCACTGCCCCGAGTGCAGCGCCCTGCTTCAAGATCTCGAACAGACGCGCACCGCGATTCGGCGGGATCTGGCGCATGACCGCGCGCCACCCGAACTGCGTGCTCGGATCACGCACGCGCTCGATCAGGAAACTGCCGTCAAGTCTGAGCGGCGGTCCTTTGGGTGGGGCCAATCGACCTGGCGCACGCGAGCCTTCTGGGTGGGTGCCTTCGGTGGCATTGGCAGTGCCGCCGTCGCGGCGACCGTCGCCTTTTTACTCCTGTCCCCATCGCTCGACAACTCGATGCTCGATGGCCTCGCGGCCGCCCATGTGCGTTCGCTGATGCCATCGCATCTCATCGATGTGGCGTCCACCGATCAGCACACCGTGAAGCCTTGGTTTGCCGGCCACGCGGATGTTTCGCCGGTCGTCGCCGATTTTGCGCAAGCCGGCTACCGCCTCATTGGCGGGCGCGCAGACTACTTGGAACGCCAACGTTCGGCGGTGGTCGTCTACCAACACGGCGCACATGTCATCAACGTCTTCAGTTGGGCCGCCCAACGCACCTTGCCGAAGAACACGACCCGCAACGGCTATCGCATGGCCTTTTGGAAGGACCGGGATCTTGAGTACTGCGCCGTCTCGGATACCGGCTGGGCTGAACTGATGGGGTTGGTGCGCCTGCTCCAAGAATTGGGCGCGCGCGACGCTCAAGAATAGGGATTAAAAAAGCACCCATGAACATGTTCGGTTCCTACACCCGGGATGAGTTACGTCGGACCTATTCTGAAGCCTGGCGCAAACACGTTGCGGGCTCACCGCTCACCCCGCTCGAGGCCATGATCGCGGACGTCATCGGGCTGCATCCCGAATACCAGGCGGTGATCCACGACGCCGACGTTGCGCTCGCCTTCGAACCCAACGCTGCGCCGGCCGCCGAGAATCCGTTTCTGCATATGGGATTGCATATGGCGGTGCGCGAACAAGTCTCCATCGATCGCCCGCCGGGCGTGCGCGACCTGCATCGCCGCCTGCAAGGGCGCTACGGCGACGTGCACGACGCCGAGCATATTTTGATGGAGGCGCTGGCCCAAACGCTGTGGGAAGCACAACGCGCCGGGCGGCCGCCGGATGAGGGGCATTATCTCGTCCTGGCGCGCGATCGCCTTTGAGGCAGCGGCGGCTCCAATCAATTTGACTTAAGGCCCGATCCTAAGCCCAAGGTTAAGGAACCTTCATCCCGGCTTCATGGGGCAGCCTGAGTTCGACAGATATTCTTACGTCATGCGTTTTTCCGTTCCGGCCGCCGCCGTCAGCTTGTGCCTCATCCCCCTGGGCATGGTACCGGCCGGGCCCCCGGGTGCTCCTCAGCCGGCCGCGGCCGCCGCTCCGGCGAATACGGCACCGGCACCCGCGGCCAAGACGTCCGAGGCAACCGCCTCGGACGCCGCCGTTCGTCATGCCAAACGCACGGCATGTCTCAAGGAAGCCAAGGCCAAAAAACTCGTCGGGGCAGACAAAAACTCCTACATCAAGGATTGCCTGGCCGGCCATTGAGGGACGCCCCGCTGCGCGGTCTTCCCGCAAATAGCCCGGTGGCTAATATAACCGCATAGGTCAGCAGCAAAAAGGCTGCGAACATGCTACTTCCGGCAGCGTCGAGTTTCGGGAAAAAATCGCCGAAGAATGCCATGGCGATTGCATCGCCAAATGCCCCAGGCATGACGATTGCGGCGCACACCGCAAATCGTTGAGCCTCGGGCTTACGCCTGATGACGAGATAGACGACGGCTGCGAAGAACGCACAATTCGCCAACGCGAATCCAGCCATCATCGGTGTGAAGCGGGGGTCGAAGCTGATCGGCACGGGTAACCAGTGAAGCAAGGCGGTAGACATCAGCCACGCACCCATGCCAAGGAGGACGTATTTTGCATGGTTTGGTTGATCGGTTGTCATTGGGACCTCTTGCCTTTAGGCCGGGACGACTTTCTGGTCAAATCAGGGTCGAGCCATCGAACTAGCGTGTGCAGCGCTTTTTCGCTGCGATCGTCATCGCCGCTGGTCAAGCGCACGAGATGCAGACCCTGAAAAGCGCCGACGGCAAGTGTTGCCAGAACGGTCGCTTCGGCGGCTTTGCGGCCGCATCGCAGGAGCTGACGCTGTAACAGGTTGATCCAGGGCTCGGTCAACGATGCGAGAAAGGAGCGATACAGAGTCGGATGAACCAGCGCGTGGCCCCAGACCTCGAACATGGCGCGCAGCGCCGGCTCCATCACGGGCGCGGCGGTTTCACTCCACATCCGGCTGAGCGTGAAACTCACGCTGTCATTGCCGCCAATGTAGGCGGCGGTCCGCTCGGCGAACCCCTGTTCTAGCGCCAACAGGACTTCGGCGACGAGCGCCTCCTTCGATCCGAAGTGATGCATGAGCATGCGGGCCGTCGTGCCCATATGTTTCGCCATTGGACGCAATGACAGCCCGCCCACACCATGATGCAGCACATATTGAACGGCGGCGTCGAGCAGCCGTTGACGGATAGCGGGATCTTTTGGCCTATTCACGTAACAATCGTTACATTAATAGTTGGTTCCGTCAATACCGACGATTATCGGGTCCGGCCGCATTTTGCCCTTGTCGGCCGATTCTCACTTCGTTTACCTTGACGTCCTCCGGCAAGAGAACAAAAGAACATGAAGCACATTTTCAAATACGGAACGGCGGCGCTTGCCTTCGCCCTGGCGTTATCGGCGCAAGCGCGCAGCGTGCCGATGCTGATAGAAAACGTCCATGGGTACACGCTCGTCGGCGATCGCCTCCACCGGTTCGCCGGTCTGGTATTTGAGCTTGGTAAGGTGGTCGAGACCGGCGACCCCGTCGTGTTGCGCAAAAAGTTTCCCGAGGCGCACGTCATCGATGGTCTCGGTGAGACTCTACTGCCGGGGCTGATCGATGCGCACGGCCACGTGATCGATCTTGGGTTCGAGGGTGTGCGGATCAGACTTTCCGGTACCAAAAGCCTCAAGGAGGCGCAGGATAAGATACAGGCCTATGCCAATGCGCATTCCGATCAGGCGTGGCTCTTGGGCGGCGGCTGGAATCAAGTCCGGTGGAAAATCGGGCGCTTTCCGCGAGCGGACGAACTGGACGCTATCGTGTCCGACAGGCCGGTGGTACTGGGCCGAATCGATGGTCACGCGGAATGGTTGAACGCAAAGGCATTGCAGGCGGCGGGCATCACCAAGGATACGCGGGACCCGGTAGGTGGGCGGATCGAGCGCAATGCGGACGGCAGCCCCTCGGGCGTTCTGGTCGATAAGGCGATGGATCTCGTGGATGGATTCATACCGCCTCCCACCGATGCCGAGCGGCTGGCGGCTGTGAGAGCCGCGCTACATCACATGAATTCGGTTGGCCTGACGGGAGTCGGCGATGCCGGGGACACCGCGAGCGGCATCGCCCTGTACCGGGATCTCGCCGACAAGGGTCTGCTCACGGTGCGCATCTACGCGATGATTGCGGACACCGGCGAGGACTTCGCGGCACTATCGAAGGCTGGTCCGCTGATCGGGTACGGTCAAGACCGCTTGACCGTGCGCTCCGTCAAACTATTTGCCGATGGTGCGCTGGGCAGCCGAGGTGCGGCGCTGTTGGCGCCATACTCGGACAGGCCAAATCAACGCGGTCTGTTGTTCATGACGGGCGCCGAAATGCAGGGCAAAATACAAACCGCGCTACGGGCAGGCTACCAGGTCAATGTGCATGCGATCGGGGATGCTGCCAATCGCCAGGTGCTCGATGGGTTCGAAGGCGCCTACAAAACCGTGGGCGGGCGTCAGCTGCGCAACCGAATCGAACATGCGCAGGTGGTCGCGTTGTCCGACATGCCGCGCTTCAAGCAACTGGACTTGATTGCGTCGATGCAACCGACCCACGCTACCAGCGACATGAACATGGCCGAGGACCGGGTCGGCAAAGAGCGCATCAAAGGCGCCTATGCGTGGCGCACCTTCCTCGAGCAAGGCACGCGCATCGCGGCCGGGTCCGATTTTCCCGTCGAATCCGATAACCCCTTCTTCGGCCTGCATGCGGCGGTCACGCGAACAGATCACGCCAACCAGCCCAAAGGCGGCTGGCATTCCGAACAGGCGATGACACTGCTCGAAGCGTTCCGAGCGTTCACGCTGGACGCGGCCTATGCCGAACACCAGGAAAAAACGATAGGCTCCCTTGAGCCAGGAAAATGGGCTGACTTCATACTCGTCGACCGCGACTTGTTCAAGTGCCCACGTGCGGCAATCTGGAAGATCAAAGTGGAACAGACCTGGGTCGCGGGAGAACGGGTTTACTAGTATCCGGCCGGACCAGCCTGTTTCCCCGCGCTCGCCAACCGTTGGCTCGATTGACTAGGCACATACCAGATCGGCGACGACCAGGCGCGTTCCTGGATCGTAGCCGGCACATCCGCGGGCAACGCCTCTCCGCGCTTGACCGAAACGATAGTGCTCCAGCGCGGCGTCGGGATCTCGAGCACACGCAGATAATACGCGGCCGGTACGCGCGGATCGAAATGCGGGTCCTGCCAAACGGCGGAGAGTTGGGTCGCGCCGACGCTATTTTTGTAGGTGGCACTCTTCAGATCGACCGTGCTGGCGACCGGCGGAGCCTTGCCGGTTCGAGGATCGACCTTGCGTCCGTTGGACAAGGCGAGTTCGTAGATTCGCTCAACGTGTTTGCCCTCCTGCAACCAGATCTTGACGACCTGCAGTCGGTCCAAATTTGCCCCGTTCGGATCCTTCACTCCCCAGGCAATGAACCTCGGCGCAGCGGCCTTTGCCGGTTTGGCCGGCAGGTCGCCGCCCATGGGCACGCCCTTGGCGTAGGCGTTGTTCAGCCGCTTCGCATCTGTGGGTGCAGCGGCGTCCGTAGGTGTAGCGGCCGGGTAATCCCAGCCGCCGAAGAATCTCACCTTCAGCCGCGTGCCGGAGGTGGCAAAGGTTTCCTTGCGGCGGAATGCGTCGTAAATCGATTCACGCGTGTTGCGCTCCGCCCAGACGCCGGTGAGGTTGCCGCTGCTGGTTTCATAGACGTTCGCCGCGACGCTCTGGCGCGCCTCGGCAAATTCTTTGAAGAACTCCGTGGTGCTGGGCAGCGGTCGAGTGGGATCGATGCCGCCAAAGGTACCCACGAAAGCGTCCTCGCTCGACGCACTGAGACCATTGTGAAAATCGCTCCCCCCGATGATGCCGAACTTATATGGATTGACAGCCCCGGCTCGCTGCGCGATTTCCAGTCCACGGCCCAGCGCGTCGCGCACGTAGCTGCCTTCCGGCTTGCTCTTCTTCTGCGAAATCAACAAATGGTCGTAGAACTCGTAATTGCTGAATTCGTCGTTAGGAGAGAGGATCGGATGGGTCTCCGATGCTCCCTTGTTTTGCGCAATCTCAACCAGGGGTTCATCGGCGGCACGTTGCTCGGCATACGCTTGGTCGATGGGACGCCCGTTGCTGTCGTTCCAATCGAACATGAGTCCATTGCTGGCATTGGAGTTGTGGGGAATGGCGAGCGCCTCGTATCCGTCCTTGCGGATTTTGTCGAGCCAACTCCACAGATCTTCGGGCCTGGGGGAATCGACCGAAGTGAACGGATTCGGCGCCTTGTCGCCCCGGAAAATCACATTGCGATGCAAATTCTGGCCGTCCGGCATGGAAGTCCACTCATAGGCGATGAAGGTCGTGAACGTCCCGGGGCGGTAGTTGCGATTCGCCGCTTCCATTTCGCGCTGCCATGCGGATTGCGACAGCTCCTTGACGTTTCCCACGCCCTCAAGCAGCTTGCCGCTGGCAAATTTACCGTTGGCGAGTGAATCAAAGAAGGTCTTGACGGGATTCGCCTTGAACGCCTTTCCCGCTTCGCTCTTGGACAAATCGCTGTTCGGATCATCGAGCGAGTTGAACACGCCAATATTTTCCGAGTGATCCGTCACCGCCAGGAAGTCCAAAGGCTCGTTGCGCTTGGCGCCTCCTCCCAGGAAATCGACGCTTTCACCGCGTGCAAAGCGGTAGGCCGCATCGGGATCGACCTTGGCGCCGAACAGTACGTAGGCGTCGAATGAGTAGGAGGTATGGAGGTGCAAATCGCCGTAGTACGCCTGCCGCTCTGCAGGTTCGGCATAAACGACCGCGGTGGTCCACGCACTTAGCGCGGCGAGTGCAACGAGCGCGGAGCGATGTGTGACTGGTCTCATGAGAATCCCTCAGGTTCAGTTTGTGAGAAAATGTAAGCGTTGAATCACCCAGAACGAGGCGAGCCCGCCGATGGCATAGGGGGGTATCCAGGCGGTCCAGTGCGGCAAGCGGCGCGGCAGACGGCGCAGCAGCGCTTCCGCCGCGAATACGGCCCCGACAAACAGCAGCTGGCCGAGCTCGACGCCGACGTTGAACAGCAGCAGACTGAGCGGAATGTTGTGCTGAGGAAGACCGATTTGCGCCAGCGAGCCCGCGAACGCAAAGCCGTGCAATAACCCGAAGGTAAAGGCGATCAGCCAGGGATATCGAGCCGTGAGACCGAATTGACCGCGATAGGCGCGCACCACTTCGACCGCGACGAACACGATGCTGAAGGCCACCAAGGCCTCGATCACGGATGGGTCGACATGCGCGTAGCCGAGTGCGGCGGCCGCCAGCGTCAGGCTGTGCGCGACGGTGAACGCTGTAATGGTCTTGACCAACGTCACCCGCGATCTCACCAATAGCAATAGACCCAAGACGAAGCTCAGATGATCGAAGCCGGTCAGTATGTGTTCTACGCCGAGAAGCAGATACGCAGGCACGGGTAGCTTGCCGGTACCGGTGAGATGCACGACCAAGGCGGGGCTTCGCGGCCTCAAGATCTCTTGGATTTCTTGACCATTGGAGAAACTGATGCTGACGAGGGCATCGGTGATGGTGTATTCCAGTCCGTCGATGCGAATAGTGGCGCCGTCGAACGAATTGCGCGTTACTTCGAGATTTTGCCAGCGGCGCACGACGAAACTATTGGCGACGGTTTCCTCGGTCGGTTCCGGCAGCAGCAAACCGTTCGACACGTGCGGCACGAGGCGCAGCAACTGCGTGCCCACACTCGGTTGTTTCCACAACACATCGAACCGATGCTCGCCGTTCTCGGTGATCTGCAGATACGCAGGACGAATCTCATGGGCGTAAACCGAAGCCGCTCCGCACGCCAGCAGCAGTGCCGCTGCAAATATCCGCTTGGCTTTGAGGCTGTGGATCACGAGCTACTCGCGCACGATGAGGAAATGTTTCTTCAGGTTTTCGAGCGCCTCGGCATTGTGCGCACCGCGCTGTGCATCCACATAGTCGCGGTGCACGGCCTCCCGCGCATCGTCGTAGCCGGCAATGCCGGTCGGCTCATGCTCCGCCACATAGACGAGATGCCAGCCAAAGCCGGAGCGAAAAGGACCGGCCCAATGGCCCGGTACGATTTTGAATACTTCGTCGGCAAGCGTGCTCGAGCCGAAGGCGCGTCGTATCTGGATACGTGTCGCGCCGGCAAAATCGAAAGCACCTGGAAAGGCATCGCCGTACTCGGGTGCGCGTGCCGCGCGCTGATGATCCAAGGCAGCCAGGGCTCGCTCAGCGCGCGCCCTGGCTTCATCGTCATTGCTACGGTCGACGGAAAAGAACACGTGACTTAGCGTCAGCCGTTCGGGAATTTCATAGTTCTTCCTGTGCGACTGGTAAAAGCCGTGCAAATCCGCCTCCGAGGGCTCCTTGGGGGTACCTAGATCCTGCTGAAGGAATTCGTATTTCTGCACCAAGCGGCGGCGAATGATTTCATCGTCCCGGTCCAGCTTGAGCCGCAAGGCCTCGTGATAGAACACCTCTTCCTTGATGAATTGATCGACCAACGCATTCAATTGCTCCGCGGTGGGCGAAGCGCCGTATTGCAGACGATAATTATTCTTGATCCCCTCGACTTGGATGCGGGTGATGTCGATGCGAGCGAAGTTCGCTCGCGCTTCGAGATATTCGCTCACCGTGAACAGCAGCACGCCGAGCGCGAGAAATTGAAAGAAGGGCTCACGTGCGACCCACGCGATGGAGCGGCGCAGCCTCCGTCCCCCCGCGGGCCTTTGGGTCGAGCGCGCAATTTCCGCTGCCATGCTGCCCATCAGAATTCCACTCGAATGGTCGCGCCCCAGAGACGCGGGGTACCGGGATACAAGGAGTACGCCCGGAAGGTGGCACCGGCGATCCCCCCCACCATATAGCGCTTATCCAGGGCATTGTTCGCCCACAACGCGAAATCCCATTTTTTCGAACCGATTTCGCCGCGCACGCCGAGACGCAAATTGACCAAGCCGTACGCGTTCACCCGCCCATAGTCGGAGCTGTCGGCCGTACCGAAGAACGATGAGCGCCACGCATAGCCGGCAAGCGCATAGCCATCCAGAGTGCCCCCCAGGGAGTGATTTATACTTATGTCTGGGTTCACGACCCACTTGGGCGCACCCACCACTTGTTCACCGCTCAAATTGCAAGTGACCCCGCCAGCGAAGGCGGACTCGGCCGAGCACGGTGCATTCGCGTAGGAGGTGTAAACCGCGTCGTTATAAGACGCATTCAGGTCGAACGAAAACCAGTCCACCGGCTTCGCCGTCGCCTGCCCCTCCACGCCGCGCGTGCGCACTCCGCCGATGTTCGATAGGGTTGTCACGAACACTCCCGGTGTGGTTTGTTCGAGTTGCGTGGCCTGGTAATTGTTGACGTCGGTCCAAAACAGGTTGACGTTGACCAATAGATGCTGATCGAACAGAGTCGACTTGAGCCCCAGTTCGTAGTCATTGGCCGTTTCGGGAGACACGTACAGCGAGGATGCGGTCAAACCGGCCGCGGGCACCGCCTCATTGATACCGCCCGCTTTGGCGCCGCGCGATGCGGATAGGTAGCCGAGCACATTGGGATCGAACTTGTAGCCGAGACTGAGCAGCGCCGACACGTTGTTATTGCTGACCCGAAGCGCCCCCGAGCCGTAGGCCGGCAGCGCCAGCGAAATGCCGGAGGCACCCGTGGGCGCGTCCCGCTCGATGTGGCTGGTTTTTTCCTCCTGCGTGTCGCGCAACCCGGCGGTCAAGCTCAATTCGTCCGTCACATGCCAAGTGCCCTGTCCAAAGGCCGCGTAGCTGTTGGTCTTGGGATAGGCATGCACCTGTGAATACGCGTCGTTGTAGAAGACCGGCAATCCGTAAAAGGAGTGCGCCGCCGGACCGTATTGCGTATAGGCGAGATTGTTCTGATATTGATAGAAGTAATAGACACCCGCCACCCAATCGATGCGGCCGCCGGCGGGCGACGCCAGGCGAATTTCTTGGCTCCACTGCGCATCGTCCACCGCCTGGCCTGCATTGATGAGGGCCGAGACGCTGGTGCCGTCGGCATCGTTCGTCGGCACGAAGTGCCAGGCTCGATAGGCCGTGATCGATGTCAGATTGTAGCCGCCGTCAATGCGCCAATTGGCCTGCACCGATCCGCCGCCCTGACGCACTTGCATGTGCTGAACATCGTTGATGCTCGTCGACCGGTAATTCGGGTCGTAAATCTCCGTGGCTCCCGCCGCAGCCAGCCGCGCTTTCAACAAGGCGCCGTCGTTGGGACCCAAGCTATAGAGCACCGCTACGCAACAGTCGGAATTCTCTCTTTCGTAGTCGCCGATCACACGCACTGAGAGCGCATCGTTCGGCTTGAACAGTAGCTGGCCGCGAAGACCGTCGCGATCGGCGCCGTTGAGGCGCCGTCCGTCGGTGACGTCGTCGATATATCCGTCGCGCGAAGTCTTGGCATAGGAAATTCGCCCCGCCAACGTGTCATCGCTGATCGGGCCCGACAACGTGCCGCGCACCTGATAGTAGCCATAGTTGCCGAAAGAGGTCTCTATCACGCCATTCGGTGTGAAGCTTGGGATGCGGGTCGTCAGATTGAGCACGCCCGCCGTAGTGTTCTTGCCGAACAGGGTTCCCTGCGGTCCGCGCAGCAAGGACACCTGATCGATGTCGATGAAGTCTTGATTGGCCATGCCGGGCCGGCCCAAGTACACATCGTCGAGGTATATGCCGACGCTCGATTCCAGGCCGTCGTTCGCCGGGTTATTGCCGAGGCCGCGTACCGCGATGCTGGTTTGGCGCGGATTCGCGAACTGCGCATTCAGGCTCGGCAGCCGTTCATTGAGATCTTCGAGCCGGTACTGCCCACTCTCCTCGAGGGAACCGCCGCTGAGCGCGGTGATCGGTATGGGCACGTCCTGCACATTTTCGGCGCGTCGCCGCGCGGTTACTACGACTGCTTCCAGGCCGCCGCGTCCTTCCGAATCGTTCGCATCCGCATCGACCGTCTCGGTCGCTCGCGACACAGAGGGGACCGACAACAGCAATGCGACCCATGTCGTCGCCAAAGCAACGACATGCGATTTGTTCAGCATGGAAACATCCTTCTCGAATCTTCTGTATCTGCGTTGTCCCATCCAACGTAGCCGGATTGACTCGATCGAACTACGAATGATTTGATATGTCGCCATCGAGTTTTTTTATGTGTATAAAAACTCATGAGCGAAGAACTGAAAGGTATTAGCCGTCGCCGAGCGGGCGACGGTAGCCCCCGGCCCGATCATTCGAACCGAAAGAACTTGCGTTCGCGACAGCCTTGGACGCGGCCAACAGCGACCCGAGTCGGCCCAAAGTCGTGTGGGCTTTCACGGGTACGCGGCAAGCGACGGTAGCTGGGCCTATCGCTCGACGGCGACTTTCTTCACATGCCAATCACTTCGCGGCCGACCCATCGGCGGCCTGTGGATATCCGGATGATTGATAGGCTCTCACCTCGGTCGCCGTCAGTTCGATTCGCGACTTGCCGAGCAGCTTGAATGGTGCCGAGAAGGTGGCGGGATTTGTCGGTATTGAAATCGTGATGTCGCGGGCCTGGTTGGGTGGGATTTCTATAGGTATGCCTCGACGCCGCTGATCATAAACGGTGGTGCATTGTTCGGACGGCGTATTCTGGAGCTTTGATGGAATACAGTCTTGGACGACTAAATAGTACGCATAGTTCGTCAAAGTGAAGCGTTTTGAATCATTGTAGAGTCTTGCCTGGATGGATTGAACGGTTCCTGACTGCGGGCCCGCTGCCGGTTGTATTTCCCCAAATCGGACTTCGGCGATTGGAATTCTGGTCCTCGCCTCGGGATCTAGCTTGTCCTGTCTTTCGATGACGTATTCGTCATGATCCATCATTCGATTGCTGGTGGGCGCCTTGGAATCAGCCGCGAGCGGCGCAGGGTTTGGCTTGCCTCGTTCGTTGACTACGATAAGAATCACGATGACGATGATTGCGCCACCGGCAAGTGCAAGTCCAAACTTGCGGAAGCCCGGCGATAGTACGGCGAGTACTATCAGGACTGCGCCGAAGATCCAAATCATGGTCTACCCTTCGCCTTGCGTGTTTCGCTTCAGGCCGGCTCGACGGCTGGTGCAAGCGGCAGCGCCGGGGCACGGTGAGTCTGCCGGCGCAAATGCAACATGATTCCGGCGGCGATGAGCATGGGAATGGCCATCGTCAGCAAGCCGCGCTGGTTATCGCCGGTGAGATCCCTCGCGATGCCCATCCAGTAGGGTCCGATGAAGCCGCCGAGAATGCCGATCGTGTTCATGGCCGCGATTCCGGCCGCCGCGGCGCGGCCTTTCAAGAAGCTCGTCGAGATCGACCACAGCGGGCCTTGCATGGACATGTGTCCGACAATGATGACCAGTAATCCACTCAAGGCGACCAGGGAAACCGACGATAGGGCCAAAACAAGAAATCCTCCGGACATCATGAAGCAGCCCGGCAGAACGCACCGGAATGGATCGCGGCCACGATCGGCCAGGATACCGTTGCCCAGCATGGCGGCGGCGCCTAGTAGATACATGGCGGCCATGAGGAATCCCGTGCCCGTGATGCTGAGGCCGGAAAGCTTCTGAACGATGGCGGGCGCGAAAAAACCGTAGGCATAACTGCTGCCGAGCATGCAAAACATGAAGACCCCTAGCAGCCACACCCGCACGTCGCGAAGGGCAGTACCGATGGGCTCGGAATGCCCGCCCAAAGCGTGGCCCGCGCGCCCCGGAATCCGCATGAGGATTGCGTTTCGCTCAGGCTCCGTGAGCCAACGCGCGGTCGCTGGACCATCGGGTAGGAGAAAGAAAAACACAACACCGAGAGTCACGGCGGGGGCTCCTTCGACCGCGAAAAGCCACTGCCAGCCGGAGAGACCCTGGCGGCCGTCAAGGCCCATGAGAGAGCCCGCCAAGACTCCCATCACCACGGAGCTCAACGGCCATGCGATATAGAAACGCGTGATGCTGCGGGCCCGTAGCTCGGCAGGGAACCACTGCGTCAAATAGAAAATGACCCCGGGAAAGAAGCCGGCCTCGGCCACGCCGAGTGCGAAGCGGGCGATGTAAAACTGCGCGGGGGTCCTGACATAGACCATGGCCATCGCCACGAGACCCCACGTCACCATGATGCGCGCCAGCCACCGCCGCGCGCCGAAACGGCAGAGCAAGAGATTCGACGGGATTTCGCATGCCGCGTAGCTGAGAAAGAAGAGTCCCGCACCCAAGCCGTAAACCGTGGCGCTGAATTTCAAATCGCGGTTCATCTGCAGCGCAGCGAAGCTGATGTTGACGCGATCGATGTAGGCGGCGCCGTAACCAAGCGCAATGAGGGGAAGAATACGCAGCGACGCTTTCCGGTATGCACTCTGCTCCAAGGCGGAATTGTCAGGTAATGCTGCGTCCATCGGATGCCTCGCGGAATTTGGACCGGCGATATGCAAATTTTTCTGAGCCTTCCCCGGTCGGTTATACCACAGCGATGCGGACACGCAGAGAATCGCGATTAAAAACGATTTGGCGCGGCCGTTCGGTCTGACCGGCCACATTCTTGAGTCTGGTCAATTCCTCGGAGCTCGCGATAGCCCCGGTATTGAGTTTCCTGGACCCGTTTCCACGCTGCTGCCCGCTCCAGAACCCCTAGGGCATACGCCGCCCGGAATGTTTCAGCTGAAATCGTGTAGTGGCGCATCGGAAATCATCCTGCAGGGAAATTCGCGAGAATGGTGTGGAGTGGCACGGCCCTCTATGTCAACAAACCTCTACTTTAAGGAACACACGACTTTGAAGACCCTCGGTTATGCGGCGCAGTCCGCCTCCTCACCCCTGACACCATTCAGCTTTAACCGTCGCGAGCCGCTGGAGAAAGATGTCGTGATTGACATCCTCTACTGCGGCGTCTGTCACTCGGACCTGCATCAAGTCCGGAGTGATTGGGCGGGTACCCGGTACCCCTGCGTGCCCGGCCACGAGATCATCGGCCGTGTCGCGGCTGTGGGTTCGAAGGTAACCGGGTTCGCCGTCGGCGAAATCGCCGGCGTGGGCTGCATGGTCGATAGCTGCCGCGAGTGCGCTTCGTGCGAACATGGACTTGAGCAGTATTGCGAGCGCGGGTTCACCGGCACCTATAACGGTCACATTTCCGGGGCCGGTGAAAATACTTACGGCGGCTATTCGGAACGGATCGTAGTCGATGAGAAGTACGTTCTGAGGATTCGCCACGCCGAAAACCAACTTGCCGCGGTGGCGCCCCTCTTGTGCGCCGGAATCACGACCTGGTCGCCGCTTCGCCACTGGGGCGCAGGCCGCGGCAAGAAGGTTGGCATCGTCGGTATCGGCGGCCTCGGCCACATGGGCATCAAGCTCGCGCACGCGCTCGGCGCTCACGTAGTCGCGTTTACCACCTCCGCCTCCAAGAGGCAGGCCGCGCTCGATTTCGGCGCGGACGAAGTCGTTGTCTCGAAGAACGAAGCCGAGATGAATGCGCATGCCGGCAGCTTCGATTTCATTCTGAACACCGTGTCGGCCACGCATAACCTCGATCCTTTCATCGAACTGCTGAAACGTGATGGAACTCTGACGCTGGTGGGCGCGCCTGAGCATCCGCATCCCTCGCCCACCGTCTTCAAGATGATCTTCGGCCGGAAGTCCCTAGCTGGCTCCTTGATCGGTGGCATCGCCGAAACGCAGGAGATGCTCGATTTTTGCGCGGAGAAGGGAATCGTCTCCGATGTCGAGATGATCGCTATGCAAGACATCGAAAAGGCCTACGTGCGCCTTCTCAACAATGAGGTCAAATACCGGTTCGTGATCGACATGGCGACCCTGAAGCCTGTGGCGAAGGCGTCGCCAGCTACGCGCGGAGTTGTCGAGCGCGCCTAAAATTGTGGGCAGCATGCTCACTTGCCAGGTGAGCAGTGTCAGGTGTCAGGCGCTCGGGGTTGCGTAACAGCTCCGGGCGCCGCTTCAGATTGCTTGGCGCGCTCGTCGGCTCTACTTATCCGATTCCAGCCAGAATTCGTAGCGGCGCCGGTTCTCGTCGGGGCGCGAAGTGATAGGACTGTCGAGATGCAGCACTGGGTCGCCTTCTCCATATTTCGGCCACTCTGGCAATTTCCCCCCTTTGCCATCGACCCCATTGGGGTCGCCGGTCTTGGCGAAATCCGTCCAATAGCTCATCATTTGATCACTTAGCTTGTAATCCTCAGGACGCCACACGGCTCCCGGTCGAGTATCGAGGGTACCGAAAACGTACTCGATGTCGTCGGAGTGAAAGGCATAAGAGCCCGGATGAAACTTGCTGGGCGGCGCTGCGAGGTCTAATTCGTAGCGATAGATGCTCTTGTTGCCTGTCCTGCGATCCATTTCCAGCCAATTCCATGTGCCGTAGGCGATGAACTGATCACCGCCAAAATCAGCGGCGGACCGTGCCGCCGCAGCATCGGTCGAACCCGGATAGAGCTGAAGAAACGTGTCAGCTCTATCGGCATAACGTTGCACCGCCATCGCCGTCCACTTCTCTGCGGTCATGCCCTCATAGAAGAAAATGCCTTCGTCGCGATTGAAACCCGCCAGCAGCGGCACCTTGGCCTGCTTGCCCGCGCGATAAATGTCCAGGACGGGCTCTGAGAGAAACTTGCCGTCGATAACAGGACCGAACTGCGGCGCGTCCTTCTTCGCGGCCGCGGCCAAGATGTCGTCGGTACGCATAGCGCGAAGTTCAGCGACTGTATTCGCGCCTGCTTCCTTGGCCCACGCGGCGTCTTTGGGGCCGACTATGGCAATGCTATCCACCGTGAGAACGCCAGAATTCAGCGCACCGCCGCTCTCGCCGATAGCGCGGTGAAAAAGTCCCTGTGCGGACGGGGCGGCCATGAGTGTGCTGACCGCAAAAGAACCGGCACTTTCACCGAAAATAGTCACGCTATTCGGATCGCCACCGAAGCCGGCAATGTTCTTCTTCACCCATTCAAGCGCTGCAACCATATCCATCAGCCCATAGTTGCCGGTGAAACCGCCCGGCTCTGCGGCTAACTCAGACAATGCAAGAAACCCGAAGACGCCGAGACGATAGTTGATGGTAACCAGTACGATTTCCTTGAGTGGT
Organism: Steroidobacteraceae bacterium; assembly: GCA_036502605.1. GTDB lineage: Bacteria > Pseudomonadota > Gammaproteobacteria > Steroidobacterales > Steroidobacteraceae > Bog-1198. The sequence continues at coordinate 36,577 of DASXYI010000019.1, forward strand.
AGAAAATCGCCATTGTGGCGCGGTTCCGAACTGGCGCCGCCGGAATATCCCCCGCCGTGAATCCAGAACATGACCGGAAGCTTGGCCTTGCCCGTTTTGCTCACGGGCACATACACATTCAAATACAGGCAGTCTTCCGAGCCGGCGTCGGCGGGAGTGGCGCTATCCTGAAACACCATGTCGTCGAAGACATGGTTTTGTGCGCAGTGGTGACCATACATAGTTGCGTCGAGTGTGCCCTTCCAGGTGGCAACCGGCTGCGGGGCTTTCCAGCGCAAGCCTCCCACCGGTGGCGCGGCGTACGGAATCCCCTGGAACGCGCGGACTTTGCCATTGTTGATGAGTTTGCCGCGGACCTCGCCGTCCATGGTCTTAGCGACAAGCGACTCTGCCGGCAAGGAAAGACAACCCGCCAAAGCAAATCCTGCAAAAGCAGCTAAACAAAAGAGAAACATCCTAAAGGAACCCATTTTCTTCCCCTGCGAATCCTTATCGCCTCCACTCCAGCGCTATAGATCGGCAGCCAGATCTCGCGTGAGTTGCGCCGCCGGCACCTCCTTGCAGCCGCGGTTGTTCTGACCCGACCAAAGCGGAGAGAAATCGCCGCTGCCTACGCTTTCGGCTTGGCGGCGCAGAGGCGCAACCGCGGCGGTGGCCAGCGGAAAGGCCGGGGCAGCGTCGCTCATCGGGCCGAGTTCCTTCATCAAACGATTCATGATCCCGCGCGCCGGTCGGCCGGTGAATAAATTCGTGAGAGCGGTGTGCCCGGCGCCGCCGCTCTTCAGCGCAGCGCGATGCACCGGACCCGTCGTCGATTCGGGGCAGAGCAGGTAACTCGTACCTACCTGTACCCCAGCGGCTCCCAACGCCATGGCGGCCGCGACGCATCGAGAATCAGCGATGCCGCCGGCTGCTATCACGGGCACCCTCACGGCTTTCACGATCTGCGGCAGCAGCGCGAATGTGCCCATTTGAGTGGTCAGATCCTCCGACAGGAATATGCCTCGATGTCCGCCCGCCTCGAGCCCCTGAGCGATGATGGCATCGGCGCCGCGCGATTCCAGCCAACACGCCTCTTCGATGGTGGTAGCGGACGAAATGATCTTCGATCCCAACGCCCGCACGCGTGCGAGCAGATCGGCCGAGGGCAAGCCGAAATGAAAACTGACCACCGCGGGCCTGATTTCACTGAGCACGTCGGCCGCAGCGTGATCGAAAGGTGTTCGCGCAGGCCCGGCTGATACCGCGATGTCCAAACCAAAGCCCCGATAGTACGGCGATAGCGTCTCGCGCCATGCAGCCTCGCGCTCGGCACTTGCGACGGGAGGCGTGTGGCAAAAGAAATTCACGTTGAATGGCTTCGACGTCTGCGCCTTGATCGCGGCCATCTCATCTCGCATTGCGTCAACGCTGAGCAAGGCGCATGGCAATGAGCCAAGCCCGCCCGCGTCGGACACCGCCGCGGCCAACGAGCTGCCCTGGACTCCCGCCATGGGTGCTTGAATGATCGCCAGGTCGATACCTAACAGTGCTTGCAAGGATGTCATCGAATCCACCCCGCCCACCCACAGCGTCTTTACCGCTTGGGGATATACAGGTCGGTCAACGTGCCTTCGAACGCCTCGGCGGAGAATGCCACTGTTTCGGTCAGCGTGGGATGCGCATGGATGGTCAATCCGATATCCGCCGCGTCGGCGCCCATTTCGATCGCAAGTCCGACCTCCGCGACCAGTTCCCCGGCGTTGGTGCCGACGATTCCCCCGCCTATGACGCGTCGGGTTTTCTTGTCGAAAAGAAGCTTCGTAAAGCCATCGTCCCGATTGATGGCGAGGGAACGTCCGCTTGCCGCCCAAGGGAACATTCCCTTGCCGTACTCGATACCGCCAGCCTTTGCCTCGGTTTCCGTGACGCCCACCCACGCGACCTCGGGATCGGTATAGGCGACCGAGGGAATGCAGCGTGCGTCGAACGCGGCCTTGTGTCCTGCGGCGACCTCGGCCGCCACCTTCGCCTCGTGCGTCGCCTTGTGCGCCAACATCGGCGCGCCCGCAAGGTCGCCGATGGCAAAAATATGAGGGACGTTGCTGCGCATCTGTTTGTCGACGCCGATGATGCCGCGCTTATCCACGACCACTCCGGCGGCGGCGGCGTTGATCGCATTGCCGTTGGCGCTGCGGCCCACGGCAACGAGTACCCGATCGAACTCCTGAGGTTCCGGCGCGTCCGGACCGTCGAAGGTCGCGCTCAATCCGCCGGCGTTTGCCTCGAGCTTCGCGACCTTGGTGTTGAGCAAAATGCGTTCGTAGCGCTTCTCGATTCGCTTCTGCAGCGGCCGCACCAGATCGCGATCCGTGCCGGGCATCAAGCCGTCGCTCAATTCGACCACGCTCACCTTCGCGCCCAGCGCATCGTATACGCAGGCCATCTCCAGTCCGATGATACCCCCGCCGATCACCAGCAAGCGCTTGCAATCCGGCGGTAGCTCCAGTGCGCCGGTCGAGTCGATCACCCTGGGGTCATCCGGGAACCCGGGTAAACGGACCGACTCGGATCCTGCGGCAATGATGCATTGCTTGAAATCCAGGCGTCGCGGCCCTTCGGGAGTCCGAACTTCCAAGGTATAGGGCCCGACGAACTTGGCTTCACCGTGTACCACGTCAACCTTGCGCTGCTTGGCGAGCATGGTGATTCCGTTCGTCAATCGGGTGACCACCCGATTCTTCCAGGCACGCAGGCGATCGTTGTCGATTTGCGGCGGCCCGAAGGTGATGCCGCAAGCAGCCATGTCGTGCGCTTCCTCGACGACTTTCGCGGCGTGCAGCAACGCCTTGGAAGGGATGCAGCCGACGTTCAGGCAGACTCCGCCGAGAACGGGCCAGCGCTCGATCAGCGTCACCTTGAGGCCTAGATCGGCAGCGCGAAAAGCAGCTGTATAGCCGCCCGGCCCAGCGCCGATGACCACCAAATCGAGCGCCCCCGGCGGAGCCGCCGACGCCGCGCCGCCCTTGGCAGTGGGCGCAGCGGCCGGAGTCGACGCCGCGGCCGGTGCTGCTGGCGCTGCGGCCGGTGCAGGCGCTGCGGCCGGTGCTGCTGGCGGTGCGGCCGGTGCCGGTGCTGCGGGAGGCGCGGGCGTTGCGGTCGCGGCGACCGGCGTCGGGGCGGCGGGTTTGGCCGGTGCCGCGGCTTCCGCCACTTTCACCATCGCAATCAGCGTGCCGGCAACGACCTCGTCGCCCTTCTTGATGTCGATTGATTCGATGACCCCCGCCACCGGTGACGGCACGTCCATCGATGCCTTGTCGCTCTCGAGCGTGATGAGCGGATCATCCACACGAATCTCGGCGCCTTTCGCAACCAGCACCTCGACGACGTTGACGCCCTTGGAATCGCCCATGTCGGGGACTCGTACTTCGACGACGCTCATATCAATGCCTTCACGTCGCCCAAGGTCTTGCTCAAAAACACGATGAAGCGCGCGGCCTCCGCGCCGTCGATGACCCGGTGATCATAGGACAGGCACAAGGGCAGCATCAGGCGCGGTATGAAGGCGCCTTTTTCATACACCGGTTTTTGACTGGACTTGGCCACGCCCAAAATGGCGACCTCGGGTGCATTGATGATGGGCGTAAACGCCGTGCCGCCGATGCCGCCCAAGCTCGAGATCGTGAACGAGCCTCCCTGCATTTCGGCGGCTTTCAATTTCCCGGCACGCGCCTTTTCCGAGAGCTCCGCGAGCGTGCGCGCGATTTCATAGATGCCGCTGCGATCGGCATCTCGGATGATGGGCACCATGAGCCCATTGGGCGTGTCCGCCGCAAACCCGATGTTGAAATACTTCTTGAAAACCAGGTTCTCGCCCGTGGCATCGAGCGACGCATTGAACCGTGGAAATTCCTTCAATGCCAAAATGCAGGCCTTGACTATGAACGCAAGCGGCGTGAGCTTCACGCCCTCCTGCGATGCCGTGGCCTTCAGCGCAACACGAGCGGCTTCGAGTTCCGTGATGTCCGCATCGTCGTACTGCGTGACATGCGGCAAGTTGATCCAACTCGCCTGCAGTCGTGCGCCGGAAATCCGTTGGATCCGGGACAGCGGCTTGGTGTCCACGGGGCCGAACAAGGCAAAGTCGACTTGCTGCACTTTCGGCAACGCCGAAACAGACGCGGCGGGTGCCGCAGGCGCCGTGAGAATCTGCTTCACGTGCGCCTTCACGTCCTCATGCGTGATACGTCCCTTCGGACCCGTACCCTTGATCTTGCCGAGATCGGCCCCCAATTCGCGCGCAAACTTGCGCACCGACGGACTGGCATAAGCCAGTAAAAACGCTTTTTCATCGGCCGCGTCGCGTGCCGGGGAAGGTGCCTGGGCCGCGCGGGCTGGCGCAGGCGTTGCCGGCGCTGGTGCGGGTGCCGGCTCTGCAACCACGGCGGGGGCAGCCTTAGGTTCCGCGCTCGGTCCAGCCGGGGGTTTCGCCTGCGCAGGCGCGGGCTCGGGGGCGACGGCCTGTGTGGGGGCGGCCGCAGCTTCGAGCAGCAAGATCAGCGAACCTTCGGAAACCTTGTCGCCCTGTTTCAGCTTGACCTGCGTGATCCGCCCCGCGGCAGGCGAAGGCACGTCCATGGCGGCCTTCTCGGTTTCGATGGTGATCAACGGGGTCTCTTTATCGACCTGCTGTCCATCCTTGACCAACACATCGATGACGCTGACGTCTTTGAAACCGCCGATGTCGGGAACCAAGACTTCGATTGGGGCTGCCACGGTGTTTGCCTAGACCGACAAAGGATTGGGTTTTTCGGGATCGATGCCGAAGGACTGCATGGCCCGCGTCACCGTCTGCATGTCGATCTTGCCATCGTCGGCCAAGGCTTTGAGCGCCGCGATCACGACGTAATGGCGGTCCACCTCGAAGAAGCGCCGCAGTTCCGCGCGTGAGTCGCTGCGGCCGAAACCGTCCGTGCCAAGCACTGCATAGCGGCCGGGCACCCATTGCCGAATCTGGTCCGCCACGGTTTTCATGTAATCGGTCGACGCGATGAAGGGGCCGTCGCGATCACCGAGCGCCTGCTTAATATACGTCTGTTTCTGCGGCTCGTTGGCATGCAGCAGATTCCAGCGCTCGATCGCAAGGGCGTTCCTGCGCAGCTCGCTGAAGCTGGTGACCGAATACACATCCGCCGGCACGCCGTAGTCTTTCTCGAGCAGATCGGCTGCGGCAAGCACCTCACGCAATATCGTGCCGGAACCGAACAAGGTTGCGCGGACCTTACCGCGGCCGCCGATTCGCAGCAGGTACATCCCGTTCAAGATGCCTTCGGCAACGCCGGCCGGCATTGCCGGGTGCGCGTAATTCTCGTTCATGCACGTGATGTAGTAGAAGACGCTTTCCTGTTCTTGGTACATCCGGCGCATCCCGTCCTGCACGATCACGGCAAGCTCATACGCGTAGGTGGGGTCATAGGCCACACAGTTCGGCACCGTGGTCGCCAGCAAGTGGCTGTGCCCATCCTGGTGCTGCAAGCCCTCGCCGGCGAGCGTGGTGCGTCCGGCAGTTCCGCCAACCAGGAACCCGCGGGCCTGGCTATCCGCCGCAGCCCAGATGAAATCGCCCACGCGCTGGAAACCGAACATCGAATAGTAGATATAAAAGGGAATCATGCTGACGCCGTGGTTCGAATACGCAGTCGCCGCAGCCAGCCAGGAACAGAGGCTGCCGGCTTCGTTGATACCCTCCTCGAGAATTTGGCCCTGCTTGTCCTCCCGATAGAACATCAGCTGATCGGCATCCTGCGGCGTGTAGAGCTGTCCCACCGAAGAATAAATACCCACTTGGCGAAACATCCCTTCCATGCCGAACGTACGCGCCTCGTCGGGCACGATGGGCACGATGTGCTTGCCGATGTTTTTATCCTTGATCAGGGTCGTCAATATGCGCACCAGCGCCATGGTGGTGGAAATTTCACGGTCGTGGGTGCCTTCGAGCAGCGCACTGAACGCCTCGATCGGCGGCACCACCAACGGCGGCGCCGACGAACTGCGCTCCGGCACATAGCCGCCGAGCGATACTCGACGCTCTTGGAGATATTTCAGTTCCTCGCTGTCGGGCGCGGGCTTCCTGAACGTCAACCCCGTGATTTCCTCGTCGGAAATCTGGATGTTGAAACGGTCGCGTACTTCTTTGAGGGCTTCGTCGCCGAGCTTTTTTTGTTGATGCGCCGAGTTGAGTCCTTCGGCTGCTTTTCCGAGCCCGAATCCCTTCACGGTCTTGGCCAGAATCACGGTGGGCGCACCTTTGTGCGCCACCGCGGATGCGTACGCAGCGTAGACCTTTTGCGGATCGTGACCGCCGCGATTCAGGCGCCATATCTCCTCGTCGGACATGTTGGCGACCATTTCCTTCAATTCAGGATACTTGCCGAAGAAATGTTCGCGCGTGTACGCCCCGCCTTTGGATTTGAAGTTCTGGTACTCGCCGTCGACGCATTCTTCCATCAGCCGTTTCAGCAATCCCTTCTGATCTCGTTCGAGCAGAGGATCCCAACGCGAACCCCAGAGCACTTTGATGACGTTCCAGCCGGCGCCCAAAAAAGCCGCCTCCAGTTCCTGAATGATCTTGCCGTTGCCGCGCACCGGCCCGTCCAGGCGCTGCAAATTGCAATTGATGACGAATATCAGGTTATCGAGTTTCTCGCGCACCGGCATGGTGAGCGCGCCCATCGACTCGGGCTCGTCCATTTCGCCATCGCCCAAAAAGGCCCAAACTTTTCGGTCCGACGCAGGGACGATGCCGCGATGTTCCAGGTAGCGCACGAACCTCGCCTGGAATATGGCGGTCATGGGACCCAGGCCCATCGACACCGTGGGAAACTGCCAAAAGTCCGGCATGAGCCACGGATGCGGATAGGAAGACAGACCTCCGCCGCGTACTTCTTGGCGAAAGCGCAGCAGCTGACTTTCATCCAGGCGGCCCTCCATGTACGCGCGCGCGTAAATGCCCGGACTCGAATGGCCCTGCATGAAAATCATGTCGCCAGGGTGTGCGGCGCTTTTCGCCCGCCAAAAATGATTGAACCCGACTTCGTAGAGAGTCGCCGCCGAGGCGTAACTCGCTATATGGCCGCCGTACTCGGAACTCGCACGATTGGCCTGCACCACCATCGCGAGGGCATTCCAGCGGATGTAGGCCTCGTTACGCCGCTCCAAAGAGCGGTCGCCCGGATATTCGGGCTCCTGCGCCTTGGAGATGGTGTTGAGGTACGCCGTGTTCGGCTTGAAGGGCAGGTAGGTGCCGGAGCGGCGCGTGAAATCCACCAGCTTTTCCAGCAAAAAATGCGCCCGCTCCGGCCCCTGCGCGCGCAAGACCGAGTCGATCGACTGGAGCCATTCCTGCGTTTCGGTCGGATCGATATCTTCGAACGGTGATTGTTGCGTCATAAAGAAGCCCTACTCGAGAGGCATGCGCACATGCACATACCTACGTGTCCTGTTAAGATGGCAGGCACGTTACAGCGCCGTTGCGCGAACCGCCACTTGGGATTTTAGCAGCGCTATCTTCGGGGTTTGGTTTTTCACGGTCAAGCAAGGATAAGCCAGCGGATTCTCGCGATACGCTTGCGGTTTAACTGATATGCCGATGCGCTTGCCCTTTAGTTCGCTTTTGGTTCCGGCGCGCCAAATCGGCGCACGCCTGACTCCCGCAAAAATTACCCAATACGGCTGCGCCATCGTTTTTTTGCCGGCCGTGCCGCGCGCGAGCGACTGGGCGGCGCTGCCCTTTGGCGACCTGCTGCGCGAATTATATCAGCGCAAGGGACGCAAGCCCGGCGACAGCGTACAGCTCAGAGTCGGCGCACGCGCGCAAACCTTGATTCTAGCGGTTTGTTTGGCCGATACGGCAAGTACCTTCGAACGGCTGCAATCCGCGGGAAAACTCGCACGAATCGCTCTCGAGGGCGAGCCGCAGTCGCTGATCCTATGCGCCTCGGGCTGTGCCCAGCACGCCGTTCAGGCAGCCCTCTACGCAACCATTGCGGCACTCGAAGCGGCAGCATTCCGCTTCGCCACCTTCAAGAGCAATCCGAAACTACACCACCCGCCGGCGCGGATCGACATCGCTACCCCGGAAAAGCTGGCCGATCTCGATCTCACCTTGGCCACCGCCGCCGGCAACAACCTGGCGCGCTGGCTGACGGCACTGCCCCCGAATACTCTGGACGCCGCCGGGTATCGACGTTTGCTACGGGATCTTGCGCGCCACTTGGATCTGAAATTCAAGTTCTACGGTGAAGCGCAATTGAAGCGGCTCGGCGCCGGAGCATTTCTCGCCGTGTCCCAAGGCAATGCCGCCCGCGACGCGGGAATCGTGCACCTTGGATATCGTCGGGGCGGCCAACCGCCGGGCGTCGCGGCGCAGCCCGCGGTGAGTCTCGTCGGCAAGGGCATCTGCTTCGACACCGGCGGCACCAATCTGAAGACCCATAAAGGCATGCTCGACATGCACATCGATATGGAAGGCAGCGCAGTCGCCGTTGGTAGTCTGTATGCGCTGCACGCGCTGCGCTCGCCGCTCGCGGTGGATTGCTGGTTGGCCATCACCGAGAATCGGACCGGGCCGCTGGCGTACAAGCCGCAGGACGTGGTGCGCGCGCACAATGGCACGACCATCCAAGTGATTCATACCGATGCCGAAGGGCGCATGGTATTGGCCGACACGCTCTCCCTCGCCGCGAGTAAGAAGCCGCGCGCCATCATCGACTATGCCACCTTGACCGGCGCCTGCGTGTACGCCTTGACCGAGCGCTACAGCGGCGCTTTCACCAATCGACCTGAGGCGCGCGATCTCATTGAAGCCGCCGGGACCAGCAGCGGCGAACGCGTCTGGTGCTTTCCCATGGATGCCGACTACGATTCAGACCTGGAAAGCGCGGTTGCCGATGTACTGCAGTGTGCGACCGAGGGCAAGGGTGATCATATCTTGGCGGCGCGGTTCCTGAATCGTTTCGTGCCGAAGAGCATCGCCTGGCTGCACTTGGATCTTGCGGCGGGATCGCGGCCCGGCGGGCTCGCTCATATTTGCACTGAAATCACCGGATTCGGCGTGCGCTACACCCTCGATCTGCTTGGGCGCGGCTGGCCGGCGGTTGGCCGCCCCGCGGTACGCCGCCCGGCGGTTGGCCGCCCCGCCGATTCCCAATGAACACCGTGACGATTCAGCGTCCCGACGACTGGCACGTGCATCTGCGTGACGGCGCCGCGCTTGCCGCCGTGGTCAAGTTCACCGCCGAACGGTTCGGCCGCGCCATCGTAATGCCCAATCTCAAGCCCGCCATCGCATCGACCGCGCAGGCGTCCGCCTACCGCGATCGAATCATTGCGGCGCTGCCGCCAAACGCGCGGTTCGAGCCGCTGATGACGCTGTATTTGACCAATACCACGCCGCCGGATGAAATCGACAACGCGAAGGGAGCGGGGTTCGTTCACGGCGTCAAGCTATACCCCGCCGGTGCAACCACGCACTCGGATGCCGGCGTCACCGACATCCGCAAGGTCTATCGCACGTTGGCGCGCATGGAGGAATTAGGCATGCGCTTGCTGGTGCACGGCGAAACCCCCGGCACGGAAGTGGACGTGTTCGATCGCGAAACGCATTTTATCGATGCGGTGCTGATACCGTTGCTCGACCGCTTCCCGGCATTGCCGGTGGTGTTCGAACACATCACGACCGCCCGCGCCGCCGACTTCGTCCGCGAAGCGCGTCCCGGCGTGGCGGCGACGATTACGCCGCAGCACCTGCTTCACAATCGCAACGCGATATTTTCCGGCGGCATCAAACCGCACTACTATTGCCTGCCGATTTTGAAGCGCGAAAGCGATCGGCAGGCGCTGCTGCGCGCGGCCACCAGCGGCGATCCGCGATTCTTTCTCGGTACGGATAGCGCGCCGCACGAACGTGCGGCCAAGGAGAATGCCTGCGGATGCGCGGGTATGTTCACCGCGCATGCGGCGATCGAATTGTACGCCGAAGCTTTCGACGAGCTCGGACGGCTCGATCGGCTGCAAGGTTTTGCCAGTCATTTCGGGGCGGACTTCTACGGCCTGCCGCGCCACGACGATGTCATCACGTTGGTCAAGGAGCCTTGGGTGCCCCCAGTAACTTACGATTTCGGCAACGGCGCTCTGGTGCCGTATCGCAGCGGCGAAAATGTCGCATGGCGCCTCCTGTCGGCGGGAACTGCATGACGCAGATCGCGCCCATCACATTTGCCACGCGCTTCCGCGGCTTCCTTCCGGTAGTCGTCGACGTGGAGACCGGCGGCTTCAATTCAACGACCGACGCGCTGCTGGAGATCGCCGCGGTATTCCTCGAAATGCGCAGCGACGGCACGCTGGCGCGCGGTGAAACGTTCCGCTATCACGTCGTTCCATTCCCCGGCTCGAATATGGAACCCGCATCAATGGCGGTGAACGGAATCGATCCTCATCATCCGCTGCGCCCCGCGATTTCGGAAGAAGACGCGCTGCAGCGCATATTCAAAGAAGTGCGCAATGCGATCCGCGCCGCGGAATGCACCCGCGCAGTTCTGGTCGGGCATAACGCATTTTTCGATTTGAATTTTTTGAACGCCGCGGTCATGCGGACGCAGATTAAACGCAATCCGTTCCACCCATTCACGAGCTTCGATACCGCCACCCTGGGCGGCGTTGCATTCGGTCAAACCGTGCTGATGCGTGCGACTCTCGCGGCGGGTTTGGAGTGGGATACCTCCTCGGCGCACTCGGCCGCCTACGATGCGGAGCGCACCGCCGATCTGTTCTGCATCGTGTGCAACCAGTTCCAGAATGTATTCGACGCCAGCCGCAGGCGCTTGGCGTCGATGGGACCGCTGGAGATCGAACAGGAGACGCCGCCCGAACCGGAGGCGCCCGCCGATCCGTGAGTGAGCCGGCCGGTTACCTCGGGGGCGTCTGTGCGCCGGAACCGCCGCCGCTACGCCCTAAGCCGGGACTGCGCCGGCTTCCGCCAACAGCTGCTTCAATTCGCCGCTCTTGTACATTTCGATCACGATATCGCAGCCGCCGATGAGCTCGCCGTTCACATAGAGCTGCGGAAACGTCGGCCAATTCGAATAGGTCTTGAGCGCCTCGCGCACTTCAGGATCTTCGAAAATATTCACATGTTCAAACTTTGCCTTGCTGGCACGCAACGCACCCACGGTTTGGGCCGAAAATCCGCATTGCGGGAAGTCCGGGGTACCCTTCATATAGAGCACCACCGGCGCGCCGGACAGCTGGCTCTTGATTCTTTCGATAGCATTCATAGGTCGACAATCTCCAAAATGATTCACTTGAGCCTGAGCGCCCGCTCGCTTGCGCGATCAGCCGCCCGATGCAGCACTGCCCACCGCTCGGTGGGGGTCATGTCTCCCCAGCGGGCTATTTCGTCGATTGTACGATAACAGCCGGCACAGTATCCGTGCACGTCGTCCAGGGAGCAGATATTGATGCAGGGGGACGCGGGCGCCGTCTGGGACATCGTTGAATTGTTGGGGCGGCCCCCCTATTCTTCCAGCCCCCGGGCGAAGGCAATTGAAAGATGAATCCACCCGTACCCGTCCCGATTGATCTGCCCGCTCAGGTCGACAGGGCGCTGGCAGAGGATATCGGCAGCGGCGACTTGACCGCAGCCCTCATTCCGCCCGGGCGGGCCGGCCGCGCCTCGGTCATCACCCGTGAACCAGCCGTCGTATGCGGCATACCTTATGTCAACGCGAGCTTCGCCGGCGTGGACCCCGCCGTGCGCGTCGATTGGAAGGTGGCCGAGGGGGACAGGGTGGCCGCAAACCAGCTGCTGTTCACGGTCGAAGGTCCGGCTCGGGCCCTCCTGACGGCCGAACGGACGGCCCTCAATTTTTTGCAATTGCTGTCGGCCACCGCGACCGCAGCCCAAGCCTACGCCGCGTTGATCGAGGGCACCGCTTGCAAGGTGCTGGATACCCGTAAGACCCTGCCGGGGCTGCGATCGGCGCAAAAATATGCCGTGCGGGTGGGCGGCGGCCAAAACCACCGCATCGGCCTGTACGACATGATTCTCATCAAGGAAAATCACATCATGGCTGCGGGCTCGATTGCGCAAGCGGTGGCGAGCGCCAGGGTCTCGGGCGCCCACGTCCCTGTGGAAGTCGAGGTGGAAGACTTGGACGAACTGCGGCAGGCCATCGCAGCAGGCGCGGACATTGCCATGCTCGACGAATTCTCGCTGCAGGGGATGCGCGAGGCGGTGGCGGTGAACCGCCGCTCAACGCGTCCATTGAAATTGGAGGCATCGGGCAGCGTCACAAAGGAGACGATTCGCGACATCGCGCTGACGGGGGTCGACTATATCTCGGTGGGCAGCATCACCAAGCATGTGCATGCGGTGGATCTATCCATGCGCTTCGAATGGGGTGACGGGCCCGCCGATTGATTGGCCGAGCGACCGCTTGCGTACCACCGTTCCCGCGGAAACGTCCGCTGTCCGCTGCGCGGATCTGCGCACCGATCAGGCGATGTTCGCCGCTTTGAGCACGCGCTGCGGTTGCGAGACGCCATAGCCTTGCGCGTAGTCGACGCCGAGACCGCGGAGCATGTTGATGATTTCCAGATTCTCGGCAAATTCCGCGATGGTTTGCTTACCGGTCAAATGGCCGATCTCATTGATGGAACGTACCATTTCGCGGTCGATGGGGTCGTGCAGAATTTCTTTCACGAAGCTGCCGTCGATCTTCAAGAAATCGACCGGGAAGTGCTTCAAATAACCGAACGAGGATAAACCCGTACCAAAGTCGTCGAGCGCGAACTTGCAGCCCAATTCCTTCAGCGCCTGAATGAATCGGTTGGCCTGAGAGAAACTGGCGATGGCGGCCGTCTCGGTGATTTCGAAGCAGATCTTGGTGGCATCCAAGCCGCTGCGGTGGAATTGGTCGATCACGTAGGGCAGGAACTTGTCGTCACCCAGGCTTTGGCCGGAGAGGTTGATCGAGCACATGGCAAGCTTCTCGCGCTCGTCGGCCTCGGATACCAGCCAGCGAAAGGCGTTTTCGATGACCCAACGATCGATCTGCGGAGTGATGCCGTAGCGTTCGGCCGCCGTGATGAAATTATCCGGCGCCACGATTTTTCCCTGCTCGTCGCGCATGCGCAGCAACAGCTCGTAATGCGCCCCATGCTCCGCTTTCTGCAGCGGCAGGATGGTTTGCCGAAACAGTTCGAAACGGCCTTCCTCCAGCGCATTGTTGATGCGCGCGGCCCACTGCATCTCGCGCCGGCGGCGCATCAAGTCGATGTCATTCTCTTCGAAGCTGTGGACCCGATTGCGGCCGGCCTCTTTTGCCGCCTGGCAGGCGCTGTCGGCGGCGGAGAGCACGGAGGCCACGTCGGCGTTCTCGGCGGCAAGCGGCACGACGCCGATGCTGGCGCCCAGCCGGAAAGTGCGCTCTTCCCACGTGAATTTGAAGTTTCGGACCGCCTCGCGCAAGGTTTCGGCCGTGCGCATGGCTTCGTCCAACGAACAGCTCTCGAGCAGTATCCCGAACTCGTCGCCGCCCAACCGCGCCAACGTATCGCGCCAGCGGACTTTGGATTTGAGCAGCGCGCCCACCTGACCCAGCAACGCATCGCCGGCGCTGTGGCCGCAGGTGTCGTTGACGATCTTGAACTGGTCCAGATCGAGGCAGCACAGGGCATAAGACGTTTCGTGGGCCTTGGCGCTCTTCAGGGCGCGCTCCATACGGTTCTCGAATTCACGCCGATTCACCAGCCCCGTGAGCACGTCGTGGCTCGCGTGGTAGCTCAAGCGCCGGTTGAGTTCCCGCGCCTCGCTCACGTCATGGAATACCAGCACGCCGCCTGAAACCGCGCCGCTGCCGTCGCGAATCGGCGATGCCGTGCTTTCGACGTAGATCTCATTGCCGTCGCGGCGAATGAGCAACATCGGCCGAACCGACTTGATCGAACGCGTGCGGCGGATCGCGACGGCAAGAGGATTTTCCAGCGGTTCGCAGGTTTCCTCGTGGAACGCGCGAAAGATCTCTTCGATGGCGCGCCCCTGGCTATCCTCGAGACGCCATCCCGTGAGCGCCTCGGCGACCGGATTCAAGTAGTCGATCACACCCTTGGCATCGGTGGTAATGACGCCGTCGCCGATGCTCTGAAGCGTGATTTGCGCGCTCTCTTTCTCGCGAAACAGCGCTTCCTCATACAGCTTGCGTTCGGTGATATCGAGTTCGACGCCGACGAGCCTCAATAACCGTCCTTTCTCGTCGACGCGAGCCTTGGCGCGGCTGATGACCCAGCGCCACTCGCCGGTGGCGTGGCGCATCCGATGCAGACTTTCGAAAATCGGCGTTTTGCCCGCCACATGATCGCGAATGGCGGCCTGTACGCGCGACATGTCGTCGGAGTGCACCAGCGTTCGCCAATCCGGCGCCTGTCCCACGTCGGTTTCATCGTAGCCCAACATGGCCTTCCAGCGCGGCGACAGGTACACCCGATTGTTGAGCGTATCGAAGTCCCAGAGCCCATCGTTGGCGCTGTACAGGGCGAGTTCATTTCGCTCTTCCAAATCGCTCAGCTGACGTTGAATCTCGATGCGCTCGAGTCCCGTCGAAAGACTGCTGCCGATGAGCTTCATGAGAAGATGCAGCTGCACTTCCCAGTTCTCGCGCGGCCTTGCGCCTGCAATTCCCAAAACACCCGCGGCACGCCCCTCGATGTAGTAGCCGATCATCAGCACCGAGCCGATACCCAATTCGCACCACATTGCGGCATCTTCGCACTGGTCGGATCTCGGCTTGGCGGTATCGCGGAGTTCCGATACGCGCAGCGGCGCGAGCCGCGAACGCAGCCAGGGCAACGCATCCAGGCTCTGGCCGCGCAGCTGCTCCGGGTTGCCGGTGGCCAACATGCCGCGCGCCACTTGCACGTCGGCAAAGGTTGCGACGTCTGCATCCAGGCTGATATGAAACGCGGTGTCGGCGTGCGCGGCCTCGCGCAGCAGTTCAAGGTTCGCAAAAATACAAGCGGCGGCGGTCGCCGCGGTCATGCTCTGAAAGTCGACCGCGATCTTGGTGCAAATGACGTCGAGGCCCACTGCCGGACGAATACCGCGCCGCGGCCATGTTTGCGGCGACAGAATATCTGACGCCGTCAAGTCCGTGTGCCGGGGATCGTTGGGTGCTATCGCCATGCGCCTTCAAGGGTCCCGAATTAAAGATTGCGGTTGTGGATCAACAGTTTGCCATCGATTCAAGCGCAAAACCGAATGTGTTACACACTTCTTAGGTTTTCGGCAACACATACATACAACCGGATTCTCGCATAACGTGTAAAGATTACAAGCTAAGTAGTTGTATTATTGGACTAAACTTCAGAGGTCACCGCAGCGAGTTTTTTGCCTGTGTGTACAGTGATTTCAGCCGCCGCTCCATCTCGGCCTGGAGCCGCTCGAGCCCGGCGGCATCCAGACCCTTCGCGATATACACCGGCTCGCCGACCACAATGGCGATCCGCGCCCCCGGTTTCGGAATCACAAACCGATCCCATTTGATCTTCCAGGCGCGCGAGGCTGCGTAAGCCATGGGAATGATGGGCCGCTGAGACAGCTGGGCGAGCAGCACAGCCCCAGGCTTGAACTTCCACGGCGGGCCGCGCGGCCCATCGGGAGTGATGGCGGGCGACACATTGTCGCGCGCCAGCGCTTGGTAGTAATCGCGCAGCGCCCGCGCGCCGGTGTGCGTCGAGGAGCCCCGAATCACTTCACCACCCATGCTGCGCACGATCATGGCGCCGAGCTCGCCGTCGACGGAGGGACTGATCAAGAAACCCAGCTTCACCCCGGCTGCGCGTTGCGCCAGCAAGTGCTTGACGCAGAACAGCTGATGCTGATGCCAATAAACCGGAATGAACGATGGAGCGGCTTTGAGCGAATTCGTGATGTGCTCGGTGCCGACGATGCTCACGACCCTCGACCAGCGCCACACGACACGCACCAACGAGAGTCCGATCGGCACGATCAATTTGTACAAGAACTGACGGCCGGCGGTCAGCTGCCGGCCAGAGCGGGTCGTTTGTTCGTAAATCGTGTTGCGGAGGGGACCGCCGCCCGGCTTTTCGCCATCATCGGTTTTTTTCTGCACGACCCGCATTGTCGGGAAGAGTGCCGGGCCATGCAAGGCCGACCCGCGCAAGGCGGGGCTGCGCAAGTTACAATGGCGCATGCAGACCATGGCCCTACCCCCAGGCCCCGCCGAAGGTTTCGATCTCGGCGGGAGCGATGAATCGTTGGCGCTGATGCGCGAGTGCTTTGCGCGTTTCGGCGATGTGTATCGGATATTCGCGCCGAGCCGCGGCGTCTACAATTACGTCATCAACCACCCGGACGACATCAAGCGGGTATTGCTTTCAAACCACCGCAACTACACGAAAGGCGAAGGCATGGATCGCGTCAAGATCCTGCTCGGCAACGGCATCATGACCAGCGAAGGCGACTTTTGGCGGCGCCAACGGCGCATGATGCAGCCTAGTTTTCATCGGCGCGTCATCGATCGATTCAGCCAACTGGTCCATGAAGTCAATGAGAAGTTCGCCGAACGCTGGGCGGCGAAGGCGGCGGCCGGTGAACCGATCAACCTCACCGACGATGCCAGTGAACTGACTTTGGAAATCGTTCTGGGTTCGATCTTCGGCAACGATCTCGAACGGCTGGAGCGGCAGTTCGGCGCCAACCCTTTCGAAGTGGTTGCCAAGGAACAGAACCGCGATTTGAAGTTCGCGTTTCGTTTTCGCTCCCTGACCAAACTGGTAGCGGAATTGATCGAACGGCGGCGCCGCGAACCCGAGGAACACATAGATTTCCTGAGCATGCTCATGGGCACGCGGGACCGCGAGAGCAACGAGGCGATGACCAACAAGGAACTCATCGACGAGGTGCTGACCCTGATCGTTGCCGGACATGAAACGACCGCCGCGGCCTTGACCTGGACCTGGTACCTCGTCAGCCAGCATCCCGAGACGGCGGCGGGGCTCGAGGCCGAATCGGAGCGCCAGAGCGGGAGCGCCCGTACCCTGGGACTGGACGCAGCCGAGTCGCTGTCATTCACGCACCAAGTCCTGCAGGAGGCGTTGCGGCTGTACCCACCCGGGTGGCTGTTTACCCGCCGCAGCCTCGAAGCGGATGAACTCGGCGGCTTCCCCATCGGGCCGCGCACGGATGTGTTCATCAGCCCCTACATGCTGCATAGGCACCCGGCGTTCTGGAGCGAACCGGAGGAATTCAGGCCAGAGCGTTTTGCCGGCGCCGATGCCGAAGAAAGACATCGGTTCGCTTATATTCCCTTTTCCGTGGGGCCACGCCACTGCATCGGTGAGAACCTGGCCATGTTCGAGATGCTGGTGCATGTGCACGCCATGTCGCGGCGGTTTCGCTTGACCCGTGCCGGCAGCGAACCCATCGAACTCGAGGCGCAAATCAATTTGCGCCCACGCTCCAACCTCCTGATGACGGTAGAGGCACGATGACTCACACAACATTGGTCGAATTGCTCGAAGCCAATCGCGCGGTCGATCGAGCGGTCACTTACATCGACGGTGAAAACTCCGAACGTCGGGTGAGCTACGGCGAAGTCCATACACGAGCCCTGGGTATTCTGTATCACCTGCAGGCGATGGGCGCCGTGCGCGGCGACAAGATGATCATTTTCTTGAACAACAACGAGCAATTTCTCGACGCATTCTGGGCAGCGCTGTGCGGCGGAATCATTCCGGTCCCGCTCGCCGTCGGCATCAGCGAAGAACATCGTCACAAACTGCTGCGCGTGGCCCGGAAAATCGGCAAACCGCTGCTCTATACCGATGCCAAGAATTTGCAGCGATTGGCTGCGTTGGCGCACGAAGTCGGTGAATCGGCCCTGTTCGACGAACTCAAAGCGCGCTGTTTCCTGGTCGAATCCATTACCGACATTTCGCGTCCCGGCAAGCTTTACCGCCCCACCCCGGACGATTTGGCGTTCATACAATTTTCCTCAGGATCGACCAGCGAGCCGAAGGGCGTGATGCTCACGCATGGCAATATCGTGGCCAATTCGGCCGGTGCCACCGCGGTGGGCAAGTACAACGAGCAAGACGTCAGTCTGAGCTGGATGCCGCTGACTCACGACATGGGCTTGATCGGCTTCTATTTCATGCAGTTCGCGAACCAGGTGCACATCCATCTCATGCCGACCGATCTGTTCGTGCGGCGGCCGGTGTTGTGGCTGCAGTCGGCGTCCAAGAAGCGCGCCACTATTACCTGCTCCCCGAATTTCGGCTACCGGCACCTGCTGAAGGTGTTGGGCGATCGCCGGCTGGAGAACGTCGATTTGTCGAGCATTCGCTCGATTTATAATGGCGCCGAGCCGATCTCCGTGGAGCTGTGCAACGAGTTCATGCGGGCGCTGGCCTACACCGGACTCAAGCGCAGCGCGATGTTTCCGGTCTATGGATTGGCGGAGGCTTCGCTCGCGGTCGCCTTTCCGACGCCCGGCACGGACTATCGATGGATCCGGGTCAATCGTCACAAACTGGGTGTGGGATCGGACATCGAATTGAACCCGGCCGAGAATCGGGACGTCTTGGAATTGATGTGCGTCGGTCGAGCGGTCCCCAATATCAAGCTGCGCATAGTCGATGACAAGCGCGCCGCCGTTCCGGACGGACGGGTGGGACATATTCTCATCGGGGGCCCAAGCGTCACGCGCGGCTATATCGGAGATGCCGAAGAGACCGCGCGCGTGATCGACGCGGAGGGGTGGGTCGACACCGGTGACCTGGGCGTGCTCCACGAAGGATCGCTTTACATCGCCGGGCGCAGTAAGGAAATCATTTTCGTCAATGGCATGAATTACTATCCGTACGACCTGGAGAACATTGCGATGCGCGCACCCGGGCTCGATCTGAACAAGGTGGTGGCGGCTGGTGTGGCGAAACCCGGCACCCAGGGCGAAGAACTGGTCGTGTTCGTGCTGCACCGTGGCGGCATGAGTGATTTCCTACCGACCGCGACGGCGGTCGGCCGCCTCATCAATGAGCACACCGGACTGGAAGTGGCGCAAGTGATTCCGGTGAAACGAATTCCCAAGACCACCAGCGGCAAGGTGCAGCGGCATTTGCTGGAAGCGGCTCACATCGATGGCGAATTCGATGCGGAACTTGCCGAACTTCAGGTGCTGCGCGAGACCGGCACCGGCGGAATTCGGGTGAGCGGGTCGGATCTCGAGACGCGGCTTCAGTCCATTTGCGAGAGTGCGCTGCCTGGGAAGCGAATTGACGTGAACGATAATCTATTCGAGATCGGCGCGAGCTCGCTCAAGCTCATCGAAATTCACGAAAATATCGACCGCGAATTCCCGGGGCTCATCGACCTCACCGAACTGTTCGACCATCCGACCATCGCGGAGCTGGCAAAACACCTCGAAGGGAAACTGGACAAGGCACCCGCTTGAGGGCCTAGGAACCGGGCTCCTAGAGCGAGGCGCCTGCGCCGAACGTATCGCAGTTGTCGATTTTTCCGGACTCGAAACCGCGGCGAAACCAACGTACCCGCTGCGCCGAAGTACCGTGCGTGAAGCTATCGGGCACCACCGTTCCCTGTTCGCGCTTCTGCAGCGTGTCGTCGCCTACTGAGGATGCCGCCTGCAGCCCCTGTTCCAGATCGCCCGGCTCCAGGATTTTTCGCGCTTGGTTGGCCTGCTCGGCCCACACGCCGGCGAAGCAATCGGCCTGCAGTTCGACCAGGATCGACACCTTGTTGGCGCCCACCCGGCCCGCCCGCTGTTCTGCCTGAGACGCCTTGTCCGTGATGCCCAACAGATTCTGAACGTGATGTCCTACTTCGTGGGCAATGACATAGGCACGCGCAAAGTCCCCGGGGGCGCCGAATTGCGTGGCGAGCTGGCGGTAGAAAGACAGGTCGATGTATACCTTTTGGTCGCCGGGACAATAGAACGGCCCGGCCGCTGAACTCGCGAGGCCGCAAGCGGAGCCGACCGACGAGGTGAATAAAACGAGTTTGGGGGGCACATACGTCTTGCCCAGATTCTGAAAATAGGCGCCCCAGACATCTTCGGTTTCGCCCAGCACGGCCCGCACGAAGTCGACCTGCGGGTCGGACGCACCGGTCACCGGTGTCGCCGGCGTCGGGGCGGTGACGGCTTGGTTATCGCCGTTCAACGAGCTCAGCAACGTCGATGGGCTCACGCCCATGAAGTAGCCGACGACCAGGACTATCAGGGTGCCGACCACCCCGAGATGTACGCCGCGAATGCCACCGCCGGAGCCGCGGTCGTCCTCGACATTGTCGCTGCGGCGGCTGTCATCGAGCTTCATCGAATTCTCCCCGTTTGGATGGACTTGCGGCCGCCGATGGGCTAAGCCGGTGGGCTAAACGTTGAGGGGATATTCCGCTTTCAATCGACACCGTACAAGGGCTTCTTCAAGCGCCACCGGCGATACGACCACAACCAGTCCGCCGGGCTGCGGAGCACGTCGATTTCGCAGGCGCGGGCATAACGCTCGGTTATCGCGTTCGGCTCGAGCGCTTCGCGCCCGTCCCACAATGGCCGGAGTTCGACTTCGTAAGAGCCCCGCCCTACCCTGCGCATCACGAGATACATGACCGGCAGCCGCGTCGCACGTGCTATCTGCTCTGCGCCCACGTAAAACGCCGTGTCCTGCCCCAAGAATTGCGTCCAATAGCGTTTGTCCGTCGAGATGGGAGCCTGATCGGCGTTCATCGCGACCGCGCGGACAACGCCGCGGCGGCTCAAAAAATCCGCCAACAGCTCTTTGGCCGGAATCAGCCGCGCGCCGAACCGAGAACGGATCACGAGCAACAAGCGCTCCGCCCACCGATCGTGCAGCGGCTTGTACGCGGCGTCGATCGGATATCCCAATTGCAGCGCCACCCCTTGCAGAAGCCACTCCCAGTTGCACAAGTGCGAGGTGACGAACATGACCGATCGGCCCGCATCCAGATATTCGCGGGCCAACGCCACATTGAGAATCCGTACGCGCGCCGTCATGTCCGATGCGCTCATCGACGCCGACTTCAGCACCTCCATCATGACGTCGCAGAAGTTCCTGAGAAAACTTCGATGTATCTGGGCCCGCTCCTCCGGCTTCATGGCGGGGAACACTTTCAGCAATTGGTCGCGAATCACGCGATGACGATGCCGGACGACGTAATAGGCGAGAAAGTAGAGGAACGCAGAAAATGCGTACAGCGCCCACATGGGGAGGCGCGACAGAATTTTGACCATAATGTGATTCTACTACACGCGGGCGGGCCGCCATTCCTGGGACGGCGCCGGCGTCGCTGCACCGATGCCCCGATTCCGTTCTTGAGTGTGTCAAGTGAATCGCGATTTTCGCGGGCGCAGCGGGGTTCCGTATTAAAATGCTGGCGGGCGCTCGACTACTTCAACTGGGAGGGATCCGACATGTCCGACAGCGGTCAACTCCTCAATGATGGAAATACGGATGTGGTCTCGCCACGAAGATCTATATCGCCGTGGCTTGAGGGAGATGTACGACGCGACGGCGTTATTTGTCCTAAAGGCGCCCCAGGGCTTTCCTAAAGGATTTCTAAGCGAGAGGATTGACCGATGCGGCAGCAGGGGACGCGGCGCGTCCGCCTGGGACACAGGATAAATAGCGGCCGTGCGCATGTCCCCAGACATGACCGGCCGATGTCGATCGAACGGGAGGGATAAGTGAGGGCCAGCCCTCAGTCCAAGGTAAACCCGACCTCAATCGACACTTGCCAATATTCTACGGCGGCGCCTGTTATTTCGCCCCTGACTTCCGTTACTTTGAACCACCGTAGGTTATGAACACTGCTTGCCGCTTTGGCGACCGCGCCTTTGATTGCTTCCTCGACACCTTGCTTCGACGTCCCCGTGATATGGATCGTTTTGTAGACATGGTCAGTCATGGCGCCCCCTCGTGACGAGATTGAAACAATGAGAGCCGAGCTCGAATCGGCTGGTTCATAACTGTGGACCCGATTTTCACGGCTGTAAACGCAACAAAGCCGGCCCAAGGACTGCCGCGCTGCAGCGTTGAGATGGGTTAGACTTGCCTCGTGAAACTTCGTGGCAAAATCGTTCTCGTTACCGGCGGCAACTGGGGGCTTGGGCGAGCGATCGCGTTGCGCGCCGCTGCGGAAGGCGCGTAGCCGTGGCAATTCGAATGACAGCGCTTGTGACGGGTGCATCACGCGGCATCGGTCGTGCGATCGCTCGAGCACTTGCCGCGCGCGGAGTGCGTATTGCTCTGCACTACCACACCAATGAAGAAGCGGCACGAGAGGCACTCGCGCAACTCCACGGCGACGGACACCTTCTGTGCTCGGCGGATCTCGCGGATGCGGCTGCGACGGCGCGGTTGTGGCGCGAGGTGGTCCTGGCCGTCGGACGGGTCGACGTCCTGGTCAATAACGCGGGTATCTTCGCGGATCACCCGCCGCTCACTACGGATTTCGCCGCGTGGGAGGCGGCATGGCGGCGAATCATAGCGGCGAATTTGCTCGGCCCTGCGAACCTGTCGCTGCTCGCCGTCCAGGCCATGGCAGCTAAGCCGGAATCTCACGATCCCTCTTGGGGGCGCGGCCGGATCGTCAACATCTCATCCCGCGGCGCATTCCGGGGTGAACCCGATACGCCTGCCTACGGCGCGAGCAAGGCGGGTCTCAACTCGCTGAGCCAATCGCTCGCGAAGGCACTGGCTGCACGTGCCGTGTATGTGTATTGCCTCGCACCGGGGTTTGTCGAGACCGACATGGCGGCGAGTCATCTTGCGGGCCCGGGGGGCGCCGATATTCTGGCGCAGCACCCCCTGGGCAGGATCACCACGCCTGACGAGGTTGCGGGTGCGGCGGTGTTTTGCGCACTCGATGCCCCGGCGGCGATGACGGGAAGCATCATCGACGTGAACGGCGCCAGCTACTTACGGACCTAGTGGCTCAAGGCCCACACATACGCCGCGACCGCCGATACCTGATCCGGAGTGAGCTCTGCCCCACCCATGGGCGGCATAGGCTCGCGATATTGTTTCGGTTCCAGCACGCCGGCGGTTATCGTTTTCGCGATAGCACCATAGCTCCCATCGCTCCACAGCCATTGAGTGTCCGTAAGATTCGGGCCGAGGGCCGTGCCCGTGCCGGCCGCGCCATGGCAACCCGTGCAGGTCGCTCCTCCGACTTGACCGTGGTAGATGCGATCGCCCAATGCAACCATCTCCTTCGTCGCTCCGTTCGGAACGGGAAGACTCGCCGTTGCGGCGGCGGTACCGGCATCCGGATGAGTGCCTTCCGGAGGCTTGGCGTCGGCCACGGTGATGTTGCCGGCTGGCGCCGACGCTGTTGGACACGCAACGAATTGCGCAGCGCCGCTCCCGCTTCCTGACCCGCCGCGGTAGACGATCCGGTAAATTCGTCCGCGCACATCGTCGGAGACGTAGAGTGACCCGTCGGGCCCGACGGCCAAGCCGGACGGGCGATGCGCGGCTTGATCCGGTGACTTGACGGCCCCCGCAAATCCATCGGCAAACACCTCGCACTGACCGGAGGCGTGATCGCCCGTCAATGCTTGAAAAACCACGTTGTAGCCGCCTTGGCTGTAGGGTGCTCGATTCCACGATCCGTGGAACGCAATGAACACGCCGTCGTGATATCGAGACGGGAATTGCTGCTTGTCATACCGCGCCATTGCATTCGGCGCCCAATGCGCCGGAAACGCCGCAATCGGGGCGCCCTTGGCCGCGCACGGACCAACCTTCTTGCCTCCATCGCCGCCGTACTCCGGGGCGAGAACCAATTTTTTCTGTATGGCGTCGTAGTAGCATTCCGGCCAGCCGTAGTCTCCGCCCCGCTTCAAGAGCAGCAACTCCTCTGCCGGTTGCGTCGCTTCCTCGTCGGGTCGTTTGTACACGTCCGGCCAATTCGTATGCAGCTGGTCCCGTCCATGCTGCGTGACGAAAATACGGTTCGCCGTATCGATGGCAAAGCCTTCGGCGTTGCGTATGCCGGTTGCGAAGCGCTCGGTCGGTGAGAAGGTCTGATTGGTTTTGTTCGCGTCATAGCGCCAGATACCGCCGCGCGTCTGGAGCTCCGTACACGGGTCGATGCCCGGCGATTTCGGCGTGCGATTTTGCCCCTGGCAGGCATTGGTCGCGGTTGCGACGTCGATGTACAAGGAACCGTCGGCGTCGATCGCGAACGGATGCATGGGATGGTCGCCGCCGAGCGGCAATCCCGACACGATCGTCGCGGCAGACCCTTGCGGGACTATCGAGCCGGCCGGCAGCGCATAGCGCACGATTTTATCGTTGATCTCGGCGAACAACGCACCCTTGTATAGACCAATGCCGGTACCCCCTGCGCCGCCGCTCTGCACGGTTTCACCGAAGCGCTGATTCACATTGGCCTTTCCCGTACCGGTGGTGTCCTGCAGAGCGACCAGAAATCCGCCGGCATGCGGCGCGTCATTCCCGTAGTAGCGGCCTGACCACGTGTTGACGTAGACGACCCCGTTCGGCGCGACCACCAAGTGGCGAGCATGTCCGACACCGTCAGCGAAAACCGTCGCGCAAAAGCCGGGCGGCAACTTCAGCCCGCTGTCATTCTGCGGGCATGCAGGGTTTGCAGCCTGCGCATTGGAGGATTGAGCCGATGCCGACGCGCTGACTACGCACAATGCGCCGAGCATGACGACAACAGACACTCTACACAGGCGAAAAAAATGCATTCGCTGGTCTCCGAAGGGTGATGACTTCAGTGTGCAACACAATGACCGGCAGGTTGCGTGTCATCGGATGCGCCGATGTTACCGTGAGCCGAATTACGGTTTCAATTGAAATGCTGCCTTCTCGTTTCGCGATCGATCGGGGGGTAAGTCGACGCGCCCGCCGGCCGCCAGCAGTAACTTTACAGCATCAACATAGCGTTGGCTGTACGCCTGCACTTCCCCGAGCTGCGCCTGCTGATGCAACCGCTGCGCATCCAACACCTGCAGGTATCCGGCGTTGCCCGCCGCATAGGCTTGTTTGGTGAGAGCGAGCGAAGCGCTCGCGGAATCAAGGGCGCGTGATTGCGTGAGCAAGGACTCCGCGTCGTTCCCCAGCGCCTGCAGGCTGGCGGCGACTTGACTGAAAGCGTTCAGCACTGTCTGCCGGTAAGCGGCAAAAGCCGCCTGGTATTCGTCTTGCGCGGCACGGCGCTCGGCAGTCAGCGCACCGCCATGGAAGACCGGCATCGTCAAGCCTCCCAGAAGATTCCAGGCGGTTTCCGACGGACCACCACCGAGCAGACCCTCCCCGCCGATGCGGGCACTCAGCGTGAGATGAGGATACAAATTTGCCGTCGCGATGCCGACCGCGGCGCTCGCAGCGTGCAGTTGGGCTTCGGCCGCGCCGATGTCGGGCCGCCGGTGTACGAGTTCGGACGGGAGCGCCACGGGCATATCATCGGCAAGCTTGAGCGTGCCCAGTTCCACTTCGATCGGCGTCCAGTTGAATGGCGCCACACCGCTCAGGCTCGCCAGCGCATCCTGTGCGGCGCTCAACTGTTGCTGCAGCGGCGGAAGCAACGTTCGATCGTGGTCGGCCTGGCTTTGCGCGCTGAGCACATCCATTGCGGACACCGCGCCCGCCTCGCGCGCGGCGCGGATCAAGCCCAGCATATGCTCATCGTCGGCCACGATGCCTTCCATCACACGGATCTGCGCACGCAGCGCGGCAATCTGCAGCACTTCGATGACTACATTGCCGCTGACGCTGAGCGCCACGGCCCCGAGTTCATCGGACTCGTATTGCGCGGTGGCAGCCGCCTGGTCGACGCGCGATCGCGTGCCGCCAAAGAGGTCGAAGTCGTAACTCACTTCCGCGCCCGCGGCATAAGCGGAGAACAAAGGAAAATCCTTGGCGAGCGGGCCTAACACCGTGGCGCCGAAGCGGGTGCGCTGAACGCCGGCCGCCGCATCCACCTCGGGGTACAAGGCGCCACGCGCCACGCGAATTCGCTCACGTGCGGCAGCCAGATGCGCCTGCGCGCCGGCAAGCGATTGATTGTTCTGCAATGCCAGCGCCACCAGCCGATCGATCTGATCCGACCCCAGCAGCGTCCACCAGGCATCCGGCGGGCCCTTTCCCAATGAAACGTGCTGAACGGTGGCCGCCGACGTCTGGGTATAGCCGCTCTCCTGCGGATCAGCGGGCCGCACATAACGAGGGCTCGACGCACAACCGGCCGCGAGCAGGACCGTCGGGAGGAGAGCCAAGGCGCGCGCGGTGTGCGGGGTGGATCGACGGGGTCCGAACATGATCAATGGGCTCCCGACGCGGCGGCGGATGGCAGCGCTTTGCGCAGCAATAGCACGGCCGCCAATCCGAACCCCAACACGGCGCTTTGCATGACGATGGTATCGCTGAATCCCATGAAAAACGCCTGCTGCCGGACACCGCGGCCCACCGCAACGACGGCTTCCCGGTAGGCCGTCCCCGCATCGCTGACACCGTGCGCTAAAAAATAGCTGCTTAGATGGTCTAGCCGCTGCCGCACGCTTTCATCCAGCAACGTGATGTGCGTGGAAAGCACGTTGGAGTGGAATTGCTCGCGCTTGGTCAGGAAGGTTTGGATCACGGCGATGCCGACGGCGCCCCCCAAGTTGCGCGTCGCATTGAACAGCGCCGAAGCAGAGCCCGCGAATTCGGGTTCGATTCCGGCGATGGCGATCGCCGAGAGCGGCGCCATCGTCATCGCCTGCGCCGCCGCACGCACCAGGCTCGAACCCAAGAATTCAGGACCGGAGAAATCGTCGGACAGGCTTATCGCCAGCAAACTGCCGCCGATGAACAGCGCATAGCCGATGATGACCAACAGGCGCGCGTCGACGCGCTGCATGACTCTCGGGATGAACGGGATCAGCAGCAATTGCGGCAGTCCGAGCCAGGCCATCACTCCGCCGATCTCCTGGGAGCTGTAGCCCTGCAGGCGCGACAAGTATTGCGGCACGAGATACACCCAACCGAACATCGAGAATCCGAAAACGAAATTCGCGCAGGTACCGAAGCCGAAGTTGCGGCGCGCCAGCAGCCGCAGATGCAATAGCGGCGCGGAACGCTTCAGCTCCAGATAGACGAACGCGAAGAGACTCAACACGGCGATGACGGCCAGCCGCGTGATGAACGGCGAGCCGAACCAATCCTCCTTGTTTCCTTCCTCGAGCACGGTTTCCAGACAGCCGAGGCCGAGCGCCATGGTGAACACGCCCAGCCAGTCACCCTGACGCAATAGATGCAGCTGCAGCGGTGCGGGCTCCAAGGCGTACCAGAGCATCGCGACCATGATCGCGCCAGGAGGCAGGCTGAGGAAGAAGATCGACTGCCATCCAAAAGTGTCGGTGAAATAGCCACCGATCGCCGGGCCAATGGAGGGCGCAAAGACCACCGCGACCGAGTAGATCGCGAGACCGATGGGGTGCTTGGAGCGCGGCAGCTTGGTCATGATGATGGTAAAGGCGAGCGGTATCAGCACGCCGCCCGCGAACCCCTGTGCGCCGCGGATCACGATCATTTGACCCAAGGTTTGTGCAAAGGCGCACGCGGCGGTCAAACCCAAGAACAGGACGGTGCTGGTCAGCAAATATGCGCGCAGCGAAAACACGCTCGCGAGCCAACCGCTCAACGGGATCACGATGATTTCGGCAACCAGATAGGAGGTCGTGATCCACCCACCGTCGTCGATTCCGGCGCCAATGCCGCCCTGAATGTCCGCCAAAGAGGCGCCGACCACCTGAATGTTGAGAATCGCCAGAAACGCGCCGATCGTCGATCCGACCACCGCCACCCAGGTCTTGAACGACACTTCCTCCGCGGCGGGCGCCGATGGCGTGGACATGAGACGCTGCGCCGCTCAACGCACGGCAAGCGCATTGCACGCGCCCGGTGCTGAGCCTGCGCTTGGGTGCGTATCGATGGACGCCTCGACGGACATTCCGGGTCGCAGTCGGCCGAGCAGCAGTTGTCGGGATTCAATTCGGATCTTCACCGGGATGCGTTGGACGATCTTGGTGAAGTTTCCGGTGGCATTATCAGGCGGCAGCAAGCTGAATTCCAATCCGCTGGCCGGCGCAAGGCTGTCGACGCAGCCGCGCAAATTGTTGCCGGGGAAAGTATCCACGCGCACGCGCACCGGCTCGCCGGCTCGTACGCGCGTCAGCTGGGTTTCCTTGAAATTGGCCATGACGTACACGTCTTGCAATGGCACCAACGCGGTCAGCTGCGTCCCGGCCTGCACATACTGTCCCAGACGAACCGTGCGTGCGGCGACGACGCCGTCGATGGGTGCAATGATCGTCGCATAGCCTAGACCGAGAGCAGCGCGCTGCTCGATGGCTTGCGAGCGGTCGCGCAGGGCGCGGGCCGCAGCGAGCTTCGCCTGCAGTACCCCCACCTCCCGCTGCGCAGTGGCAAGTCCCGCCCGGTCTCTGGCGAGATCGGCAGTACGCTCGCGCGCCTGCGCATCCGCCTCCTGCGATTGTTGTTCCGAGCCGAAACCGATACCCGCCATTTTGCGGTAGCG
Source organism: Steroidobacteraceae bacterium (assembly GCA_036502605.1). Taxonomy (GTDB): domain Bacteria; phylum Pseudomonadota; class Gammaproteobacteria; order Steroidobacterales; family Steroidobacteraceae; genus Bog-1198. The sequence continues at coordinate 65,222 of DASXYI010000019.1, forward strand.
CACGCGATTGAGACTCGCCAAGTCCAATGCCGCCTGACTCGCGGCAACGCCCGCGCGCGTCTTGGCGATGAGCGTGCTCTGCTCCGCGAGTTGCGCCTGCAGAGTGTCCACCTCGGCCTGACTGGCCTGCACATCGGCCCGCGTCTGATCCATCGCTGCGCGCAAGTCCCGGTCGTCGATACGCGCCAGTGTCTGGCCGGTCTTGACCGGCTGATCGTCCTGGATCAGCACCGCCGAGACATAGCCTGACACCCGCGATGCGACGATGGTCGAATCGGCCTGCACATAGGCATCATCGGTGGAGACCATGAAACGCGCGGTGGTCCAGTAGTACACCGTCGAACTCACCCCCAATATCAACGCCGCGGGCGCAACGATCATGGATAGGAAATGCTGCCGCAGCCAATGCGCGCTCACGCGCAGGCGACTCGTTCCGGTGCGCCGGCGGCTCATGGGCGGACTTGTCGCGGCATCCGCCCCCGGTGAGGGGCTATATTGCATGCTCCGGACTTTCTTCCTGTGCGGCCGCGGGGACTCGTCGAATGAATCGATAGGTTGAGGACAGACGCAGCAGCGCACCGCGCAACAGGCGAACCGGCGAGGTGAGCCACTCGACCTGGAGACTTCGGTTCTCCCCCAGCCGGCACCAGTTGCAGAAGTGTTCGCAATTGTTTCGCAGCAGATCGTAGCGGCGTTCACCCAATCTTGAACGGGCTCGGCGCACGATTTCATTCCCGTTGAACGGACCGGTCTGCAATATCTCCGCACGGAACGCGCGCCCCTCCGAGAACTCTGCGAGGGAGATCTCTTCGACCAATCCTTGCGGATACTTGATGCGACCGGCGTAGTGCATGACCCGCCCGTCGCCAAGATAGATTCCATGGTGGGTATAGCCGCGGCGACAAGTGATCAGATGGGTCCCCGGGACCAGTTGCTCGGATTCGTCGCCGACCCACGCGTTGAATCGCGGCACGGCATGGAAATCAACCTCAGCTTGCGCTTGGATCATGGTGACCGACGCTCCTCAAATGACCCCGCAGGTAACGCGATGGCTTGACTGCGAGATTGGTGCGCGCGAATTACCCGTCGATTTCCAGAATCGCCAGTCCGGTTACATCCGTAGCAGCCCGCAGGTCACAGATGTGACCTGTCGGACCGGCAGGGCCGTACCCTGATCGCAATCGGCATGACGAGAACTCAGACCCCGAAATTCCTGCAATCAGCGGCGCACTATGTCGGCGGCGGCATTGGCCTGGTGTCGCTGTCATTTGCATGCTTTAGCCTCGGGCTGAATCTCGCGACGGCCGGCTTCGTTCACTTGATCTTCATAACGCTGCTGTCCTTGACGGCCACCTTCGTTGAATCGGCCATTCTTTCCCTCGTGGCCGTTGGGTGCTTGAATTATTTTTTTGCCCCACCCCTTTTCAATTTGCAGGCCGAATATCCGGAAGATGCCGTGCTCGTAATCACCTTTTTGGTGACCGCACTGATCGTGACTCGCCTGGTCCGCGGAGCCCGAATGCGCATGGAAGAAGCGCTCCTCGCCAAAGAGAAGTTACAGCGAAGCGAGTCCAACTTGGCCGAAGCACAGAGGCTGACCCACACGGGCAGTTGGACACACGATGGTTCTTCTGGGACTTTATTTGTTTCGCCCGAGTTGCTGCGAATATTTGGCCGCGACCCTAATTCAGAGACGCTGGCCGTGGAAATATTTCGAGAGAGTGTTCATCCTGAGGATCGGCCCTTCGTCGAGGACGCCGGTCGCAACGCGAAGAGCAAGGGGATCGACTATGAGGTCGACCATCGAATCGTTCTTCCAGACGGATCGATAAAACACGTCCACAGCGTGGCCCACCCCATCTTTGAGGGCTCGGGTAAGCTGGTCGAGTATGTCGGCACGATCGTCGATGTCACCGAACACAGGCGTAGCGAAGCCGGGCTCAAGCGCGCGCAGGCGGAGCGCGAGCGGCTCGAGCAGCGGCTGCGCCAAGCGGAGAAAATGGAAGCGGTCGGCCGGCTCGCCGGCGGCATCGCGCATGACTTCAATAATGTCCTGGCCGGCGTGTTCGCCTACGGTGAGATGCTCTTCGACGAAACCCCCGAGGACTCCCCGCTCAAGCGCTACGCGAAGAACGTGCTCACCGCCGCGACTCGCGGCCGCGCCCTGGTCGAGCAGATCTTAGCTTATAGCCGCAGCCAGCTCGCCAAGCGCGCACCCGTCGACCTCACCCATGTCGTGGCCGAGACGCTCGAACTGCTGCGCGGCTCGCTGCCCGCCGAGATCCGCCTCGAGGTGAGCGCGCCGAAGTTGCCGCTCATGGTGAGCGGCGATACCACCCAGCTGCACCAAGTGGTGATGAACCTGTGCAGCAACGCGATCCAAGCCATGAGCGCAGCGGGCACCTTGCGCGTGGCACTCGAGGCCGCCGACCTCTCCGCCGAGCGCGCGCTGTCGCACGGTTCGCTGGCGCCGGGCCGCTACGTGCGTCTGACCATCCGGGACAGCGGCTCGGGCATGGACGAGGCGACGCTCGCGCGCATCTTCGAGCCGTTCTTCACCACCAAGGAGACCGGCCGCGGCACCGGTCTCGGTCTGTCGCTGGTGTACGCGATCGTCACCGACGCCGGCGGCGCCATCGACGTGCACAGCGCCCTCGAGCAGGGCAGCACCTTTAGCATCTACCTGGCGCGCACCCAGGCCGCGCCGGTCAGCGCCGGCGAGGCGGCGGCGCCGCTGCCCCGCGGCAACGGCGAGCGCGTCCTGCTGGTCGAGGACGAGGCGAGTTTGCTGGCCTTGACCGCCGAGGTGCTCACGCGGCTGGGCTACGAACCGGTGCCATTCGCCAACGGCCACGCCGCCCTCGCCGCCTTCCAGGCCGCGCCCCGCTCCTTCGACGTCGTCATCACCGATGATGTCATGCCCGGGCTCACGGGGACGGCGCTTGCAACGGAGTTACGCCGCCAGCGGCCCGACTTGCCCATCGTCCTCGTCAGCGGCTATAGCGGCCCGCTCCTGACTCAGCAGGCGCTCGCCGCCGGCGTCAGCGAGCTGCTCGTCAAGCCCCTGCAGTCGCGCCAGTTCGCCGCCACCCTCGATCGCGTCCTGCACCAGATGAGATTGGAACCACGGTGAGATCGACACCGAACGGCGTAGCGCGTTTCAATTGAAACGCGGAACGGAATGCGCGAAATGAGATCGAAAATTCCGTCCCGCACCATCCAGGGATGTTGGACATTGTGATATACGAGGATGATGACCTCATGTGCGGCCTATTGGAGGAATGGCTCACGGGCGCCGGTTATCGTGTTCGCAGGGCTAAGGCGAATGGCGCGGCCACTCCAGGTGACGCAGATCTCGTGATCGTCAGCATTTACATGCCTAAAAACGCGGGCACGCGACTTCTCGAGGAGATTCGGGCGGCACATCGCGGAACGCCCCTCATTGCGATTTCGGCTCAGTTTCGCGCCGGCCTCTCGACTGCCGGCACCACCGCGCAGACGCTCGGGGTGGCCCAGGTCATCGCGAAGCCACTCACCCGCGCTGCGCTGCTCGGGGCCGTTGCCGTTATTATTGGTCCGGCGGCCTAAGTACGGTACGTGAATGTCCGAATCCAGTGACTCCATCGCCAAGGGCATCGGTTCAAACCGGTTCAAGCGGCTCCGGCTCCGGATTGTCGTTCTGGGAGTACTGGTTATATTGGCATTTGCCGGCTCATCGGCCTACGACGCCTGGCGTTCGTATGGCAATGCGCTCGCGGCAACCCATCGCGAAATCGATAATGTGGCGACAGCGCTGGCCGAGCAAACAGCCTGGACATTTGAAGGCATCGATTTGTTGCTGAGCGACACTGCGCACTGGTATCAAGCCGTCCGAGACAAGACAGCGCCCGAACGCCTCGACGAAATGCTCGCGAATCGCACCGCCGGTGTCAGGCAAATACACTTTATCACGGTCACCGACGCCAACGGCATCCAGCAGCATCGCTCGCACGGAACCTCGCCCCCGCACCTCGACGTGTCGGACCGCGCGTACTTCATCGCCCAACGGGACCGCACGGTGACGGGGCTCTTCATCAGCGAACCGATAATCACCCGCACCGACGGCCGCGCGGGAATCGTCCTTTCGCGGCGGCTGGAGGACGAAGCAGGAGCGTTCGCCGGCGTCGTGACCGCCATCGTCGATCTCGAGGACCTAGGACGGTTCTACGCCGCAGTCACCCTCGGCAACGGCGGTGCCATCCAGCTTCTGCGCGATAACGGCCTGCTGCTGGTGCGCGATCCGCCGAGCCCCGATGCTCTCGGGAAAACATTTCCCCAACTCATTGCCGCACCGGCAGCTCCGGCAACTCGGCTCTTGGATCCGATTGACGGCAAGCGGAAATTCATCTCAGCGTCAAGGGTCAGAGACACCCCCTTTGTACTCACCGTTACCCGCAAGGAGTCGGTGGCTTTACATTCGTGGCGCGACGAAGCGTTCCGACTGGCGGTGCGCACCGGTGTGGTCACATTTTTGGGTCTGATCGCTATAGGTGCGCTTTGGCGCCAACTGCGCCGTATTGAAACGGGCGAGCGTGCGCTGCGCGACAGCGAGGAGCGCTATGCACTCGCCATGGAAGGAGCGAATGAGGGGCATTGGGACTGGGATCTTGCCACCGATCGATTGTTCCTTTCGCAGAAAATGGCAACTCTCGAGGGCCATGGCAAGGACCAAGTGACTACGACGCGCGCTGCGTGGCTTTCACAAACGGAAATTCACCCCGATGATAGGCCACGTCTCGAGCGCGCCATGCGCGATCACCTCGAGGGCCGCACACCGAGTTTTGAATGCGAATATCGCGTCCGTAATGACGACTGGCGGTGGCTGCTTGCGAGGGGCCGCTGCCTTCGGGAGGCGACGGGTAAGCCGTATCGGTTCGTAGGATCTGCCATCGACATTACGACTCAAAAGCAAGCGGAGATAGAGCGGGAACTCCTGGAGGCGCAGTTGCGGCAATCCCAAAAAATGGAGGCGATCGGTACCTTGGCGGGCGGCATTGCTCACGACTTCAACAATATACTGGGCGCGATCTTGGGTTATGGTGAACTCGCGCAGCAGGAGTCTGATCCGGACGGCCCTTTGCGGCGCTATATCGACAACGTCATGCACGCGGCGGGACGCGCCAAGGTGCTGGTCGATCGTATTCTCGGATTCAGCCGCAGCGGGTTGGGGGAACGCACTCACGTGCACATTCAGTCAGTCGTTGAGGAGACTCTGGAACTGATCGCCGCCTCCCTGCCCGCCGGCATCCGGCTCGAAAAATCCCTCGACGCCGGCGACGCCGCACTGATCGGCGATTCGACGCATTTGCACCAAGTGACAATGAATCTTTGCACCAACGCCGTGCGCGCCATGGAGCGCGGCGGCGTTCTCAGCGTGCGTCTCGAATGCGTCGATGTGACCGACGAGCAATCGGTGTCGCGCGGCTCTCTCTCTCCCGGTCGCTACGCGCGGCTCGTGGTCGCGGACACCGGCGTCGGCATCCCGCCGGCCGTGCTCGAACGCATATTCGATCCCTTCTTCAGCACCAGAGGCGTCGGCGAAGGTACCGGTCTGGGTCTATCGCTCGTGCATGGAATCGTGATCGATCTTGGGGGTGCGATCGACGTCAATTCGGTGGCTGGCAAGGGCACGAGCTTTGAAATCTGGCTGCCGGTCACGGCAGAAATCGGAAAACGTGCCGTCGAGGTCGTTCGCGAGCTGCCGCGTGGACGCGGTGAAACCGTCATGATCGTGGATGACGAAGGGATGCTGGTTGCGCTGGCGGAAGAGATGCTGGCCGGGCTTGGCTACGAGCCGTTGGGTTTCGATTCAAGCAGCAAGGCACTGCAGGCATTTCGGACGGACCCGCAGCGCTTCGACCTGGTGCTTACCGACGAAGCGATGCCGGATCTCGTGGGCACGGAGCTTGCCCGCGAAATTCGGCTCATTAGGCCCGAAGTTCCGATTATCCTGATGAGCGGCCACGGCGGCGCAGCGCTCGCGAACCGCGCTGTCGCCATGGGTGTGAATGAAGTGCTGCACAAGCCGCTCCAGCGCGCAGATCTCGCCGAATCCCTCGCCCACACTCTGGATTCCGGATCGAGCGGCCGTGTACCGGCGAATTACGGCTGAAATGTTCGGCGCGAGCCGCGAAATTGAAATGCGATTCTCTGCGAGCACACTGCCTGTCAAACCACCCGCTTTCGCGGGCGGACCAACAGGAGTTTCGAGATGAGATGTCAGAATGTGAAGTTGATGCTGCCGCTACTTGTCGCCATCTCGGCCGGTTGCACTACCATGGGAACCGGTTTTGGTTCCACACCGTCCGGTGCGAGTCCGACCACATTTAACTGGAAGAGCTCCGATGGAGTTTCCGGAACCATGAACGCGACATTGTCCGACGGCACCGTCTATAGTGGTCAATTTTTTCAAATCACGCGCGATACGACGGTCGATAGCGTCGCACCGCTCTGGGTCGGTTGGCATTCGGGCTGGCGGGGCGCAGCATACTGGGATGCCGGGCCATCGCCGGACTTCATTACGCATTACACGGGCCGCGTGGTTGCCAACCTCGCCGCACCGAGCGCCACGCACATGAGATGCAAATTTCAGCTCATCCATCCTTCCGAAGGAATGGCCGGCGGCGGCAGCGGCGAGTGTCAATTGCCGGACGGCAAGACCATTGATGCAAGCTTTCCCACCGCTTGAGCAGCGCGCTGGCCGTGATCCTCGACGGAGGCTCATCGGCCAGTTGTTTCCCGTGACGCTTCCCGCGACAATGGTGACCTATGCCTGAGACTATTCAGCCGCACATATTGATCGTGGACGACGATCCCCAGATTCGCGACTTGCTGCAAGAGTACTTCACAGCGAACGAATTGCGGGTGAGCGTGACTTCGTCCGGCAAGGAGATGACGAAGATCCTCCTGGATCAGGCCATCGATCTCGTAGTCCTCGATCTGCGCCTTGCGGGCGAGGACGGCATGGCGCTTGCCCGAAAGCTGCGCGAAGAGTCCGCGATTCCCATCATCATGCTCACCGGCGTACGCGATGAAGCCGATCGAGTCATGGGTCTTGAACTCGGTGCCGACGACTACCTCACCAAACCGTTTAGCCCGCGAGAACTCCTCGCGCGAGTTCGAACCGTGCTGCGTCGAACCAAAGGCGAAGCGCTGACGGAGGCCCGGCAGCGAGACGTCCGCGCCTACCGCTTTGCCAACTTCGAACTCAACTTGCGAACGAGGCGGCTCGCTAAGCAACATCCGGCACAACGCATCGAGTTGACCAACGGGGAATTCAATCTGCTCGCCGCGCTGCTGGCCGCTCCCCAGCGGATCCTCAGTCGGGACCAGCTGCTGGAAGCCAGCCGCGTCTACGACAATGAGGTCTACGACCGTTCCATCGACGTTCAGGTGTTGCGACTGCGTCGCAAGATCGAGGTCGATCCGTCCCAACCGCTGTTCATCCTGACCGAACGCGGCGTGGGCTATTTGTTCAACTCATCGGTCGAAATTCTGTATTGACCCCGGTCGCGTTCGCATAATTCGGCGCCGCTGCGGCGCGGTCGCACTCAGCCCTGACGCTTCGTGGCGTCTCTATCCCAGAGCCCCCCCAGCGCTTTCACCAGAAGAACGCTCGCATCGAGCCGGCGCCGGGCGATGTCGATGGCCGTACGCTCGTTGGTCAAGGCCATGCTCTGCGCGGTCACCACATCCAAGTACCCGACCGCGCCTCCCTGATAGCGCTGCAGCGCCAGATCCAGCTCATGCTGCGCTGCGCTGACTGCCTTCTGCTGCGCTCCTGATTCGTCGGCGAGCACGCGCAGGGCCGCGAGATTATCCTCGACCTCTTGGAATGACATCAGCACCACCTGGCGATAGTCGGCCACCGCCGAGTCATACAGCGCCTTGGCGCCGTTCAATTTCTGCTTGCGCAGACCGCCGTCGAACAACGTGCCCACCAATGGCAGGCCCACGGCCCAGAAGCGGCTGGGCGCGTTCGCCCACTGCGAAAAGCCCCCCGATTCGAGGCCGCCGGTGAAGGCCAGCATCAGATCGGGAAAGAACGCCGCGGTGGCCGAGCCCACGTCCGCATTGGATGCCGCCATGAGGCGCTCGGCCGCCGCCACGTCGGGGCGCCGTTCCAGCAGCTGCGAGGGGACGCCGGCGGGAACATCCGGCGGCGCGAGCTGCGTGGCATTCACCGGCAACGCAAATGTCGAGGCGGCTTCGCCGACCAATGTGGCAATCGCATGCTCGAGCTGGGCGCGCATGACGCCGAGATCGATGAGTTGCGAGCGCGCCGTCTCCAATTGGGTCTGCGCCAAAGCGACGTCCGAGTCCGATGCGACGCCGGCGTCGAATCGCTGGGTCGCGATGTCGAGTGCCGCCTGAAAGGCAACGACGGTTTGCCGCAGTAGGTCGGTCTGCGTGTCCACCCCGCGCAGGTCGAAATAATCCACCGCGAGTTCGGCATGCATGCTGAGCTCAACCGAGGCCAGATCCGCTGCGCTCGCTTGTTCCCGAGCCTTGGCGCCCTCGACGGCATGGCCCACTTTGCCGAATAGATCCGGTTCCCAGGAGGCGCTCACGCCCGCGGTGTTGTCCCACACCGTCTTGCCGGCCAGACCCTGGCGCCCGACCACGGTCTGCGAGGTACGGACTCGATCGGGCTCGATCCCCGCCTGAATCGTCGGGTAATACGCCGAGCGGGCTTGGCCCACCACCGCCCGCGCCTGCTGGAGCGACGCCACCGCCTTGACGATGGTCTGGTTGGACACGGTGACCCGCGCCTCGAGCTGATTCAATGACGCATCCTGGAAGATTTCCCACCAGGCGCCGCGGTTCTGAGCGTCCTCGGGGGAAGCAGGCTTCCAGCCCGGCTGCGGCGCGACTGCCGCGGCGCCGGCGGGCCGCTCCTTGAACGCTCCGGGCACATCGACGGTAGGCTTCACATAGGCGGGCCCGGTCGCGCAGCCGGCGAGCAGCAGCGTCAGGGTCAGCGCGCCGGCGGCCGCGCGAATCTTGGCATCAAGTCCGGCATCCATGATCATTCTCCGACGAAGGGGACCTGCAACGTTGCTCATGGCGCTAAACCGACGGCGATTTAGACGGCTTCCCGGCGCCCGCCGACGGATTCTCGACGACGCGCACGGCGTCGCCGGTTGCGATGGCGTCGCCCGGATTGGCGATGACGCGCTCGTTCACGTCGAGCCCGGAGGTCACTTCCACCGTCGTGCCGAAGTCCCGGCCCAAGGTAACCGTTCGGAGCAGCGCCTTGCCTGTCACATCGACGACCGCCACTTGGATCCCGTCCGGGCGGAACAGCAGCGTATTCACAGGGACGGACAGGAGCGGGTGGGACGTGGTCACATCCAGATCCACCAGCGCGTAGGCGCCCGGCAGAACGGCACCGTCCTGATTGTCGACGTCGACCTCGACGCGCAAGGTACGGCTGGCGGAATTGATCGCTCCCGAGGTGCGCGCGACCGTGCCGTGCAAGGGGTGGTCCGGTTTCCCCGGAAGCGTCAGAGTCGCCGGCACGCCGGGCTGCATGTCTTGTGCGTAGACCTGCGGGACGTCGACGAAGACTCGCAGCTTGTCCGTTTCCGCCAAATGGAACAGTTCCATCTTCGAGCCGCCGGCGCTGCCCGAATCGATCAAGGCGCCGACATCGACGTTGCGCGCGGTGACCACGCCCGCGAACGGCGCGACCACTCGTTCGTAGGCTTGCAATTTGCTCAAACGGCGCACGTTCGCCTGGTTCGCCGCCAGAGTGGCCGCCTGCGCCTTCATCGTGGCAACGTCCTGTTCGGCGACTTCGCGCGAGACCGCATTGGTCTTGAGCAGAGCGACCCAGCGGTCGGCGGTCACCTTGGCGATGTCGTACTGGACTTGTGCCGTATGCTCATCGGCGCGGGCCTGCTCGAGCTGCGCGTCGATTTCGGGCGTCTCGATGTAGGCCAAGAGCTCGCCGGACGGTACCTGGGTTCCGATATCCTTGTACCAATGCGCGAGATAGCCGTTGGTGCGCGCGAAAATCGAGGCCTCTTGATACGCCTGGACATCGGCCGGCAACTCGATGCGCTGCACTGCCGGCGCGCCCTTCGGGTGCACCACAGACACCACGGGAGTGCTGAACGACTGGGTTTGCGTACGCAGCGCGGCTTGCGCCTTGAGTCGCGGCAGGATGCCGACCCCGAGGGCCACGAGCACCAGCACGAGCGGCGTCAAGCGCAGCAGCCGGGTTTTCAGGGATGGGGTTAACTTAGGGTCATTGGCGTTCACATTGCTTCTCCCATTAATTCGCGGACAGGGGGGCCATCGCGGCCGCATGCGCCTCGCGGCGCCTGAGCCATCCGTGTACCGCCGCAAATACGACGGGCACGAACAGCAAGGTGGACATGGTTCCGAACAAGAGCCCGCCGATCACGGCGCGCCCCAGGGGAGCGTTCTGCTCGCCGCCGTCGCCGAGGCCGAGGCCCATCGGCAACATGCCGATCACCATGGCGAGCGCGGTCATCAACACCGGGCGAAACCGCCCCAGGCCGGCGTCGAGCGCGGCGCGCAGGGGCTCCGTGCCCTGCGCCAAGGTTTCACGCGCAAAACTCACCACGAGAATGCTGTTGGCGGTCGCGATGCCGATGCACATGATGGTGCCGGTCAACGCCGGCACGCTGACCGTCGTGCCGGTGACGAACAGCATCCACACGATGCCGACCAAGGCGGCCGGAAGCCCGCTGATGATGATCAGCGGGTCGAGCCACGACTGGAAGTTGATCACCATGAGCAGGTACACGAGCAGCACGGCGAAGGCGAGCCCGGTCAGGAGGCCCGTGAACGAGGACTGCATGGTCTGCACCTGCCCACGCACGACGATGCTGGAACCCGCCGGCAAACTGCCGCGCGCCTGATCGACCAAGCCGGTGATCTCACGCGCCACCCCGCCGAGATCTCGCCCCTGCACCGAACCGAAGATATCGATCACGGGCTGGACGTTGTAGTGAGAGACCACGGCCTCCTGCGAGCCGCGATCGAGCGTGCCGAGCGAACCCAAGATCTGCGACTGCGCCGCTCCGGGGGCACCGGGGCTCGCGCCCGCTGCCGTGCCGGCACCGGCAGCCACACCTGCGCCGGCGCCGCTACTTGCAAGCGGAATATTGCGCAGCGCATCCAGCGAATCCACCGTGTACTGCGGCGTCATGGTCATCAAGGGATAGCTCACCCCGTTCTTGGGATTGAGCCAAAAATTGGGCGAAGTTTGCGAGCTGCCCGACAACGCGATGAGCAGGTTTTGCGAAATCTGGCGCTGCTGAAAGCCGGCCTTGATCGCCTTGGTGCGGTCGACGTCGATATTGATCGCCGGCGCATCATCGGGCTGCTGGATGCGCAAGTCGACCAGGCCCTGCACCTGGCGCAGCCTTCCCGCCAACTTCGCCGCCGCCGCCCGGTTGCCGTTCACATCGCCCCCGACGACCTGAATGTCGATGGGTGACGGCAGGCCGAAATTGAGAATCTGGCTGATGATGTCCGCCGGCAAGAAGCCGAAGGACACACCGGGGAAATCGCTGTTGAGCGCCCTCCGCAACGTCTGCACGTACTGCGCCGTCGGCCTGTGTTTGGCATTGAGCGTGACCAGGACGTCGGCGTCCGAATTGCCGATCGGCGACGCGGAATCGTAGGTCAGGTTGATCCCGCTCACCGGCAGACCAATGTTGTCCAGGATGCTGCCGAGTTCGGCCTTTGGAATCAGCGAACGAATGCGCGTCTCCACATTGTCCGTGATCCGCGCGGTCTCCTCGATGCGCGTTCCGGTCTTGGCGCGCAAATGCAGGCGAATCTCTCCCGTATCCGAAGTCGGGAAGAAGTCCTGGCCTAGAAATGGCACGAGCATCGCGGTAGCCAGACACACGCCCAAGAATCCTAAGCCTAAGGCACGGGGCCGTGCCAACCCCCACTCCAGGCGCCCGCGGTAAAAGTCGCGAAACTTCTCGAAACCGCGCTCGAAGCCGCGCTGAAAACGCATGAAGGGCCCAAGCGGTTTACCGGCGTCGGCGGACGTGTGCGCGGCGCTGCGCAGCAAATACATCGCCAGCGTCGGAATCAAGGTCCGTGAGAAGAAATACGAGGCCAGCATGGCGAAGACCACGGCCTCGCCCAGGGGCACGAACAGATAACGAGCCACCCCGGACAACAGAAACATCGGAATGAACACGATGCAGATGGACAAAGTCGAGACCAGGGTTGGCACGGCGATCTGCGCAGAAGCCAGCACAATGGCCTCGCGCTTTTCGGTGCCGGCCTCGAGGTGATGGCTGATGTTTTCGATGGCGACCGTGGCGTCGTCCACCAGAATGCCCACAGCCAGTGCGAGGCCGCCCAAGGTCATGATGTTGATGGTCTCTCCCAGGGCGGACAGCGCGATCAACGAGGTCAAGATCGAGAGCGGGATGGTGACGGCAATGATCAAGGTGGCGCGCCAGTTCGCCAGAAACAGCAGAATCATCAGCCCGGTCAAGGCGGCGGCGATCAGCGCCTCGCGCACCACGCCGCTGACGGCGCTGCTGACGAACACCGACTGATCGGACACCGGCTCGATGCCGAGCGCCTTCGGCAGCCCCGCCGCGATCTGCGGCAGCATCGCCTTGACGTTGGCGATGATCGCGAGTGTCGATGCATTGCCGCTCTTCTCGATTTGCAGCAGCGCCGAGCGCGTGCCGTTGGTGCGTACGATGTTGGTTTGCGGCTCATAGCCATCCCGTACGTGCGCCACATCGCGCACGTAGATCACCTGGCCGCCGGACGCCGTCACCGGCAGATCGTTGAGGGCTTCGACCGTGGCGGTGCTGCCGTTCATGTTGACGTTGTATTCAAGGGCGCCGATCTTGGCCGTGCCGCCCGGTAAAATGAGGTTCTGGGCATTGACGGCATTGACCACATCCAGCGGCGACAGACCGCGCGCCTGCAGGGCCCGCGAATCGATATCCACCATGATTTGTCGGACTTTGCCGCCGAACGGCAGCGGCACCGCGGCACCCTGCACCGTCGCCAGTTGGGTACGGATGAAGTTATTGCCGTAGTCGTACAGCTGTTGTTCGGGCAAGGTCTTGCTCGTCAGGGCGAGCTGCAGAATGGGCACGGTGGAAGCGTTGTAGGAGAGAATCAGCGGCGGCAGTATGCCGGGCGGGAGATTTTTCAGCAGCGACGAGGAATTCGCGGCCGCCTCCGCGATGGCGCGATTGATGTCCGCGCCCGGATGGAAGAACACCTTGATCACCGCGACGCCGTTCAGGGTCTGCGACTCGATGTGTTCGATATTGTCAACGTCGGTGGTCAGCGCGCGTTCCACTGGAGAGGTCACGCGGTGCGCCATGTCCTCGGCGGAGAAACCATTGAACGACCAAACGATGCTCAGCACCGGTATATCGATGTTGGGAAAAATATCAGTGGGAGTGCGCAGCACCATCAAGGGACCGATGATGAAAATCAATAGCGCGACCACGATGAACGTGTAGCGGCGGCGCAAGGCAAGTTCGACGATCCACATGGTTGATTGCTCCCGGTGACAGATGCCACTGATTTGCAGCAAGCCTCACCCGGACCCGTTGCTGGTCGATGTCATCGCGCTCGGCGGGCGTTTCAACCGTAACTGGCCGATCAAACCGGGGCGCCCGCCAGCCATCTTCGCGGCCGGCCGAATCATATTTCAGCCGTAACTCACACCGCCCCCGCCGACATCGACTGACAACTGCGAGCGCCGATGATAAGCACAGAGGGTGGGAAATCCCTTCTTACCTTCCCTGTCTATCAAACAACGTTGCGAGGGCGAATGCGTACCATTAGTCAGCTTGTCATCATCGTCGGCTTCTCGCTGACCCTGTTGGGCACCACAGCGGCCGTCGCCGACGATACGGTGTCGCTTAGAATTTATAACGACGGTGCTGACGACATTGTCGTCACCGTCTACGACATGAATGCACAACCGCCGGGCGCGGTTCTCGCAAGTCAGAGAATCAACGGTTTTGCTTGGATTCCCGTCTCGGTTACGGCCGGCGCCGTGGGCAATGGTCACGTGACGTGGAGCGCAAGAACCGCTGACGTGAGCTTTCACCGATGCGGGCGTCAGGAGCGGCGGGGACTCGCAAACGAGGATTCCGTGCGTGTATTCGCAGATTCCAGTTGCATCAAGAACGCGCGCTGACCCAACTCTATAACTCTGAAACGACTCGCGGAGATGAAAATGAATATGACTATGACTAGCGGTGGTGCGCTCGGCTTCTGGAGGATCAAGTGCACGGTCACCGTTGTGGGTCTATTGGCCGCGGCCGCAGTCTTTGGCAATGTCCCGGCTGCCGCCGGGACGCCGGCGCTGCCGCAACAACGGCTCGATCTTCGGCCACCAGAGCTGCATAGCATTCTCTTGACCGACTCATCGCAGGCAATCCCGCCCGCTGACGAGGAGGACGCGCCCGCTTTTGTGATTGTGGGTGCGCCGCAATTGCAAGAAATGGAGTCGCATACTCATGTGCCTCAAACTGGAATCGCCTCGCTGTACTGGGCGCTGCGGCACCCGACGCGGGCGTGGAGAATAGTGCTTCCTGAACAGTAGATCGCGGCTCGTTACACCTGGAATCCGAATTCCGATTCAGGGAATGATTGTGTAATCCGGTGCTCGTACATTGACTCCTCCACCAAGGGGACTCGCCTCTTGGCCCTGACGACTGGAGGATTCATGAATAGATTCAAACGTCTTGTTCTCGCCGCTGTTGTTGCTGGAGTTAGCTTCTCAGTGACCGCTCCCAAGGTTGAGGCTCAGGTCAGCATCGACATCGGAGCCGAACCCGAATGCCCTTATGGGTACTACGACTATGCCCCTTACGACTGCGCTCCCTACGGCTACTACGCCCCGGAATGGTTTGTGGGTGGTGTCTTCCTTGGTGCCGGCCCGTGGTTTCACGGCCCTGCGAACTTTCGCGGGCACATAGATAGCCGCTTCGATGTTCGCCGCGGCTATCAAGGCCAAATACCGAACCGCGGCGAGAGCCGTGAGGCGTCAAAGCCGCTCGATCAGATTGACCATTTCAGAGGGGATGAAATGCATGATGCGCGCGGCCACGTAGGCGGAGGCGGCCACGTAGGCGGAGGCAGGCGTTAACTTTGGCCGCATCGCGGCCACGACCGCGCGCGGTCCGGGGCGAGTGATCCTTCGCCGCGCAACGTTTCAATTGAAATACCGGACGCTCGTCGCTGCAACACGCCATTTACTGAATGGCACCAGAATCATCTACGCATCTACTATTGAGACACGAGGAGACGAATATGGGCAGTTACCGATTACTGTTTTTTTTCATAGCAATTCTGATCACGGCGGCCGAGGCGGTGGCGTTTGTCGATGCATCGGCCGGATTGAACTAGCCAAGGGTAAATTTTTCGACGGGCGAAGGACGAGGATGCGCTCGTCGCAACCAATTCAATAGAGATCCATGATGAATTCACTATCTACTTCCGATGATTCTTCGCATGCGCCGTCGACAAGCACTGAGGCTCAAAACCCACCGGCGGCCGATCCTGCGTCCGAAAACGTAGACACATCAGCATCTTCCCGCGAGGAGCAAAATCCGTTGTGGCTTATCGCTGGTGCGATGGCGCTCTTTTTTGCGGTGGCGGCCGCGTTCCTGGCGGCGGGTTGAGGATGTGCGCAATGAGGGGCGCCCGCCCTCAAGACTCCCAAGCGGAGCGACGCAGCGCGTGGTTGCTCGTTCAATCATTCTGCTTCGCGCTCGGAGTCTTGAGCATGACGACCATGGCGAGTGCGGCGGACAACGCGCAACGCTTACCAAGCGCCAACCCAAGCGCCAACGCACTGTTGAAATCCCGGTCCCGACATGGTCCTGAAGGGCAGAGAGGGCAAGAACCTTTATACGGACTCACTCGTCGCTTTAGATATCTCTGGCCCTACGCCTAAAATCAAGTGGTACTACCAAATCCTCCAGAACGATTCGCACGATGATGACCGAGTCCACGGGCTCCGCCCCCTATACCCAGCAGCAAGTGGCGCAAGGCAGTGAGGTCTACGCCAAATCCTGCGCTCTGTGCCACGGCAACAATCTGCAGGGGCTATCGGCGCCGGCGCTCACCGGCGCAGGGTTCGGTCACTCGCACCTCGATGCTGCGCAACTGCGCAGTGTGGTGACGCAAACCATGCCGCTCACTGCTCCGGGTTCTCTCAAACCAGATGACTATGCAGCCGTCATGGCCTTTCTTCTGAGCTACGACTGCGTGCGGCCGAGCGGCGACGGGCGGCAGCCGTTCCCGACCGGCGACCTGCCCGCATTGCAGCAGGTCACGCTGGGCGCCACCACCTGCGCCCCCGGCAACAAAGGGTCGACAGACGGGGGATCACAATGACCGCGGGAACGCAATCCGTTTCGCTCAATGTCAACGGTAGGACCATGCACCTGACGATAGACGATCCCGCCATGCCGCTGTTGTACGCGCTGCGCAATGATCTCGGCTTGCACGGACCGCGCTTCGGCTGCGGACTCGGCCAATGCGGCGCTTGCACCGTACACTTGGACGGCGCGGCCATTCGCTCTTGCGTGTTTCCCGCGGTCGCGGCGGCCGGGCACTCGGTGGTGACGCTGGAGGGGCTCGGTACGCCCGAAAAGCCGCATCCGCTGCAGCAGGCATTCATCGACGAACAGGCCGTGCAGTGTGGTTACTGCATTAACGGAATGATCATGCAGTCCGCAGCATTGGTGTCGGCCAACAAGCACCCGACTGAGGATGAAATCAAGCAGGCACTGGCCTATAACCTGTGCCGGTGCGGAACGCACTTGCGCATCGTGCGCGCGGTAAAGCGCGCATGCTCGGGCGCCTGAGGGAAACGCGATGTCATCGCCGCCTCCAGTCAGCCGTCGCGAGTTTCTCAAGTTCGGCGGTTTGGTCGTGAGCTTTGCCTTGCCGGTACGTCTGGCATTCGCGGAGAATGCCGGACTAACCGCCTCCGCAACACCGGCGAAAACCGTGGCGCCGGATCAGGTCGATGGCTTTCTCGCCATCGACCGGCACGGAAAGGTCACCGTCTTCTCGGGCAAGGTGGATCTCGGCACCGGTGTGCGTACCGCGATCACGCAAATCGCGGCCGAAGAGCTCGACGTGCCCATGGCGCGGGTCAACGTCATCCAAGGCGACACGTTGCTGACACCGGACCAGGGACCCACCTACGGCAGTCTGTCGATCCAAAACGGCGGCGTGCAGATTCGCCAGGCGGCCGCAACCGCGCGCCGCGCCCTGCTCCAGCAGGCGGCGCAGCGCTTGAGCATCGACGAACATGAGCTGACTGTCGACGGAGGCGTCATCAAACCCAAGCACGGCACGGCATCCGTCAGTTACGGCGATCTCATCGGCGGCAGAACCTTTGCGCTCCAACTCGACAAGAATGCGCCGCTGAAAGACCCCGCCGCCTACGCGACCGTTGGCCGCTCGCAACCACGGCTGGACATTCCAGACAAGGTGACTGGCCGGTTTACCTACATGCACGATTTCCGAGTAGCGGGCATGGTGCACGCGCGCGTCGTACGCCCCCCTGCCATCGGCGCGACTCTGCTGTCGGTCAATGAAGACTCAGTCAGCCGCGTGCCGGGAATCATTGGAGTGGTACGACAGCGGAATTTCCTCGCGGTCGTGGCCCAAACCGAATGGGGTGCCATCAGTGCCGCACGACAGCTCAAAGCCACCTGGTCGGATTGGCAGGGGCTTCCGGACGAAGACAAGCTGTGGGAGTACGTGCGTTCCACCAAGATCACCAAGGACGACGTGACCAGCGACCGCGGCGACGTCGACGCGACGCTCGCCGCAGCGGACAAAAAAGTGTCCGCCACCTATGACTTCGCCATCCATACGCACGGGTCCATCGGCCCTTCGTGCGCGGTCGCATCGTTCGAGGGCGGCAAGCTCACCTGCTGGTCAGCCAGTCAAGCTACACACAACCTGCGTCAGCAGCTGGCATTGATGTTCGGCATGCCCGACGCGGACGTGCGAGTGATTTACATCGACGGCTCGGGGTGCTATGGGCGCAACGGCCACGAGGATGCGGCCGCCGACGCCGCGCTGCTGGCGCGCGAGGTCGGCCGACCCGTTCGCGTGCAATGGATGCGCGCCGACGAACATGGGTGGGATCCGAAGGGGCCGCCGACGCTCATCGACATGCAGGCGGCTTTGGACGCGAGCGGTGACGTCACCGCCTGGTACTCGCAGTTTTACGGGCCCGAAGGCGTCGCCGGCCGAGTCAAGCTCGTGGCGGCCGATCTGGCCGCCATGCCGCATGAGACCGTCATGAGTCCCGGCGGCATCATCAACGGCACCGCCGTCCCCTATACGTTCCCCAGCGTCAAGACCCTCGCACATCGCCTGGCGACCACGCCGTTGCGGCCATCGTGGATCCGCGCCCCCGGCCGCATGCAAAGTGCTTTCGCCAACGAGACTTTCCTCGACGAGATCGCCGTCGCTACGCACGCGGACCCTTTTGAATTGCGCCTGCGCTATCTCGCCGGAGATTCTCGCGCGGTCGAGCTGCTTGAGCGCCTAGCGCGGTTTGCGAACTGGCAGAAGCGCAGCGCCGGCAAACCGGCGGGCGGCGGCACAGCCACCGGACGCGGGATGGCTTTCGTCAAGTACGAAAACAACCGCACCTATGTCGGCATGGTGGCAACGATTGAAATCCTTCGCGCAACCGGCGTCATCACCGCGAAACATTTCGCCGTCGTGCAAGATTGCGGACAGATCATCAATCCCGACGGCGTGAAGAATCAGATCGAAGGCAATGTGGTGCAGACGGTCAGCCGCACGCTCATCGAACAAGTGCACTTCGACCGCTCCCGGGTCACCAGCATTGACTGGCAAACGTACCCGATCCTGACCTTTCCGGATGTGCCGCAGATCGACATCGATCTCATCGATCGCCCCAATGAAAAACCCTGGGGCGCCGGCGAACCCTCCTCAGCCATCGTGTCGGCGGCGATCTCCAACGCCGTGTTCGATGCCGTCGGCGTGCGACTGCGCTCCGTGCCGTTTTCACCGCAAAAAACCCTCGCGGCCCTAAAGTCCTAGCCCGCGCGGTTTGCGCCAGGCGGCTCGACGCATTGCACGAGGGCGCCAAGTGGCTTCCGCTCCTCCTTCAATGACCGGGCTCGTGTGCATAAATCGAGTTACAGCCGTGACTTTGACGGGACAGTGCAAATAAATAGCGCACAATATGCGGCATGGATACATGGGGGTACTCGAAATGCCAAAGCCCCTCTCTGCGATTCAAAGCTACGGCCTTGCAGTTCTTGCTGTCTCAGTCGCGCTCGCAGCGGCGCTTCTCCTGGAGCGCTACAATTTCCGTGGCGTGGAATTCACGGTTTTCCTGCTCGCCATCGTCGTAACCGTCTGGTACGGCCCTACGCAGGCTGCCGTTTTCGCGGTTGTTCTCGCAGTCTTGATTTTCAACTACTTTTTCACAGAGCCGCTTCACACTCTCTACGTTACACGCGCTGAAATCCCGTACTATTTCATTTTCGCATTTTTTGCCTCACTTCTTGCCTGGTTCACCGCAATTAGGCGCCGAGTCGAGCGAGAGCTCGTGCAATCCCGCAACGAACTCGAGTGGGAAGTAGCTGAAAGAACTCAGCAGGCCAGCCTGCTCGACCTCACGCACGATTCCATTTGCGTGCGTGACATGGACGACGTCATAACATTCTGGAACCGCGGGGCCGAGGAGCTTTATGGCCATAGGGCAGGGGAACTGGTCGGCAAGGTCACTACGCACCGCCTGCTGCGGACCGTCTTCCCCGCACCCCTTGAGGACATCAAGGCCGAGCTGTTGAGCACCGGTCGCTGGGATGGCGTGCTCGAACACACCAAGGCGGATGGAAGCGGCGTGGTGGTGTCCAGCCGCTGGTCTTTGCGCCGCGACGAGTACGGGAACGCAGTTGCGATTTTGGAAACCAACAACGACATCACGGAGCGCAATCGGCGGGAGCATGAAATTCGCACGCTCAACGAAGAACTTGGAAAACGAGCCGCTGAGCTTGAGGCCATTAATAGAGAATTGGAGGCATTTGCCTATTCGGTATCGCACGACCTCCGCGCGCCTCTCCGCCATATGGTCGGGTTCACCGAGCTTTTGAAAAAAAATGCTGCTTCACTGCTAGATGACAAAAGCCAACGATATGTGACAATCATCTTGGATTCGGCGAAACGGATGGGCAACCTGATCGACGACCTTCTGGCCTTTTCCAGAATAGGCCGTGCTGAGACGCACATGGCAACGCTCAGCTTGCAGCATCTCGTACAGGAAGCTGTAACCGAAGTCGGGCAGGATGCCGGAGGGCGCAATGTTGTGTGGAGAGTTGGTAAGTTCCCCGACTGGCGCGGCGACCGTTCCATGCTGCGACTCGCGCTGGTCAATCTGGTTTCGAATGCCGTTAAGTTCACACGGACGCGCCCGCAGGCCGAGATCGAAATTGCATGCGTGGACCAAAGGCAAGATCAGGTAGTGCTGTTCATCCGGGACAATGGAGTCGGATTTGATATGAAATACGTGGATAAGCTATTCGGAGTATTCCAGCGCCTGCACCCGCGCGAGGCGTTTGAAGGCACCGGCATAGGGCTCGCTACCGTTCAGCGCATTGTACATCGACATGGTGGAAGGGTCTGGGCGCAGGGCGAGGTGGATAACGGTGCTACCTTTTATTTTTCGTTGTCTAAGCCGCAGGAGCCTGACTTATGAGCACCTTGGGACGCATCTTGATTGTTGAAGACGACCCGAACGATGTCGAGCTTACCCTAACGGCCCTGGAGGAATATAACCTTGCCAACGAGGTTGTTGTTACTCGGGATGGCGAGGAGGCCTTGGATTATCTTTATTGCCGGGGAAACTTCAAGGCGCGCTCGAAAGAGAATCCCGCCGTCCTGCTGCTCGATTTGAAATTACCTAAGCGCGATGGGCTGGAGGTGCTACGGCAGATCAAATCGGACGAGAAACTCAAGTTGATTCCCGTGGTCGTGCTCACATCTTCGCATGAAGAGAAGGACGTGGTGGCGAGTTATAAGCTCGGCGTGAACGCCTACGTCGTCAAGCCGGTGGATTTCCACGAGTTTGTGAACGCCGTCAAGGAACTCGGGATCTTTTGGGCCGTCATAAACGAGTCGCCGCCCGGAAGCATGAAAAAGAACTAGCCGGACATGACACCTCCCCTGCGCATTCTGTATCTTGAAGATGACCCCAGGGACGCAGATCTCGTTCAGGAAGCGCTCGAGGCCGAGGGCATTATCTGCCAGATAACACGTGTTGAAACCCAGGCAGATTTCATTGCGTCACTCGATCAGGGTGGCTTTGATCTGATTCTCGCAGATTATGCCCTTCCGTCCTTCGACGGCCTGTCTGCACTAATGATCGCTCAGCAAAGGTGGCCGCATGTGCCATTCATTTTCGTGTCTGGCACCTTGGGTGAAGAAGTGGCGGTTGAAGCGCTCAAGATCGGCGCAACGGACTATGTTCGCAAGACGCTGCTGTCGAGGATTGTGCCCTCGGTGCAACGGGCGCTACGAGAAGCCCGGGAAAGAATGGAACTCGGCCGCGCCGCGGCGGCGTTACGACGGAGCGAAGCTTACTTAGCCGAAGCACAGCAACTGAGCCACACAGGCAGCTTCGGTTGGAATGCATCCACCGGAGAAATCTACTGGTCGGACGAAACCTATCGAATCATTGGAATCGACCGATCGACCAAGCCTACTTTCGAGCTGGTATACGAACGAATTCATCCGGACGACCGCGGTTTCGTGCAACAGATCCTCGATTGCGCATTCCGCGACGGGACGGCCGTGGATTTTGAGCATAGATTGCTCATGCCGGATGGTTCCGTCAAATATGTCCGGGTTCTGGCAAAGGCCGTAAGAGATGAATCGGGCAGCGTCGAGTACATCGGAGCTGGGATGGACCTCACCAAGCAGAAGTGGGCGCAGACCGAGCGCGAGCGGCTCCAGGAGCGACTGCGTCAGGCCGAGAAGATGGAAGCGGTTGGACGGCTGGCCGGCGGCATCGCGCACGACTTCAACGGTGTCCTGGCCGGCGTCTACGCTTACGGCGAAATGCTCGTCGAGGAAACGCCCGCGGGCTCGCCGCTCAAGCGCTATGCGCAGAACGTGCTGACCGCCGCGTCCCGTGGCCGCGAGCTCGTGGAGCAGATCCTCACATACAGCAGTAGCCAGCACGGCAAGCGCGCGCCGGTCGATATCGCCCATGTCGTGGCGGAGACGCTCGAATTGGTCCGAGGCTCGCTCCCCGTCGGCATCCGTCTGGGGGCGAATACCTCCGAGCCGCCTCTCGTCGTGACCGGCGATGCCACCCGACTGCACCAGGTGGTAATGAACCTGTGCAGCAATGCGATCCAGGCCATGAGCGGCGGCGGCAGCTTGGGCGTGTCACTCGAGGCCGCCGACATCTCCACCGAGCGAGCGCTCTCGCACGGAAGTCTTTGGCCGGGCCGCTACGCGCGCCTAGCCGTCAAGGACAGCGGATCCGGCATGGACGAGGCGACGCTGTCCCGTATTTTCGAGCCCTTCTTTACCACTAAGAAAGCCGGCCAGGGCACCGGTCTCGGCCTGTCGCTGGTTTACGCGATCGTCACCGACTCGGGCGGCGCAATCGACGTGAAGAGCGCGCCCGAGCAGGGAAGCACGTTTACGATCTACCTGCCGCACTCACCGGTCACGCTGACTACAGTCGAGGCCGCGGCGCCCGTATCGCATCGAGGTCATGGCGAGCGTGTACTGCTCATCGACGACGAGGAGCCGGTCCTGGCCGCAACCGCCGAAGTGCTGTCGCGGCTCGGCTACGAGGCGGTGTCATTCTCCGATAGCCACGCCGCGCTCGCTGCATTCCAGGCCGCGCCCGAGCGATTCGACGTCGTCGTCACCGATGAAGCCATGCCCGGGCTCAGCGGGACGGGGCTGGCGCGTGTATTGCGCCACCATCGGGCCGACTTGCCCATCGTGCTGCTGAGCGGCTATAGCGGCGCCATCCAGACGCAGCAGGCGCTCGCCGCCGGCGTCAGTGAACTTCTCACCAAGCCGATCCGGTCGCAGGAGATGGCCACCACGCTCGCACGGGTCCTGCACCGCACGGCCTGAAGATGCAGGCCCCGATCTAGGATCGATCATGCGGTCGGGGCCGCCGCAAAAAACCATCGCGGCCTTAAAGACCTAGCCCACGCGGTTTGCGCCAGGTGACTCGACGCATTGCACGAGGGCGCCGGGTGGCTTCCGCTCCTCCTTCAATGACCATGCGAAGATGACCAGGCCGCCAAAGGCCAATAGCGCTCCCACCCATCCGGTGGAAGCCCATCCCAAGCCGCCGACGATGGCAACGCCGCCCAACCACGCCCCCAGCGCATTGGCTATGTTGAAGGCGGAATGATTCAAGGCCGCCGCCAGTGTCTGTGCATCGGCGGCGACATCCATAAGCCGAAGCTGCAGCGCGGGCACGATCGCAACACCCGTACCGACCAGCAATACCGCGGTGGTGGCCGTCCACGGGTTTCGTGCAGCGACGCTGAACAGGCACAGCACGACGACGTTCCACATCAGCACACCTCCGATCGTGCGCATCAGCGAGCGGTCGGCGAGCCAAGATCCGAGGAGATTTCCCAGGATCATGCCCGCACCGAACACGGCGAGCACGAGTGGTACGTAGCGCTCGGGCAACCCCGACACCTGGGTCAGTGTCGGCGCGATATAGCTCAACACACAGAACAGGCCGCCGAACCCCACTGAGCCCACGCCAAGTGTCAGCCAGACCTGCTTGCGGCCAAGCGCGCTCAGCTCACGCGCGGCGCTCGCGCCCTTCACGGGAGCAACCGACGGCACGCAGCGGGAAATCAAAACGCACGTGGCGACACCAATGGCGCCCACCAAAACAAAGGCCGCGCGCCAGCCGAAGGTCTGTCCGATCCAGGTCGCCAACGGCACGCCGGCGAGCGTTGCGCCGGTCAGGCCCAACATCATGCGGCCGATTGCCCGAGCTCGTTGGTTGGCGGGCACCAGTGACGCGGCAACCAGCGAAGCGACGCCGAAATACGCGCCGTGCGGCAATCCCGCGACGAACCGAACAGTCATGAGGCTCGCGTAGCCGGGCGCCAGCGCGCTGGCAAAATTGCCGGCGGCAAAGAAGGCCATCAATGCCAGCAACAAGCGATGACGCGCCCAGCGCGCGGCAATCACGGCGATCAGCGGCGCCCCGATCACCACCCCGAGCGCGTAGGCACTGATCACATGTCCCGCCGTGGGTACCGAAACGCCGAGGTCTCCGGCAACATTCGGCAGCAATCCCATGGTCACGAACTCGCCCGTACCGATCCCGAAGCCTCCGACAGCCAACGCCAATTCCGCCCAGCTGCTGGAGACTGCGTCTGCGATTTCAACCTGCGGAACTGAGTTCATCGATGCGACCCGCGTGACCAATGGACCGCCAGATTGGGGGGACGGTATTGCGCTCCGGTTTCCGCGAATCCCTCGTCGCATTTCATTTGAAATTGCGCACCAACGCCGGGAAACCGCTGCGTAACCCGTGCCCGGCATCGTGGCGACCTAACATGTAGGAGCAGGCAATGAATATTTCATACACGAAGCGAATCCTGGTCATTTGTGCATATCTTGGAATGGCCGCTTACGGTCTGGGCGGCGGCGCCGCGCGGGCTGCAGCGCCGAATTCGGCGGCCGACGAGGAACTGAGCCAACGCGTGACGGCCGCGCTGCACGCCGATCCGTACTTCTATGACGAACATGTCCGGGTATCGATCGAAAAAGGCGACGTCGTGCTGCGCGGAATCGTCGCGAGCGAGTGGGATTTACGGGACGCGATACGCATCGCCACCAAGGCTGCCGGTGACCGACGCGTGATCGACAATCTCTCGATCACGCAGGGCGGAAACCGCTAGGCAGCGCGCGGGTTTCATCCGTAACCTATGCGCTCCGAAACGCAATATCCGGGAGATGTACCGCTCCCAGACTATATGCATTCATCGAAGAGGAGTTTTGCTCATGCGACAAGCTAGTGAGAATCAGTTGCAGGAACTCGGCACCGAGTCCGTGGATATTCCAGGTACTGCATTGCGTGTAGGGCGCGTGGCGCTTGGTACTTGGGCCATGGGCGGCTGGATGTGGGGCGGAACCGACGACCGCGAGTCCGTCGCCACGATACGCGCCGCGCTCGAGCAGGGCATCAACCTCATCGATACCGCGCCGGTGTATGGCTTTGGCGTGTCCGAGGAGATCGTCGGCAGAGCCGTTGCGCCGGCGGGCTTGAGGTCGCAGGCGGTTATCGCCACCAAGGTGGGCCTCGAATGGCGCGACGGCAAAGTTTACCGCAACGCGACCCGCGATCGAATTATGCAGGAGATCGATCAATCGCTGCGTCGGCTGCGCACCGACTACATCGATATCTACCAGGTTCATTGGCCCGATCCGCTCGTGCCCATCGAGGAAACCGCCGAGGCGATGCGCATGCTGCACGATCAGGGAAAAATTCGCGCCGTCGGCGTCAGCAATTTCTCGGTCGCTCAAATGGAGCGCTTCCGAGAGATTGCGCCTCTGCACGTGCTGCAGCCACCGTACAACCTGTTCGAACGAGCCATCGAATCCGACATTCTGCCCTACTGCCGCGCGAACAACATCGCAACTCTAGGCTACGGAGCGCTGTGCCGCGGTTTGCTGAGCGGCCGGATGCGCGCGGACACCGTTTTCGAAGGCGATGATCTACGCCGGGCCGACCCGAAGTTCCAGCCGCCCCGCTTCGCGCAATACCTCGAGGCCGTGCGGCAACTCGACAGACTCGCGCAGGATCGCTACCTGCGGCGCGTGATTCACCTGGCCGTCCGTTGGATGCTCGATCAAGGCATCAGCGTGGCGCTCTGGGGGGGTCGTCGCCCCGATCAACTACGTGCGACGCTCGGCGTCGCAGGCTGGTCGCTCGATGCTGCAAGCCGAGCAAAAATCGATCGCATTTTGAGCGAGGCGATCACGGACCCGATCGGGCCCGAGTTCATGGCGCCCCTGCAAAGATCCTAATGACCGAAACTTGAGGAGATGTCGATATGAAGATAGGATTTATTGGACTGGGCCGAATGGGATCGGCGATGGCGGCGAATCTCCTGAAGGCTGGACACGAAGTCACCGTGTTCAACCGCAGCCCCGAGAAGAGCCGCTCGCTCCTGGACCTTGGTGCGCACCGAGCCACCAGCATTGCGGACGCATGCAACGGTGAGGCGGTCATTACAATGCTCGCGGACGATGCGGCGCTCACCCACGTCGCGTTGATGAACGACGGCATCGTCGGAAAACTCTCCAAGGGCGCGATCCATATTTCCATGAGCACGATCAGCGTCGCGCTGTCGAAAGAACTGGCACGGGCGCACGCTGAGGCCGGGCAACGCTTCGTCGCCGCGCCGGTGTTCGGCCGTCCCGAGGCGGCTGCCGCGGCAAAGCTTTTCATCGTGACCGCGGGCGACCCGACAGCGGTCGAAGCGTGCCAACCACTCCTCGGCGCGATGGGACAAAAGGTGTTTTCGATCGGCACGGAGCCGGCGGCCGCCAATCTGGTCAAGCTGAGTGGAAACTTTCTGCTGGCATCCGCCATCGAGGCCTTGGGCGAGGCGATTGCGCTCGTCGGCAAGGCCGGCGTTGATCGCCAGGTCTTCGTGGATCTGCTCACCTCTTCAATTTTTCCCGCACCGGTGTACAAGACCTACGGCGGCTTGATCGCCGACAACAAGTTTCAGCCGGCGAATTTCGCCGCGCCTCTTGGATTCAAGGATATCCGCCTTACGTTGGCTGCCGCCGAGTCTCTTCGCGTGCCCATGCCGCTCGGCGGCCTTCTGCACGCGCGATTCCTCCGGGTCATCGCTCACGGTGGCGACAACCTCGATTGGGCCGCGATCGGCGGCCTTGCGACGCAGGATGCGAACCCGGATTGAACGATGGATCGCGGCCAGAGCTCTTCCACCGTCCGAATGAACCGGCGGGGACGCGCAGGGCGCCGATTCCCCGCCGGCATAAATCAGATCCGTGCGCGGGCGCGCCGTGTTAAGGCTTCTTCGCCCAGACCTTGCACCAGCCACCGCTAGCTACGCTTTTCCCGACGAAGATATTGCAGCCCCCTTGCGCATCGCCGGGCTTGCCCTGAAATTGCGCGCAGTTTGAGCAAGTCTGATCGGGCTTATGGGTTGGATTCGCAGATGCGTCGACCTTTGACGAATCGCTCACGTACGCCAACGATTTCGCGGTCGGATCGCTCGGATCCAACGGTGCGAGCGCGGCGGCGGCCGCGTTTCTGCCGAGGTATAGCCCCGGCAGAAATGCGCCGGCTACGAGCGCGTAATTGACGACTGTCCGGCGTGAAATTGGTTTTTGCATGGTCATGGTCCTCTCGGTTGAAATATTCGTTTCACAGACTCCTGGCCGGCGTCAGCGAACTGAGCCAGGCCGCGATAGCCTGAATCGACTCATCGTCGAGGGTCTGCGCCACGCCGCCCATGATGAAGTCGTTGGTGGTGTCATGCGGCAGGTTCTTGTGAAAGCTCGTGAGCCGCGCAACGAGATACGGCGCGTACTGCCCGCGCAGCGACGGATAGGCGGCATATTGGCCGGTGCTGATCGAGGGTCCCCCGGCCTCGGCGCCGTGGCATCCCTGACAGGGCGGGATGCCGCGTGCAGGATCGCCAGCAAGAAACAGCGCCTCGCCCTTACCGGGTGCCGCCGCGGCGGGGGCGGTCGCCGGCGGCGTCTGTGACGAGAAATACGCGGCCAGATCGCGCATGTCAGTGTCGCTCAAGCTGGCAACGTTCGGCGTCATCGGCGACACGGAATAGTACGGATCCTTCGGATCGGCCCGCTTGAAGGAAATGAGTCGGTGATACAAATACTCGGCCCGCTGGCCCGCCAGGCGCGGAAACGTAGGGGCCACGGATTCCCCGCTCGCCCCATGGCAGGCAAAGCACAAGGTCGCCTTTTTAGCTCCGACCGCTGCATCGCCGTGGACGGGCTCGAGGTGCCGCAGATCCGCGTAGCGCGGCGCGGCCGCCGGTGCGCTCGCCGCCATCAGGAGTACAGCACCCACTGCAGCGCCGCCAACCGATGAGCCGAACATGCGGCTGAATTTTCTCATCGCCCGCCTCACAGCTTGACGTTGACGAACAGACCGATCACGTTCGTGTTGTACGCTTGAGGTCCGCCGTCGGTATACGCGCGGCTGCCGTACACCAATGTGTTGTTGAACCCAGCATAGTGCCAGTCGCTGATCTGACCATGTTCGTAGTAGTCGTAGAGGCGCAGTGACGCGCGATCGCTCAACGGCACGGTGAAACTCGCCGTCAGGGAATTGACGATGTAGGTCATCGCGGGAAACTGGCTGCCCGCCGTGGGGGCGACGGAGGCGTCCGTCAGTGCGCCGGGCGAGGCAAAGTTGTAGCTGGTGATACCGCGCGACGCCTGATAGTTCCAACTGAAATCCAAACGCGTCGGCCCAACATAGCGCGTGGCGCCGAAATCGTGGGTGAGCGAGGCGCCGCCCGACCAGTTGCGCTGTTTATCGGCCGCCCACCATCGGTTCGCGAGCGGATACATCGTCCCGCCAAGCGCGTCATCCGGGGTCAAGTTCGCCTCATTGACGTTCGCCACGTGCATACTCGAACGATCGAGTCCGGCCCATGCACTCATGCTGCTAAGTGGCTGGAACTGCCACTCCCATTGCAACATGGCCGAGGAGGTATTGTAGCCCTGCCGGCCGATCTGCGTCGGATACTGATTCCAATCACCGCGTACAGAGGCTGTGACGGTCATGTCGGGACGGGGCATCAGGGTCGCCATCAAATCGATTTTGTTTTCCGTGCGATCCGAAATGTCGTATTTGCGCTGAGCATTGACGGTCCATGCCGTGATCGTGGCATCTGCGGGCACGAACCCCGGCAGGTTCTGGAAGAACGCGAAGGCATACGGGTCGGAGTTATACACGCTTCCCGATTGCTTCAGATACGTGTAATTGAACCGGAACGTGAGCCAGTTGAGGTTTTTATCCGTCCAATTGAGCTTGATGGTGTTGTCATCGACATAGCTCACTTCTCGATGCGCCGGGCTGTAGTGGTCGAAGGTGTACGTCAAGCCCACCGTGTCGTGCGGCGAGAATTTCCAGTCGGCGCCGCCGTACGCTTCGATCGTCTGCCAGCTATAAGGAATGCTTTCCACCTGCACGTCGGTGGTCACGGGATACGTCACCGGATTCCAGATGCCCGGACCAGTAACGATGCTGCCCTGCGCGCCATTTTCCGCCACATAGCCATAAGAGCCGTTCTGCGGGTTGTACATCAAGTACTGATTGCGATAGTCCTCGCGATAGTATTTCGCGCCGGCGCGCACGCTCAGGTCCCTGGTCGGCTGCAGCACCAGCGTGCCTTGGGTCAAGGTCGTGACGATGGCCATGTTCGCCGTCGTCCGCGAGAGCGCCGCCGTCGTATTCCATTGACTGCAGGGAAACAGCTGTGGATTTTGCGGCCCTATGGCGAATGAGCCGGTGGAAGAGAACCCGAACGTACCCTGGCAATTGGTGGGAGCAATGAGGTTGTCGTTTTGGTTCATTTCCCCGACACCCGCGGTCAGCGAGGCCTCGCCGTTCATCGGCAGCAGGCGCGTGACCGTCGCGTGCAGATTGTGATACTCGTTATCCGGCTCCATGGACATCTGGCCTTGGTTGGGGGGCGACGACACTCCTCCCCCCGGCACGAGCGGCGGCCCCAGTACGAAAGGATTCCGGAACATATAGGAAAGATAGCGGTCGCGATATATCGAACCCGAATACCCGATATCGAAGCGCCATTCGGAGCCGGCATAGCGCGCCCCCGCGGTGATATTGACGGTGCTGTCGTCGATCGGCTTGACCGTTTCCAAAACTGAGCCGCCGATGGCGTCGTAGACGAAAAAGAAAGGTCCACCGTAGGGTCGGGTGCCCTTGCGCTGTTCGTCGCTGGCATTGAGGTACACGGTCCAATGCGGCGTGAGATAGGCGGAGAGTGCGATGCCCTGCTTGTTGCGCTCCGTTCCAAGCCAAGTCTGCGGTGCCGCGGCCGAGACGGCCGCAACTTGAGCCTGCGTGCTGCCGCCGGGAACGAGACCGCCGGCCAGCGTGAGATTATTGGTTCCCACCCCGTTGAAGATCGGTTTCGCGTCGGTCGACAAGAGATTCGGCATGTCGCGCACGAAGATCTCGGCTTTGTAGGCACCGGCCTTGCCGTACACGGCCTCGTAATATTGATCCTCGGCGCTGATCCGGCTCCCGCGCGCCTCGGCGTAGCTGCCGTCGGACGGCCGCTCGGCGTTCACGTCGAAGTCGAACGCCGGCCCGTTGGTCGGCCATCGCGTATAGCGATCGTAGAGCGCGGTTTTCGTACCCGTGGTATGCAAATAGCCAACATCGAAGGTTCCGTAAATCTGCCAGACGCTCAAGGTCTCCGGATGCGGCTCTTCCGTGGGAGTTCCATACAAGTTTCCCGTCGGCGATCGATGCTGGCCAGGCTCGAGCCAACTCGTGCCGTCCGAATCGAGAGGTTTGGTCGCTTGGCCACCCGAGGGGTCAAGCTTGTTCGCGCGCCAGGTGTCGACGCCAACGCCGCTGTCAGCCCACACGGATACGGGCACCGCCAAGAAAGCCAGGGCGGCGGTGAGTTTCAGTTTTCGCATGGTGTAAGCACCCTCCTCCTCAGTCCCTCGTGCGCTACTCATGAAATCGCACGCCCGACGGAGCATTCGATCCATGGATGTTCGCGTGACAGGTGAGGCAGCCTCGCCCCATGACGCGCTCATCCGGATTTGAGCCGGTTCCCAAGGCCTGCTTCGTCTGCAGGTCGTTCGGATGCAGGAAATTCGTATGACATTGCTGACACAGGAACGGAATCGGTGCCAGCAACAACGTGCTCTGATTGGAGCCGTGCGGCGTGTGGCAATTGAGGCAGTTCTCGCGCACAGGCGCATGCTCGAACAAGAACGGACCGCGCTTCTCTGCATGGCACTGATAGCACGTCTCGTTGACCGTATTGGTCTTGAGCAGCGGATTGGTCAAGGTGCCATGCGGATTATGGCAGTCGTCGCAGCTCATTTGCCCTTCGGGCAGCGGCATATGCGAACGGCGATTGAATTGCTGCCGGATATCCCGGTGACACTGTGCACAGGTATCGTTGATCGAAGCCTTCGCCATCAACCCTTGCACCGAGAATTTCGCCATGGGGTTGTGGCAGTCGCTGCAGGACAAGTCGTTGCGCTGGTGAACCGATCCCTGCCAGTGGTCGCGCGGGCCGCCCGCGTGACAGGTCAGGCAGGTTTTCGTCTGAACATCGATTGGGGTGCCAGAATTCTTGGTATATCCGATGATGAGTCCTTTGATTTGCGGCTTGGCAGCATGTTCCGATCCGGGGCCATGACAGGCTTCACACACGGGAATGGCCGGATCCGAGCGGTTGGCGACGTGCAGTCCCAAGGAATGCAGGGTGTGCGTAAAATGATCTGCCTCCAGTTTATGGCAGGCGATGCAGGTTTTCTCCCCAACCCCTTTCGCGTCGGGCGCCTGCGGATTCGATGCCACGTGGGCATTGGCGAATCCCGGCGCCGGCCTCGGGAGCGCGCTGCGATCGACCGTCCCGTCAGCGGAGAAGTTCGTCGAGGGGAGCGAGTTGTCTTTGTGAGACGGTTGAGATTGGCCCATCGCCAGCGTGCACACCAAGAAGAGAGTGCCGATCGGGATCAGAACGCTCCATCGACCTAAACTCATGCTTTCTCCCGACCGTCCGAAGTCCGCATTCCTCTACGCATGGGACCAATCCATGGTTCGGCCTCATATTATTGAGAAATGCGTAAGTGAGTGACACTTTTTACCGCTCTTGCGGTCCAAGCACCTGGAATGGTTACATTCGAGGTACGGATGAGACACTCACAGAAATTGAAGGAGCTGGAGCGCCGTCGACGACGCGGTGCACGCCTGCTCGC
>DASXYI010000020.1:0-10928 GCA_036502605.1 Steroidobacteraceae bacterium
CTCGACGCCTCCGGCAACGGACTCGGCATCCGCTCCAAGCGCTACTCGATGCTGGTGGAAGACGGCACGGTGAAGAAGTTCAACCTCGAGCCGGCGCCGGGCAAGGTCGAGGTCTCCGGCGGCGACACGCTGCTCGGGCAGCTTTGAGCTGAACGTCATTGCGGGCGCACAGCCCAGTATTGCGTCGTCATGCCCGGGCTTGTCCCGGGCATCCACGTCTTTGACCTGAGCGAGAGGAAGCGCGTGGATGGCCGGGTCAAGCCCGGCCATGACGAAGGCATTTGGGGCGTGCAAATCGTTCCTACCCCTTCAACCTCGCCATCGCGACGCCGTCGCGCGCGAGCTGATCGGCGCGCTCGTTCTCGTCATGGCCGGCATGGCCGCGGACCCAGTGCCAGCGCACCTGATGCGGCTTCAAGGCGTCATCGAGCCGCTGCCACAGCTCGGCATTCTTCACCGGCTTCTTGTCGGCGGTGCGCCAGCCGTTCTTCTTCCAGCCGTGAATCCACCCCGTGATGCCCTGCCGCACATACTGGCTGTCGGTGTAGAGGTCGACCTGGCAGGATTTCTTCAGCGCTTCCAGCGCCGAGATCGCGGCCATCAATTCCATGCGGTTGTTGGTGCTGTGCGCCTCGCCGCCCTTCAGCTCTTTCTCGACCTCGCCGAATTTCAGGATCGCGCCCCAGCCGCCGGGCCCGGGATTGCCCGAGCACGCACCGTCGGTGTGAATCGTAACCTGCGGCAGCGCGCTCACACGACCATCCCCGTCGCCAGCCCATAATCGCGCACGCTGGCGACGCCCTGGTGGAAACGCAGCTTGCGCACATATTCCAGCGGGTCTTTCGGCTTCACCAGCGCGCCTGGCGGCACGTTGAGGAAATCGACCAGCCGCGTCAGCAGGAAGCGCAGGCTCGCGCCGCGCGAGAGCAGCGGCAGCGCGTCCTGTTCGGCGTCCGACAATTTGCGCTCGCGGCCGTAAGCGTTGAGCAGCGCGCGGGCCTTGGTGACGTTGAAGGCGCCGTCGATCTCGAAGCACCAGGCGTTGAGACAGATCGCGACGTCATAGGCGAGGATGTCGTTGCAGGAGAACGGGAAGTCGATCAGTCCCGACAGCCGGTCGCCGAGGAAGAACACGTTGTCCGGAAACAAATCGGCATGGATCACGCCTTCAGGCAGATCGCCCGGCCAGCGCGCCTCGAGATGATCGAGCTCGCGGGCGATGAAATCGCGCAAGCCCGCCTGCACGCTGTCGGCACGCGCGGCCGCCTGATCGAACAGCGGCCGCCAACCGGAGACGGAGAGCGGGTTCTTGCGGACAAGCGGGAAGTCGCGCCCGGCGAGATGCATCTTCGCCAGCGCCTCGCCGACGCCGGCGCAATGCGCCGCATTCGGCCGCCGCGGCCACACGCCTTCGAGGAAGTTGATGATCGCGGCCGGCCTGCCCGCCAAGGTCGAAAAGACCTCGCCTTTTCGATTCCGCGCCGGCTGCGGGCAGCGCACGCCGCGCTCGGCGAGATGGGCCATCAGCGACAGGAAATACGGGAGATCGTCGACCGCGACGCGCTTCTCATAGAGCGTCAGGATGTAGGCGCCCCTGCTGGTATGCACCAGGAAGTTCGAATTCTCGACGCCTTCGGCGATGCCCTTGTAGGACAGCAGTTCACCGATGTCGTATTCACTGAGGAAGTCCGCAAGCTCTTCGGCGGCGACGTCGGTATAGACCGCCATGGGAGCACGCTATGCCGCGTCGGGCCGCACCGAGCGCGGCAGCGGGAAGAACTCGTTCTCTTCCGCGGCCGAGACCGTCTCCACATGCAGCGTGTAGCGCTCGGCGAACGCGCCCATGATCTCCTCGACGATCACTTCCGGCGCGGAGGCGCCCGCGGTGATGCCGAGGCTCGTGATGCCCTCGAAGCGCTTCCAGTCGATATCGCCGGCGCGCTGCGCCAGCACCGAAATCGGACAGCCCTCGCGCTCGGCAACCTCGCGCAAGCGCTGCGAGTTCGACGAATTCGGCGCGCCGACCACGATCAGCGCGTCCACCACCGGCGCCACCTTCTTCACCGCGAGCTGGCGGTTGGTGGTGGCGTAGCAGATGTCTTCCTTGTGCGGCCCGTTGATGTTCGGGAAGCGCTCTTTGAGGATCGTGACGATGTGCGCGGTGTCGTCGATCGACAGCGTGGTCTGCGTCACGAAGGCGAGGTTGTTCGGGTCCTTTGGCGCGATGGTGCGCGCATCCTCGTCGGTCTCGATCAGGGTCACAGCGCCCGGCGGCAACTGCCCGAGCGTGCCGACAACTTCGGGATGGTGCGAATGCCCGATCAGAAAAATCTCGCGGCCGCGCTTGAAATGGATCGCGGCCTCGCGATGCACCTTGGTCACCAGCGGGCAGGTCGCGTCCAGCGAAAAGAAATTTCGCACCTTCGCCTCGGCGGGAACCGATTTCGGCACGCCGTGGGCGGAGAACACCACCGGCGCGTTGGTCTTGTCGGGAATCTCGGCGAGTTCCTCGACGAAGATCGCGCCCTTTTTCTTCAGGCTGTCGACCACATATTTGTTATGGACGATCTCGTGGCGGACATAGACCGGGGCGCCATAGATGGTGAGCGCCCGTTCCACCGTGTCGATGGCGCGGACGACGCCGGCGCAAAAGCCCCTTGGCGAACAAAGCACGATTCTCAGGTCCGGTTTGGGGTCTGGTTTGGCGGCCATAAGAGCGGTCTCGGGGGCGAATCGGCCCACGCCGGCGGCGGGGGAACGGTCAATTCGGATAAGGACTTGGGACTGGTTTCGGCTCATGTCAAGGCACTTTAGCAAACCATTGCGCCACAGGCCCGGAAGGGCCTATATAGGCGCGAATTCCCGCCATTGATGACCACCGGCTTCGCCAAGGACAGGCGGGCGAAGCACAAAGGAGATTTGCCATGAGCAACGCGCCGCTGATGCCCAAGGCGACCGCCGTCTGGCTGCTGGACAACACCGCGCTGACCTTCGACCAGGTCGCCGATTTCACCAAGATGCACCCGCTGGAAATCCGCGCCATCGCCGACGGCGACGCCGCCCAGGGCATCAAGGGCTCGGACCCGATTGCCAGCGGACAATTGACCCGCGAGGAGATCGAGCGCGGCGAAAAGGATCCGGACCACCGCCTCAGGCTCGAGGAGAGCAAGGTGATCCTGCCGCCGGCCGCCAAGAAGAAGGGACCGCGCTACACGCCGGTGTCGCGCCGCCATGAGCGGCCGAGCGCGATCCTGTGGCTGGTGCGCAATCATCCCGAGCTGAAGGACGCGCAGATCATGCGCCTCGTCGGCACCACCAAGACCACGATCGCCAGCGTGCGCGACCGCACCCACTGGAACGCCTCGACCCTGACGCCGATGGACCCGGTGACGCTCGGCCTGTGCTCGCAGATCGAGCTCGACTTCGAAGTGCAGCGCGCGGCCAAGGAGAAGCCGATCGACCAGCAATATGGCGGCGCCACCTTGCTGCCGGCCTCCGAGACCACGCGCAAGGAGGTGGAGCTGGAGACCGCAGAGAAGAAGAGCAGCGACGATCTCAATGTCGACGCCGTGTTCGCGAAGCTGAAGACGATTGGTGGGAAGAAGCAGGACGAGGAGTAGCATCCTCTCCATTGTTGCTTTGCTGAATTTTAAAACGCGGCGGGTCATTCCGCCGCGTTTTTTGTTTGGGCGCGCAGCACCATCCCCTCGCGGAAGAGCGTGGTTCGCTCGCTGTCGGACTCGAGATGTCAAACAACCATTCGGTGTCATCGTCCGCGAAAGCGGATGATCCAGTATTCCAGAGACGGCGGAGTTCATCTGAGACGCCTCTGGAATACTGGGTCGTCCGGTCAAGCCGGACGACGACATCTAGTAAGACGTGACGCAGCATTCCCGCGGCGCGATTTCGCGTCCGGGTGATGCATCAAACCGTCGCTCCCTCAAGCAGAGGGCGCAGGGAATGCCGGGCGCTCAACCGCACCCGCAATCCTCGTGGGCTGAAAAGGAAAATGCCCACAAGTCGTCAGGCAGGGCCGAAATCGCACGGCACTCCCTGCGCAATGGTTTTACGGCTGCTCCGCGCTCTCCCCAGAGTACCGGGCTTGTTAGCCTCTGTCGTCTATCGACTTGTGATCGAAGACTTAGCACCAGCGTCGGGGTGCCAGGACCACACGGCTTGACCGTACGCGTTGCGCCGCACGTCTTGCGGCCCAACCGCGTCCATCGCAGCCCGCACCACGAATCGTGACGATCGCGAAACGCCCCTCATGCGGGCGGGATGCCGTAGATATACGCCTGTTTCCGATTTACGGAAAGAGATATATTTTTGCGCCGCGAACTTGACTCGTCAGGCAAAACAGGCGGCGGTTTCTGGTGTTTTGCCCGCGTCCTCGCGACAACAGTCTGGGCGACTTGTACGTCCAAGCCAGAAGGGCGAAAGCGAAGGGTGTCCGCTCAACCCTTGAAAGCAGACGTTAGGCTCACCGATCGCGATGTCCGCTAAGTGCCACAAGCGGCCATTATAATCAGGGGCGCTTCGTGAGGTCGGTCCATCGCGGGGCTTTCCATAAAGTTGTCCATTCTGCGCCGACCAGCTGATATTCCACTCGAAGCACCACGAACCCGTCTGTGCCAGCATCCAGCCGATAAGTATAACGCGCACGTGGGGTGCTGATCACATCGGAGGTCGTCTCCGAGCGGAATAGCGCGGTCTCCGTTTCCCAGACAACGATTCCGGGCGCGGCAATTGACGTGCTGAATCCATACGGCTGAGCGGCCACTGGGAATTGCAGTGTCTTCACTACTTGCCGATCCGAAAGATCAAAAACTTGCTGATGCGACTTGATTGGTCCCCAGCAAGTAACGATGGCGAGGAGCCGATTTGCAGTTTCAAGAAAATGAACTGGTTCTACCTGAATGCCCTCCCTGTATTGGCAACGAGAGTGCTCGGCTGCGAGCTTCAAAGAATTTGGTACTCGGGCAAGGTCTGAGATGTTGAAATCGACCTGCCCTTGAGCGAGAGCGCGCCACTCCTGGCGCGGACCGTCTCGCGAGCGATCTGGCGGAGGTTGGTCATCTGACAATGCTGGTGCCGCAGATGCGAGAACCAAAAGGCAGACGGCAAGAAAACGTGACAGAGTCGCAAAGGGAGCACGCATGATTCTTTTCTACTACGACGGGCGCCATGCTTCAACGTCGGCGGCGATTGGCGGCTAGTCGCCGATGATCTGCTTCGGGTCCAAACTGAGACTTCGGGCCGCATCCGAGCCACTTCCGATCTTCCCCCAGCAACAGACATGAGGCCACCACCCCTATGTCCGCTTGGTGCCAGAAGCGGACAAACGAAGTAAGAGTGAGCGTCATTTACCAAGCAAGATTGAAAAGTGGCGGTGGTAACCATCGACTGATCAGGCGCCCCCCCGGAAGGGCGCGCCGTGCTTTCGGCGCGGAAGCCGGATCGTGAATTCGGAAAATTCCCCCTCCTGACTATCAACATTAATTGCGCCGCCATGTTCCTGGGCAATGATGTCGTAGCTGATCGACAGGCCAAGGCCGGTGCCTTCGCCGGTCGGCTTGGTCGTGAAGAAGGGCTGAAAGATCTTGTCGCGATTATCAGGTGGGATGCCAACGCCGTTATCGCGCACCCGGATTTCTATTGCATCGCCAAGCTCCCGTGTAGTCACCTTTAAGACGGCAGGCATGCCCGTCACGTGCGCTTTCCTCGCCGCGGCATAAAATCCATTGCCAAGCAAGTTCAACAGCACGCGCGTTACATCCTGCGGCACCAACTCGATCGGTACGGCCGAAGGGTCCAATTCGCGCTGAACAGTAACATTGATCTCCTGGCCCTGAGCGCGGGTTCCGTGATAGCTGAGGTTTAGTGCATCCTCGACAAGATCGTTGATGTTCGCTTCCTGCCAGTCGCCCCTGCCACCGCTGGAATGCAAGAGCATGCTCTTCACTATGCCGTCTGCACGCCTGCCGTGCTCTACAATCTTTTCAAGGTTGCCGGTCAACAAACGAACCAGTTCGTAAAATTCGACACCTTGGTCGGGATTGCGTGCTGCGAACGCCTGACTCGAAATATTCTTCAACTCAATGAGCAGCTCGATCGAGAGCGATGCAAAGTTGTTCACGAAATTCAGTGGGTTCTTTATCTCGTGTGCGATGCCCGCGGTCACCTGACCTAGCGAGGCCATTTTCTCGGCATGAACCAGATTCGCCTGGGCTGACTTCAAGTCACGAAGGGCTGCTTCGGCCGTATCACGCGCCACGATGATCTCTCGCTCGAGGCGCTCGCGCTCGATTAAGCTGTCGCGCAACATGCGGAGCGCCCGCGCCATCGCGCCGATCTCGTCACGGTCCGCTGGCGGCAGCGACACATCAAGTTCCCCGCGGGTGACTGCGATCATGCCCTGTTCGACTCGCCGCAGTGGCGTTACGATCGAACGTACGATCAATGCCGTTAGGACGAATGCGAGGACCAATGCGATAATACCGCCGGCGATCGAGGCGTTGACCGCAAATTCCGCCTG
This sequence comes from Steroidobacteraceae bacterium, assembly GCA_036502605.1. Classification (GTDB taxonomy): domain Bacteria; phylum Pseudomonadota; class Gammaproteobacteria; order Steroidobacterales; family Steroidobacteraceae; genus Bog-1198. The sequence goes on from DASXYI010000020.1 coordinate 6,536, forward strand.
GCGCACAGACGCGTCACGTCGCGTCACGGCCTGCCGCTCTACCCGATCGACGATCCTTTCGATCTCTTCATCGACCGTAAGGATGTGCTGTTTCGCCTGCTCCATCAGGGCGCGGCCGCCTGCGGTGTCATCGCTGGAATACGCGGCGGCGGCCTTCTGCGCCAGCTCGTTGAGGCCGCTCACCTCTCTCCCGATCGCCGCGACCGCGGCGGGATCAACGGACGCGATTTCGATCAGGTCGGAGTCGAGACGAACTTTGGCTGCAGCGGCCTTCTGTTGCGAGCTGGAAAGCAACGTCTCGGCGAAGTCGGCCAGCCAATAACGAAGATCACCAAAGTGCTTACTTGCGGTATTCGCGCTCCTGACAATGGTGACAAGACGGGTCTCCTCCGTCAGGGCTTCAGAGTCGCGCGCCAGCTCGCGGCTTAAGAGCAAAATCGAGAGGGCAAGAATTGCCAGCAATGAGAATGAGAGAAGGATTAATCGGGCGCGGATCGACAGGTGCGGCATTGCGACATCCTTTACAGCGGATGCCAGCCACCCGCTCGTAACGCCTTTGCCGACGGCGATCGCCGACGGAGCCGGTTCCTTATCTGCCATTCAAGGGTCGAAATTAATAGGTGTTTGGGGTCGGCGGACGCCCACAACTGCATACCACATGGCCAGCAGTCGTAGTATGGTTAGAGGCGGCTAAACAAAGACCGGGGGCTCTGATGCTGTCGATCGTTTTTCTCCGTCGCGGCTTAGCAATTGCGGCTTTGTCCGTGGCTTGCTCCTGGGTGAGCGCATGCTATGCCGATCCGGCAATCATCAAAGTGACTCTCAGCGGTGAAGAAGAGGAGCCGCCGATACAAACCGCAGCGACCGGTCTCGCTGAATTCATCTACGATCGGGAAACCCGAACCCTTAAATGGACAATCAGTTGCAGAGACCTATCGGGACCGCCGACTATGGTTCATTTCCACGGACCCGCCTCACGGCGGGAAAAAGCGAGTGTCGCCATTTGGCTATCGACAAAGGGCAGCACGGTCGAGAGCCCAGTCAGCGGACAAGTCATCCTGACACCCGAGCAGGCGGATCAGTTTGTGGCGGGTCGATGGTATGTGAACGTACATACTCAAGCGAACCCCGGCGGCGAAATTCGTGGCCAGGCCATATTCCCGGACCAGTGAACTTCGACTTGCGTAACTTCCCGATGTCCGCTTCGGGTCAAAACCGGTCCTGACACCTTCCAAATTCGACGTCCGGTCTACCGCGAACAGCGGACATCATTAGACCGGCACGGTTGGTCCGGTTCGTGCCAATATCGGAAATCGCTATTCTTTACTCGATTATCTGATCGGCGCGGCCGAGCAGCGCGAGCGGCACGGTGACGCCGAGGGCCTTGGCTGATTTCAGGTTAACGATCAACTCGACCGTGGTGGACCGTTGAACAGGGAGATCGGCCGGCTTGTCGCCCTTGAGAATGCGGCCGGTGTATATGCCGGCCCATCGATATGATTCCTTGATACTGCCGCCATAGCTAATGAGGCCGCCAGCTTCGGTGAACTCAGAATACTCATAGATCGCGGGCACCGCATAGTGCAACGAAAGTTCGGCGAGCAGTTTGCTTCTGGAATTGAAAAAGGCGTCACCACCAATCACGAGCACGCCGGCTTTCAGTTGGGCAAAGCCAACGAATGCGGCATTGATTTCCGGCTCGGAGCGCGCACGTAGGATATGAAGCTGCAATCCAAGATGATCGGCCGCAGCCTGCACTTCTCTTGAAAGCGTTTCAGCGCGTACAGGATCACTCGGGTTCACGAGCAGCGCAATGACAGTCGCAGCGGGCATCAGCTCGTGCGCCACTTCCAGCCGTTTCGGGCCTAACGTCACATTCAATTGGGTTACGCCGGTGACGTTGCCGCCGGGTCGGCTCAGGTTCGACACGAGGCCAATTCCGACCGGATCGCTAGCAGTGGTGAATACAATTGGGATAGTGTCTGTCGCTTTCTTCGCAGCCAGATTAGCGGGCGTATTGGCGACAATTACCGAAACTTGCCGGCGCACCAGATCGGCGGCCATCTCCGGCAAACGATCATAATGTCCCTCCGCCCAGTGATAATCGAGCGTGACGTTTTGGCCCTCGACATAGCCGCTTTGCTTCAGGCCATCGCGAAACGCGGCTACATAATTCGCATATCCTTCCGGCGAGGCCACGTTGAGAAAGCCGATCACCGGCAGCGACTGCTGCGCGCGTGCCCCGAGCGGCCAAGAAGCGGCCGTCCCGCTGATCAGCTTGATGAACTCGCGCCGATGCATTTGTCCCCACAAAGTCGCCGCTTCGTCAAATGCAGAAAAGCTAGCAGTTTGCGACGACGCGGCAAGTGGAAAAGACGCAAACACAACCGGGTCCACGTGCTGCGACCCACCTCGGGTTCAATCGCCTCGCTTTGGCCGTCGGCCGACTGCTTCCGGTCTTCCCCAATTAGCGGACATTCGGACGCCCGGTCGGCATGTCTCAAAGGTACCAATAGGCGACATCGATCACGGATGGCGGTTCAGTCAGCGGGGATCGTAAACTGAAAGAGAGCACCTTGCGGTTCGCACGGGATCGCGCACAGCCGCCCACCATGAGCCTCGATGATCGAGCGGCATATTGATAAGCCCATGCCCATGCCCTCGGGTTTGGTAGTGTAGAATGGCTCGAACAAACGCGGGATGCTCTCCGGGCTCAGGCCCGGGCCGGTGTCCCGCACCCCGACGCGCACGCTACCTTCGGACGGAACGGCATCGATGCTGATCTGCAATTCGCGGTTGCCGTCCGCAACGCCACTCATCGACTGGATGGCATTGAGGATCAAATTCAACATCACTTGTTGCAGTTGCACCCGATCACCCTGGACAGGCGGCATGCCCTCCGCAAATTGCGTCCGCACCGACACGCTATTGTTTGCGGCCTCCGCACGGGTGAGAGCAATAACCTCAAGGATAGCATCGTCAATCGCTACGGCGTCCTTTCGTGCGGGCGCCTTTTTAATGAGCGCACGAACTCGCTCGACGACCTCGCCTGCGCGATTCCCCTCCTTGACAATCAGAGAGAGCGCGTCATCCACCTCATGAAAATTTGGTGGCTCGGCTTTTAGGAAACGCCGAGCGGCCAGCGCGTAGGTGACTGCCGCGGTGATCGGCTGATTCACTTCATGGGTGATCGAGGCCGTCAACTGGCCCATCGACGCGACGCGGTTGGCGTGCGTGAGTTCCAGTTGCGCCTCGCGATATGCTTCTTCGGCCCGTTTGCGTTCTGTCACGTCGATCTCTGTATCGACCACCTCGACCAGTTCCCCATTTGTTGAGAACACTGGTTGGCCGATTGATTCGAGGTGTCTCACCGTTCCATCGGGCAGTACGATTCTGAACGCGGTGGAGTAACGTTTCTTCTCCCTCACCGCACGCTCAACCTCTGCGTTCAACCGGTCACGGTCGTCGGGGTGGATCCGTTGCAGCGCATCTTTGCGGCTTGGAACACCCTGCGCCGGATCAAACCCCCAGATGCGGTAAATCTCTTCCGACCCAAAGAAAATTCTCGAGCCCTTGTAGGCCGTCACACCGCAGTGAGTCAGCCTCTGTGCTTCTGCCAAATATCGCTCGCTCCGCTGTAAGCTGGCGGTCCGTTCCGCTACCGCGGCCTCCAACTCTTCGCGGGCCTGACGAAGCTCCTGCTCTGCCCGTCGTCGCACGCCGCTGACCCAGCCGACCGCCAGGGCGCAAAATATGCAAAAGGTCAGATAAACCAGATCGGTATAGCTGATCGGGCTGAAGGAAAAAAACGGACGCAGGAAGAAGTAATTAAGGCTAAGGACTGAAAGGACAATGGCGAGCACGCCTGGCCCGGTCCCCGCAAACCAAACGGTCGCGGCGACCGCGAGCAGGAACGGCGTCAAAATAGCCTCGAAGTGCCGGAGCAGGAAGAAATCCAACCCGATTGCGATTGCTATGGACAGAACTGCAATGCCGTACCGGAGAATCGCCGGCATGGTTGTCGGCGATGAAGGGTCCCGATGCTCCATGACTTGCCTCATTCATGAGCCAGCGCGCAGCACTTCCGAGAAGGCCGTCTGTTGCTCGATGAGTTCGGTCACCCGATCTTGCAGCTCAGAAGCGGTCTTTTCTGCGTGGATACCCTCGTTCATGCGGAGCAGCCTCGGCTTAAACGGTGAGGGCAGCATAACAGCTCCAGCCGCGTTCGCGATAGCTTTCACGGCCCTCCAAACCGAGGATTCGAGGAAATGCAGGCAAGGCAATTTTGAGCTTCACCCGCGCCGTCCCTTGTGCAGCAATTACCCGGATGCCGCGCTCGCTGGCGACGCGGTTGCTCCGCAGCAGCGAAATGACACGGCGAGCCAATAAGCGA